>NZ_AP017312.1:1485000-2085000 GCF_002355375.1 Aneurinibacillus soli | reverse complement strand
TGCGACGTAATCGCGTATAACGACCACGTATCGAGACTTTTGAATACTTTGCCCATCGTTTTATACAGCTGAATAACTTCTTTCTCCTGACCGATCCGCTCCCCGTATGGCGGATTCGTGATGATGCAGCCGTATTTCGCATCGGTCTGATACGAGCCGAGCGGCAGACGCTTAAATCGCACTGCATCGTCTACCATCGCTTCTTCCGCATTCTCACGCGCCACTTCAATAATATCCCCATTCAGATCCGAACCTGTAATTTCAAGCGGGCGGTCATATTTCGCCAGATCATGCGTTTCCCGACGCGCTTCCTGCCACAGCTTTTTCGGAATCGATGGCCATTCTTCAGACGCGAACTCGCGGTTCATCCCCGGCGCGATGTTGCGACCGATGAGTGCCGCTTCGATCGGAATCGTACCTGAGCCGCAGAACGGGTCATGCAGCGGACGGTCCGGATTCCAGTACGACAACTGAATCATGGCAGCTGCCATCGTTTCTTTAAGCGGTGCCTCACTAATCAGACGGCGATAGCCCCGTTTGTGCAGCGCCACACCGGACGTGTCAATCGTGATCGTGGCAATATCTTTATGAAGTGCTACTTCGATTTTGAACAGCGGGCCGGTTTCATCGAACCACTGGCGGTTGTAGCTTTTTTTCATGCTTTCCACAACCGCTTTCTTTACGATGGCCTGGCAATCCGAGACACTGAACAGCGTCGACTTAACGGATTTGCCCTCAACCGGGAATTCAGCATCAACTGGCAGCCACTCCGACCACGGAAGCGCTTTTGTTTTTTCGAACAATTCGTCGAATGTAACCGCCTTGAACTCGCCAATTTTGAGACGAATGCGCTCAGCGGTACGCAGCCAGAGATTCGCGCGGCAGATCGCAAGCTTGTCCGCCACAAATGTAACTTTTCCGTTCTCGACAGTTGCATTTTCATAGCCAAGATTTTTTACTTCACGGGCGACCACCGCTTCTAAGCCGAATGTTGAGGTCGCGATAATTTCCACCTTATTCATCTACTAACTCCTTATGTATGATATAATGAAAACGATTTCTTAAAATTCACAGTTCTTTAACTACTCCAAAAAGTGAGGGATGTTTGTGACTGCCACTCCTATTGTAGACCTTGGTCACGATATTTTCCAGATTGAACTTGTTGACCGCGAACTGAACGGTCGCTCAACAGGCTATTTTATTAATGCCGAACAGAAAACAATTGTCGAAATGGGAGCAAGCGTATCTGTACCGCGTGTACTTGCTGCCCTAGAGCAACTCGATGTACAGCCGGAAGACATCTCGTATGTCATTGTTACCCATATTCACCTTGACCATGCCGGAGGAGCCGGGCTTCTGTTGGAAAAACTCCCGAATGCGAAGCTAATCGTCCACCCGCGCGGTGTGCGCCATATGATTGATCCAACCAAATTAATTGCGGGTGCCCGCGCGGTGTACGGTGACTCATTTGACCGTCTATTTGCCCCGATTCTGCCAATTGCTGAGGAGCGGATTATCGTTGCTGACGACGGCATGGAACTATCGATTGGGGAGAACCGAACGCTTGTGTTTTATGATAGTCCGGGTCATGCATACCATCATTATGCGGTGTATGATGCAGCAAGCCGGGGGATTTTCAGCGGGGATGCGATTGGCATTACATTCCCGCGCTTCACCGACGTGAAAGGCATGGAGTTTTATGCACCGACCTCCTCTCCGACCCAGTTCGACCCAGATGCAATGAGCACAACCTTACGTCGATTCGCAGAGCTTGACCTTGAGTACATTTATTTAACGCACTACGGTCATCACAGCAATGCCCGGCAGGTCATTGCCGATAACCTTCGCCGCACGGAAGGATACGCACGCGTAGCAGAGCAAACGTATCGTGACGGCGGAGCACTTGAGGAGATGATCGAAGCGTTACGTACTTACTTCTACGAGGAATTGGCCGCGCTCGGCATAGAAGCTGGAGATCCGGTGCTGGAAGCATTTGAGTTCGATATCGAAATGAACGCCAAAGGGATGTATCATTACATGCAGACAAAAACAAAAGCATAAGGCACAAAAAACAAGGAGCTGTCCCAAATCGTAACGGGACAGCTCCTTATGCTGTGCAGGTGTTATGATTTATGAGTTACGGCTACGCCCCATACTGCGCATAACCATACTCACTATAAGCACGAGAACAACTGCCCCGATAATAGCTGGAATGATCGCAAAGCCACCGATTACAGGACCCCAGCTGCCGAGCAGAGCGGTCCCAATCCACGCCCCGATAAAACCAGCAATAATATTTCCAATGACGCCACCTGGAACATCACGGCCAAGCATTGCTCCTGCCGCCCACCCAATTACACCACCTACAATCAAAGACCATAAAAATGACATGTGTAATGCCTCCTTTATTCTGTGTAGTATTTGTCGTAATGTGCTTAGTATTTACCTAGATGCTTTATTATTTACACATTTTTTCTCTCACCTTTTATTTTCGTATTACTCATTATTTTCTGTCATGTTTCCGAATAGGCGTATGCTGAATACACTATCCTGATTCTTATATAGGAGGAATGCCTGGTGGATATTTATGTTGTAAAGCCGGGGGATTCACTATGGTCAATCGGCCAGCAATATGGTGTAAACCCGGAAGAAATCGCTACGGTTAACAAATGGAAAACCCCGGACCGTCTTATTGTCGGGCAGGCGCTCGTCATTCCGACTGCGGTGCGTCGCTATGTCGTAAAACCGGGGGATTCCCTGTATACGATTGCCCGCCGCTTTGGTACAACGGTAGAAGCAATCCTGACGATGAACCCGCTACCGGCACCGTATGTGCTAACAATTGGGCAGGTTCTGCTTGTTCCGGCGGCAACAAAACAATTCGGTGTTGTAGAAACGAACGGATACCTCGAGCCACACGGTGCAGACCGCGATGTCCCTATCGTCCGTAGTGTAGGACCAGACCTTACGTATTTATCCGTATTTAGCTATCACGTACAGCCAAATGCCTCGCTTGTTCCAATCAATGATGAGCCTGCCATTAAGGAGGCAAACGCCAACCAGATTGCTCCGATGATGGTCATTACAAATTTTGAGGGCGGAAACTTCAATCCAGACACAGCAAGCGCGATTCTCACCAGCAAAGAGCTACAGGATAAGCTATTCACCAACGTACTGGATATCGCTCAAGACAAAGGATACCGTGCTGTGAATGTTGATTTTGAGCGCATTTATCCGCAGCAACGCCAGTTGTATAATGCGTTTCTTACACGCATGACGAAGGTGATGCATGATCATGGGCTGTTAATTTCAACTGCCCTTGCACCGAAGTCGTTTGATATTAAAACCGGAGCATGGCACGGGGCACATGATTATGCAGCACATGGGCGGATCGTCGATTTTGTGATCATTATGACATATGAATGGGGATGGAGCGGTGGACCACACTGTATCATAAGTATTCTTATTTCGTATCAAGAACAAAAAGCCCGCTTAGCACCGAGCTTTCCAGGACAAAATAAAAGGGAGCTGTAGTAGCCCCCGAATCGTTGTTTTGTCTTTACTTATCGATTCTTTGTTTTTTTCGGAACATCGGCATCGCTCCTACGATTACACCAATAACAAGGAGTAAAAATAGGCCCATAACCGTCAGTTTAAATAATTTCCACAAAATAATCGCAGCTATGATCCCCAATAGTATCCACATCACTATCCACCTCCGTCTGGATAGGATGTGCTATTATTAGGCATTTATCCCTCTCTTCAAGAGTATGAAAACATCGCTCCGTTTGGAAAATTTGATCTATGATAGGTTCTTTTGTATTTCATTATAATCCACTTTTACAGCATATACTTCAGCATCGCTTTCACATGGAAAAGGGGTATGTACTACGAGTTCAACTCTATACCATGGCGAACGTAGACCGGTTGTTACATACTCACCTACTGAGGGTAGTGTAGCAAATTCTAGAGATTCATGGCGCCAGTTATCTTCACCTCTATCATGAATATGAAAAATTATCTTTATCATAGTAAAACACCTCCGATAAACAATTTATCATGCAGGATTATTTACCTGCAACCACTTCCTAACCCCATTATAAATAGGTAAAATACACCTAATAAATCAGAACAGATAATCTCCTCGACATCTGGAATATGTAGGGGGTTTTTTATTGGTAAATTTATTCATTTATTTTTTTGCTAAAAGTATTAAGATTATTACGATGTCAAATACACATAATAGGGAGAGATTACTGTGAAAAAAAATATTATTACTTCCTCCATCGCCCTGCTGCTGCTTGGTTCACTAGTTGCAGGTTGTGGAGAAAAGGCGGCTGACTCCTCAAAGTCTACACCTCAAAAGGAACAGTTACAAAATCAAGTATCAACAAGCACTCCAGAGAGTGAAAAGCAAGCTGCTACTGAGGCAGTCAAACAATACCTGAAAGCACAAGGAAGTATTGATTACACCGATCCATCTGCTTATAAAACACCTGAAAAATATTTAACCCCATCGTTTGCAAAAGCGATTCAAAAAATGAAGGGACAAAGCAAAAAGCATTTAAGGAAAATCAAGTAAAAGCAAGTGTCGATTCGATTGAAGCAAAATTCGTATCACAGCAAAAAGATCTGTACACAGTAGAAGGGAAAGCTGTCATCACCTATCACAGTAAAAAAGAAAATCGTTCAGTAGGAAGTTCTGGTATCGATGAAAATTTTGTTGTCGTAAAAGACTCTAAAGGCGTTTTCTTAATTAACGAAATTAGCAAACACTCTGGAAAATAAGCGTATTAATCGAAAGCAGCGGTTATCTTTTTCCGCTGTCTTTTTTATAGGCTTGTACCGGAGAAAAAGTCCGGGATTTACCCGGTAATGGACTTAGCACCCTCTTGTTCGGCTCTTTCTTTTTCTTCCGCAGTTTTAACACGCTCCGGGATGCCTGAGTTTGCAAGGTAATCGAAGTACTGCCTGAAGGTTTCCTCCGGTGGCGAGTTGAAAATAACACGCGTTCCAGAAACAATCGTCGTATGAATAGGTTGCATATCCTCCTCCCCCTTCTTACTTAAAGATATGGGGTAGGACAATAAGGACTGCCCTATGATTTTATAATGTATATCGGCTTTCTGTAGCTGTGTAAAGCCATCTAGTTTACAATACTTTATAGATACTATCCTTAATCCAATCCCGAGGTGAGAAGAATGGAAAACTTTTTATTTGACCACTTGAACTTTGCACGGAATGTTACATTACGCATCACACAAGACGTAATAGAAGAACAAGCAGATATCATACCGGAAGGATTCAATAACAACATTCGCTGGAATCTCGGCCACATTTACTTGGCTCAGGAACAATTCGCTTTTCATTTTATTGACGAGCCAAAGCTAATCCCGGATGGATTTAAAGAATTATTCGGATTAGGAACCAAGCCAGCTGATTGGACAATCCAGTCCCCAACGTTATCTGAGATCATCGAGCTATTACAAGAGCAACCAGTCCGAATTAAAGAAAAACTCGAAAATCGGTTAACCGAGACTCTTACTACCCCTTTTGCGTTTCCTGGCTTAGCGATGAATACGGTTGGCGAAATTCTTACTCTGAGCTTATACCACGAGAGTGCTCATACCGAAACAATTAAGGTACTAAAAAAACTCAGCACAAAATAACAATCATACACCTCCAAGGACATTGTTTACTTCAAACGATGTCCTTTTTCTATTAATCTTTGGTAAAAAGTAATATTTAACTACTGACAAAAATACAAAAGATTGAAATAACAAAATAAGAAACGGGGGGGCTATCATGCGTGTAGCAATTTACGTCCGCGTTTCCACAGATGAACAAGCGAAAGAAGGCTTCTCGATACCCGCCCAGAAGGCACGGCTGACTCAGTACGTTCAATCGCAGGACTGGGATATATTCGACTACTACATCGAAGAAGGTGTATCAGCCAAGGATACGAACCGCCCGGAGTTACAACGCATGATGCACGATATTAGCCATCGAAAAGTTGACATCGTACTCGTATACCGCCTCGATCGCCTCACCCGTTCTGTATTGGACTTGTACCAGTTGCTGCAAGACTTCGAGAAACACGGAGTAAAGTTCAAATCCGCAACCGAAGTATACGACACGACAAGTGCGATTGGACGCCTGTTTTTGACCCTTGTAGCCGCGTTAGCGCAATGGGAAAGGGAGAACCTAGCAGAACGTGTTCGCTTCGGTATGGAGCAAATGGCACGTCAAGAACGACGCCCTGGCGGCCCTCCTCCATTTGGCTTTGAGCTAGTCAATCAAAAACTTGTCATAAATGAAAAAGAAGCCGTTGTTGTCCGCTTTATATATGACCGCTATCTACAAGGTACTGGCATGGTCTCAATCGCTGTAGAATGCAACCAACTGGGCTACCGCACTAAAAAAGGCAATGAGTTTAAACGCACCGCGATTTTTGATATTCTCAACAACCCTGCTTATTATGGCGCTCTACGATGGAATTATAAAGACTATGGAGACGGGACCAAGCTAAATGCCTCTAAAGACTGGATTTTGCTTGAAGGTGTCTACCCAGCTATCATCGAGAAAGAAACGTTTGAACAGGTGCAGCTTATTATGCAGCGCAAACGATCCATGCATCCCCGTCAGGTTTCATCCACGTATGTTTTCTCCGGCCTTCTTCGCTGCGCTCGATGCGGGGGCAGTATGGTAGGTCATACCGTTAGCAAAAAAAGTGGATACGTCATTCGGCAATATTTATGTCAGAATGTAAAGTTCAAAAAATGCAATTGTCCTGCTCTAACCGACTACTTCGTTGAGGAAGCATTTACAGAGAGATTGGATCAGATCACAGATTCGTATTCGACTGTTGCTAAAACAACACAAAAGTCATCGCACAAAAAAGAACGCTCTGAGCAAGATCGTTTAGAAGCCGAGGTAAAGAAAATGAATAATCGGCGCAAGCGACTGCAAATCGCCTTCTCGGAAGGGTTGATCGAACTTGAGGAATTGCGTGAGGGGGTTGGAAAACTGCAAGAACAAGAAGCCAGCATCAAGCAAAAGCTCAAATCCTACGGTGTACAGGAGATGTCACTGTCTCAAGAAGAGTTAATCGAGATTATTACGAACACACGGCGCATATGGCCGTATGCCACCCCGGAAGAGAAGAAGCATATCGTATACTTATTAGTGAAACGAATGATCGTGAACTTACCTGATGAGCAGCGCAAAAACCGCAAAAATAAGCAGGTAGAGATTATCGAACTCACCTTTAACTGATTCCACTTATTTTCATAAAATTATTGACTCAATTTATTTATTTATGATATTATTTTATTTTTGCTAATACTCACTATCTATGTTATTCTTAAATTGGATAGTCTATTGGGAGGTGGATTTGTTGTTTCAGGTTGGTGATAAGGTTGTGTACCCGATGCATGGTGCTGGCATAATCGAAGCAATAGAAGAAAAAGAAATCCTTGGGGAGAAAGAGAACTACTATGTGATACACATGTCGATTGGCAGTATGCAGCTACTTGTGCCTGTAGGCAAAGTATCCGCTCTTGGCATTCGCCTGGTTGTAGACCAAAGTACGATGGAAAATGTGCTCGATACTTTTCATAACGGACAGCCCGACACATCGCTTCCTTGGAGTCAGCGCTACCGCTTAAACATGGATAAAATGCGTACAGGAACTACGTGCGAATGCGCTGAAGTCGTTCGGGATTTAATGCGAAGAAGGCAGGAAAAAGCGCTGAATTCAAGTGAGAAGAAAATGCTCGACAGCGCAAAAAAAATTTTAATTAGCGAGCTTGTGCTGGTGAACGGAGTAACAGAAGCCGAGGCCAAACATTTGTTAGACGATGAAACAGAATAACGAAGCATGAACCAAATAGCCTATAGGCTATTTTTTTATGAATAAAAAAGCTGCTGACATCATGTGCCAGCAGCTTCTGTATCTATTTTGCAATAGAAGTCTGATCTTATAATTTTGTAACGTTTGCAGCTTGGTCGCCACGGTTGCCTTGAACGATGTCAAAGCTTACGCGTTGGCCTTCTTCAAGAGATTTAAAGCCTTCTCCAGTGATCGCTGAGAAATGAACGAATACGTCATCTCCACCTTCGCGTTCGATGAAACCGAAACCTTTGTCTGCATTAAACCATTTTACTGTACCTGTGTTCATGATAGAACCTCCAAAAATTATAATATAATATGCTTCTTATATTTACCGTAGAAAATAAAAATTCACATATTATCAGGAACCACATATACACTGAGAAACATAGTCCCTGATAACACGTGAATTATTCTACGCTTATATAATTAACTTCTATATGCAGTATAGCATATCTTGTTCCAGAATAACAGGCAAGAATAAATTTATTTTTAGGAGTGCCTGTTATAAGGTATGGAGGCCCACCACGTGCTGTCTCCCCTATCGGTGAAGTCGAGAAAGTTCTCCGCTTCGCTGTCTCACAAATCCCACCGCATAAAATCATGATGGGCATAAACTTGTATGGCTATGACTGGACGCTCCCCTATCAGCCAGGCCGCTGGGCACGCAGTGTAAGCCCACAGCAGGCGCTTGAAATCGCACTTACGAATAACGCAGCCATTTCCTATGACCAGAAAGACCAAGCACCCTACTTCCACTATTATGATAAAGACGGTGCAGAGCACGTCGTCTGGTTCGAGGACGCACGCAGTATCCGTGCTCGCTATTTACTCGGAGCACGCCTTGGCCTGCGCGGATTTAGCTACTGGGTCCTTGGCAACGAATTTCCTCAGAACTGGCTTGTACTGCAAGATATGTTTACCGTCAAAAAATTGTAGCCCTCTTCAAAAAAGCAGCGGATTTCAGAGCATCTGCCCAAAATCCGCTGCTTTCTTTACACCTATCTCGAGACATTTTTCTCTTCTTTTACCGAATGTGAGGCAGCTAAACGCGTAAGCCACGGCGTATAGGACAATGAATATAACGCGAGCCCACTCCAGATAAAAGAGAAGCTAACCAAATGCACAGTCGTAAACGGTTCATGGAACAAAAATACGCCCAACGCAAGTGTGATCGTCGGAGATATATACTGCACAAATCCCATCGTGGACAATGGCACCGTCTTTGACCCCTGGGCAAACCAGAGCAGCGGGAACGCTGTAACAACTCCACCCCCGATCAAAAGAAGCGTCTCAACAGGCGAAGCCTGCCCAAATACACCGTCTCCCCTTGCTTCAGTCAGCAGAACGTATCCGAGTGCTACCGGCATAACCGACAGTGTCTCAAGTGCTAAGCCGACAGTAGAATCAATCGATGCGAGCAGCTTTTTGGCCAGTCCATACAGACCGAATGAAAAAGTGAGTGCCAGCGCAACCCATGGGATTTTGCCATACTGTACAGCAAGAATCGTCACACCGCAGGCAGCTAAAAGCAGCGCGGCTTGCTGCCAGATATTCATCCGCTCTTTTAAGACAAGCATTCCCAGTAATACACTGAACAACGGATTGATATAATATCCAAGACTCGTTTCGACAATATGATCATGATTGATTGCCCATATATAAATAAACCAGTTGCCACTAATAAGCACACCGCACAAAAGCATCACAAATAGCGTCTTCCAACTTGTCAGCGCCTGCCTCAATGCAGCGCCCCGTTTCCAGATAACAAGTAGAATAAGCGTAAACAAAAATGACCAGATAATCCGGTGTGCCAGAATCTGACCAGGTGGAACGCTTTTTAGCAGCTTCCAGTACAGGGGGAGAAGCCCCCACGTAACATATGCTGCGGCTGCATATGCGATACCAGTCCGGACAGAATGTGTACTTTTTTTCTCTCCTACTGTATTCATTTTTATTTTCCCCTTTGGTTTGTCCGATTTTCTGACGATATGTATAGTGTACGCACGTATCCAACCATTTCAGCGAAAAGAGGTGATCATATGGATATTGCTGCACTGTCTACCTCGCTATCGTCGGCTTCCCTGTCCAATCAGGTCGGTGTATCGGTTCTGAAAAAAGCGATGGACACACAAACTGCCCAGAGCACGGAGATGATTCAGCTTATGGAGCAAAGCGTTACGCCCCATATCGGCCAAAGTCTTGACCTGAAGATTTAAATGCCAGAAACAAAAAAACGAGTGGGAGCACGAATGCCCACCCGTTTTTTTATGAACGCGGCTTGCCCTGTTCCATCGCAGCGGCTACGCCGTCTGGTTCTGCTTCTGGATTATATACCACGAATGCATTCGGCAGCGGTTTCTCTCCATGTATGCCGGATGGTGTAGTAATGAGCTTGCCCTTGTAATACATACCAGATGAAGATCCGCCATCTAGATTTACAGCATTCACCGCACCACGCGCAAGCAGTTCTTCCTGCACATCGCGCAAGGTGGCACCAAAGCTGTGAATTGCACGACCATCAATCACGAGAAACATCACGGTTCCATCAGCCTTCTGGGCAATTGCCGTACGCGGTCCTACTCCCCATCCTCCGTCATTCTCCGTAATCATCCGTTTGCCATTCACAATTAAACGCGGCAAGAAACTAACCGCTTCTCGCACACCGAGCTTATTCATCTCTTCAGATGTGTAACGACCGCTGATTAGCACACCGCGATTAGTAAAACCAACAATATCATTCGTTGGCTGGTTCGTACCTTCAACTAGCTTCCCTTCACTCATCACAATGCCTAGTGGCTCCATGATATAGTCGATGTTCTCATATTCCGGTCCACTCATGCTCGCTTGCTTATCCGCCAGGAAGAACCCCCCGCCATTAATCGCAGCGAGCGAATTGTGGCGTATCGCCATGTTGCTTAGCTTCTCACCGCCCGGGTTATTACTTGCCACTACATGAATGTAGCGTGGATCTTTGACGTACATAATCTTGCCGACGTAGTTTTCCCCTTTAATATCTTCTACGCGTACAAGCTGCGATGGCACAAGTTCAGAGCTTGGAGGCGTCGCCACCTTTACCAAGCTCATATTCTGTTTGGCAAGGTAGTTTTCTTCTGCCTGGCGAAGGAAGCTCTCTTTAATTTTTTCTACCCCGCTTTGTCCAACAAGGAGCCAGGTGTATTTTGTTTGTTTCGATGTATAGACCGCCTCTGCTACGATCCCGCGCACATGTGTCCCTTGCTTGGTAAAGTAAAACCAGCCAAGCGCACACATCAACAGTACAACAAAGCCATATGTGACAAATACCATGGAACGAATCCAACGCTTTGCAAGAGCTCTCTGCCAGAGAGTCGCAGGCGAGAATGAACGCCGCTTGCTTACACGTTCCAATTGTTTCGAATTAGGATATAACACCAGACGTCTCCCTCTCCCATTAGTCTTCTTTACTTTCCGAGCAAAATCTGTCATCCTTTATCTTATCGCATTTATCAAGAAAAACAAGAACGTTTTATTTATCTACCAGCACATTTTTTCTGATTTTTAGAGGTGGTATATACAAATGGACGCATTACTTTCGTTTGACAGATGGCTTTTTTACTGGCTGAACACACAACTGTATAGCCCTGTTCTTGATCCACTTATGATACTCGCTACTCGCATTAGTGACAAAGGAATTTTCTGGTTTATCGTCGCGTTTGTTCTTCTCTGGCAGCGCCGCAGACTGGGCCTTCGTCCAGGTGTAACCTTGCTTGTCGGGATCGGTATCGGTGGCGTTCTCGAAAATATTTTTAAACCGCTCATTTCAAGACCTCGTCCACCACTTGTGGAGGATACAGTTCGCCAGCTTGTTGAGTTGCCGATCTCTCATTCCTTCCCATCCGGTCATGCGGTCTCTTCTTTTGTTTCTATGTATGTTCTATACCGATTATTCCCGCGTACGCTCTGGTGGGCACTGCCATGTGCACTGATTATGTCGTATTCGCGCATCTATGTAGGCGTTCATTATCCGCTTGATGTAGTAGCGGGAGCGTTGATCGGCATTATGGCCGGCATGATTACCATGCGTCTCCCGATTCGTAAGCTGGCCTACCGGATTGTACCACATATCCCGATTGTTCGGCGTTTCATTATACTTCCAACTCCCGACAATATCCCTTCTGTACCTCTTCGACACCCCAAAGTGGTACAGAGGGAAGAAGAGAAAAGAACGAATTAAAAGTTTTAGCTAGATTTCCACACAAGGAGGCTATCCTAAAAGCCAGAACATGGCGAACGGGGTAGCCTATTTTTGTAGAATCGACAACGTGTGGTGGTGAGGGAGTGGGAGAAGGGATAATCCGTTCGCTTCGGTACGCTTGCGGGGAAGCTAGGACTGTCCGCTCCGGGAGCAGGCGCGTACAGGCGCTCTCTTGCTTATCCCTTCTCCCACTCCCCGCACAACGTTTTGGTTTACAAAAAACTCTCGCCGCCAGAATGGATTTGCTCGATAGCCACTGACTTTTTGAAAGACGGCTTCCTTATTTTTCACCTGCATAGCAAGGCTCAACCTCTTGATATTGCTTGATGATGTTTAACCAAAGTGTGTTAGGAGCGGGATCGGGCGGGGCAACGGAACGCCTGTACGCGACTCCCCAGCGAAAGGAGGCAGACGAACGGGCTTTTGCCCACAATGCTTCGATGCACATACATCGTGGGCATGTTTTGTGGGCGAGTTCGTCTGGCACCTGGAGCGGACAGTCTCCACTCCGTAGCGAGCGTACCGAAGTGACGAGGCCCCGCCCGATCCTGCTCCTCCTCCACACTTTGAAAAAAACCTCCACTAAGAAAAACGAGGCTACCCCGTTCGTCATGTTCTGACTTTCGGGACAGCCTCGTTTTTTTGTGTAATGCTATGGTTCAAGATGCTGTCTAGCAGGAGATGGAAAGCTAAATCCTTCTCCCTGTACTTCCTTAGCCTCGAACGCCAAAATAAAGGCTCGCTCATCTACCTCACTGACAATGCGGCGCAACCGATCCATTTCATACAACTGCACGACGACAAGCAGCACTTCTCCTTCCCGACGTGAATAGCCACCCATCGAATGCAACATGGTCACACCACGCACCAAATGCTGGTGAATCTGTGCCGTAATCTCATCCGGCTTGCTAGAAATAATAATGACACTTCGCTGCTTCTGAGAGCCAGACAGAATGAGATCCACGACACGAGAGGCAACGTACACCGCCACAATGGTAAGCATCGCTTTCTCTACCGTCACCACAAGCGCAGAAATCGCGATGATCGTAAAATCAATCCCGAACAAAAACTTACCAAGATCAATGTTGTGAAACTTTTGTTGTAACACTCGTGCGATAATATCACCGCCACCTAATGTACCACCTACACGGAACACAAGCCCCATCCCGATTCCGGCAATAATGCCGCCATATAGTGGAGCGAGGATAACGTTCTCAAGCGGTGGAACTTTCCATGATGCTGTCACATCGATCAGAACCGATACAGCAATCATCCCATAAGCACTGCGCAACAAAAATCCTTTACCGAGTATAATATATCCGAGAATAAAGACCGGGATATTCAACAGGATAATAAACAACCCAACCGGGGTATTAAACATGTAATGCAACAGAAGCGAAATCCCGGTGACGCCCCCTTGCGCAAGCTTATTGCTGACAAAAAACAAATTCACAGCAATCGAATACAAAAATCCACCAATTGTAATAAATACAAATGGACGCAAACGCTGCCAAGTCATATATGTAGGTCCCCCCATGATATGGTTTTGCTTCCACTTATCTTAGACAACTTTGCAAAAAAAGAAAGGCCCCTTCTTATTTTCAGAAGAGCCTTTCTTTTTCACACTAGTGATGCAAGTTGTAATACTCGGTAATCGCTGCTACCATCGCTTCTGCGACGCGCTGCTGGAAATCTGCGTCCAGCATTTGCTTGTTATCAGATGTATTAGTCAAAAATCCGATTTCGATCAATGTTGACGGCATGTTTGTGTTTTTCGTTACGTAGTAGTTAGCTGTCTTCACACCCCGGTCAGTAAAGCCGGTCGCCTCAATCAAGTGGCGATGTACGATGGAGGCAAGCTCCTTGCTGCGGGCCGCTGTATAATACGTCTCTGTACCATGAGCACTCACCGGGCCCGAATTCGCATGAATCGCCATGAATAGATCCGCATTCACGCTATTTGCCAGGTTAACTCGATCGTCAAGCGTTGGGTATGTATCGCCTTCCCGTGTCATAATCACTTTGAAATTTTTGTTCTGCTCAAGCAGCGGCTTCATCCGCTTCGTAACAGCTAGAACAAGTGATTTCTCCGTATTATTCGCCGTTCCAATTGCACCGGTGTCTTTTCCACCGTGTCCCGCATCCAAAACGATAGTGAATGTACCATTATTTGTTGTCGGCGGAGTCGGCTGTGGTGTTGGTGTCGGTACTGGTGTTGGCACGACCGGTGCGATAACGTTATCCGTAATACGTACATTCGTTGCTCCGTCAGCTGCTGATACCTCGTATCCGAAATGCTTCGTCATCTCAACGACGACACGTACTCGATCTGGAGCTGTGCTGTACTGGCTAAAGCGTACCGCCTTCACCTTGCCGCTCACCGCTGGGGCAGGCATCGACTCGTCTATACGCGCGTGGTTAAAATCAATAACGATCCGATCCGGACTATCCAGATAGAAGTGACTGAACGTCATCTTCCCTTCTGTCTCTACCCGTACCCCGTTATCTGTCACAGAAAATCCGGTAATGCGTTGCAGCTTGTCCAATGTGCCTGCCGTTCCTGCTTCGTTCCAGCTTGCCTTCGCTCCGATTACTTGTGAAAGAAACTCTGGCGTAAGCGCATATTGTCCATCAATCAGGCGCCATCCGTTCGTATTTGAGGCATCAGCTTGTGCAATGGTGTACTTCTCTGTTCCTTGTTCGAGAACCACTTTCCCGTTCCCGGTACTTACGGTATACCCAAGCGGCTTGGCCATTTCATTAATGGATACGAAACGACCGTACGGCAGCTGGTATACAGGTGCTGTCAAAGTACGACCGTTAATAGCAAGCGACTGCTTACTGTTAACGATAACGGTGCTTGATGCCTGGTCCCAACCGACTGTCGCTCCCAGCCATTCGCCAATTTGGCGCAGCGGTATCATGGTCCGGTTGTTAATCACAAGCGGCGCCTGATCCAGTATCACTTTCGCACCATTGATATACGCCGTGCGAAAACCCGGATTCATCGTAATGATCTTGCCTTTACGGTCATTAACTGTAACCGTATGACTCGACTCATCCCATGTAACATCTGCTCCGTACGCTTGTCCCGCAAAATATAATGGCACAAATGTACGTTCTTCAACAAACTGTGGTGGTACATCTGGTTTTACAACGCTCCCGTTGACAACCAGCGTCATTGGCACCTCAGCTTTTACTGCTCCCGGCATGATCAGGCCAATGACCAGCATCAATGCCAGGAACAGCCAATTATGTTTTTTCATCTGTCTATCTCGCTCCCTTGTTTGTCTGTGTTGCTTCCGATCTCTTCTTCCAATGGAACGACAAGCTGAACATTATACTTAGACGCACGAGTTCGAGAATAGTTTTCCGACATTAGAACTATTTTTCTAAATTAGTGTTTTGGAGGAAAAAAGTTGGGGGCGAGGGCTGTAAAAAATGCGCTTGAGAGGCGGATGGAGCTGTCCAACGTGTGGTGGAGGAGCGGAGAAGGAAGGCGCTTTGTCACTTGGGTACGCTCTGCAGGGAAGTGGAGACTGACCGCTCCAGGGTTCAGGCATACTCGCCCATAAAAGGACGAGATGTTTGTGCGCGGAAGAGTTATGGGCAAATGCCCGTATGCCTGCCCCCTTTCGCTGGGTAGCGCGTAAAAGCGTTCCATAGCGCCTTCCTTCTCCACTCCTGCCGACAGTTGGGTAGTCCGCGCTCAAGCGCAAGTTTTGTACGGCTTCGCCCAACAGGTTTTAAATTAATCCATGCTATCTATATCATAACGAATCATGGTGATATTGTTTCCAGACAACCAAAATTCTAATGTTCGATGGTTTGTCTTATCAATATAGCCTATAATTGGAAGACCAAACTCTTCTCTTGTATAAAAGGAAGGTCCGTAAGCAGAAATTACTTCTTCTTTTTCATTGCCAATTCCAATTCCTTTAGCAGTTTTCATGCTCTTGTCGGAATTTGAAGTGATTATACGTATGATTTTCTCGTCTCCACGTTCTATTGCCACGGTTATACCGTTCCCGCATGTATAGTAGTCAAATAAGTGATTATCATTGGTTGGAGTCGAAGGCGGTGATATTGTTTTAATACTCTGGAATAGTTTTATACCTCCTAATTTCTCTTGTTCAAGAGAGATACTTGCAGCCTGATGATAATGAGCTTGTCGTGGTCCGTGAAGTAAATACAAATGGTATACGGCATAAACCAGAAAAGTCAAAAAAAAGGTAAGAAAAAGAATTTTAGTCCCCTTAATGCGAATCCTTTTATCCAATAATTATTCCCCCTTAATGCGAAGTGAATAATTTATTTCTGTGCTTTGAAGCAAGCATGAAGTAACCAACATGTGTTTCTTATTCGCCTTGGTGTTCCCATATTCCTTGCTATCTAAAAATGAAACCATGCCAAGTATCACGTTTTGTATGTGGTAAACAACTTTTACACGTTCCTTATCATCCGATTTGAAGCGGTAACATAACCATATTTTTTGAATCCCAACTTTGTTGGGAGGAGAGAAGAGGGAAGCAAGAGAGCGTCTGTACGCTTTTTACCTAGCGGAAGGAGAACGGCGAACGACTCCCATCTTCTCTTCCTCCCACCACCAAAGTCGCGTGATTCCAAAAAAAGAGCTGCCCCACTAACAAGCGGGACAACTCCTTATAGCACGATACTTTTTACTTACCAACCTCTTCGGCGAGTTTCTCCATCTCATCGAGCAGACGAGCGAATACCGCGAGTCCTTGGACGACTGGCTCAGGAGATGCCATATCGACTCCAGCTTTACGCAGCAGTTCGATTGGATAATCGGAGCCGCCGCTTGATAGGAAGTTCAAGTAGCGTTTCACCGCAGGCTCGCCTTCGCCGAGGATTTGCTGGGACAGGGCTGTAGCCGCGGAGAATCCGGTCGCGTACTGATACACGTAAAATTCGTTATAGAAATGCGGAATACGTGCCCATTCCATTTTAATATCTTCGTCGATGACCATATCCGGACCATAGTAATCTTTATTCAAATCGTAGTACATGCTGCACAGTGTTTCCGGTGTGAGCGGTTCGCCCGCTTCTACCTTCTCATGTGTCAGCTTCTCGAATTCCGCAAACATCGTCTGGCGGTATACCGTGCCACGGAATTGTTCGAGGTAATGATTAAGCAGATACATTTTCTGGCGCGGGTCTTTCGTGTTTTTAAGCATGTAATCCATAAGAAGCGATTCATTCAGTGTGGAAGCTACTTCTGCCACAAAAATTTTGTACTGCGCGTCCATATATGGTTGTGTTTTATCACTGTAATAGCTGTGCATCGCATGGCCCATCTCATGAGCGAGTGTAAACAAGTTGTTCACATTGTTATGGTAGTTCATCAGCACATACGGATGGGTACCGTATGCTCCCCAGGAATACGCACCACTTGTTTTCCCTTCGTTCTCGTATACATCAACCCAGCCAGATGTGAACGCTTCATCAAGCACATGCCCGTACTCACTACCGAGCGGCTTAAGTCCTTCTTTAACAAGACGGACGGCTTCTGTGTACGGAATGTCCATTTTCACTTCGCCGACCATCGGTACATACAAGTCATACATATGCAATTCATCGACACCGAGCAATTTTTTGCGAAGTGACACGTAGCGATGCATCGCTGGCAAGTTATCACGTACAGCCTGGATCAAGTTCGTATACACATCAGTTGAGATGTTGTCATCATCAAGTGACGCCGCCAGTGCCGATGGATATTTACGAATACGTGCGTAAAATACGTCTTTTTTGACGCTTGCATTCAGGGTAGCCGCAATTGTATTTTTCTGCTTGCCGTACGTATCATACACCGCCTTGAACGCTTCCTGACGCACGCGGCGGTCCTGGCTTTCCATCAATTGAATGTAGCGACCGTGCGTGATCTGCACATCGTTCCCATGTTCATCCGTAATCGTCGGGAATACCATATCGGCATTGTTGATCATCCCAAAAATCGTCTGCGGTGCCTGCGCCAGCTCACCTGCCTGCGCGACGATCTGTTCTTCAATCGCACTTAAGACATGTGCTTTTTGACGTTTGATTTCTTTTAAATAGAACGTATGCGATGCAAGTACGGGATCTGCAATATAGTCCTCAAGTTTTTCTTCCGGCATCGCTAGGATCTCTGGAACGAGGAACGATGTGGCACTGGACACGCTGACATTTAATGAGCCAGCACGGTCCGTCATACCCTGATATGTTGTATTTGTATTGTCTTCGTCCCGACGCATACGGGCATATACGTATACCCGCTCCATGGCGAGACCCAGCTTCTCATATGTTTTTAAGCAGTCGGCAAGCACTGAAGGTGATTGTGCTAGTTTCCCCTTATAGTGACCCATCTCCTCAATGTGCTGCTGTACCTGCTTATATTCGTCTTCCCATGCCGCATCCGATGGGAACATATCTTCAAGCTTCCACTTGTTTTCCTGCTTGACTTCTGACCGTTTCGGGAGTGTTTTTTGAGTCGTTTCAGCCATTGTATGAGCGCGGCGCAAAGCCGCTCCCTCCTTCCGCTTCCTGTAGTTTGCGTACTCTTTTATTGTACACATTCCCGCGTCAAGTTCCAAATGTTGCGCGCATTGGATCATACATGCAGAGATTGTTCTAAAATCCGGAATATGGAGAACAGGACAGCTTTTCGTGATATCGCCAACGTGTGATGGTGAGGGAGTGGGAGAAGGGATAAACCGTTCGCTCAGGTACGCTTGCGGGGAAGCAATGACTGTCCGCTTCGGGAGCCCAGCGAACTCGCCCGCAAAAGAGGACCCACGATGTTGATTCACCGAGGTGTTGCGGGCAAAGGCCCGTTCGCTGTTCTCCCTGCGCTGAGCAGGCGCGTACAGGCGCTCTCTTACTTATCCCTTCTCCCACTCCCCGCACAACGTTTTGGTTTACTAAAACCCACTCGACGCCAGAAGAGATTTGCTCGAGAGCCACTGACTTTTCGCAAGACCGCTTCCTTATTTTTTACTTGCATAGCAAAGCTCAACCTCTTGATTATGCCTGAGGGTTTTTATCCAAACTGTGCTAGGGGCGGGATCGGGTGGGGCAACGGAACGCCTGTACGCGACTCCCCAGCGGAAGGAGCCAAGCGAACGAGCTTTTGCCCACAATGCTTCAATGCGAATCCATCGCGGGCATGTTTTGTGGGCGAGTTCGCTTGGCCCCTGGAGCGGACAGTCTCAACTTCTTCGTAAGCGTACCGAAGTGACGAGGCCCCACCCGACCCCGGCTCCTCCACCACACGTTGGAGAAAACTGCCCCCAAGAAAAGAAAGAGGCTGCCTCAGTCGCTGTATTCCAGCGTTTGAGACAGCCCCTTTCGTAACTACGAAGCGTAATCTTCCGTGATGCTCTCATGATCAGCATCATCACTATATGTTTCACAGGCAATCTCACGACAATCGAGACACTCCGCGCGATTTCTTTCCCAAGGTGCCAACTCTTTTCCGCAAGAAATGCATTCGTCTTTGTAGTCCATCTTCCATTCCTCCTTAAAGTTCCTGCTGGATATAAACTCATGGACAACAAAAAGGCCAGTCATATCAGAAGCACATACTATGCTACGATATAACTGGCCGGTCTCGCTTTATGCTCCCGGCTGGCATACCCGGGTCAGTCGATTCCTCAGTTAGCTGTGATGAGTTACAATGTGTCAGTCAGAGTCGTACATGTTGGAGATGAAAGAGCGATCTTTCATGGAACAGTACGGATTTATACTTTTATACTATAGCACCACTGTTAAATTGTCAATCTATTTTTAATTGTTTTTCACTTTCTCTTTCATTCTTTTCTTTCCTTCTCGGCACAGGTCAACTAGCGGACACACCTGACACTGTGGATTTTGCGCCTTGCAGTGATAACGCCCGAAGAAAATCATCCGATGGTGCGTCAAGCTCCACTCTTCCTGTGGCACTCGCTTCATCAGCGTCTCCTCCACTTGAACAGGCGTATCCTTCCAACGCGCGATACCGAGACGCTTCGAGACGCGCTCTACATGCGTATCAACAGCGATTGCCGGAACGCCGAATGCGGTTGATACGACGACATTCGCCGTCTTGCGCCCTACCCCTGGCAGGCGGACGAGATCGACATGCGTCTCTGGAATTTCCCCGCCGTATTCATCGAGCAGCAAGCGGGCAAGCTTCTGAATGTTTTTCGCTTTATTGCGGTATAATCCAATGCTTCGAATATCCTGCTCCAGCTCTTCAAGCGGGACGTTCAAATAATCTTGCGGGGTTTTGTATTTAGCGAATAAATTCGGAGTTACTTTATTTACAAGCGCATCCGTACATTGAGCAGACAAAAGCACGGCAATCGTTAGCTCGAACGGATTAGAATGAGTTAATTCACAATGCGCATCAGGAAACATCTCAGCAAATGTATCAAGAATTCGGCGCATTTGAGCGTTTGTCAGCATATGTTGTCACCTTTTCACGTCAAAATAGTCGATAACAGTAGCGTATCAGTTGCAAAACAGCGCGTCAATCGCTAGACTTAAAGGCGGATCAACTGACAGGAAAGGTTTGAGATACGATGACAAAAAAACATATCATCTATAAAGAAGATAACTGGAACATGATTACAGCTGAGGTCGAAGGCGCTAAAATTACTGTACGTGAAATTTCGACCGAGTGGGGCGAAGATACATTCATCTTTGTTGGCCGCCACGAGATGATGGCGTGGGCAGAGAAGCACTTCGCTGCCGATAACTATCCGGCACACGAAGAAATCCTGGCACGTTTTGCTGAATTATAAACCAGCCCACAAAAAAGGAGGAGCAGCTTCATGCTGTCCCTCCTTTTTTTATGGTATCCCGCTTACTTTACAATCTGGTCTTTCAAGGAACGGCGCAAAATTTTGCCCGTTGTGTTCTTCGGAAGCTCTTCCATGAAAATAATATCCCTCGGCACTTTATAACGAGCCAGATCACGGCTGCAATGTTCGCGCAGCTCGTCTTCTGTCAAAGATTCGTCCTTTCGTACAACATACGCCTGTATCCGTTCCCCGAATCGCTCATCCGGCACACCGATGACCGCCGCTTCCATGACAAGAGGGTGCGTGTACAGCACTTCTTCCACTTCACGCGGGTACACATTGTAGCCGCCGACGAGAATCATGTCTTTTTTGCGATCCACAATGAACACATACCCATCCTCATCCATATACGCCATATCACCCGTGTAGAGCCACCCATTACGCAGAGCAAGTGCTGTCTCTTCCGGCAGATTCAAATACCCCTCCATTACATTCGGCCCCTGTACGATCAATTCCCCAACTTCCCCTCGCGCAAGCTCCCCTCCTTCCGCATCGACCACCTTATTCGTAACCCCTGGAATATCTACCCCGACCGAACCCGGTTTTCGCACACCCTCCACCGGATTAAATGCCGTGACCGGAGCCGCTTCCGACAGTCCGTACCCTTCCGATATGACCTTGTTGAACCGCTTCTCGAATCCGTGCAGCAGCGCGACCGGCATGGCGGCACCGCCGGATACGCAGATGCGAAGCGAAGATAGCGCCGATGCGGATACATCTGACTGCTGCATCATGAAGTTATACATCGTTGGCACTCCCGCGAAGATAGTAGCCTGTTGCTCCTCGATCAGCTCGATGAGCGGTTTCGGACTGAAACGCGGCGCAATCAGTATCGTCGCGCCATTCGCAATCGGCGCGTTCAAGCAAACCGTCATGCAGAAGACGTGAAACATCGGCAGCACCGCCACAAACTTATCTTTTGTATAAACGCCTAAATATTCAGAAATCGAATCCGCGTTC
Organism: Aneurinibacillus soli; assembly: GCF_002355375.1. Classification (GTDB taxonomy): domain Bacteria; phylum Bacillota; class Bacilli; order Aneurinibacillales; family Aneurinibacillaceae; genus Aneurinibacillus; species Aneurinibacillus soli. Next base: position 2,063,072 of record NZ_AP017312.1, on the reverse strand, counting down.
GATGCCATATTCCGGTGCGTAAGAATGGCTCCCTTCGGTGTTCCAGTCGTGCCGGACGTGTACAAAATGACAGCTCGATCTCCCCCATCTACAACTGGAGGCGTCCACTCCGGATTTGTATGCGCCATCATTTTAGGAAACGGCACTGCCCACGGCACAGAACATTCATCTACACCTACCAACACAACCATCTCCAACTCAGGGAGCTGCGAGCGTACTCCCTCGAATGCAGGCAAAAGCACAGATGCAGCAATGGCCATTCGTACGCCGCTATCACGCAAAATAAATAGCATCTCATGCGGCGTATACAAGGGATTGATCGGCACAACCGCGGCACCCGATAGCAAAATCCCATAATACGCAATGACAAATTCCGGTGAGTTACCGAGCAAAAGCGCCACATGATCCCCAGGCCCAATCCCTGTTTGCGCCAGATAGGAAGCTGTATCCCGTACGTGTTCATATAATTCCTCATACGTCGTTTCATTCCCGTTATATATATAAGCAGCTCGCATCGGATAATCAGTCGCACCACGCACAAGATTGTCTACTAATGTCACCGTGCATACCCCCTCGTCCATTTTCACAGAAAACGTTCATGGTCTGCCAGCCCACCTACTTCACTCCCGCCGTATACTGTTCGACCTCCACGATGCGTGCTGCAATGCTACGTTTAAGCGCAATCGTATTTACCGGTGGCATGCGCAGCAATTTTTTGAGGATCGAGAGCTGAGTGCGCAGCGTATCGCCTTCACTCACCGCAAGCAACGTTTCTTTCGTCCATGCTTCGAGATCACTCCATACATCGCGGAAGTACGCCTGCGTCATCTGAACCTGCATACGCGCTGCTGCTTCCCCGCGATTTACAGCCGTCTTTTTCGCGCGGAGCAAGGCTGATTCCAGCGCGTAAATCGTAATCAGCAGATTAGACAGATTCTCAAGAATCTCCTGTTCGCCCTCAATTTTCTGCATATATTTCTGCACAGCTGCTCCGCCAACCATGAGGAAGATTTTCTTAGCAGACGCAAGCATACTTGTTTCCGCTTCAAGAAGTCCGGATGTCTCACTCAGATCAAGTGGCGGCATATAGCCAGCTAACTCCTTCTGTAATTGTTGCAGCTTTGCCATCAGCGGGAGTCGACCTTGCATCGCACGTTTCAACAGAGTGTCTGGAATGAGCAGTCGGTTGATCTCGTTCGTCCCTTCAAAAATACGATTAATCCGGGAGTCACGGTAAATCTGCTCGATCTTGTACTCAGCAATATAACCATAGCCACCGTGCATCTGCACACCTTCATCTGCTACAAAATCAAGTGCCTCCGATGCAAACACTTTGACAATCGAATGTTCGATCGCATGCTCTTCGATTGCCTTTGCTGCTTCCGCCGCCGCATACGTCTCCAAGTTCAAGTTTGCAGTTGCACAGTCGAGGTACCCACCGGTGCGGTAGACCATGCTTTCGTTTACATACGTACGAATCGTCATATCTGCCACTTTATTACGCAGGAGCGGAAAGTTGATGATCGGCGTATTGAATTGTTTGCGCTCTTTCGCATATTTCACAGCTAGCTCAATCGCCCATTTGGACGTGCCGACTGCACCAACGCCAAGCTTATAGCGCCCAACGTTCAAAATATTAAAGGCGATCTGATGCCCCTTCCCGATCTCACCAAGGACATTTTCCACTGGCACCGCCACATCTTCGAGAATGAGCGGGCAGGTAGATGAACCTTTGATCCCCATTTTCTTCTCTTCCGGTCCGGTGCTCACCCCCGAAAACTCTTTTTCTACGATAAAGGCGGTAAACTTCTCGCCGTCGATTTTTGCATACACGATGAATACATCAGCAAATCCGGCGTTCGTAATGTACTGCTTCGTACCATTCAAAATGTAATGAGTACCCTCTAGATTCAGAATGGCTGTCGTCTTCGCACCGAGTGCATCAGAGCCGGAAGATGGTTCGGTCAGACAATAGGCCGCCACTTTTTCTCCGGTTGTCAATGCCGGCAAATACTGTGCCTTCTGTTCCGGCGTGCCAAAAAATACGATGGGCAATGTACCAATGCCAACGTGTGCCCCATGACTTAAGGCAAACGAGCCACCGCGCACCATGCTTTCCCCAATGAGACTCGAACTAATCTTATCAAGCGCCGCACCACCATACGCTTCCGGGACATCCGCTCCAAGCAGACCGAGCTCGCCCGCCTGCCTGAGCAGCTTCACTGTCAATTCATAATTAAGCTTCTCGATCTCTTCTGCGTGCGGTTCCACTTCGCCTTCAATGAAGTCGCGCGTCATACGCGCAATCATTTTCTGCTCATCATTCAGATCTTCCGGTGTGAACACAGACTGAAAATCTACCTCCTCAAGAATAAACTGACCGCCTTTTGGAATGGTATGCTGTACGCTCATGATAATCCTCCTTTATCGTAATCAAAAGTTACTTCACAAATTCAAACACACCCGCTGCCCCCTGACCGCCGCCGATGCACATCGACACGACTCCATAACGCGCCCCGCGCCGTGCTGCTTCGTGCAGTAAGGTAACCGTTAGCTTCGCTCCTGAGCAGCCCAGCGGATGCCCGAGTGCGATCGCGCCGCCGTTTACATTTACCTTATCCGGGTCGATACCAAGATGGCGCACGACGTACGCCGCCTGGGACGCAAATGCTTCATTAATTTCAAACAAGTCCACATCGTCTTGGGTAATACTTGCAAGTTTCAACGCCTTCGGAATCGCGACTACCGGACCGATTCCCATTACATCCGGATCGACCCCGCCGACTACGAACGACCGGAAAATCGCCAGCGGTTTCAACCCAAGCTCATTCGCCTTCTCCCGCGACATGACGATAACCGCAGCTGCCCCATCGCTTGTCTGCGACGAATTACCCGCCGTAACACTGCCGCCGACACGAAATGGTGATTTCAGGCGGGAGAGCCCTTCTGTTGTTGTTTCAGGACGCACGCCTTCATCTGTATCAAATACTTTTTCAGTAATATGGAGCTTACCTCTATCATCCAGATGCTTTTCTTTAATAGTCAGTGGAACGATCTCGTCCTTGAATTTGCCTGCTGCAATAGCTGCCGCCGCTTTGCGGTGACTCTCGAACGCAAAGCGGTCCTGCTCCTCCCGACTGACTTCAAAGCGTGCCGCGACATTTTCAGCCGTATGCCCCATTGATATATATACGTCCGGATACAAGTCCACAATGTCTGGATGTGGAGATGGTTTATTGCCGACCATCGGTACATAACTCATGCTTTCGACACCACCTGCCAGCACAACATCCGCAAATCCACACATAATTTTCTCCGCCGCAATCGCAATCGACTGTAATCCAGATGAACAGAAGCGATTAATCGTAAAACCCGGCACCGTGGTCGGCAGTCCGGCATACACTGAGATGATGCGTGCCATATTAAACCCCTGCTCCCCCTCCGGCATCGCACAGCCGATAATGACATCGTCAAGCATCTCCGGCGCAAGACCCGGAGCACGCTTAATCACTTCTGTAATAACTGCGGCCCCCAGATCTTCCGGGCGCGTATGGCGCAGAGCGCCTTTAGGGGCCTTCCCTACAGCTGTACGCGCAGCTGCCACCAGTACTGCTTCTCTCATAACGTCCACTCCTTTCTAATTGCGTAGTGGCTTGCCTTTTGTCAGCATGTGAATCATTCGTTCCTGTGATTTCGGTTCACCGCACAAGCTTAAAAAAGCTTCCCGTTCCAGATCGAGCAAATACTGCTCACTTACATACGTACTGCGATTCACATCGCCACCTGCTAATACATGAGCAAGCTTGCCTGCAATCTTCAAGTCATGCTGACTGATGTAACCGCCCTGGTACATGCCATACGCACCAAGCTTGAGCACCGCCTTGCCATCAGCACCGACAACGCGGACTTCTTCCGCAAGAGGTGCTGTATATCCCGCCAGATCAAGGGCAAGTACCGCCTGCTTGGCGTCATACAGCAGATGATCACGATTGATCGACACCGCATCTCGCTCCCGCAACAGTCCGATATCGCGTGCCTCTTCCCCGCTCGTTGATACTTTAGCCAGCGCAATCGTCTCAAATGCCCGGTTCACAAACGGCTGAAGATCAACTTTTGAATCGACTTGATCCGCCGCTTTTGTCATACGAAGCAGCACTTCCTTCGTGCCGCCGCCTCCTGGAATGACGCCAACACCAACCTCCACCAGCCCCATATACGTCTCCGCTGCCGCCTGAATACGGGCAGCAGGCAGGCATACTTCCGTGCCGCCCCCAAGCGTCATGCCGAACGGAGCCGCAACAATCGGACGCTGCGCGTATTTCATACGCATCGATGCCTGCTGGAAGCGATTCACAAGATAATTAATATCATCCCAGTTGTCATCCTGTGCCTCGCTCAAGATCAGCATCAAGTTAGCACCGACGCAGAAGTTCTTCGCTTCATTGTGAATGACAAGCCCGCGCCAGTTTTGCTCCACTTCGTCAATCGACTTGAACATCATATCCACAATGTCATACCCAATCGCGTTATTGGGAGAATGGAACTCGAGGCACGCCACTCCATCACCGATATCAATCAGACTTGCGCCGGGGTTTGCAAGAATCGGCTTTGCTTTTTCCTTATAAGCAGCAAGTTGCATCTGTTCGCGCTCCCGCTCCTCCTCCTGCTGCTCGCCTGCAAGCGTCTGATAGTACCGTATTGCGCTCTCTTTCGTATAAAAGGACGTTTTCCCGGACGCAAGCATATCTTCCACCCAGGTCGGAATAACGTCGCCCTCCTGCTTCATCCGTGCGATCGCCTGCGGTACACCGAGCACATCCCACGTCTCGAACGGGCCCAGCTCCCAATTGAAGCCCCATTTCATTGCGTTATCAATACTCACAATATCATCGGCGATCTCTGGCAGTTTTGCTGCTGAATAGAGCAGCACCTCTTTCAGTACATTCCAGACGAATTGCCCTTCTTTAGTGGGACTGTATGCAAGCGCCTTGATTCGTTTCTTCAGACCACCTGCCGCCTTCGCCTGCTCTACGCCCACAAACTTACGCTTTGTGAGCGGCATATATGTCTGTGTCGTATAATCAAGCGCCAGAATCTCTTTGCCAGTGGCTGTTTTCGTTTTTTTGTAGAAGCCCTGTCCGCTTTTGTCACCGAGCCAGCCATTTGCAAGCATCGTATGCAATAGTTCCGGCACCTGAAATGCCGCTTTTTCCGTGTCATTGTATACCGAGCTGTATACGTTGCCTGCTACATGGACGAACGTATCAAGCCCGACCATATCAAGCGTGCGGAACGTGGCACTTTTCGGACGGCCAATTGCCTTTCCGGTCATCGCATCTACTTCTTCTATCGTCCATCCGTCCCTCATCATCTCTGCGAACGTTACCATAAGTCCATACGTTCCGATCCGGTTTGCGATAAAATTTGGCGTGTCCTTAGCCAGTACAACCCCTTTGCCCAACACACGCTCACCAACCCACTTCATAAAAGCGATTACAGAAGCGTCTGTATCACGTCCCGGAATAATCTCAAGCAACTTCATATAGCGCGGTGGATTAAAAAAGTGCGTGCCCAGAAAAGACTGGCGGAATGCTTCACTGCGTCCTTCTATCATCCGGTTAATGGAAACCCCGGATGTATTCGTACTGACAATCATGCCAGGATGCCAGTACGCTTCGACTTTTGCCCATAAGTCTTGCTTCACTTCCAGCTTTTCCACTACCGCTTCAATAACCCAGTCTACCTCTGCGATTCGAGCTAGATCGTCTTCGAGATTTCCCGGCGCAATCAGTTCGACATTTCGTGCTGTGAACAGTGGAGCCGGCTTCGTCTTAAGCAGTCTTACTTTCGCTTCGTTCGCCAGACGATTACGCACAGCGGCATCGTTCAACGATAAGCCGCGCGCTTTCTCCTGTGTCGTTAGTTCGGTTGGCACAATATCAAGCAAGTACGTTTGAATCCCTGCATTCGCCAACTGTGCTGCAATGGCCGCCCCCATCACACCGGAGCCGAGTACAGCTGCTTTTCGAATGGCTCTCTCCATACACGAGCCTCCTCACTATTGAATGAATACTCATTCATATTTAAAATTCTTAATTGTTATTCTAGTATATATTTTCTAATAATTCTAGATGCCCGTTATTTTTTTTGAAAATTATACACTGGTCAGGCATAGACAACCACACTGATCTTGTATCATTTTCCTGTATGAATCACACTCTATATTTGCTAGACTTAAAATTAAGCACAAAACATCTGTGCATGGTTGAGAGTCAACGAGTTGTCTATCGTTGGCTTTTTTTTCGTGGTATCGACAATGTGTGGTTGTGGTGGAGGAGCGGGATCGGGTGGGGCCTCGTCACTTCGGTACGCTTACGAAGAAGTTGAGACTGTCCGCTCCAGGTGCCAGACGAACTCGCCCACAAAACATGCCTGCGATGAGATTGCATCGAAGCATTGTGGGCAAAAGCCCGTTCGCCTGTCCCCTGCCGCTGGGGAGTCGCGTACAGGCGTTCCGTTGCCCCACCCGATCCCGCTCCTAGCACACTTTGGTTAAACACCATCAAGCAATATCAAGAAGTTGAGCTTTGCTATGCAGTCAAAAAATAAGGAAGCCGTCTTTCGAAAAGCCAGTGGCTATTGAGCAAATCCATTCTAGCGGCGAGAGTCTTTTTGTAAATCGAAACGTTGTGTGGGGAGGGGTGAGTAAGAGAGCGCCTGTACGCGCCTACTCAGCGAAGGGAGAACGACGAACGGGCCTTTGCCCGCAATGCTTCGATGAACCAACATCGTGGGCTTTCCTTTGCGGGCGAGTTCGTCGGGCTCCCGGAGCGGACAGTAGCCGCTTCCCTGCAAGCGTACCCTAGCGAACGGCTCCTCCCTTCTCCTACTCCCTCACCACCAAACGTTGTCGATATTACGAAAAAAAACTCACCTTTATGAATTCATAGCAAAAAAGTAAGCAGGCATCTATGAAAGACACCTGCTTACTTTTTACGTAACGGTTTAATCGATTACGATTCAGACAGCTCTGCAGAAGAAAGGGTTTCTTCAAATACAGCTACTTTCTCTTTTGGACGGATAATCGTCATATAATACAACCCGCCCAATGCCATCACAACAGCGACGAGCAGTGGCATGGCATAATTGACATACCACGGAGCATCCGGTGTACGCGGCCAGCAGAGGTTGCCAATTACAAATAATCCCCAGATAGACGACAGCACATTGACAGTTCTTCCCCATTTCCCAAGATTCCACGGGGCAGCCGTACCGTCCCACCCCCTCTTGCGGGCGATGAGCGCTCCAAGTGAAATACTAAAGTAGGATAAATAAATGCCAATCGTGCAGATATTTACGATGTATGTCAGAGCAGATGCTGACATCGTCAGGATAATGGTAAAGGCCCCACTAAACAAAATAGCTGGAATGGGCGTTTCATATTTGGGCGATACTTTCACCCACAGGAAAGAAAACGGTACTTTTTCATCGCGGCCAAATGAATATAACAGACGGGAAACGGTTGCCTGTACAGCAGTCCCACAGACAAAAATCGCCAACACTGCCAGGACAATAAACCCATTTGCCACACCCTGTCCTAGATTGCTCTCCAGCACGTACGAAAGCGCTACCTTAGACTGCATAGCTGTATCAAGGTCTGGAATGGCAAGCACAAATGCCAGCAGAGCAAGACCTCCAACAAAAAACGTAAGCACAAGTGAAGAGACAATGGTCTTCGGAACTACGCGGCGTGGGTCAATTACTTCTTCTGCGAGACTGCCAGCAGAATCAAACCCAAACAGCACCCAGGTTGACATGAGCATCGCGGTCAGAAATACAGGCAAATAACTGCCATCCCCAGCTGTTCCCGCCGTTTCGAGTGTAAATGTGATTGGATGATGTACACCGACAAGAAACAACGCAGTGGCCAGCACAATCATCACCGCAATTTCTGCTACCATTCCAATGTTATTAATAAGAGCTGTTAATTTTACACCAAAAGCATTGATCAATGTGTGCAGTACAACCATTACAACCGTAATGCCAAACAATGTACTCGTATTTCCCGCATCCCATCCGAGAAGCTGCGCAACATACGGCGCTCCCCCGTAGTCAACAGCAGCAATCGTTGCCAAAAGCGCAACCAAGTAAATCCATCCGGCAAACCACGCGTACGACGGTCCGACCAGATTCTTGCACCATTGATAAATCGATCCGGCAATTGGATAATGAGAAGCAACTTCTGCCATCGTCAGTGCCACAAGCAGCTGCCCGATGAATACAACTGGCCAACTCCAGATAAATGCCGGTCCACCGGTTGACAGACCGTTGCCAAACAAGCCGAATATACCTGTTGTGGCCGAAATAAACGAAAAAGCGATCGCAAAGTTAGAAAAAAACGTAAGATTGCGTTTTAACTCCTGCTTGTAACCAAGTCGGGCCAAATCTTCCGCATCGCGATCAATGTGCGCTCCATGATGATCCATACAATCCTCCTTATATAAAATTAAAAATTCTGTACATTTATTTTAAAAAGCAAATTTGATGCCACTTGTATCCCCCCTCTTGCCCCACTGTTTTCATATTTTTTATTCGAAAGTGCATAATTCATGCAAATTGGCATATCCTCTACCATGAACGAAAGACAGCTTCGCCGTTTCCCTCGCTGCTAATGTAATCCAGAATCCAACGAGGAACAAAAAACCCGGTAGCATGCCCTCTTCGGGACGCTCCGGGTTTTTGTCAAGTTGCAATAAACTTATTGCGAATCCGCTTGTAGCGAATGCCTTTCTTCTCACAACAGTTTTTGTACTTGTCGCCACTGCCGCACGGACATGCATCATTACGTCCGAGCTTACCTTCCTTCTTGCGCTGTGCCACCTTTTTTGCGTTACGCTCCGCATTTGGCACGAGCTTCTCTAGATGTACTGCTGTCAGCATGTCTGCTTTCTTGCGAGTTGTCGGTTGCTCTGCTTCTTCTTTTACAGCAGAAGCCTCCTCTTTCGTATCTAGCTTGTCCAACTCCATTTTTTCCGCAAGAATGCCGCGAATTTTTACTTTTGCTTCCGTTACGAATTGATCCTGTTCATGATACCCTTTGACCTCATAGCCGCCCCCTGCCTTCTTCTCCGCGCACCAGGCATAATGGGAAGCCAGCGATTCTTCCAGCCATCCTTTATAGAACTCATCCACAAGCGCCTCTTCACTCGCAAAACCGGATCCATTATTTCCATGCCGGTCTACAAATATATCGGCGTATTTTTTAATGGAAAGGGTAAGGCTTCGCTTTTCTCCGCTTGTCATTTCTTCATATGTACGAATAACAATCACCCCTACAAACTTCCTTCAAGTAGTATGCGTATCTTTCAATTGTACAAATATGTTCGCAAGAAGAAAAGGAAAACAATAAAAAAAAATATATCCAGAATAAACTGACAAATTAAAGGTAGATCATTTTTAGTATATCATACCTTCTTCCTTCCTATGTGAGCCATTTCATAAATGATTACCTTGTAGTATTGCCGTACTTTTCATTTCACGCAATAATTTGGAAAGCAAAACATTTTTCAACATTGTTCGACATTTCAGAGGAGGAGATCATGATTATACGCAAACGAGTCGCAGCCACCCTGCTCTGCACCTTCCTGCTGTCCCCGCTCGGTACAGCATCAGATGTTTTGGCAGCTACACAGGTATCCGCTAAAACAGCAAGCACAACGGCAACAAAACAAACCGCTAAAGTGACCGCTCTAATAGATGGGGATACCATGCGCGTCACAATTAACGGAAAAGCAGATGTAATTCAGTTAATTGGGGTAGCAGCTACAGCAAGTACATATACAAAAAAAACAGTAGTCGGCAAAACCGTAACCCTTGAATACGACAAAGTAAAGCGGGATAAATACGGCCGCCTGTATGCTTATGTCTGGTTGAACAAGCAGCTATTTAATGCCGACATCATTCGAAAAGGATATGCGAAATTGGCGCAATCGGGAAGTAATGTGAAGTATGCATCTTTGCTCAAAGCAGCGGTGGCTCCGTTAACTCCACCGCCACCTCCACCGCCACCTACTCCTATTTCACAAGACACGACTGACACCCCCTTGAAACTCACAGTAAAAGACGGAAAACTGATGGTCGTGATGAAGCAAAGCAACACAAAAATCCACACGGTACAGTCAGGAGATTCCCTCTGGAAGCTTGGCAAACAGTATGGAACTACAATCGAGGCAATCTGTGACGCCAATAAGATAACAGCAGACACGATTCTAAAAATCGGACAGTCTCTGATCATTCCTACATCCACAAGCGTGTATGTTCCAGTTGAAACAGCTACTGAATAGCCTATTGAACACTCCTCAGCACACAACGCTGAGGAGTTTCATTTTATCCTTTTTTCTTTCCTGTAAGCTAGAAGGTGCTATAATACATAAGACCCTTTCAATAGTTATGTATATAGAATGATTTATACAATCGAAGGAGAGAAATAATGAAGAAAATAGTCCCGTCTGCGATTGCGCTATCACTGGCCTTAACTTTTGCTGCTTCTCCAGCTGCCCTGGCGCAACCAAATTCAACTACAACCAAGTCCGCCAATACAAAAAAAACGAAGGCACCGTCTAAAACAGTCACCGAGCCCGTAACGTATACGAAGTCGCTCGTTACGGTATACAGCAATAATAAGAAGATTACCTTCCCTCGTTCGCCCGTTGTCGTTAATGATGTCCTACTCGTTCCGATGCGGGATATGTTTAATTCGATCGGCGCCACCGTTTACTGGGATGACAAGACACGCACGATAACGGCTCAAAAAGGAAACGATAAAGTCATCTTAAAAATCGGCAAAAAGTCAGGCACCAAAAATGGAAAAGCGATTACGTTTAGCACCGCACCAGAAATCATTAACGGTACAACCATGGTACCTGTCCGACTGGCCGCTGAATCATTCGATCTCGCTGTGACGTGGGATGCGAAAAAGAAAGCGATCTTTATTCAAGAAAAAAATTCGGTCAGCACGCAGCCAAAACCAGCTCCGACGCAACCAGCCGAGACAACACCAGAACCCGATAAACAGGAACAGGCGAACCTTGCAGCGAAACTGCTCGCCATGCAACTGGCAGAAGCAGTCGCATCCGGCAGTACCAGCGGCGTGCGGACTGCTCTGAATGCTGGCGCAAACCCGAATACGGCTCCTGACAATACAGGTGTCACGCCGCTCATGTCTGCGATATCTGGCGGCAAACTGGATATCGCCCGCATCCTGCTTACGAAAAAAGCGGACCCCAATATTCAAAATGACGCAGGCAAGACCGCTCTTATGTATGCTATAGAACGCAATAATATAGAAGCGATCAATCTGCTGCTGTCTTATAAAGCAGACCGATCAGCACAAACGAAACTCGGAGAAGATGCCCTTTCTCTCGCTTATAAAAACGGATCTACCGATGTGGCACGTCTGTTCTCCTCCTTGTCTTTTCGGGAGGCTGCTACAGTAGACGAACTACGAAATAACCTCACCTGCTCTGTTATTGACGGAATTAGCGCAAACGATCTTGGCTTGAGTACAGGCGAAGCCGTCATGTATGTAACTCTTTCTGACCAAAATGCGCTAAAAACGTTCCGTGCTCTGTCAGATGAAGCAAAAAAAGAGTTGATTTACAGTGTCGCATTCAAAAATTGGAGTGATGTCACAGGTGCAAGCACCTGCCGGGTACTCATCCGATTCGAAGGGCGCACATTGCTCACAACCGATCTTACCGCAAGTACACCTCTATCTGCTGTGAAGTGGAAATGATGTCTTGATTAGGTTTTATCCAAAGTGTGGGGGAAGAGCGGGATCGGGCGGGGCCTCGTCACTTGGGTACGCTTGCTAAGGAGTAGGGCTGTTCGCTCCAGGTGCCAAACGAACTCGCCCACAAAACATGCCCACGATGTATTTGCAGCGAAGCATTGTGGGCAAAAGCCCGTTCGTCTGGCCCTTTCCGCTGGGGAGTCGCGCACAGGCGTTCCGCTGCCCCGCCCGATCCCGCTCCTGACACAGTTTGTATGAAACCCCTCAAGCATAATCAAGAGGCTGAGCTTTGCTATGCAGATGAAAAACAACGAAGCCGTCTTTCAAAAAGCCACTGGCTATCGAACAAATCCATTCTGGCGTCGAGCCGTTTTTGTAAACCGAAACGCTGTGCGGGGAGTGGGAGAAGGGCAGAGCAAGAGAGTGCCTGTACGCGCCTACCCAGCGGAGGGAGAACGGCGAACGGGCCTTTGTCCGCAATCCTTCGGTGAATCAACATCGGAGGCTTTTCTTACGATTAGTCAAGTGAATCATAATGATTTTGAGTGATTATTTTGTAAGTAACAGGGGGAGGAAGCGGAGAGAAAATAACAGGTTTCACAGAAAGTATGGATGTTGACATACCAAATAAACCTAGGGTGTTTTTATTTTTTGCTAGGTTTATTTGGTATATGGTATGATAGAAATTGCATTATGATCTGGTGGCACACTGGTACTCATAGTGCTGATTGTGTGTAATAAGGTAGAAGAGGCACTTCAAGAGCTTATTTACACAAGCGATCGACGCAACTTTATGACACTTGTTATAAGGTTGCGTTTTTACTTTGTCATAGTACTCAACGAGATGGTTGTTCCCGAAACGACGCTGTTTAATCATATTCTGAATGACAAGGTAAAGCAGTTTACGCAGGTGCTTGTTTCCGCGCTTATTGATTTTATCCTGGAAAAAGGTTTTACCGGACTGGAACCGTCGGATATCAATCCCTGCAAAGGCGTTGAGCTGTTTCGGATTGTCGAAGCGGCGGATGTCTCCGATTTCGGCGAGTAAACGCACCGCTGTATTTACCCCAATGCCCGGAAAGCTGAGAAGAACTTGATAGTCCTCTCGATGCATGCTCATTTCCTCCATTTGCCGAATCAGAGCTTCTCGTTGGCGAAGAATCTCCAAATAACGTTTGACATAGATGCGTAGCTGGTCACAAAGAACATCGGTTGCGGAAACCGCCGGATACGAGTTCTGTGCGGCTTCAAGCAACTGGATGGCTTTCTTCTCAGCGGTACCTGCCGATAACTTTTTGTCGGTACTCTTGAGAATCCGGTTTCTGATTACGGTTTTGGAAAGACCGTTCACGAGATCGGGATGTGGAAATAACTGAATGACATGTAAACAGAGCTCCGATCGGCTTGTAAAGATCGTTTCCAGTTCGGAAAAGGTCAGTTGAATGACTTTATGCATCCGATTGCGAAGAGTAGAAAGTTCTCCGTCTAATTCTTGGTAAAACCGAGAGAGAGACTTTAGCTGCTGGAAGAAGTCATTGGGTACTTCTTTTTCTCTTCGAGAGACCGTGAAATGAGTCAACGCCAGCCGATGAGCGTCACTTCGATCCGTTTTATGCATCCGCATAGAAGCGGACTGCAGTTTGGCTTCAAGCGGGTTTAACAGGCAATAGGTGTACTGATGATCTTGCATAAAGCGTTCCAGTTGTCTGGAGTATACGCCCGTAGCTTCGAAAACAATGGACGGTTGTTCCCCATCTTGCTCGATCAGCTTCTCCATGCAGGCATGCAACCCTTCAAAATCGGAACGGGTATGCCGGATTTCTCCTTCAAACTCACAGTGCCGGTCGGCATTGTACACCACCCAATAGCTCTTTCCCATACTTACATCAAATGCGACTACATGTTTCATGGTTGTTCTCCTCCTGATGTTCGTTGTAGAAGCCTTCACGCATCCTTATCGATTCCCTTTTCTTATACACGATCTCAATGGATCCAACATACTGAAGCTGATTCAAATAAGGGCAGTGAAGTTGGCCTGTTTCTTTGACGGATTCAAGATCCCGAAGCCCACTCGGCCTGTTTCTTCACTTCTACCACAAAAAAATAGTAGCACAAACCGTGGCCTTGGTCTGTGCTACTAATCTTAGTATGTTTCTTTGCGGGCGAGTTCGCCGGGCTCCCGGAGCGGACAATCAGGGCTTCCCTGCAAGCGTACTCAAACGAACGGCTCCGCCCTTCTCCCACTCCCTCACCACCACACGTTGTCGATTCTACAAAAACGAGGCCGTCCTGTTCGCCATGTTCTGGCTTTAGGACAGCCTCGTTTCCTCTGCTCTTTCGTATCAATACGTTCCCCGGTACGCGTCTAACCCTTGCCGCCTTGCAATTTCACGGTTTAATTCACTTGCTTCCTGCCACGGAATACCGGTATGCATCCAGCTCGTGCTTGCTGTCTCATCCTGCATAAGCATATCCGATGCTTTCTGCCCATGCTCTGCTGTAAAATGTGCGTGTGGTACGCTCTGTTCCATATAACGTACCTGCGCCCGCAGGAGGGAAAGACGTTCCCACTTCCGTACTAGATCGTTGTCGCTGTAGTAGTCTTTTCTCATGCTGGTTTCCTCCTCACTTGTTAGTCCGCTCTGCTTGTTATATACTTTCGTATTTGTTACTCTTTTTATGTCCGGTTTCTACTATAACTAAACGCTTTATTATTTTATTTTTATCTTCTAAATAGTAAAAATATTACTCACTTACTTTTGTATGAAAAAAAAGCACGAACTGTACCTGCCACAGTCCGTGCTTTTTTCTATTATTGTTCTGTATCGCCTGGTGCTATGTACGTCCAGCCATCTTCTTGATTCACCCGACGCTCTTTCATAAGCTTGCCGAGCGCACGTTTGAAAGCGGCTTTGCTAATGCCGAACTTATCCAGAATGACATCCGGTGCCGTCTTGTCCGTATACGGCATACGTCCACCACGCTGCTTCACATACGCGTAGATCATCTCGGCATCCTGGCTGTAGCTCACTTCCTTGCGCGGTTTGGTGGACAGATTCAGCCGCCCATCGTCCCGTACTTTAGACACGCGTGCCTCAAGCAACTGACCGACACGCAATTCTTCCTTCGTTTCGTCCCGATGCAGGAATGCCAGGTGTTGTCCTTCCGTCATAATGAACGCACCGATTTTAATGATTTTGTACACATAGCCGCTAATGTCCTGATTGAATAAATCAGGTGTGGCTGGCTCTGCAATCTCTTCAAAATCTTCTTCCCGGCCCAGCACAGCAAGCAAGCGACCCTGCTTGTCATGCTCAAGCTGGATGTATACCCGATCCCCCGACTTCGGCCATTTGCTTTTGAGCTCTGGCAGCTGATCGGCCGGGAGAAGCACATCTTTGCGGATGCCATTATCGAGAAACGCCCCCATGCGCGGGTGAATGTCAACGACTTCAAGCCATCCGAAATCCCCCAGCAGCACATGTGGCTCCATTTGTGTAGCTGCCAGTCGATCCTGGTGGTCATGATACAAGTACACCGTAATGTCATCACCAATCTCTGGCGCTTCCACAACATCGCTCTCGTGCAATAGTACATCTGTATTTTCAATTGACACAAAGTAGCCGAACGGCGCTTTCCGCTCAACCCGTGCCCATTCTTTCGTTCCTGCTTCTAATTTCATCGTTTTGTTTCCTCCTTTGTAGCCGGGCTCGCAATGTGCGAACGTCCGGTAAACGCCTCAAGTAAAAAAGGCGACGTTGCCGCCGGGCGTCCCCGGAAATACAGCGGGGAGCTGACGTAGAGATCCCGCTTCGCCCGTGTAACCGCAACATACGCAAGCCTGCGCTCTTCCTCCACCGCTTCCTGCCACCGTACGTCTGTTTTTTTATGAAGCCAGAAATCTGCCTTCTCATCCGGGTCAACCGCAATACTATGTGGCATTACGCCATCAATGGCACCGAGCACGATCACGACTGGATATTCAAGCCCTTTGGCCGCATGAACCGTCTGCAAGGTAACGCCCGCTAGTGCTACCTGCTCGCGCTGGCGCTTCCTGTGCAATTCTTTCTCCGCTACAATGGTGTCAATATAGGTGAGAAATTCTGGCACTGTCGCAAATCTGCGTGCCGCCTCCTCCAGTTCGAGAAGATCGTCCCGAATGATTTCTTTATGATACGTAACCGCTCCGTCCTGCTCGCTACCAAGAAAACGGTCATAGCCACCGCCCGCATCGTTGCGCACTTCTTTAATCGCCTGTAATGGACTAATGCGGGCGATGCTTGCAAGCCATGTCGCTCGCTCCTGTAGTTTGCGCTTCTGATAAGCAGGCAACCCCTCTAGATGTCCGATCGCCTCCAGATAGGAGATGCCTTGCTGAATCGCTGTGACATGAATTTCTTTCTCATAGCGCGCCCGGCTAATGTAGAGACAGGGCAGGATCGAAGAGAGCGCCTGCTCGCTGTACGGCTCAACCGAGAGCCTGAGAAAGTCGAGCACCGGTCGAATCGTTCCGCGTTCATAAAAGGTTGGTTCATCCCGATGCGTAGTAAACGGCACGTCTGAAAGCAGAAGCTTCTCATACAGCGTCCGCGCCGTGCTGTGCGTCCGATACAGCACCGCAATGTCAGGGTAGGCATACTCTCCCGACTCCACCAGCCTGGTAATGAGCGCTAATACGCATTCCGCCTCATGCTCCGCCGAACGTGCTGTCATATACATCGGGAGTCCCGGAGCACCTGGCAGCACTTTTAGCTCCTTCTCAAAGCGGTCCTCGTTATGGCGAATGACCGCATTCCCAAGCCCAACAACTCCTGCCGGGGAACGATAGTTAATATCAAGCGTAATGCATGTACAATTCGGATATTCTTGTGGAAAGCGTAACATGATCGACGGATCCGCGCCACGCCAGCCGTAAATGGCCTGATCAGGGTCACCCACAACACATAGACTGGCGCGCTCGGAAAGCTGACGAATCATTTCATATTGTGCGATGTTCGTATCCTGGTATTCATCGACCATGATATATGTCATGCGCCGCTGCAAAGCTTCCCGATACGTTGGGTGTGCTGCAAGTGTTTCTATACAGCCGGTGATTAAATCTTCATAATCAATGAGATTATTTTCCCGCTTATACGCTTCATACCGCATAAGCACGCGGCGGGCGTCCTCTTTTAGCCCATCCACGTCTCTTGTATTCCATTCACTGCCCACAACATACAGATTGTTCTTCAAATACGCAAGCAGCGCAAGCAATGTCTCTGGCTCATATTGCTCTCCTGTCGCCATCTCCTTCGTCAACTGAGAAAGCACGTATTCCTTCTGCTTCTGACTCATCATGCGTGGCTGCTCGGTTAACTTGTGGAAGTAAATCGTCCGTGCCAGCGAATGAAACGTGCCTGTAATCATCCGGCGGACCATTCCATCCGTTACGCCTGCAATGCTCCGCAACCGCTCCTGCATCTGACGTGCCGCCTGGCGGGTAAATGTAACAAGCACAATGTTTTCTGGTGGAACACGGCGTACAAGCAGCAAATACGCAGCCCGACATGTCAGCACCGTCGTCTTGCCGCTACCCGCCCCTGCATTGATTAAGACTTGTCCATCTACGGCCCGAACGGCGGCAATCTGCGCTTCATTCAAGTACATACCACTGCCCTCGAGCGCACGAAAAAAAAGCGCGTCCGCTTCGTCAGAGCGAACAAGCTGCTCGGATGTCAGTCCATCTGCTATAAGCGCTCGCGGCACACTCGCCCCGCCCGCTCCCCGCGGCACCGGCTCCATATGATCCATTCCGTTCTCATGCTGCATCATTTTGTATCAGGCCTCATTCCGGAAAAGCTTACGCATGCAACTATACAAAAAATATGGCAGAAAAACAATGACAAAAACCCCGCTCACGAATGTGCCCGGGGGTTTTGCTATCGTTACGGTCTCTATAATGATTCTCTCCACAAATGTATCTTTATCTATATAATCTCATATTACTTAGTAACAAGCTGTTTTTCTTCCACCTGCTCAAGCATGGAGCGAGTCTCGCGGAACCGATCATGGAAAGAGAAAGCTTTCTCTAATACATGTGGTGTCTGACCGCCGCGCTGACATGCCTCATCGAAGTACGCCTGCAACTGCGGGCGATACATCGGATGTGCACAGTTGTCGATGATCGATTGTGCACGCTGACGCGGAGCTAATCCGCGCAGATCCGCAATCCCCTGCTCTGTTACCACGATGTCAACATCGTGCTCTGTATGGTCCACATGTGACACGAATGGTACCACACTTGAGATCGCGCCGCCTTTTGCTGTTGATTTAGTAACAAAAATACCAAGGCGAGAGTTGCGGGCGAAGTCGCCAGAGCCGCCGATGCCATTCATCATATTTGTACCCATTACGTGTGTCGAGTTCACGTTGCCATAAATATCGAACTCAAGTGCGGTATTAATCGCGATCAAGCCGAGACGACGCACGATTTCCGGGTGATTCGAAATTTCCTGCGGGCGAAGCAACAGACGATCTTTGTATTTCTCCAGATCGCGCATAACCTGATCGCTCTTCTCCGGTGAGAGCGTAATCGAGCAGCCAGATGCAAAGCGGATTTTGCCGGCATCAAGCAGATCGAATACCGCATCCTGCAGCACTTCCGAATACACTTCCAGATCCGTGAATTCTGAATCGAGGAAGCCATGGAATACTGCGTTTGCTACAGAGCCGATTCCAGACTGCATCGGTGCAAGCGTATTCGACAAACGTCCTGCGGCTACTTCTGCACGCAACAATTCAAGCAGGTGCGCTGCGATTTGTGCTGTTTCTTCATCCGGCGGAACGATTGTCGATGGTGAATCGGCTTCATCTGTTACGACAATGCCTTTGATCTTAGATGGATCAACATGAATGGCTGTAGTTCCAATACGCTGATCTACTTGTGTCAATGGAATCGGTCCGCGTTCCCCTTGTTTGCCCGGTGTATAAATATCATGAATACCTTCAAGTGCCGGGGATTGACGCAAGTTTAACTCAATAATGATTTCTTTGGCATATTCGGCAAAAATGGCCGAGTTACCGACCGATGTACTCGGAATAATCCCTCCATCTTCCGTAACTGCAACCGCTTCCACAATTGCGACATCAATCGGTGGAATCGAGCCAGAACGGATAGCCTCTGATGTGTGCGACAAATGCTGGTCGATGTAGTTAATTTCGCCACCGTTAATTTTCGCACGCATCTGACCATCTGCCTGAAATGGCAAGCGAATGTTCACGATGCCAGCTTCGGCCATAATCGCATCAATCTCAGATCCCATTGATGCTCCTGTATATACATTAACTTTGAATGGCTGTCCACTCTTGTTAGCACGATCTACCAGCGCACGTGGAACCTGCTTAACATCTCCGGCGCGGGTAAAACCGCTCAATCCGAGTGTCATACCATTTTGAATCCACGTAGCAGCTTCTTCTGCTGTGACAAGACGATTGCGCAATTCTTCGTTGCGAATTCGTTGAGAAAACATTGTATAGCCTCCCACTAAAACTATTCTCTTTTTCTATGTTTTTTAAATTATTTATACACTAACGATAGCATGCCCGCACACCAAGCTCCTTATATTCAAGATAAAGCAGAATTTTTAATGATAAAACAGAAGAAATAATGATAAAACCCTTTCAAAACCCTAGAAAAAATCCAATAAAAAAGAGAAGGAATATTGTCCTCCTCTCTAAAAGCCCAGCATGCGCCGGAATACACTGGCATATTTCTGACTAACCGGCACACGGCTGCGTGTCGGGTCATTCATGATCAGTACAAACGTGGAATGAAAATCCGGGTGAATCTCCATAATCGAATGCACATTCACCATGTAAGCACGGTGACAGCGTATAAACCGATCAGATGGCAGCAGTCGTTCGAGCTCAATAAGGCTGTATTTATTCAAATACACGCCGCGCTCCGTGTGCAAGAACGTCTTCCCCTTCTCCGATTCAATGAACTGAATATCAAACAGCGGAATCGGAATCCACCGGTCTTCTCCACGCCCGATCAAAAAGTGATGCCGCGGTAACGAACGGTCAATCTGCTGCATAGAAGACGGAAAAATGGTCGTAACACATCCTTCTGCCTGTCCGTGTGTGATAATCGGGGTGCTCATCGCATAATACGGCACACCAAATACGCTCTCCTCAAGGTATTGAGCAAGCTTTTGCTTGTCCGATAAGGCCCGGCGTGTAAGGGTTCCTTCTTTAACTGTATCCCCCGGCTTGATCTTCAAATCGATCATCCGGCTCGGCTGGTAATAAATAAATTTCGATTCGTCTGCAATGGCAATGGAAGCTTCCTGGGGAAGTGTCTGGCTAATTGCTTGAACAATCGAATGCACCGATGATTGATCCATACATTCAACTCCTGTATATCGTATTGCTTTTTATATCTACACTATACTTGATTTTGCCCGCCTTCGGCATAAAAACCGAGCATTTTTATACATTATTTTTATTTCCTAAACTGTTTTTGCCAGTTAGGACTTATGCAGGTGTTTTGTGGTAAAGTATTATGTAACAATATGAAAGTATAAACAGCAAGTATTATGCCAGAAGGGAAGGATTACGCTATGCGTTTACCTTACGCTTTACTCGCCGCTGCGACCGTAACAATCGGACTGGCTGGCTGCACGAATACGTCCAATACACCAACAAATGCGCCAGCACCAACGACCACAAATGTACCGAACACCGGAACTCAGACACAAGCGGACACAGACGTGAATACGCAGGCTCCTAAAGCGACTGAGCCTGTGCAATCCGATAAATTGGCTGTTCAGAAAAAACATGTCGAGCTTATATTCAGTGATGATAATTTGATGACTCAATATAAAGAAACACATTCGATCTCCTATGAGAAAGAAGAGGATCTCCCGCTGCTTGCACTGAAAGCATGGCAGAAGGGGCCAAAAAGCCATAAGCTCGTTAATCTGCTCCCAGCTAATGTAGAGATCCAATCCGTGAAAAAAGACGGAAACACAGCGATCGTCAGCCTGTCCTCAAACGTGAAGCAGGCCGCTAATCTCGGGTCCACAGGTGAACAGTTCCTCATGGAACAAATCGCTACGATCATGAACCAGTTCGGGTTCAAGAATACAAAGATCGTCCTAGACGGTCAAGCAACGGATACGCTTCTCGGACACATGGATGCTTCCACTCCAACCGATCCGCTGACACTCTCCGACGTACCACAGATAAAATAATTATGAGGCACAGAACGGTCTGAGAAATTCAGACCGTTCTGTTTTAGAGATATTCATGATTACTCCTCACATGCACGGTTGAGCAAATAGCGTGCGTATCCCATCGGATTGGCATACGTTGCCTTCCACTCCCGGATCATTTTTCCGTTACGGAAGCTGTACCTCTGATCGCGTCCGTTACATTCAATGAAAAGCGGGGTCCCTCCATCCGTAATCCCGATATCAAGCCCCACATCTGCTAGACCCTCAATCGAACGTTCCAGCTTATAGACTACACGCAGCGCAAATACCTCGACCGCTTTCTCGACCGCTTTAATTTCAAGCTTCGGATGATCGGTCAGCAGAACAGACAAGGGATATACCCGTCCGCCCTGCCCGACATTGCTTAAAAATCGGCCATGCGGAGCAGCCTTACCTACCATTCCTGTTACCTGCCAGTGTCCAGTCGCGTCTTTCTGCACGGACACCCGTAGATCGAACGGTCTCTCCTTATACGTGGCAAGCGGTAGCTGCCGCTGAATATGATACCTCCCACCATGTAGCTTCATCCGAAGGAGAGCCGGGATCGAATTTTTAAAATCTACATTTCTCCAGATTCGCTTTTTGTTTTCATATGCAGCATACGTCAGCCGCCAACCGTTCTTTTGACGTGCAAGCCGCATAATGCCGAATCCGATGCTTCCGCTGTTCGGCTTAATAAATAACTGACGGTATTTCTTCATCATAGTCTGCAAATTTTCTACCGTACCCCGCACTGTATGAGCGAGATGCGGACGCAGAAGAGCATCGCTCCACAATAAATCCTGAATATACGGTTTGCTGTAACGGTTCCACCGATTAAAAACAGCAATGTTTCCTTTCACAAGACCATTCAGCTTCCCTTTCTCCCCATCTGAAAAATAAAGTGCCCGATTGTGAATGACCCGAGGCATAGGCACAATCATTCGGCGGTATTTCTCGCCTTTCTTGACGTATGCCCATAACGTGGATTTTCCCGGCTGTATATCCTCAAGCCGGAAGTAACACGGTTTTATGCCATGCAACTTTCCTCCTTCTTCATAAAACGCAAGGACTTCAGTCTGTGTCTTTCCTGCTGGAATCCCTTTGTACATCGCCCGATTCAGCAGGACGCCTACATACGGAACTTTCATCACACGCCTCCTTGTCTGTTTTCCCCTATACAGTATGAGGCAGTAAAAGGGCGGGTGCTTGTATGCGAAGGCTGAATGTAAGGATGGGCGAGGCGACACAACACAGCCACTTTCTTGGTGCAGGGTTTCCCTAACGTGTGGTGAAGGAGCGGGATCGGGTGGGGCCTCGTCACTTAGGTACGCTTACAGGGAAGCATAGACTGTCCGCTCCAGGTGCCAGACGAACTCGCCCACAAAAGATTGCCCACGATGTATGTACATCGAAGCATTGTGGGCAAAAGCCCGTTCGCCTGTCCCCTTCCACTGGGAAGTCGCGTACAGGCATTCCGTTGCCCCACCCGATCCCGCTCCTGACACAGTTTGGGTGAAAACTCTCAAGCAGTATCAAGAAGCTGAGTTTTGCTATGCAGGTAAAAAGTAAAGGAAGGAGGCTTCCAAAAAGTCAGTGGCGACCCGAGAAAATCCGTTCTGGCGTCGCGTGTTTTTTGTAAACCGAAACGTTGTGCGGGGAGTGGGAGAAGGAAGGAGCAAGAGAGTGCCTGTACGTGCCTACTCAGCGGAGGGAGAACGGCGAACGAGCCTTTGCCCGCAACACTTCGGTGAATCAACATCGTAGGCTCTTCTTTGCGGGCACGTTCGCCGGGCTTCTGGAGCGGACAGTATTGCTTCCCTGCAAGCGTACCGAAGCGAACGGCTCCTTCCTTCTCCCACTCCCTTACCATCACACGTTGTCGATATCACACAAAAAAGCTGCCCCATTCGCCACGTTCTGGCTTGGGACAGCTTCTTTACTTCACTACAACTTTTCGCTTTGACATCTCATGCACTTCGCCTGCTTCAACATGATACATCAAATAATAAGTGCCTGGCTCCTTATACGTCTGTTTCAATTCATATAGACCTGCTCCAACTTTTTTCGGCTGAACGGTCTCATGATTTTCTCGCTGCTTGTCTTTCCAGAGCTCCACATACACTTTGTCCGGATTATCCAAAGGCTTACCTTTCTGTGTTACGACCAGCTTAAATGTCAGTGTTTCCCCGACTTTTGGTGCCCATGTCTTCGTTTGGAATTCGACTTCAATCGGCGCAGGTTCCGCGTTCGTGCCTGGCTGCGGCGCATTGTTTGCCGAGCAGCCCACAAGTGCTACCAGCAGAAAAACAAGTAGCAGTGCTCGTCTGATCCATACGTACTGTTTCATCATTGCTTCTCTCTCCTTACGATTGTGGTTCCTCATATTCATACAGCGGCAAATAAATGGATACCGCCGTACCTGTTCCAACTGTACTTTCGATGGTCCATGTTCCGCCGTGCAGGTGAACAATCTGCCGCACAATGGACAGTCCGAGACCGCTCCCGCCATTTCGACGATTGCGGGCCTTATCCACACGGTAGAACCGCTCACCGATCCGAGCAAGCTCACCCTCTGGAATGCCTGGTCCATTGTCTTCCACCGTGAGTCGGCATCGTCCACCTTCCGCCATTATCAGCGTTACCGTAAGCTGCCCGTTTTCCGGAAGATGGCGCAGTGCATTGTCGCACAAATTGTGAATCACCTGTTCGAGCCGATCCAAATCCCCTATAACGATCATATCCGGGTCAAGTTCCATCGTCAACTGCGCGCTCTTCTCTTCAAGAAATGGACAAAATTTCTCCAGTGTATCCTCCACCAGTTGGGCCAGCGGGAGCGGTCTCAGCGTAAGTGGATATGTCTCTCCTTCAAGGCGTGCAAGATCAAGCAGATCGTGGACAAGTCGCTGCATGCGTCCAGCCTCCCGGTGAATGAGCGTAACATACCGCTGCTTATCATCTTCTGCCTGCACAACTCCTTCGATCATCGCCTCGCTGTATCCTTTGATGTAGCTAAGCGGGGTGCGAAGTTCATGTGAGACATTTGCTAGGAATTCTTTGCGCTGCTGTTCCACTTCCGCAAGTTCGGACGCCATATGATTGAGTGCATGGCCGAGTCTGCCGACTTCATCGGTTATGCCAACATCAACACGAGCAGCAAAATTGCCTCGTGCCATCTCGCCCGCTGCTGCCTCCATCGCCCGCAACGGCTTCGTCAAACGGGTAACGATTTGCAAGCCTGCATACATCGAGATCAGGACAAACAATCCACCTGTCGCTAGCACAATATAACGCGCTTCACTAAACGCCTCAGTAATCGTCGCAAGTGGTACGTACAAATACACAATCCCTGCAAGACGCTTATTATCTAGAAGCGGCACGATTACCGCCATAATCTTCCGGCCAAACCGCTCTTCATATCCGATCTTGCTTACTGTTTTTCCCGTCAGAAGTCGTCCACGCTCCTCCTCGGTAATAAGGGCATTGTACTCCACTTCAAACGGCAGACAAGCTCCAAGCTCACGTTGATTTTCGGTTACATAAATCTCTGCTCCTGATACGGTGTTGAACTTCTCCGCCTGCTGACGAAATGCACCCGTCAACGGTCCTCCTTTATACATCCCAGCCACTTGTTCCCCCTGATAGCGCAGCGATGATTCGACCTGCTGGACATACAACTTTTCATATAAATACTCCGTTAGCCCATACGACATTAGCACGGTGAACACAATGCCGGATGTTATGAGTAGCCACAGCCTCTGATTCAGCTTCAACGTAAATCCCCTCACCGCTATACCTCGAACTTATAGCCGATTCCCCAGACGGTCTGAACGAGACCTGCATGCTCCCCAAGCTTCATACGAAGCGTTTTGACATGTGTATCGACTGTACGGGCGTTGCCGTAATATTCATAGCCCCATACCATCTCCAGAAGCTGGTCGCGACTTAATACTTGTCCAATATGGCGGGTAAAGCAAGCGAGCAAGTCGAACTCCTTCAATGTCAGAAACAAATCGGCGCCATCAATCCGTACTTTGTGCCCTTTAATATCCATCTCAAGCGGACCAATCCGCACGATGTCATCCGCCTGGCGGCGAGTGCGGCGCAGAAGTGCTTCGATGCGGGCTACAAGCTCACGCGGACTGAATGGCTTGACGATATAATCATCCGCTCCAATCCTAAGCCCGTTTACTTTATCCCATTCATCCCCCCGTGCCGTCACGAAAATAATCGGTACATCGGATTTTTCCCGCACTTTCATACATACCGAAAGCCCATCCATGTTCGGCATCATGACATCAAGCACAAGCAGATCAAATCTGCGTTCCGCAAGTCGTACGAGCGCTTCCTCTCCGTCTTCCGCCTCTACACATTCATAGCCTTCTTTTATCAAATACATGATGATCAGCTCACGCATCTGCGCTTCATCATCTACTACCAATACTGAAAATTGGCTCACGATTGCCCACCTTCCCGTACAAACAGCTGCATCGGGCCTCCCCCGACCCGCACTGTTTTGATGACTTTCATCTGCTTCGGATCGACAACATACACCTGGCCGCCTTCAAAACTGGAAATATACAGGTGCTCCCGTCCGGCAGCCATCCCGAACGGACTCGTACCGAGCGGCAACGTTCCCGTTACGGCACGGTCAGTGACCCGAATGCGCCGCAACGTACTCGATCCGTGGCTGAGTACAAATACGGTATCTTCATTATACTGTACAAATTCAACCGGCATCGAGGGTGCTTGTATTTCACCCTGCTTCTGGCCGGTCACGGCATTCAACACCGTAATTGATTCTTCCGGCACGTCTCCCTCACCGTGTCCGCCCACCCACAGCTCCTGCCGCTTCGGAATAAACAGACCGCCCATAGGTGATTCATTCACGGCAAATGTACGTGTTACACGCCCGGCTTTCGCATCAACCGTATAGCCTTTCGCTTCATGCAAATCGTATACGTATATCCATTTTCCATTCGAGTCCGGTATAATCGTAAGTGGATACGAGCCAACCTTCACTGCCGCTCGCTCCTGGCCATCAAGTCCGTAGAAGCGTACCATACCGCGATCCCGATCTGCCAGATAGATTGTCTTTCCGTCAGCTGATGCGACTGCATTTACAATACCGGTTCCTATTTTCCAGACCGCCTTTTCCTGTCCGTCACGCATATCAATGACATGCGCCTGCTCTTCATTTTTATGGTACAACAGCACACTATGGTGATCAGGCAGCAGAAGCAGCCGGTTAAACGCAAACGAAGGCTTCCACTGGGCTAGTACCTCTCCCGTGTCTGCCTGCAAAAATGAAACCATACGGGACTGCGTGCTGGCTACAATGAGCACATCTTTCTCAAGTGGGACAGCTGCAAATGAACGAAACCCACAGCCGGTAACACCGATGGCCAGAAATAGCAATAGACTGGTCAGACATGCCATCTGTATTCCTTTCATTACGTCCTCTCCTTTTATCGCTTCGATCAAACAGTACTTTCATTATAAAAAATAATTGTGTGAAATGTGTGAAGTATTGACGGCTTTCTGTTTTCATGGCATAGTTCTAAATAGGTTGTGAACAAAAACACAACTCCTTTCAGGGCAGGGTGCAATTCCCGACCGGCGGTGATGGAACACCTCTTACTTGTTCTACAGTCCGCGACCCGGATGCAAATCGTACGCGTCCGGCTGACCCGGTGTAATTCCGGGACCGACAGTATAGTCTGGATGGGAGAAGGGAGAACTTCATAATGAGAGGAAAAACACGCCGGATGGCAGTGCTTTCGCTGCTGTCTGCGATCGGGTTTCTATTGATGTTCATAGAAATCCAGCTTCCAATGTTTCCAATGTTTCTTAAACTTGGGATCAGCGAGATTCCAGCCTTAGTTGGGGCCACACTATTTGGACCGCTGGCGGGTGTCATCGTGGAATTAATTAAGAATATCCTGCATGGAATTCTGTACAGCCAGGACAGCATGGGAGTCGGGGAGTTGTCCAACTTTATTGCGGGCAGCACGTTCGTCGTCGTCTCGGTCTGGTTTATGAAGCTCATGCGTGAGAGCAAGCTTGGCTACTGGGTCGGCACGATTACGGGCACGATCGTTATGGCTGCTGTGATGGGGATTGCGAACTACTTTATTTTCATTCCAGCTTATGGGGTACTGCTCAACAAATCCGTACCTGAGATTGTGGCCTGGTCACAGTTGGCTAACTCGAGCATTACCAGCCTGTGGGCGCTAATTCTGTATGCGGTGCTTCCGTTTAACTTGATTAAAGGGGTAATCGAAGCGATCATTACGTACCCAATCTATCAGCGACTTCGACCGATCATCAAAACAGTCTCACAATAGATCATCCGATACGAATAAAAGGAGCTTCCGTTAGTAGCGGAATGCTCCTTTTTTGCGGGATCACGTAATCTTCACACCACAGAGTAGGAAAGTTTAATGGCTAGGTTGCCATTCTCCACGCCTATGTATTCCAGATCTTCAAATACCGCGTTCGGGTATGTCATGTGGAACCGTGTCATCGTCTCGTACATTTCATCAGCGGAGCTTACGTGCAGCTCTATGCGCCCTGCTTCATTATACATGCCTGCATGATTCATCTCATTCACCCTGTCCATATGTTTTTGGTACCATATGATTCGTGTTTCTTTACCCATTTGTGGGGGGAAGTGAATTTTTTTATTATTTTTGTGCGGCTAGTTCTTCCATTTCGGTAAGCGCACGCTCGAACTGCTTCATCGCTTCTCTCACAGGCTGGGCCGTAGACATGTCGACACCGGCTGCTTTCAGTATCTCAAGTGGTGGAGCGGAGCTGCCCGCTTCCAGGAATTTTGTGCGAATGCGCTCGACTGCAACTGCTCCTTCTTTCTCGATCTGTCCGGCAAGTGCAGCGGAGGCAGCGAAGCTGGTCGCATACTGATACACATAAAAATTGTAGTACAAATGCGGAATACGAGCCCATTCCATTGCAATCTCTGGATCATTGACAACTGCCGCACCATAATACTTCTGATTGAGATCGACATACAGCTTTTTAATTGCTTCTGCATTCAGCGACTCACCTGCCTGCTCCTTCTCATGCAGGAGCTTCTCGAATTCTGCGAACTGCGCCTGGCGGAACAATGTATTGCGGAAATTATCAAGATAGCCGTTTAATAATATCATTTTCTCTTCTTTCGTCTGCGCCTTCGCGTAGCGGCTTTTAAACAGCAGTTGCTCATTCAACGTGGAGGCAACTTCCGCTGTAAAAATAGGATAGCCCGATGTAATATACGGCTGCTTTTTGTTGGAATAGTACGTCTGCATCGCATGACCGAGTTCATGGGCAATGGTCGACACATCATCGGCTGTTCCCTGGTAATTGAGCAACACATACGGATGCGTATCATACGCCCCGATCTGATAAGCGCCGGAACGTTTGTCAGCAGTCGAGTACACATCGATCCATCCATCCCCGAATGCCTGGGCCAGTACAGTCGTGTAATCCTCTCCAAGAACAGTCAGACCTTCCAGTACAATCTGCTTCGCCTCATCATATGGGATATAGCGTTCTTTATGCGGTACGGTTGGCGTATACATGTCATACATGTGTAGCTCCTGCACACCTAGCATTTTTTTCTTCAGAGCCACATACCGATGCAGCAGCGGCAGATTCTCGTGAACGGTTGCAATGAGTTCATCATATACCTTAACCGGAATATTATTCGGCGCCAGGCTTGCGGCTAGCGCACTGTCGTAGTGACGCGCCTTCGCATACGCGTTATGTACCTTCACCTGTCCGGCCAACGTCTGGGCAAATGTATCCTGGAATCCCTGTAGCGTTCTGTAGTATGCCTGGAATGCAGCACGGCGAACGGATTGATTCGAGCTTTCGAGATAGGACACATAGTTGGAACGAGTTAATGGAACTTCCTTGCCTGCTTCGTTTTTGATCGAAGGAAACTTGATGTCTTTGGCCAGCATACTATACACAGACTCTGCAGTTCCAGCAAGCGGGGACGTCTGGGCAAGCAGCCGTTCCATGTCACGTGATAAAATATGCGGTTTGCTCCTACGCACATCTTCAAGAAAGAGCCGATACGGAGCAAGATCAGATGAGGCGAGCAGCTTTTGCATGCGTTCGTCTGAGATGGCTACGATCTCCGGAGTCATCCACGCCGTCTTCTCTCCGACCAGTCGATTCATATTGCTCGCTCGATCAGAAAGCGCTTGCAGCGATGCATTCGCTGTATGTACATCAAGTCCAGCACCCGCATACAGTGCCACTTTGTCACGCAGCCGCGCCATCGTTACGTATTGATCAAGCACGCGCTTCATCTCCTGTGGGGACGAAGCAAGCTTGCCCTGATACGATGCGATCACACCCGCCATCTCTTCCACTTTCTTCACATCCGCTTCCCATGTGCTACGACTCGCATATACGTGCTCAAGTTTCCACTTATACAGCGCGGGAATCTCGTCCCGTGCCTGATACGACGGAGCCGTAGTTTCTGCCGCGTACGCTGTCTGCATAGGAATTATGGGCGGCACGGAAATAGAAGTGAGCGCGAGCATAACGGCGCTGATCGTTTGAATGGTTCGTTGTTTCACAGTAAGTGGTTCTCCTTTCAATATTGTGTTGATAGGTTGGAACTCCTCAAGGTGTAGTGGAGGAGCGGAGAAGGAAGTCGCTTTGTCACTTGGTTACGCTCTGCAGGGAAGTAGGAACTGTCCGCTTCAGGAGGCAGACGAACTTGCCCACAAAAGAAGCCAACGATGTACGTACATAGAAGCATTGTGGGCAAAAGCCCGTTCGTCTGCCACCTTCCGCTAAGCGGTCGCGTAAAAGCGTTCCATAGCGCCTTCCTTCTCCGCTCCTGCCCACACTTGAGCAGTCAACGCTCAAGTGCAAGTTTTGTATGGCTTTGCCCCACAGGCTTTTATATTTTTATTTTTTGAATCCCAACTTTGTTTGGGAGGAGAGAAGAGAGAAGTAAGAGAGCGCCTGTACGCTTGTTTCCCAGCGGAAGGAGAACGGCGAACAGGCCTTTGCCCGCAATCCTTCCGTGAAAAAACATCGTGGGTCCTCTTTTGCGGGCACGTTCGCCGTTCTCCTGGAGCGGACAGTATAAGCTTCCCTGCCAAGCGTACCGAAGCGAACGGCTTCTCTCTTCTCGACTCCCACCACACAAAGTTGCGTGATTCCACAAAAAAAACAGGGAATGCCATGTAGCATCCCCCGGTTTCACACTTTTATTCTTTTGGCGCGTTTTTCATCTGCTTATGGAGCGTGGCCAGAATCGATTTGCGTGTCAATATGCCTTTGAACACACCCTCTTCATCTACTACGCATAAAAACGGATGATTAATCGAAAGCTCCAGCCCACGGAAAAACGTTCCGCTCTCTCGCATCCAGCCTACTTTCGTATTCATCACTTCTTCCACCCGACGCGTTCCGAGCTGTTCAAACTCGATTCGTTCAATACCAAGCGCTGTATCCAAAATAAGCGGCATGCTGATTAACCCTTTAAGCTTATAATCGCGATCTAAGACCGGAATCGCGGTATAGCCTGATTTAATGAGCACAAGCAGAGCGTGCTCAAGCGTATTGCCTTCCTGGACAATCGCTACCTTACTCCCTGGAATGACAAGATCCGCAATACGTTCTTCCGGTCGGACTGCTTTTTCTAGTTTCCCCATATATCGATCCATCCCTTTTGTCGTAGGTTACGTATTTTTCTCAGTCACTGGCTCCAGATGGGACGTGCAAGCCGGACAGCGCACCGCCGCCACTGGAATATCAGACAAACAGTACGGGCACTCCTTCTTATTCGGTGCCTGCGCTTCTTCTTCCTGTTTGCGCAACCTTCCGATTCTACTATATACACGCACAACTACAAAAAGTGTCAACGCAATAATAAAGAAATGAAGCACATTGTTTAAGAAAATACCGTAATTAATCGTCGCCGCCCAGCATTTTTCCAATCGGCGGCATCAAAATATCTTCGACAAGCGAGGTGACAATTTTATTAAACGCAGTTCCGAGTGCGACCCCAACCGCGAGATCAATAATATTTCCTTTGCTAATAAAATTCCGAAACTCATCAACAAATTTCATCGTAAACCCTCTGCTACGAAATTTGCGAGTCGTGGCGCGGAATGAGCACTTCGCGCGGCTTACTGCCTTCATACGGACCGACAACCCCACGCGCTTCCATCATATCGATCAAACGAGCTGCTCGTGTATAACCGACACGCAGACGGCGCTGGATAAGCGATACCGAAGCAGTTTGTGCCTCACGCACCAGTTCGACTGCGGATTCATACATATCATCTTCCGGTTCAGCATAGGCTGCTTCCGCTTCCTCACCCGGCACCATCTCCGGGCTATAGCGTGCTTCCTGCTGTCCTTTCACGTATTCTACCACACGCTCCACTTCGCTGTCGCTGATGAACGCACCCTGGATGCGTACCGGCTTCGATGCACCCATCGGCAAGAACAGCATATCACCCCGACCGAGCAGCTTCTCCGCACCGCCCATATCAAGAATCGTGCGCGAATCCGCCATCGCTGATACCCCAAACGCAATACGTGACGGAATATTGGCCTTGATCACACCCGTAATGACATCAACAGACGGGCGCTGTGTGGCAATAATCAGGTGAATGCCTGCCGCGCGTGCCATCTGTGCGAGACGGCAGATTGCGTCTTCCACATCACCCGGTGCCACCATCATCAAGTCTGCCAGCTCGTCTACGATTACAACAATCAACGGTAACGGTTGAATCCCTTCACGGTGTGCCTGTTCATTGTACCGCTCCAGATCACGCGTGCCCGCTTTCGCAAATAGCTCATAGCGGCGCTCCATTTCCTGCACCACTTTTTTGAGTGCCATAGAGGCACGACGTGGGTCAGTCACAACAGGCGATAACAAATGCGGCACACCGTTATACACATTCAGCTCAACCATTTTCGGATCAATCATCATCAGCTTCACTTCCGACGGCTTTGCTTTGAACAAAATACTCATAATAATGCCGTTAATACACACCGACTTCCCGCTGCCGGTCGCCCCTGCAACGAGCAGATGCGGCATCCGAGCCAAGTTCGCAATAATCGGCTGCCCGGAAATATCCCGACCAAGCGCAATGCCAAGCTTGTCTTCTGATTTCTGATATTCCGGGCTCTCTAACACTTCCCGCAGCGTCACAATCGCCACTTCATCATTCGGCACCTCGATACCGATCGCAGATTTGCCCGGAATAGGGGCTTCCATCCGAATGCCACGTGCCGCAAGTGCCAGCGCAATATCATCAGTCAAATTCACAATTTTACTGACCTTCACGCCAATCGCCGGTTGAATCTCGTAACGTGTAACCGTTGGGCCCTGCTGCACACGGCTTACCTTCGCCTGTACCCCGAAGCTCTCTAATGTTGCGACCAACTTCTGCGCGTTATGCTGTGCATCCTTCGCTGATACACTCGGCTTCGCACCTTTGCCCCGATCAAGCAGATCAAGCTTTGGCTTCGCATACAGCCGATTCATCTGCTCCGCTTCTTCAAACGCAAGCGGCACCTCGGACACAGGCGTCTGCTGCGTCGGTGGTTCCTTCGTCTCCGACTTCGTACGCTCCCGAAGCATAACCTTCATCTGCGACCCTTCCATCTGCACCGTAGGCTCGGCCGCCGGTGTGTACATTGCTTCCGGCTTACCTTCCGACTCTGGCATAGACGGTGGCACATCAACTTCCCCATACGCACGATCTGCGAAATGGTCAACAATAATTTCTCCCTTCGGTTCCGTGAAATCATCCATATCCGGCAGAACAGCCGGTTCACTTGCCTTCTTACGCTCCATACGGGCACGCCCCTGTTTGCGCGGTTGTGCAGGCGCTTCCTCTCGCTGCCTACGCTTATCCATCCAGCGTGTGAATAACCCTGGCTTTACATCTTCTATTGAGCCGTCGTCCTCATCTTCGTCCGCAAACTCCGCTTCAATTGCCGCCTGTGCGTCCTTCTCCTGCTGGCGTCGTTCTCTACGCTCACTTAGCAATGTCAGTGCATCTTCTCCCGCTTCCTTTACCCGCACCCCACCTGCGCCAAGCAGACGGCGTACCGCTGCCAGAATGCGTACATACGAAATATTAAACGTCAGCATCAAGCCAATGAGTACGAGAAACACCACCACAAGCGTCGTTCCGACGGCACCAACCCCGGATGAGAACAGTCCATAGCCAAGTGCTCCAAGCATCCCACCTCCAACATCCGTTGTCGACGGCTTGCCTGCGCTAATCTGTGCATTCTCCTTGAGCAGTTGCTCCCATGTCACACCCATCACCGACTGATCAGCAAACCGCCCGCCTGCGGTCATCTGCTCAAACAGCAGCATATGATTCCAAATCAAAACGGCAAAAAACAGTAGAAAAATACCAACCCAGCGCTGAGTAAAAAAGTTTGGCCACTTGCGCTGCACCATTACATATACGCCTGTCCCGATCCCAACAAGCGGAATGAGAAAATCCCATGATCCGGCAGCAATACGGAACACCCAGGACACATACCGGCCAAACCAGCTCGGATTGGAAAAAGTAAGCAGAACAAGAAGCGACACCATAATGACACTTAAACCGTACAATTCATACCGTAGCGTCTCCCCTAAATTGCGCTTCGCCTGCCCCTGCTTCTTCACCGATCGTTTCCCTGCCATTGCCCCACCACCTTACTGTATGTATTCATCACGGACAAAAAGGCAGCCGGTCCTCCAATGGGCACAGTTGCCTTTTTTACCGATTTATACGCACATGCGTACGCCTAGTATATCACAGCAGAACGCGACCGTCATCGCTACATGCTCTCTCATCATTCTGTCTATTTCTTGCCTTTTTCCATGCTACGCAATTCCTGGCGCAGAGCCGCACCCTCCTGAATTTTCGCTTCCATATCCTCATAAAACGCACTCCGCTTCGCGTCCTTTATACGAAGTGCTGCAAGTGTCTGCACATATGAAGTGGAGGCACGTGGAAACTTCCCTGTCTTCCATGTGTGATCTGCTTTCATCTGGTTATCAGATAGATTGTAGTACATGTATTCTACAGATCCTTTCTTATCCGGCACCGGATCGTCCCATGTACAATCGAGGTGATACCATTTTCCGTCTAATTTGACGAGATTCCACGCATGTGGCTCTGTCTCGCCTGTCCCGCTTGACGCATCACCACTGATGATCTGATTCTCAACACCCGCCTGGGCCAAAAGCCTGTTTGCAAGCTGTGCGTAGCCGTTGCACACCGTTGTGCCTGATTTAAGAGCATCATACGCTGAATACCGGCTCAGACTTTCATCGTAGGCCACCGTAGAAACGATATAATCGTGAATGGCCCGTACTTTTTCATGTGCATTCATTCCCGGCTTGATAATCGAAGCGGTGATTTTCTTCACCTGAGCTGTTACATATGCTTCCTGCTGGGCCGTTGTCTGATATTCCATCGTGAAAAAAAGTGTAACTTTATTATTCCGCTCGATTTTCGCTCCTATCTGATAGCTCTCCATGGAATGATACAAATATTGATCTTGATTATAAATCTCTTCAAGAGCCTGTTTGACAAGTCCTTCTATTTTATACACCCCCGGCCCTTGAAAAACGAGTTTGAAATTCGTGTCCCGATTGGTAAGGTGCTCGTGGACTGATGTTTTGAGCTGCTCGTACGCCTTTTTATTTTTTGCTTCTACGGCCGCTGATGCAGTCGGTGCACTTCCTAATAAAAGAACCAAGCTGAGAAACAGTGCCGCTGCTTTTTTTATCCCCACTTTTTCCTCCCTGTTTTCTCCCTCTGAGAAATGATGTTCCCAAATTTTAGATTCTACAAAAAGATAGTGAACTCCTCTTCTTGTTTTTTATTGTTTTGATGAATACATAACAGTGAACCCGAGTTACAACCTCCTCACCACCCTTTCTGAGCAAACTAAAAAGAGCCTCGTTTGGAGACTCTTAGTCAAAAATATTGGCATACGTCAAAATAGTGACAAGCGGAAAAATCCAGATTAACGGAAGCGCATTTCACAATAACGTGTACAATAACCCATCCCGTACGATCTTAATCATCTTCCTAAGCAGTAAATTCTGAAAATATTTTATGCTTTATATCACAAAATAGATGCTCAAGCTCTACACCTGTCTTAGAATAAATCTTCTCTTTTTCTTTTAATATAGAAAAGCCCGCTTTTATATATAGCTTTTCCAATATCCGTTTTTGTCTTCGAAACTCTTCCTTACTAGCTCCCTCCATTTTAAAGGGATAAGCAATAAGCATAACCCCATCTACTTCAAGTTCCTCCTTTAACTCTTGAAGTAGTAGCCAAATATATGGTCTAGCGAATCCTGTTCCCCTATACGGTGTAAAAATCTCGAAATGATGTAAATATGCTATTCTTCCTTTTAATTTTAATTGGTTTGTATCCATCCAAGAGAATGTTTTTTGCAGACCGTATAAAGCATAAAAGTTCTTTGGATCACTTTTATCAAGACAATATGAGAGATAATCAATCTTCGACCCGGAAATCAATTCTTCGTCAAAAATAATCAATTCCGCTCTCCCCATATTCCTAGTCTCTCGCACTGATTCGCTGACAATATGACCTTTTAATTCAACATTTACTACAACAAAATGGTCTAGTTTTGTCGTAAATTTTACAGACAACGTTACTGTGGTAGTATCTTCTGGATTATCGCGTCCAGCACCCAACATATTTCTCATCTCCAGACACAAAATATTTCAAGAGATTTCATTCTACTTCTACTTTGTGTGAGAAATATGTTAAATAAGCCTTTATCATTTCATAGTTTCCCACAGTTTGGCTTGAGTGCACATTTTTAGCCCATAGCAAACAACTCCACCGTCCAAAAGGGCTTAACTTCAGCCCTTCCAGCAAGATTTCTACCTAATAAACTTCACAACCTACAATTGATGGCACCGAAATTTGAATTAAATAAAACTAGACGAAATATATAAACGTCTAGTTTTATTTATTGACTAAAAACAAACATAATAATAATATATCTATAAAACAATAAACAAAAATGATAAAGATCTATATTTTTAATGAGTATGGAGATCATAAAGAGGCTAGAAGGAGGAAAATACCGCCACTGTCATGCATGAGAAATTAGCGATAACACAGGAAGAAAAGAAAGGTGTGGAATGATGAATAGCAATCAACCTGCAAAAGTAAGCCTTTTCCAAAACCGATTTGTCCGGACGATTTTGTTGTCCAACGTATTGCTACAAATCGGTATTTGGATACGAAATTTTTCGATTTTACTGTTTGTAATGGAGCAGACCGGCAATAACCCTTACGCGGTCTCGCTCATTTCCGTAGCGGAATACGCCCCGATCTTTCTGTTTTCCTTCATTGGTGGTACTTTCGCAGACCGATGGCGCCCTAAGCGAACGATGGTTTGGTGCGACATGCTGAGCGCTGCTTCCGTGTTTGCCGTCTTCACTACACTCTTGTTCGGGTCGTGGAAGACTATATTCTTCGCGACGCTCGTATCAGCGATATTATCTCAGTTTTCTCAACCTTCAAGCATGAAGCTGTTCAAGCAGCATGTGCCAACCGAGCAGGTTCAACAAGGAATGGCGCTACTTCAGACAAACATAGCGGTTTTCATGATATTGGGTCCGGTATTCGGTTCGCTCATTTTTCAGTCGTTTGGCATTCAAACGTCGATTGTTGTAACAGGCATCGCCTTCCTCTTATCCGCTGTCGTACTAACGCGACTGCCGGATGATCATAGCAATGTCCAAGAGAAGGCTTCTACTGGATTTTGGCAGGATCTCGGTGACGGTATTCGATATGTGAAGTCCAAATACGTATTGACCGCTTTAGCAGGAACGTTTGCTGCTATCGGACTCGCAAGTGGTGTTACGCAGCCGCTCGGCGTATTTTTGCTGACGGAGCGTCTCAACCTGCCGAAGGAGAATCTGCAGTGGTTCATGATGGTAAACGGCGCTGCGATGCTAATTGGGGGCGGTCTGATCACCGTCTTGTCGAAGAAGGTCGCGCCGCAAAGGTTGCTGGCTATCGGCATGCTGGCAGATGCGATCGCGATGGCGGCGATGGGGTTGTCAACCTCAATCGCGCTGACGATCGTCGCACAATTCATGGTTGGCTTTTTCTTCCCATGCTTTATGATCGGTATCAGCACGCTGATTTTGCAAAATACAGAGCAGTCGTTCATTGGCCGCGTCAATGGAGTGCTGAACCCGTTTTTCTTAGGAATGATGGTCATTTCGATGAGCTCGGCAGGATGGCTTAAAGACAAGTTTTCGCTTCTTGTCGTATTTGAAGCGGCAGCAGCCGTGTTCATCATCGGCCTCCTGTTCATCATCCCGCTGTTTAAGCTAAAAGAGCCAGGCGAACAGAAGCATACGATGGCATAACCTGACAAAAGTAAGAGCAGATTTCAGAACAATTAGGGCACGGCAACACCTCGATCACGCTTGGAACATGCTCGCATGTTCTCCCGATTATTATGCGGTTAATATTCAAACTCACACAAATGGAAAAGCGGGAAACCCTTTACTATCAAGGGTTTCCCGCTCCTTCTCCAAACTGCGGACGGAAATAAATTTTTTGTCCGGGTGCATAACTTGGGTTCATATAATCGTATGGATTCGGGCTGATTAGCCGGACAATCCGGGCTTCGTTCACGCCGCACGGTTGTACAAGCATCGTCAACCCGTTCAGTTGCACTTCAGTATTCTCATATGATTCCGGGCTGTCATTTTGAAAAATCAACTCCAGCGGCATCGCGGAATAGATAATCATTGGATCACCTGCTCCTGACCCTCCACCGGGCGGTTCGCTTCGATCCGTTTGCGCAGCTCCGCAATCGCCTGGCCGAGTCCGCCTACTTCATCAATCAGCCCGTACTCTACCGCTTTCGTACCGACCACATTCGTGCCAACATCGCGACTAAGCTCCCCGACTTTTAGCATAAGTGAGCGGAACTGCTCTTCTCCTACCTTTGAATGGTTGACCACGAATTTCACGACGCGGTCCTGCATTTTTTCCATATATTCAAAGCTTTCTGCAACCCCGATGACAAGACCTGTCAGACGTACAGGATGAATCGTCATCGTTGCAGTTTCGGCAATAAACGAATAATCCGTAGAGACCGCAATCGGCACACCAATGCTATGACCCCCGCCTAATACGAGTGATACCGTAGGCTTCGAGATCGACGCGATCATCTCGGCGATCGCAAGCCCCGCCTCCACATCACCGCCTACTGTATTTAAAATCAAAAGTACACCTTCCACGTTCGGATTTTGCTCGGCTGCTACAAGTTGGGGAATAAGGTGTTCGTATTTCGTCGTTTTGTTTTGTGGCGGCAGTTGCAAGTGACCCTCAATCTGACCGATGATCGGCAGGCAGAAAATACTGTTCTCTGACATCGTCGGTACATTTGTCTGACCGAACTGCTGAATCATCTCGGTAATAGCCTTGCGCGGCTCCTGTCCCGGAGCGGGGTCCGGAGCTTTCTCCGGAGTTTGCGGCATCGGCTGGGGTTCGAATTCGTTCATTTGCTCTCGCATACTTAGCAGACCCTCCTCTATAAGTTGGCTCTTTCTAGTATGAGACAGTTTCAGTAAATCATGCATTCACGTATGACATAAAAAAAGCCGGAAACAATCATCCGGCTTTTTTTTATGGCATACGTGTAGCTTCTAGTGGCGAAGAAGTCCTTCGCGCACAAACTGTGTAATCTTATAGACAGATACATTCGTCGCATTGGCCACCTGCATGGCATTAGCCCGGGGATTTTGAAGCAGGTATGCGCGTACTTTGCGGTATGTATCTACCTCAGCATCCGACTGCATCCCATACAACGTAGTGGACTTTGTTTCGAAGCCAGGCTTTTCTAACACGACAGTCTGCTGCTTTTTCATTGCCACTCGCCTCCTGCTTTCATTATAGTTAACTTTATTATACCTGTTAAATTTTTGATACAAAATAGAGCAATGGACACCATGCCCTTATTACCCTTCTATTAAAATGAAAGAGGTAAATAGATGTATATAACGTTCCGACAGTCCTACTCCTAACCTTATCCTTGTCGAAGGTTTCATTGCGCAGTACAATGTAAAGTAGCAAACAAGGAGGAGGAGTCATGCAACAATTTGTTCATTCCGTACTTATGTTCTTAAGTGATCTCGGCTATTTCGGCATTGCTATCGGATTAATGCTTGAAGTAATCCCGAGTGAAATTGTACTCGCTTATGGAGGATTTCTTGTCTCCCAAGGTTCTATCACATTCGTAGGTACCATCATCGCTGGCACGATCGGTGGCACAATCGCCCAGTTATTTTTGTACTGGATAGGCTACTATGGCGGACGCCCGTTCCTTGAGAAATATGGAAAGTATTTTCTCATTCACAGCAAGCAAATCGACCTCGCAGAATACTGGTTTAATCGATACGGTGTCGGCGTAATTTTCACCGCCCGCTTTATTCCCTTTGTTCGTCATGCAATTTCGGTTCCCGCCGGTATTGCCCGCATGTCACTTACCAAGTTTACGTTGTATACGATACTTGCGGTTATCCCGTGGTCCATTCTGTTCGTAACACTTGGCATGCAGCTTGGTGCACAGTGGGAACATATCAACGAGAAAGCTGCTCCTTATGTACAGCCGCTAATCTGGATTGCGATCATCGCTACCGTATTATACATACTCAACATCCTTCGTAAAAAACGGAAAAATGCCTGATTACTTTCCTTACGAAACAAGGCCCCTCTGTCCAATTTGGACAACAGGGGCCTTGTTCGTATGACTGAGGCTGGATGCAATTACAAATGTTCTGTCCAGGCTGGCAAGCGGCCGATTCGGTCCACTTCTCGCCCGTATGAAGCCAAATAAGCATGACGTGCTTCTACTTCGATCGGACGCCAGCCCCAGCATACGGCTTGTTTCGGCGTCTTCTGCAGTTGTTGCAATTCCTCCAAAAATAAGCATTGATTCGTATTCTCACATATCCACCAACAATTGTCGCACGTTCGCGGATCTTGCATCCCCGCTCCCCCTCAGCCTTTTTGTTATTTTACAACTTATGTAAGCTTATTATAACGATGAATACACATCCTAAAAAATGCAAATTTTGCATTTCCATCATCTGATTTCGTTAGCGTTGCATACGTTTTCTTTCGTTGTTGCACAATAGTCTCGGATGCAGTCTGCATCTACATTCCTTGTAAGGGGGCAATTTCGATGGCGAAACCAGATAACCGTCAGGACAACGTGCAAAAACTACAGGAAATGATCCAAAACACGATTGGGAATATTGAAGCCGCAGAAGAAACGATGAGCAATACCCATATGAGTGAAGAGCAGCGCCAAAAAGTCGAAGAGAAAAACGAACGCCGCCGCAACAGCATCGAATCCATGCGTAGTGAAATTAAGGACGAGGCACGCAAATAGCTTTTTTCTGTCTTCAGTGAGCCGGGTTTACCCGGTTCACAATTTATACATATTTGAAAACGAAACCAACACTTTCATGCCTATAGACTTTATTCATCGGATAACGTACGATAGAAGCCGTGCATGACTATGACTTTGCAAAAAGAAAGGTGTTTACACGTATGAAAACAATTCGTGACGTTCTGTGCTCTGGTGAACCGGTAGAACTGACGGATATTTTTGATGACCGATTTGAATGGAATATTGCGCTGAATCTGGCTGATTTTCTCGATCAGCATGAGGTTCACTACAATGGAAAACAACTGACAAAAGAAGAAACTCGTGTGATTGCGCAGAGCCTGAAGCTTATGGCGTAGTCTTCTTCATACAAAAACAGGAGCTGTCCCGTGGGTCAACGGAGGAGCTCCTGTTTTGTGTTGGCGTAACAGCAGGCTGTATTGTGCTTTTGTGGAATCGAGTGACTTTGGTGGTGGGAGTCGAGAAGAGAGAAGCCGTTCGCTTCGGTACGCTTGGCTGGGAAGTGTAGGCTGGCCGCTCCAGGAGCTCAGCGAACTCGCCCGCAAAAGAGGACCCACGATGTTTTTTCACAGAAGAATTGCGGGCAAAGGCCCGTTCGCCGTTCTCCTTCCGCTAGGACACAAACGTACAGGCGCTCTCTTGCTTCTCTCTTCTCTCCTCCCAAACAAAGTTCCGATTCAAAAAAACAAAACAACCTGCAGGGCGAAGCCGCACAAAACTTGCGCTTGCTGGTTGTCTGCCCAAACTGTGTCTGGAGCGGCCCTGATTTTGCTTCCCTGCAAAGCGTACCAAAGTGACGAGGCCCCGCCCGCTCCCGCTCCTCCACTACACTTTGGGAAGCACCAACCACCAAGCCCCACGTTTGTGTTATTCCAACACCGCATACAACACGCTGCTCACAATCGACAGCACAATGGAGCCAAAAAAGGCTGTGAAAAATCCGCTGACATGAAAACCACTGACCAGATGCCCGGCCAGAATGAGCATGGCCGCATTAATGATAAGTGCAAAAATGCCAAAGGTCAAAATCGTGATCGGTAAGGCTAACAACTTCAAAATCGGACGCAGAATGGTATTGATCACGCCTAGTACAAGAGCAGCGATAAACGCAGCACCGACTGTATCAAACGAGATTCCATCAAACATCCAGGCGACGATCAACAAAGAGATCGCCGACAATACCCAGTGCCAGATCCATCTCATCCCGTCTCCCCCTTTCTTTTCCTCTTCTATATTATACGTGAGTGATCAATGTCCGTTTCATACTTTTCCCCTTTCTACCCGCCTACTCTCTCCCGCGCTGTAGTGTAGCACATCAAATAAGTGCTCTTATTTGCAAGGGCAATACGGCAGGTGTATAGTGAAAGGGATGTTACGAAAAGGACGTGATTAACATGATACATATTCACACCGGATTATGGGCTCTACTCCTCGTTTTGTTCGTTCTAAGCTTTGTTATGCTGCGCATAGGAAATGAGCGTGGGTACAACATCCTTCATATGCTAGCACGCCTCATCATGCTACTTGTCGTTGCCAGCGGTTTTATGCTTGTTTCTGCCTACAACTTCATCCCGAT
The DNA here is from genome assembly GCF_002355375.1 of Aneurinibacillus soli. Lineage (GTDB taxonomy): Bacteria > Bacillota > Bacilli > Aneurinibacillales > Aneurinibacillaceae > Aneurinibacillus > Aneurinibacillus soli. The sequence goes on along the minus strand of NZ_AP017312.1, from coordinate 2,020,992 downwards.
TACGCTTTTGAAAGGCGCACTGGCGATTGTATTGATCGGGATAATGGAGATGATCTTGATCCGCACGCATAAAGGCGAACGCAACGCTACACTATGGGTGCTGTTTATCATTGACCTGCTTGCTGTCATGTATATCGGCTATGTAAAGATTGGATAACAACCAGGAGAAGGGATGGTCTCAACTGCCATATTACGGCCAATGAGACCGTCCTTTTTTTCTGCAAGACTGAACTTCACTTTGGACAGGCATATCACTGCGCCGATCTCGCCGCATCCTCAAGCTCAGTCAGCGCCTGCTCGATCCTATCCGTATCCAGGTTATCGCCAATAAACACGAGCACATCTTCACACGGACGGTCGCTGTTATACGGAATAAGCATCGGTTCGCCGTATGCGTACTGGAATAAAAACAAGCGCGGTGTATCTGTCACATGAATAAAACCTTTGGCTCGATACACGGTAGGCGGCAAGCTGCGCATCCAGTTTTCAAATGCCATACGCGGCAGCGCACTGCACAAAAAACGAGTATACGTGCGCAGATGCAAATGCTGGTGAACGTGCGTCTTCTCATGGGGCTGATCCGTCCGATAGCGCGGTAGCGACCCGGTTATGATACCGGTGTCAATCTGTGCATACGATGTAAAGCTGTGTATCGCTTCCGGCTGGAATGATTTTATGGTTTTAGCCGCCGCTAATCGTTCCACTTCTGTAAGTCGATCTTGCTTCGTGCCAATGATGATATCCGCGTACTTTGCATGCGCTTCAAGTAACTGCTTCACCGGCTTTTTTAGTTCCTCTCGGTTTTGCCACTGCTTCATGTCGATCACGCCTACGATCGCACGCATATCATACAGCGGTGCAAGCGACGGATGCGTGCAGGCGTCGAGCACTTCAAGCGGATGCGCGGCTCCCGTCGCCTCGATATATACGGCGTCAAGCTCATACGTCTGCGCCATCTTATATAGCTGCATCGTTAGTTCTCCCTGTATGCTACAACACACACAGCCATCAAGTAGTTCCGCAAGCGGCATGCCATCCGGTATGTACGCTGAATCAATGCTAATCTCGCCCACTTCGTTCATAATGACTCCAATCCGCCGCCCTTGCTTGCTCTCTGCTTCTAGCAGGCGAGCGAGCAACGTGCTTTTCCCGCTACCGAGAAATCCAGCGAGCATATACAATTCAATTCGTCCCGATTCCATATATTTCGTTCCTTTCTTGCAGATGTAGTACAATTATACCTCTTCAAAGTGATCATTCACCATGCATCCTGTATAATGAATCATATATTTTGCATCAGAGGAGCAGCTATGCTATGAAAACCATTCTACTGTTTTTGATTCGGGCCTATCAACGGGTTCTCTCTCCGCTCCTGCCACCTTCGTGCCGCTTCTACCCGTCCTGCTCGCATTATGGATTGGAAGCGATTCAACGATTCGGAGCGCTCAAAGGCGGCTGGCTTACAATAAAGCGAATTCTGAAATGTCATCCGTTCCACCCCGGTGGCATCGATCCAGTGCCCGAAAAAAAAGAAAGATAACTGTCAAATGGTAGCGAGTCCCGCACAGGCGGTGACTCACTTTTCTTCTAATCTATATTTTCCTTTATCGAAAAACGATATATAATAGAGATAAAATATTCCAGAAAAACGGGGGTTTTCCAGCTATCATGAGAAAAAAATCAGCTTCACTCCTTCTTGCCGCGTGCCTGGCCACCAGCCTAGCCGCTCCCGTGTCTGCTGCTCGTTTCAGCGATACAAATGTTCCATGGATGAAAGATGCGATCGATAATATGGCAAGCATCGGTGCAGTGACCGGCTATTCGGATGGCACCTTCAAACCGACACGCCGCATTACACGCGCGGAATTCATCACGATGGTGAATAAAACATTCAACCTTACGGATGCGAGCTTCCAATCTACTTTTTCGGATGTATCAACTTCCAGCTGGTATTACCAGCAGGTCTCCCTCGCGAAAACATCCGGTTATGTAAGCGGCTATCCGGGTAATACTTTCCTGCCGAACCGACTGGTTACACGTGGGGAAGCAGCCGCGATGCTCGGCAAACTACTCGGATTTTCCAGTTCCGGAAGTACATCCTCCTCGTTTCTTGATGCCTCTGCCATTCCCAGCTGGGCTCGTACAAGTGTCAGTTCCCTTTCTGCCAAAGGTATTATGAACGGGTATAACGACCGGACATTCAAACCAAACAATTATATTACACGGGCAGAAGCGGCTGTACTACTAAACAAGGCACGATCATTTAGCCCGGTATCACCGGTACAGCAACCAACAACCGTCCAGAGCGGCATCTATGGAGCCATTACCCTTGACGGCAAAGCAGTACCATATGTCAGTGTCAAAGCATTTAAACCGAATACATACGATATAGAACGAGAATCATCCGTCAATTCCAACGGTAAATATACACTTGATCTTACATCAGGGACCTATAATCTGATTGTCGGCAAAGACAGCTATATCGGTTATGCCACAGGGGTTACAGGCAAAGCCAATCAGGCAACCGAAGCAAACCTTAGCATGACGCGTGGTGTCCGGCTATACGGCAAATTGCTTGATAAAGATGCTTATCCGATGCGGGATACGAAAGTTGCTTTTACGACCGGGGACCTCGCATTTACAGGTCGAACCGATTCCAGTGGATACTACAGCATAATCGTTCTGCCGAATCGTACCTACACACTGCGAGCGCTTGATCCGAGCAGTACATCTGGTGCATACAAAGACATTCAAACGGGTATTTCAAGCGGTTCGTATGACAAAACACTGTCCACCATAGGAATGGACCTTCCAAAACCGACTGTCAGCGCCACAGATTCCACGCAGCTTCTCAGTTATAAAGAGGTATCCGTCACATTAAGCGGTACAACAAATCCGGACAACTTCCGTGTATATGTGGAAGGGGAGCGGCTCTATTATTCAACTTCCAAGAAAAAATTCGTCGGTGTAATTAAAACAACACTCGCCGCAGATAAGATGACGGTTTCAATTGAAGGGAACTAAGGAGGAGACACCGTGGGAAACAAGAAAAAACGACTAAAAAAAACAGCAGCGGTGCTGTCTGCCGCTGCCGCATTTTGGACGCTCAGTATGGGCAGTGCGTCAGCGTATATTGATGCCTACATTACCAAGAACGGTGATAAAATTTACTATTATTCATTAAGTGATTTGCTTACTTCCTATAAATATTATCTGGCAGATGAGACATCAAATGACGGCAAGCTGTGGGAATACTTCACAAAAAGTAGTGGTTCTATTGTTGCCGTGCATGACAGCTATCGCGGTTATCTTGATTATACGAAGACAAAAAGTGCCTATACAACTTCCATGGACCTGGATTACTATACCGAACATCAGGCACCACTATATGAATCTGTTTTAGGAACTGCGATAAAACCGTCCTGGACTTCAAGCGGTATCCGGGAAGACGGTACAATAACCCTTTCAAACAGCGGAAACCTGATCGTTACAAGCGCCACTGTAAAAAGCGCAACAACGGTAGACGTGGAACTGTCTGACACACCGTCTCAAACTCCAAGCGCATCAAGCTTCAATGTCATAGCTGGCGGTCAGACAGTTACTGTCTCCAGTGTGGCAAAAGTCGGAACAGAGACACGAAAGTACACCCTGACAATCCCTACCCTGACCGGCAAGGAAGGTCTACTTACGGTGAACGGACGGACAGCCTCTTTGATGACAAATTCCGATTTCAGCTATGACTATAAAGCTCCGTCCATTTATACAGCAGAAGCGTTAAGTGCATCTCAGGTTAAAGTTACCTTCACTGAAAAAGTAGACAAAACGACAGCCGAAACACTTGCAAACTATACGCTGCAAAAAGCAAGCGGAGATGCATTAGATGGCGCTCCATCCGGTACGAAAACCCCGTCCTCTGCTGTGCTTCAGTCTGATGGCAAAACGGTGCTGTTAACGGCACTAGGTACATTTGTTGCTGGAACTAATGCCAACAAAGTGATCATTTCCAATGTGAAAGATACGAGTTCAAATGTAATAGCGTCTTCCTCTCCTGCCGAGCGTACATTTACAACCACTGCTGATACGACACCACCGCAGATCAGCCAGGCCAGCTATAACAAGGCAGACGGAAAACTGACACTTACATTCACAGAACCGGTTACGATTAATGCCTCGGACATGATCGAAATTTTGCGGGAAGACGGTACCTCTTTTTCTCCGAGAAAAACGCTGGCAGCTGTCACACCTCAGTCTAGCAATAATAATACTGTCTTTACATTCACTCTCTCAGATACAGAGCTAAAAAGTACCGAAACAGGCACGTTACGTGTAAAAATTAGCAAAGATGTATCGGGATTGGCCGCTGTTACGGACTTAAATCAGAATTCAGCTGCCAAAACAGGAGATTCTACTCCTGTCAGTGTAACCGTAACAGGAGACACTTCTTATCCTACACTTACGCAAGCCGGGTTTGATAAATATACAGGAATACTTACACTAACATTTGATAGAACATCTCAAATCATCAATCCAGCCATGGTAACGATTGCAGATGCGAACACAGCAAGCGGATTCAATCTATGGGTTGCTGGTATGCTGCCTAATAGCATTGCTAATCCGAATGTAACTCTTACTATTACCGGCCAGCCTCTATTAGATCTTAAGAACATGGCTCAGCCATACATCCTTATTCAAAAAGATAACGGTTCACAAAAAGCTATTGTAAATGTGTTCGGTAATTCCGCTACAAAAGATGGGAATGACATCAAGGTTAATCTTACGGTTGTTGATACAACCCCTTCTTCTACTCCATAGCACAAAACCCCGACCGCATCATAATGCGGTCGGGGTTTTTTCTATAACGTATATCCCTTATTACGGACGAATCTGAATGCGGCGAATGAGAAATGAAGCCAGTGCGAGAATGAGTACCGTAAGAATGGCATAAAACACAATAAATGTTGTATATGGATGGAACATCATCTCATGGATCGTCACATCCCCAATCATCCACTTCTCGTTCAGAAATACATACACCACTGCATTCACCGGGTTAATCGCCACAAGAAAATTCAACCAGTCAAACAGCGGATGTGTACTAATGTTCGCCATATGACCTGTCGTTTGCGCAGCTGCTTGCAAATCATCCTGTATCGAATCCATCATGATCCACGTGACAATCGATAGCAATGTCGTATACGCAAACACAACTGAATACGTAGCAACCGCTGCCGCACCGGTTCGCTTAATGAGCGTGGACATGAGCACTCCCATCGCGCCGATCGAAAGCATCGTAACGAAGTACACACCGAATGTCTGCATCATTTGCAATGGAGACACACTGCCGAACAGCAACACAAGACTGTACAATGGCATCGAAGCAAGCACGAGCAACATCATAAAACTAAGCGACGACATCCACTTTCCGATAATAATCTGCCAGGCGGACAAATTTGTCGTCAGAAGCAGCGATAACGTCTGACGTTCGCGCTCCCCACTAATGACACCCGCAGTCAAACCTGGTGTAGCAAAAATAATCAGGCCATATTGCAACGCCGACAAAAGCAGAAAAAATCCCTGCGAACTGGATGCCTGATAACCCGGCTGGTTTTTTGTAGAAAAATACATAACCGTAAATACAACAATCGCAAGTGCAGCCAGATACAAACTAATAATCCACGGTGTCTTTTGGGAACGCATCCGCACCCGGAATTCCTTGCTAAGCACCGGATTGACAAGCAACTGACGCATGTTCATGATCCCACTCCTTTCGTAATCTCCAGGAAGATGTCCTCGAGATTGCCTTCTGTCTCACCGAATGCGATGATTGGATACCCTTCAGCAAGCAGACTGGCGAGAAGCCCTGCCTGTTCTGCATCTGTCCCCGTAAATCCGGCAATGACATGACCGTCTTCTGCGACCACATTCGAAATTGACGATACAGCGCGTAGATGGGTAAGCAACTCTGCCTGACGTCCGAGCAAGCGGATCTTCAGCAGACGATGGCCGCGCATATGGCGGTCAATATCGGCGACCGTACCGGCTGCCACAAGCTGGCCCGCTTCGATAATGCCGATCGTATCACACATCTCCGCTAATTCCGGCAGGATGTGTGAGCTGATCAAAATTGTTTTGCCCGTGTCGCGTAGAGCCTTGACGATTTCCCTCATTTCGATACGCGCCCTGGGATCAAGACCGGATGCAGGTTCGTCCAGAATGAGCACCTCGGGATTGTGGACAAGACTTCGTGCTAAACCAAGACGCTGCTTCATGCCGCGTGAGAGCATATCCACATAATCATTCGTTTTGTGCGTCAAATTGACGAGCTCAAGCATCTGCGGAATGACGCGCTCACGCTCATTAACAGGCAACCCGTGACTTTCCGCATAAAAATCAAGATATTCATAAGCAGTCAAATTATCATACACGCCAAAGAAATCCGGCATGTAGCCGATCAGGCGGCGCACGTCTTTCGGATTCTTCACACAGTCATAGCCACCAACCCGTGCCATACCGCTTGTCGGAGCAGTCAGTGTAGAAAGAATCGACATAGCAGTTGTTTTACCTGCGCCGTTTGGGCCGACAAAGCCATAAATCTGTCCTTTCTCAATGGTCATCGTAATGCCCTTAAGCGCCATCGTACGGCCAAATTGTTTGGTTACGTCCATCATCTCAATCATCTACTTTATGCCTCCTTTCATAGTTTCTTGCTTCACAGTTGTAAGTTTTGCGTTTACTAATGTAAGATTTGTCGATTCATGGGCTGCTGACATACTCGGCTTGAGGACAGGTTCTTCGATCCAGCCGAGCACATATACATCTGGTGCCACATCCGGGTTGAAAGATTGGTTATATGCCATCTCAAGCAGTTGCACTTCCGGTGAACGTGTCATATCCTGCTCTTCTGTTCGCATATGCACAGGCAACAACCGCTTCCCTGCATCCGTCTGTAGGAATGGTCGATCCTCTCCTACCGCGGCAGCCGTCAGTTTTACCTGTATCGCCTCGCCTGGCGCAAGCTTCGCTACTTCCTGTACACCCTTACCACTTGCGATTCGAACGTCTTTTAGCGTATATTTCGTGTTGTTGCGTATCGTTCCCGTAATTTGATGGTTTCGTGCTTCTAATTCTCCGCTTATCGTTCCTGCTGCCGCCTCTCGTTGCTGTGCATATACAGTATGCATCGACCAGAAATCAGCCTGATGGAACTGAACACTTTTTCTATCTGGCTGCACACCAATGATTACATTGCCTTCTTCCGGCCTGCGCGGCGTATTGTTTCGCTCACCAACTGCAAATACGTCTGCCTGCCCCGGATACGAAAGTGTATAGTCGCCACCGTGCGGCACAAAAAATGTCGTAGCCTGTTCTACGTTCGCGTCCCCGTTTCCAAGCAAATTCACAAGTGATGCACTCTGCATTTTCACCTGATCTCCGTGCTGCCATCTGCCATACATATACACCGCACCGGTGACACCAAGCGCAAGCACCGGGATGAGTAGCCAATTCCATTCGCGTGCATTTCGCTTTTTCATGATATAAAATACGAGCGGTCCGATCAGTACGATATAACCGGTAAACAAAAGCGCAGCGAGGGGAACATCTGGAAGTGTAAGCGAGCGAATCTTCGATGCAGCTTCACTCAACCTATAGAAGTTTCCAACCGGATCAGTCCAGCCGACAGCTGGCTGACTGGCTCGTTTCACAACCGCTTCCCAGGCAGTAGCTTCACTCCCCGACCCTACGATAAGATACTGACCGCCTGCTTTTGTCCACAGATCAATTTCTTTTTGTAAGGATACGGGGAGACGCGCTGCCGTCTCTTTTGTAACCATCAGCACATCAATTCCAGTGTCCAAAATCCGCTCTGTCGGCATCATCTCAAGCGGTACTGCGGCCGTAGACAACTCCATGGGAATCGCATTATCCTTTTTTGGCGGTAGCGGCTTCGCTTTGAGGATTGCTTTCGTATCCGTATCGTTTCCGAGTACAACAACGATACGATCATGCTCCCCCCTCCCCGATATCCCATGCCCTTCAATCGGATACTTCACGCCGCTCACATCACCCTGCACCCACTGGACGTAGGAGTTACGTACCTGGTTGACTGCTTGACCAACCGCCTGACCGTGCACGCGGAACGTCACCCGCTTGCTCTCGCCTTTTTGCAGTTGCACATGATTGATGTATGTACCATCAAATTGACTCGAATTCTGCAGATGTAGCACGACGTCGCCCTCTGCCGCTTGATCAGATACATTTTTTACGGTTACAGTAATCGGCACAATACTGTCCCAGTTAAAAATACCATCAAAGCCAACACTTACTTTCAATTCAACCGGTTCGAAAGCTGCTCGTACCGGAACTTGCCAGCTACTCCATACGAATAACAGCATAAGCACACCGATCCAGGTAAACTGCCTGCTCCGTTTTCGTCCTCTCATATTTATCTCTCCTTCTCTCTATTATCCCGTGCTATCTCTTCTAGCTCGCGCAAGCGTACCTGCGCCTCTTCCAGATCAGCTCCGTAATACTGCAGCGCATCCTCCCGATCGATAATGCGACAATGTCCGGTCAAAATATGCGATTGCAAGATATACACAGCCCCTTCCTGCTCATCCTTCCACCAGACGCGCCGCCCCATCGCCTTGTAGCGTGCCTGTGTCCGGGCACGGGAAATCCAGTCTGCCCCATTCTCGTCTCCCTGTTCAATGCCATCAAAAGCAGTCAGGCGCATCACCTCAAGTGCGGACTCTCCAAACATTCCTTGCATAATCTCACTATCGCGAAACAGTGCGCCAACGAGAGCCGCCGCCGTGAAGCCGAGCGTTTTCCGCTCTTTCTCTACCTGAACGAGCGTTTTTTTAGACAGGCCGAGCACATCTGCCATCTGTTCCTGTGTCAGCTTCGCTTCGGTGCGGATCAGCCGCACTTTTTCGGAAATCATCCGATCAAGCATGTCTTTCGTAAACTGCACAGGCTCGTGTCCGTTCATAACATTCTCCTTTCTTACGCGGTAAAATTTATTCTTATAGTGTAAAATTACACTTTTAGAGAGTAGAAGTCAATACAAAAAATAGGTTTGATCGATTTGGATCTGCCCAACGTGTAGTGGAGGAGCGGAGAAGGAAGTCACCTGTCACTTCGGTACGCTTTGCGGGGAAGTGAATCAAGTCCGCTCCAGATGATAGTCAAACGTGCCCACACAAATAGGCGCGAACAAAATTGTCCGCGCCGCAATGGCTGCCTAAAAAGAATTAAGCACGTTTTTTCAATTTTTCTTACGTGATAATTCCAATCCCTTTTTGCGATACTCTTCCATCGTTTCTGTAGGAACCATACTGCCGCCGGTAGCCCACATGATGTGTGTGGCATTTTTGATCCTGTCTGTTACGTGATGGTTTTGTAAATATTCTTGTCCCTCTTTCTCCTTAATCAACTGAATGGGACCAAATAAACCTGCCAATGCGGAAGGCTCTAGGTGAATATTTTCTGTATCAACCAATTCACTTAATAGCTTATACAACTCATCATCACTTACCGTATAACATCCGCTTAATAACGGCTCGATTGTTTTACCAACAAACCCAGATGCTCTTCCAACTGCAAGGCCGTCTGCTGCTGTAATATTGTCAATACCAAAATCTTGTACAGAAACTTTATCATGCAATCCTGTTGCTAAACCAAGTAGCATACACGGTGAATGGGTAGGTTCTGCGAAGAAACAATGTACATGATCTTGATATAGTAATTTCAAACCAAAGGCAACTCCCCCTGGACCACCGCCTACTCCACATGGAAGATACACAAATAGGGGATGATCTTCATCTACCGTTATATTCATATCTTCTACTTGTTTTTTTACCCGGGAAGCTGCTACTGCATATCCTAAAAATAGATTGCTGGAATTTTCGTCATCAATGAAATAACAATTTGGTTCGCTATTCGCATGTTTACGGCCTTCTTCTACAGCCTTGCTATAATCCTCTTCATATTCAATAACGGTTACCCCTTTGCTTCTCAGAAGATCTTTTTTCCATTTCTTCGCATCCGCTGACATATGAACCGTTACATTAAAGCCCATTTTCGCACTCATAATTCCAATGCTAAGTCCTAAATTCCCCGTTGATCCTACTGCAATTGAATATTGTGAGAAGAAGTTTCTGAATTGCTCACTATCCATAATTGAATAGTCATCTTGCAGTGTTAGTAGCTGGTGTTGAAGAGCCAGGTCTTCTGCATGTTTAAGAACCTCATAAATCCCGCCTCTTGCTTTAATCGAACCTGAAATCGGAAGATGACTGTCGCATTTCAACAAGAATCTACCTGGTAATTCCAGTTCATGGATTTCCTCTAAATGTTTTTGCATCGAAGGGATTTGAACGATAGGGGATTCAATAATCCCATTTAATTCTCTTGTTTCAGGAAAAACTTTAGCGATGTACGGAGCAAAACGTTTTAATCTTTCTTCTGCGTCTTTTACATCGTTTTCATTGAGTAGAATTTTTTCAATTCCTGTCTGAAACAATTCATATTTAGGGTTTGACCAAAATACTTCTTTTGTTGCAATTAATTCATTTAGTAAGGGATATTCTTTTATCCAATCTTGCACATATTTCCCTTCAATCTGAATGGTTCTCATCTTTTTCTCCTTTTCATAGCAACCTTGCTGTTTTTGCCCGGTTTTTCTCACTGGCCAGAAGTTATTTTAACACCAACAGCTCCTATTGTAATACAAGCAATCAAAACTATTCTTTTACGATCTTTCGATTCATTAAAGAAAATCATTCCGACTAAAACACTTCCAATCGAGCCGATACCAGTCCAGATTGCATAAGCCGTCCCGACTGGAAGAACCGTTAATGATAGAGAAAGAAAATAAAAGCTGACACTTCCAAACAAAAGACAGGCTACGGAAGGGGAAAAATTTTTAAAGCCTTCAGCAAGTTTAAGACTTATGACACTGCCAATCTCAGCAAAACCAGCAATAAGAAGAAAAAACCACGCCATCTACACATCACCTAACCTTGTACGCATCATTTCACTTCTTGTTGCACGTGGTCATCGTTTGAAATGATTTTCAGTCCAATTATTCCAACAATCATTAAAACAACAAAAAAAATTTTGAGCCAATTGATTGTCTCTCCCCAAAAGATCGCACCAATCGCTACCGTTCCTACAGTACCCAGACCCGTAAAAATGGCATACCCGGTTCCCACTGGAATTGAATGTAAAGCTTTGGACAATACAAAAAAGCTGAAGATTATTATTCCCACCGTGAGTATACTGGGTATTAATTCGGTAAACCCGTGCGAATATTTAAGACCTATAACCCAGACGATTTCTAAAAGACCTGCAATCGTAATGTAGATCCAAGCCATTTAAAGCTTCTCTCCTGCTGGAATCACGAAGCTCTCAAGATATTGGTAAATGGCATGGGCCACACCATGCTCATTATTTTTAAGAGTTGTCATTGTACAGACCTCTTTTATCTCATCTTGCGCATTTCCCATAGCTACACTGTATTTTACTTTCTGGAACATAGATAAATCATTGTTACTGTCTCCGATTGCCATCGCCTGATCTAAGGAGCGATTTGTCAAAGAAGCCAATTTTTCAAGAGCAATTCCTTTGGAAGTGTTTTTACTCGTAATTTCAATGTTATGATTGGCAGATGAAGCAACTGTTAGCACATCAAATGCTTCGAATTGTTTCCATCCTTCTTCTAATTTCCCTTGATCAAACGAACACACCAAAATATTATAAACGTCTTCCTCTTTTGTTAGGATATCTTGATAGTTTTCAACGAAAACATACCCGAACTGATCGAATTGTCTTTCCGCCTCTTCCACTACTTCTTTCATATCCGCATCTAAATCTGCATTTTTCAGCGTTTGAATCTCATTATAGAAATGTTCCCGTACTTGTCTAGGGGTATAAATTGCTGTGTCTGTAAACACTTCATAGTAATAATTCCGTTCGTCCAGCCATTGGAGAATCGATCGGACATGCTCTCTCTCTATCGTAGTAGCAGAAATACGCTTTTCATCTTTTGCATGAATCGTTGCACCGTTTGTGCCAATTACAATGGTAGAAAGCCCGGCCTTTTCACAAATTTTTCGCACATCAAAATAAGCCCGACCTGTCGAAATGACTACTTCAATGCCCTTCTCCTGGGCATCTCGAATTGCTTTTATATTTTCTTCACTAATTTCATTTTGATGGTTTAATAGTGTTCCATCCATGTCTATTGCAATTAAACTCATGTTGTCCGGCTCCTTTTATAGACTACTACGCTTCAATCCAATCGATTTCGTTTAATTTCGAGTGACTCTCCCATGTCTTTGGAAGTAGCTGATCGCAGACAATTACATCAACCTTTTCTAAAGGACAAACTTTGCAAAATGTATCAACACCTAATTTTGAATGATCGGCTACCATAATAATTTGTTTTGATGCATCGACCATAGTACGGGAAACTAATGCCTCATTTAAATGATAATTACTCACACCATTTTTAATCGAAACACCGCCCGCTGAAATGAATGCCTTATCGATATTGAATTGATTCAACATTTGCTCGGTGAGACGACCGCTTACGGATTGTTGTTTCGGATCAATTTGACCCCCCAGCAATAAAATCTCTCCTGTAAACTTTTTTTGGTTAAGAGATTCCGTTAATACGGCTGAGACAGGGATTGAGTTCGTTAAGATTGTAATATTATCTCTGTTCTGGATAGAACGAGCAAACTCAACCGTAGTTGTCCCTACATCAATGACAATTACATCTCCATCGGAAATGAGCTCGGCTGCTTTTTTACCGATTTTGATTTTCTCTGCTTGGTTTACGGTAGTACGCTGTGTAAACGGAGGTTCCCCGGATTGAAAAGTTGTTTTAATCGCTCCACCATAAACTTTTTTCAACAATCCACTTTCCTCTAGTATTGTTAAATCACGACGAATGGTTTCTTCTGAAACATTGAATTGTTTAGCTAGATCAATGACTTTTACCTTTCCAATACTTTTAAGTTCATTTAAAATTTCATGCTTTCTTTCCTCCGGCAAAATCAACATTTCATCACCTTATTATCTCTTTATAGTTTATAAAGCAATGCATTCTTTCTTAGGTATAAGTATATGCGCGCGTGAGCCTTGCTCCAACATTCCGCCTTGATGGTGAAGAGAATCTACATAAAAAATCGAACCATCAGTTTCTACTTCGTATCGTAAAACATTCCCTGTCATTGAAATATCTCGAATAAAACCTTGTACCGTCCAATTATCCTGTAAAGACTGGATGTCTTGACCATCAGGAATCAATTGTAAAACTTCAGGACGAATCGCTACTTCATGGCCTGTTAATTCTGTACTGCAAACAAGCTTATTAAAAACCTCTATATTTAGAACATTATAATTCCCGATAAATTTTGCCACAAATGTATTGATCGGAGAAGTATAAATTTCCGATGGCGAACCATATTGCACAATGTTTCCTTCATTCATAATAAAAATCTTATCAGATAGAGTCATCGCTTCTTCCTGATCGTGAGTAACAAAGATCGTTGTGATCTCTAATTCCCTTTGGATTCTTTTTAATTCTTTTTGTAGATTTTTTCTAATCTTTGCATCCAATGCACTTAACGGCTCATCCAAAAGTAACACTTTCGGTTCCATTACAAGTGCTCGTGCAAGAGCAACCCGCTGCTGCTGCCCGCCAGATAATTGATGCGGATAAGATCCTTCTTTTCCAGTTAAATCGACCATATCAATCATGTTTTGCACTCTTGGTTTGATATTTGTCTCTTTTTTCATTTTAAGGCCATATGCGATATTATCGAAAACCGTCATATTCGGAAAAAGGGCATACGATTGAAACACCATCCCGACCTCACGCTGACGCGGTGATAAGTGAGTAATATTTTTTTGATCTACCAGGATGCTCCCCACATCAACTTCTTCAAGTCCTGCAATGGAACGTAATAACGTACTTTTCCCGCATCCACTTTGCCCAAGAAGCGTAGCAAATTCTCCTTTTTGTAAGGTTAAAGAAATATTATTTAAAACTACCTGATTTTCATATCTCTTCGTTACCTGATCAATGCTTACATAGCTCATTAATTCTCACCTTCCAAGGCAGTAATTTTTTCAGGAGATCTCTTCTTGAAAATCGAAAACGCTCGTTTCTTATTTAACAGCATCGGACTTTTTTGGTCTCTAAAAGTGAGTTTTAAGACTGTCCCGGTTACTAATAAAATCACTGAATAATACGTAATCACAATGGCACTTGTTAAGTGACCGCTCGTGTTTAATTTGTTGGAAAGGTAAATTTGCAAGGTTTCAAACCGACCTCCAACGAGTAAATTAGCAAAGGAAAACTCACTAAACAAAAGAGCAACGGATAACAGAGTTGACACTAAGATACCTGAAAGAATATTTGGAAACACTACTGTTCGAAAGGCCTGGAGCTTTGAGGCACCCAATAATTCAGCCGCATCAACAAGTTCTACTGCATTAATTGTACGAAGACTGTTCCGAATCCCCTGATACATAAATGGTAGAATCGTAACAAAGTAGGCACCGATCAAAATCCAGGGTGTTCCCGAAATTTGAATCGGTCCATCCGAATACAACTTGATTAACCCCACAGCCCCAACAATTGGCGGGATTCCATAAGGAAGCATAGCCGTTGCTTGAAGTAGCCCTTCCCATTTACGAAAATATACGCTGATGATAAAGATTGTTGGAAGCATAATCAGGGTGCTAAGCCCTACAGACATAACAATCAGAAACAGTGTGTGTTCAAAGGCAGTAAAAAATCTTTCATCTTGGAATAATTGAATGTACCACTTGATTGTAAAAGACTCAGGTAAAATCGTATGATCCCACCTACCCGCAATGGAAAATAAAAATGTTCCGAGAAGCGGAATTAACAAATAGATGATAAGTAATCCAACAATTATTTTATGAACGGTCAATGAAGACTTCATCGTAAATCCCTCCTAATGCGGCGCATCATTCGTTGATTAAACCACATCGCGACGATCATAGTGGAAGCGAGAAGAACACCTAACGCACTGCCTAGCTGTGGCTTTAATGTAACATCACTGGCAACTAGAGACGCAATTTGCAGCGACAATAAATTATAGTTGCTGCCAACTAAGGCATAAGCGGTAGCATAAGCACCCATAGCATTCGCAAACAAAATACTGAATATCCCTGCAATGCTAGGTAACAGAACTGGTAGCCCAATATGGAACCAAAACTGTCGTTTTGAAGCTCCTAATAACGCTGCTGCTTCTTTCCATTGTTGTTTAATCCCCTGATAAGAAGGATAAAGAAGCATAACAGCCAGTGGAATTTGGAAGTAAACGTAAACCAAAATTAATCCAGTCCAAGAGTAGAGATTAAACTTTGCAAACACATCCCAGCCAAGCTTGGCAAAAAGCAACGTAAACAACCCATTGTTTCCGAGTAAAATAATGTATGAAAAAGAAAGGGGAATCCCTTCAAAATTCGAAGTCATATTGGCAATCATAAGTAAACGGTTTTGTACTTGCTGCGAGAACTTTGTAAACGAAAAAGCGACAACAACAGCCACAATGATAGAGGTTACGGCAGAAAACAAGGAAATAAGTGTGCTGTTATAAATGGCTTGTAAGTAAAATTTGCTTTTGAATATGGTTACGTATTGATCGATTGTAAGCTTGATTCCATCGTCTGCATAAAAGCTATTTTTAATCATGGAAACTAACGGCCCTATTTCAAAGCCAATCACAAGAATGATAAATGGCAGTAAAAGAGCTAATGCATACCATTTTTGTTTTTTCATTTTTTGCAAGAGTTTTCGCTCCTCTATATGTGCTCACAATTTTTTGAATCGATCTGACTCTATAGCCAGATCGATTCACATAATAAAAGTAGACTCCTCATCTGTCCTTCCTAATGAGCGACCGTTTCTTTCAGTCCAGGCAATCGATAGGAAATCATTTTATCGGTCCGCTCAATCCCTAGAAGTTCACAAACGAGTGGTGCAAAAGCTAATTGTGGAACGACCTCTTCGTGAATTCCCGCTTCAACTCTTGGGCTGATGATGAAAAGTGGTACGTCACGTTCACCATCTGTTATGCCGCCATGATTGCCATATTCACTCATGCCATGATCAGACGTAATTAAAATATGGTAACCAGCTTTCATCCAAATCGGTAGAAGTTGTGCTAATAAGCTGCCCATTTTCAAAATTTGCTCACGATATTCTTTCGATTCCGAACCATAATTTTCCCCTTTTACGTCAACGCCCATAGGATGAATGTATAAAAAGTTCGGATCATGTTTTCTGCGCAAAGCCTCAGCATCCATTAAAACATGACTGTCCGGATAGTCTTCATCCCAATAGAACTTGCCATATTGAATCGGCTTAGACTCATCTTCTTGTTCACGGTCTTCAATAAAATGGAATGGCGCACGATTATAAAGTTCACTTACCCAGTAGTAAGATGCCGTTGCATTTTTTAAGCCGTTTTCTTTCGTAAGATGAAAGAGACTTTTTTCCGTAGATAGACGAACGGTTTGGTTTGACGTAATTTCATTCATGAATACAGGCGTACCTGTCAATAATACTTCATATAATGGACGAGACAGACTTGGAAGCTCTGACTTTACCTTGTACAGTGCCGCCTGATTCGTTTCAACCAGGTGTTGAATAAATCCAAGCGCCTCACAGGCTTTATCGTATCGCATGCCATCAACAACAATCGCTATCACTTTATTTGACATTGACTAACACCTCTTCTTGCCAAAGTTGTGGTAAAGTACTAGTAGTTTTCTCCCAAGCTTTTGGATCTTGGATTGGTTTTGCATTTTTGTATTGCTCTTTTGGAATCATTTTGTCAGCTACTTCTTTCGGAAGTTTTACATCACGAATTGGACGAGCAAATCCTTTGGCCAGGTTAATTTGTCCCTGATCACTTAAGATATATTCCCGAGTCGCCATCGCTGCATATGGATGTTTTGCATATTTGTTAATGATAGTTGTATAACCGCTTACTACCGAACCTTCTTTTGGAATGCATACGTCAAATTGGTCACGGTTTATTTGGGTAGCATAACCAAGGGCATTGAAATCCCACACAATCGCAACTTCGACTTCGCCTTTTTCAATGTTAGCTGGTTTTGCGTCCGTTAGACTAAGACGACCTTGCTTCGCAAGTTTAGCAAAAAAGTCAAGTCCTGGCTTAATATTCGATTCACTACCGCCGTAAGCCATCGCCGCAGCAAGCACTCCCATCTGGTTCTGCGCTCCGCGTTGCACATCCCCAATCGTCACTTTGTAATTACCCTTCAAAATGTCGTCCCAGGATTTCGGCGGGTTTTTCACCAATTTTTTATTCGTAAGAAAGGCAATTGTTCCCTGGTATCCAACAACCCAATTTCCTTTGTCGTCTTTCGCCCATTGAGGTACTTCATTCCAATGAGAAGTTTTATATGGAAGAGTTAATCCTTTCTTTTCAGCAATCGGGGCAAAAGAAATTCCCATGTCACCGATATCAGCGGTTGCATTCTCTTTTTCAGCTTCGAATTTGGCAATCTCCTCAGCGCTAGATATGTCTGTATCTGTATGCTTCAAATTATATTTTTGGGTCACACCAGTCCATGTTTCTCCCCAATTCGCCCATGTATCAGGCATACCAACACTGTTGATTTCTCCTTCTTGCTTTGCTTTTGCTTCGATTTCTCCAACGCTTAATGAATTAGGATCTTTAACAACAGGAGCAGCAGATTCTTCTTTTGTTCCGCAAGCCGTTAAACCTAGTAAACTCATTCCTAGTATTCCAGCTTGAATTGCTTTGAAAGATTTCTTACTCCATTGACGTTTCATCAAAAAAACCCTCCCATTGTTCTTGTTTTATTTGTTTTCTTGTTGATTGTTTACTGTTTCATCATACTTCGATAATATAAACCACACATTAAGCCAATGTTAAAGCTTTGTAAGTTGTCGTGCGAACTTGCTTCTTTATTATCGATGCTCTCATTTCACAAATGAGATTTTCACAATGGAAACATAAGTTTTTTAAAATTTGTCATATCCTTTTCATCATTTGCGCACATTTTTTCAGTACAATGCTAAATAGAGATTTATTTTGCCGTGCGGAGGGAAAAATATGCCGCTTGATCTGTTCATTATTTCGGTGCTCTGGTTTATGCTGTTCGGCTATGTAATTGTAGGAGCGATTCATTCTGGTGCAGGATTTTTTCGTCTGTACAGCGATTGGTCCGGCGATGTGCCCCCGCTTTATGCTGCCATTCAGCGCTATTCGTCTCCATTCTGGATCATTTACGGCATGATCGGTCTGGTCATTCCCGTTGTGCTTGCTATTTCTGAAGGAGACTTCTTCACGATTCAAAACGGTCGTCTTACACTACTGCTGAATGATTTGCTTACGAGCCCGTTTTCCTGGAGTGTTATTCTACTTGCGGTTGTGAGCATTTTGTTTATTTCTGCTAGTTTTCTAACCTACTATGCTAAGCGGATCAAAGACGCCAAAGCAGAAGCGATGCTCCGCGTATACACGCTTATGTGGAGCTTGCCTGCTATTCTTGCTTCTATCATTGTGTTCTTTATGCTCAAGCTGCACAATCGCCTGCACTTTACCGACATGCTGACGATGATGTGGGTATTCCCACTTTCATTTCTAGCATTTGCAGCAGCAGTTTATCTTATCTACAAACAGAAAGCGTATGGCGTTTCCTTTTTTCTTATCACCGTACAGTACGGGCTCGCGTTTTTGGGCTACGCCGTATCCCATTATCCGTACGTACTGTATCCGTACGTTACTGTATATGACGGAAAAATCAACCCGACCTTTCTGTTGGCCGCTCTTTGTGTCGGAGCGCTGTTTTTACTGCTTCCGGTACTATATGCTACCCGGCAACTCTTTTTGTTTCATCATAAATGCACACGAAGCCAGCACTAATCAGCAAAAAACCGTATGCAAGCCACATTGGCTGCATACGGTTTTTTATAAGCTTCTTATTAGAGAAAAAAAGCATTTCGCCACTTGTCGATTCCAAGCAACGGAAGCAAAAAACGCCCGAATGCCTGCACCGAAAACGTACAGGATGCCTTTTTCCGATACTGTTTCTTCACAAACTCGATCAAGGCAGGAGGAATTTTACGGGCTGCAATAAGCGGATAATACAGACGATAGCCTTCCTTAAGATATTCCCAGCGCCTATCATTGCCCTCCTTTACATACTCAGATACATCGATCACTCGGCATACCTCACCCTGTAGCAAAATATTTTTTAAATGAACGTCACGCGGATTTAACCCGACACTGCGTGCATACGCAATTGCTTCATCCACCTGCGTAATCACATGAGCCCGAATTTCAATCCCTTCGATCAGGCAATCATACAGACTCTTTCCCTGCTCGTAACTTAACACCAGGCATCGCTCAGCTGATCCGTAACATACCGGAAAATACGGATTATCCCCAAGCTTCCGATAGGCCTGTTCTTCATTTTTACGTTTTGCATCCGTTGTGGCTGCATATACTTTATAGGCGTATCCTGGATAATCCTCATGCACAAACACAGCCGCATCTGTCCCACGCCCTACACACACAACGCCTTGTGGAACACCTTCGATCCGAACAAGTTGGTTCCCCTCTTCTTCTTGAATATTCATCTCCTGAAAAAGTTGAATCGGCTTCTTCCAGTCCATTGGTCACCTCTTTCTTCCGTTTCCTCGCCAGTTCCCAAAATGCGATCTCCATATTTTATCTATTTTGTATGCTTATACGGGACAAAATAAGTGAAGTTTCATATTTATTTTGCATATTCCTCTCAAAAAAAACACTGGCCTGAACAAAATCAGGCCAGTGTTTTAGCTACATTGCGTATCATATTACCGTTTTTCAATCGGCCCATCCCAACCATTCATTCCACCCATTAAATTCTTAACATTCGTATAACCAAGGTCCAACAAGTACTCACAAGCCATGCTGCTACGATTGCCACCCCGACAGACAAAAATCGTTTCTGCACTTTTATCAATTTCACTAAGCCGATTCGGCAACTCAGACAGCCGGATGTGAACAGCACCTGGAATGATGCCCTGTGCGACTTCTTCCTGTTCTCGTACATCAATAATTCGCAGTTTTTCTCCTTGCTGCTGCCTCTCTTGTACCTGCTGTGACAAAATATTAACAATGCGTGACATTTGTCTCTCTCCTTCTTACCCCATAGGGTATTTAATATACTTCGATTATGCTCGCAACTTATGTTTCTGTCAATCGGGATTATGATTCCAAATCTAGCGTGACTGTGGTTCAATAGAGAATGGAACTACAAATGAGTTCAATTAGCTACTAAAGATTTCAAGAAAGGACGTCCTAAGAAAATGAACATTGCTACTGCTATCCGCTTTGCGGGTTTATCGATTGCCTGTAGTTTATTCGTCTTCTGTATGACAGGATTTATTACACTACTGACTGGCTCACTTACTGTAGCTGCTGTCGAACTGTATTCACTCCTGTGTGCAGCAGCTTCTACCGCTGTTTTTCTTACCCTGCGCAGCGGTGATTCCCGCTATACAGACCCATCTAAAAAAATACTTCTTGCCGCACTCGTATTTGTAGTGGGCGGTGGACTTTGGATCGCCTTCGTGTCTGTACAGAACATTTCGCACCCCGAACCTGTGCTTTTGCCTGTAGTCGGTGCTGTCGTAGCCGGCATCGGCGCACTGATTAATGGCAGTTTTGGCAAGACCATGCAAAACATGAGTGATGCGCAAACTCCCTCCCTGCTCGTCGCAAACGCTGCTCGACTTTTGACGGCAGGCTATGTATCAATCGCCGCAGCAATTGCGTTGCTCCTTATCAATCGTACGCAACTGTATCGACTTGACGCTGTCGTCGCGCTCGCCATTGTGCTGTTTACTAGTTGGCAGGCGTGGAAAGTGACTCGAACTTCAGCTTCATAAGATTTAATCTTCCGATGTGTGGTGAGGGAGTAGAGCGAGAAAAAATAGCTGTCCCGCCTACATGCGGGACAGCTCCTCACCCTATCTGCAAATTACACGTTTTTTACTTTAACAGTTTTCGTATAAGGCTAAGCCCGATTTTCGAAGACGGGTAGCGGAATGAAAAGTCAAACAAGGTTGTTTGTTTCAGTATGCTTTTATAATGTGTAAATGTGTCGAAGCTACTTTTGCCGTGATAGCTTCCTACACCGCTTTCGCCCACACCGCCAAATGGCAAATACGGACTGGCCACATGCATAAGCGTGTCGTTAATGCAGCCGCCGCCATACGAAATACACTTTACAACCTGATCCTCTACATTGCTGTCCTGTGTGAACAAATAGAGCGCAAGCGGCTTCGGCCTGGCGTTTACCGCCGTAATAACTTCTTCGATCATGTCATACGTCAACAGCGGAAGCACTGGACCGAAAATCTCCTCCTGCATAACAGGAGACTCCACGTGTATATCCTCAAGAATCGTCGGCGCAATCTGTAATTTTTCCGCATCTATCTGCCCGCCTGTGACAATCGTGCCATCACATAGGAATCCAGCCAGCCGGTCAAAGTGTCGACGACTAACGATACGGCCGTAATCTGGATGGCGTAGCGGTTCACACCCGTAAAACTCTTCAATGGTCCGCCTAAGAGCGGCAAGCAACTCATCCTTTATGCTCGTATGGACGAACAAATAATCCGGCGCAACGCACGTCTGCCCGGCATTCGTAAATTTACCAAATGCAATGCGCTTCGCCGCAAGCTCTATGTTCGCATCGTGATGGACAATGCATGGGCTTTTTCCTCCGAGTTCAAGCGTGACCGGGATAAGCTGCTTAGCGGCCGCCTCCATGACAATTCTGCCGACTGCGACACTCCCGGTGAAGAAAATGTGGTCAAACTTCTGTCGGAGCAACTCTGTGTTCGTCTCCACGCCACCTTCGATTACTCTGACATGTTCGGGGGCAAACGTCTCACGGATTAGCTGTGCAAGCAGCGCAGACACATGTGGTGTCAACTCGGACGGTTTCAGAATTGCCGTGTTGCCTGCCGCAATCGCACCGATCAAGGGTGAGATCGCCAGTTGGAACGGATAGTTCCACGGTGCAACAATAAGCACTGTACCGTATGGCTCCGGTACAATCCAGCTTTTTGCTCCGAGGTGAATGCGGGATGTTCTCACTCGCTTTGGCCGCATCCACCTGTCAATCCGCTTCATGCTGAACCGAATTTCTTCATATAAAATCCCGATCTCCGTCGTATATGCTTCGAACTCACCTTTGTTCAAATCATGTCGCAGTGCTTCGATAATTTTCGGTTCATACCGCTTGATCACATCAAGCAAAGCCTTCAGGTGTGTTCGACGTTCGGTGGCAGCATATGTCCGCCCACTCTGGTAATACTCACGCTGGCGTGCCACTGCTTCTGAAATATCCAATCTGTTTATTTCGTTCGTATGCATCATTGTCCCATCTTTCTGAATGGTAGTGGTACAACCCATTGTATCCGTACCTTCCCTCATTCAGCAAGGTCATACGATGCTATTCTCTCACCAATTGTTACCGCTTACATTTTTGTGTTGGCTCAATCCTGATATATACTCAAGTCCTCCACTGTAATCGTCTCTCCCAATCTGTCTACCTCTTTTTGCTCCTCTTTCTCTGCTTCTCCAGCCAAAACGAAAGCGATACCGTTTTTGTCCAGAACGTATTCATACGACTGGATTATTTCATCTGCAAATGTTACGTAGACCGTATATGAGCCGTTGCTGCTGTATTTGCAAGCCATCCGTACAATGTCGCTCTCTTTGTACTTTCCACCTGCCAGCAGGCGATTGCGGACCTCTTCCCTCAATTCTTCCTTAGTGAACGGATTGCCATACACCCCTGCCAGATGGACACCTGTCAGCAAAAGAGCGAGTACGCACAGGCCGATTCCAAGCGTGCGCCATGCATTTTCCCATTTTACATAAATGACATTCCCTTCTACTCTCGTTCTAACCATATATTCTCCTCTTTAGTATTCTTTATTTTCTGATAATTCTATCATAAAAAAGAAATCTGGGCAATGTCCGTAAAATTAGGGGAGTTCCCCCAGCATATCATTGAAGCATACAAAACGGGCTATGGTATAATTTAGATGATAAAGAGGAAAGGAGCCATCTGTTTTCCATGAACTATATCAAAGCTTACCTCATTAAACTTCTCCGCTTCACAGCTAACTTTTCTTTGTTTATCGGTCTTGTTTACCACGAGCCTTTTCATCTCGTATTTACGCTCGTATTTGTTATGGCCACGGTAACATACCTGCTAGGCGATCTCGTAATTTTGCGGTATTTTGGCAGTACAGTCGGCCTGCTATCAGATGCGCTACTTGTAGTAAGTGGACTGTGGGGACTGCATGTACTTCTTGGCTTTTCTGTTGGCTATGGTCAAGCCTTTCTCTTCACGCTGGTCACCGTTGCCCTTTGCGTGGAGGAATTCGCGTATCACATCTATGTCGAGCGGAAAGTATTTGGCCGTGATCGTCCCGGCCTTATGGATATGATTAATAACATGTAGGAAACGAGGCTGTCCTAAAAACCAGAACATGGTAAGCGGGATAGCCTCTGTTTTGTAGAATCGACAACGTGTAGTGGTGAGGGAGGGGGAGAAGGAAGGCAATGTTGTCAGGTTAAGCTTCCCGCCCCTCTACAAGCTACGTCGCTTTGATTTTGCATAGCGATTCGCCCTACTCTGTTTATCCCGTTTGAACGCTCGATTTTTACGGACAGGAACGATATTGCGCTGAAGTTCTTTCAGAAAACGCTCATACAGGATGTCCTTTTTACGAGCGTCCTCCTCCAAAATCATGTGGATCAGGCGGTTCCTCAATTTGCCTATCAGAATGTTTTTATTGATGCGATATTCTTCGTACTTGAGTGTTTTGCCCTTATTTTTTTCCTGTAACTCTGCCTCAGCTTCCTGCTCAAAGATGGACGCAATATTACTCAAGAACACGGTCGCGTAGAAATCCTGTTCGATGAGTATCGGCTTCTCACCGGAAAAATTTTCGATCTCAAATTTATGTTTTAACTCGTTAAATCGGGTTTCGATTCCCCACCTTTTAAAATAAAGCGACTTGCTTTCTTCATGGCTAAGCTCGTCCACACCTAGATTCGTAAGCAAAATTTCGATTTCTCCGGTGGGCAACTCCACCTTTAGAACGCGAACCTCCAGAACGGTTCCTTTCTTGATCGGTGTTCCTTGCCTTTTTAACGCTTTAGCTCGTTCCTTTGTGACTTCGATTCGCACAGCCTCATCGAGGCTGGTCGTATTCTCCACTTCCTTGTAGAAACAGTGTTGGGATCGCATGACGTACTTGAGGCCTTTCTCCTGCAGATACAAGATGAAATCAGCCGATGGATATCCACGATCAAACAGAATCAAGTTGGGGATATGGGACTGCTCGAAGCTCAACAGCTTTTCTATATTTTGTTTCGCCAGATTTCGTTCATTGTCGTCATATCGGGTAAGACATGTACTAATAGCAATTTTGTTTTCAAGATCAAATAGGTGGGAGGAACGAGCGCGGGCCGCTTTGAATCCTTCCTTATAGTTTCTTATATACCCATACGTTTGTTGCATTTCTTTCGTATTGGGTATTTCCATGACGCTGCCGTCTATGGCTAACAGACGGAATCCTTTATAGGTTTTGAAATCGTCATCGGCATAAAATCCCCGAATGATCTCATCGTTTAGAAGGGTAAACGCGATCGGAGATAGCTTTTGTCTTGCTTCCGAAAAGGATTGTTTTGTATAGGAAGTTGTTTCTGCTGATTCCGGCAGGAAGATCTCACGGAACTCATCGAGTTCCAGTTGTGTTGATTTCCGAATCATTCGGAGCAACATGCAGATCAAGGGTACAAACCTAATTTTTCTGTTTCTCGTGAAATCCTTCTCGCTTTTTCTGGACTGATTTTTAAACGCTTCTCCGTAAATCATACGTATTGCACATTCCAACAACGTTTTCCCTTTTTTTTCACGCTATATCGCTCGCTTCCATTGTTTACCTCTACTATACCAAAATCCGACAAAATCCACTAACCTGACAACATTGAGAAGGAAGGAGCCGTTCGCTTCGGTACGCTTGCAGGGAAGCGATGGCTGTCCGCTCCGGGAGCCCGGCGAACTGGCCCGCAAAGAAAAGCCCACGATGTTGATTCACCGAAGAATTGCGGGCAAAGGCTCGTTCGCCGTTCTCCCTTCGCTGAGTAGGTGCGTACAGGCGCTCTCTTGCTCCTTCCTTCTCCCCCTCCCCGCACAACGTTTTGGTTTACCAAAACCCACTCGCCACCAGAACGAATTTGCTCGATCGCGACTAGCCTTTCGAAAGACGCCTTCCTTATTTTCTCATGCATAGCAAAGCTCAGCCTCTTGATATTGCTTGATGGTGTTTAACCAAAGTGTGCTAGGAGCGGGATTGGGCGGGGCGACGGAACGCCTGTACGCGACTTCTCAGCGGAAGGAATCAGACGAACGTGCCTTTGCCCACAATGCTTCGATGTCCATACATCGTGGGCATCGAAGCATTGTGGGCGATTTCGTCTGGCACCTGGAGCGGACAGTCTCCACTTCTCCGTAAGCGTACCGAAGTGACGAGGCCCCGCCCGATCCCACTCCTCCTCCACACTTTGGAGAAAACCCACATCAAGAAAAAAAAAGAGGTTGTCTCAATCACCATGTTCTAGCTTGAGACAGCCTCTTTCGCTACTTATGAATAAATCAATCCATCACGCACATGAATGACACGCTTCGTCTGATCCGCAATGCCCCGATCATGCGTAATAATGATGATCGTTTTGCCTGCCTGATTCAACTCTTTGAGCATATTCATCACATCCTGACCTGTACGGGAATCGAGTGCTCCGGTCGGTTCATCTGCGAGAAAAATATTGGCCTCTCCGACAAGTGCCCGCGCAATGGCGACGCGCTGCTGCTGACCACCAGATAACTGGACAGGTCTGTATTTCAATCGTTCTCCGAGTCCAACACGCGTCAGCATCTCTTCCGCCTGTTGCATTGCTACTTCTCGCTTCTCCCCGCGTAGTAGTAGAGGAAGCGCGACATTGTACAGCGCAGAATACTTAGCAATCAAATTGAACCGCTGAAAAATAAAACCGATCTTCTGATTGCGAATCGTCGCATATTCGTTTTCACTTTTCTGGCTAACTGACTCACCTTCGAGTAAATACTCTCCCGCATCAGCTATATCAATCAAGCCGAGAATGTTCATCAACGTTGTCTTTCCCGAACCGGACGGACCAAGAATCGCCATGAACTCCCCCTCTTCTACCGTAAGCGATACGCCTTTCAATATGTCTACTCGACTCTCACCTGAGCCGAATGATTTTTTGATATCTGTAAGTTCAATGATCGCACTCATGTTTACTGTCCACTCTGTCTTGGTGTCCGAATGGTAACGCGCGAGATTGTTTTAGCCGTCTTATCGGCATACGTAATACTCAGAATCGAGCCTTTCTTAATACTTTTCAACTCAACTTCCGTCTCTTCCAATCCGTTGTCGCCACGCGACATCGCAATAAGCGGAACCCCAACCGGAATAGTCACTGTCTCCGTTTGTCCTGTATATTTCACCGTACGCGCTTGTCCGGTGCCGCTCGTATTTCCTCCTCCCTGACCGCCTTGTCCGGAACTTGAGTGCTGCCCTTGTGCCCCTGATCCTGTTCGCTGTGGTATTTCAATCAGCTTCAGCTTCACTTCATTGCCTACAATCGATTCCACTTCTCCCATCAGGTCAGGGCGACTAAACTTTCCTTGTGGTTTTTGGTCACTATTCGTGCTTGCTGCCCCTTGTCCCTGAGCCGAAGTCGCCGTTCCTTGTTCCGTTGCATTACCGCAGCCTGTTGCCGCAAGAGCAAACATCAGTAATATCCCCATTAGTCCCACTCGTTTCTTCATTTGTATTCCCCCATTATTTCTATTCATGATTCAACGCTTCAATCGGCGTCAGCTTCGATGCCTTCAATGCCGGATAGTAACCGAAAAACGTGCCGGTCAGCACCGCAAATGCAAGACCAAGCAGCATGCCCTGCACCGAGGAAAGCACGCGGATGCTGCTGTACGCCATAAGCGGCATAACCAGCATACTAAGCACGATGCCTACTATCCCGCCACCAAAGCTGATCAGGATCGATTCGAGCAAAAACTCCAATAAAATATCCCGCCGCTTGGCACCAATACTCTTAAGAATCCCGATCTCTCTTGTGCGTTCCTTGACGGATACAAATAGTACATTCATAATGCCGATCCCGCCAACTAGTAGAACGATACCCGCAACCCCAATTAACAACGCAGACATCGTACGGGCTGTTTCCTTAGCCGAATTCAGCCGACTGCCCGCATCCATCAACGTATACGCATCCGTCTTGCCGGTCGTATCTTCGATGTACGTCTGCATCTCCTTCATCGCTGTGGCAACCGAATTAATGTCCGTTGCCTGCGCCGTGTAATTTGGTTTGGACTGTTTGCCCGCCGTGTACTTGACCGCCACATCATATGGCACAAACACACTGTCATCCGTACTGCCACCGCCAGGTCCACCCCCTGGTCCAGTGTCACCCACTCGCTTGAGTACACCCTTCACTTCATACTTGCGGCCCTTGATCGTAATCTGTTTCCCAAGCGCCTCGGATACATCTTCTCCGAACAGTGTCTGGGCCAGAGTATAGCCAAGAAGCGCCACCTTGTTCCGCTTCTCACCATCCCGGTCGGTAAACATCAAGCCAGTCTCTAATGCAAGGTTATTCATCGAAGCGTACGATTCACTAATGCCCATAATGGAAGCACTCTCTGATGTGGATCGATAGCTCACCTGACTTTGGGAGTGGATCGCGGCACTCACATCGCGAACGTGCTCCAATTCTTTCATCTTGAACGCCTGCTCTTTGGTCATCTCACTATTGGGCGGAGCATCTCGTCCCAGGCGAATGACAATCGTCTCGACACTTAACCGCTTGAACTGCTCGGATACTGCCTGCTCGCTCCCCTTGCCGATAGCTACCACCAGCACAATCGTAAGCGTCCCGATGATGATCCCAAGTGAAGTGAGAAACACCCGAAACTTGTTTGCCTGAATGTTTAACAGAACCGAGCGGATGGTTTCAATCAGACTCACTTTTTGCCCTCCTTCACCAGAACAATGTCATTCCGGCTCAGACCGCTCACGACTTCCATATTCTCACCATCCGTCATTCCGCCCTGCACGTACTTCTTCGCTACCGTTCCATCCGGCTGCTTCACCTGTACATACTGCCTTCCATTCTCCGCCTTCACTGCCTTATTCGGAACATACAACACATTTTTCTTTTCCTTGAGAATAAAGGAAACAACAGCCGTCATGCCTTCTTTCAACGTATCACCTGTACCCGTAAGCCCTGCTGTCACTTCATACGTTACGACACCATTCGAATCTACTTTTGGCAGGCTATTAATCGCCGTCACAGTTCCACGTATCGTCTCACCCTCACTCGCGTCAACCGTCACTTCTACTGGTTGACCGAGCGTAATGTTCTTAATATCCGACTCCGTTACATTTGCCTTCACCTGGACTGTACCGGAATCAGCCAGAACAATAAAATGCTTCGTATCCACCGTTGTCGTACTGCCATCATCCTGTACGGGTCCCGTCTGCTCACCTACTTTTTTCGATATGTATACGACTTTTCCATCAATCGGCGCACGCAGCACCGTTTTATTCAGGTTCGTTTGAGCTGTTACAAGGTCGTTCTGCGCACTCTCCACATCGACGCGAGCTGTTCCTACCTGACCGGCTGTACCCGATGTCATCGCGTATTGCTTCTTCTGATTCTCATAGCTTACTTTCGCCTTGTTAATCGCCTCTTCCGCCTGCACTTTCACCATCTTGTAATGAGCAAGCCCGGATTCGTATGCTTTTTTCGCGTTTTCATAATCGAGGCGCTTGCTTTCAATATCGTTTTTCGGATACGCATCCGCAAGCTTGCTCATTGTCGTATATTCCTGCTCTAGCTTTTTAAGCTGTGTCTGTAGATCATGAACCTTTTGCTCTTCCGTCGCAATTTGCGCGTTTTGGTCGGTTTTACTTTTTTCGTAGTCAAGCTGCAAATCTTCTATCTTTTGCTTTCCTGTTATGTTGTCTAGTGACGTTTGCTGCTGGGCATTCGTAAGACTGGCTTCTGCTTTTTTGTGAGTAAGCTCGGCCTTGCTGATCGCCTGTGTATACGCTTCACCATCTAGCTCTGCGAGAATATCCCCTTTTTTCACCATCTGTCCGGACTTCACGGCAACACGGGCAAGCGTTCCATTTACCTCAAAGTCCACATTGTAGAGCGGTAGCGTAATACTACCATCTGCGACCTGGTCAATTTTTAAGTCGCCCTGCATGACCCTCTGTTCTTTCATCTGCGTCGAAGCCTCCTGTGTGGGCTTCATCCACAGCGTTCGTGTGGAATATCCGGTAAGCGCTACCACTACAAGCAATCCGGCAGTCATGTACATCCATTTTGTCTTCATCTGTCTAACTCCCCCATGCAACAATTTGTTCTTTCTCTTCCTGTATAATCCGTTCTCCTGTGTTTTTCTGGTACTGGTGTGATTTATGATTAGTTGGGCGCTACTATTGTACAGGGAAAGTGTGGGACAATTATCACAGGATTATGGGAAATTGTGAAAGGGAGAAAGAGCGACGCTAGTGGTCACTCTTTCTCCCTTTCTTGCGGGCCTATTCCCCGAAACATTATCGTAATGTTATTCTAAACCTCTCAAGATTACGGACGGGTCTAAACTTTTCCTTATAAGAAACAAGACCGTCCACTCCTAGATCACTACCTACATTTAATAATTCAACATGAGGATTCAAAGCATGGATATATTTTGCGAATTCTATAATCATGGCTTCATTCAATCCATTTATTTGACTCAGTCTCTTACTAATACATCCCCATGATTGACCCGGTGCTGTTATACCTCCTGAGACTAGTCCTACTATTTTTTTATCGATTTCAACAACAAGAATTATATGCCCAAGCTCCTGGTAATGTGTCATAATCTCATAGAAATACACATCGTCAAATATAGTAGAATATTTCGTGGACGCTGTTTCTTTCCAACCCTTATTTACCTGCAATACGGAATGATAATCATCGGGATTATACTCCCTAATCATTGCTTGCGGATAATTTCGCTTAAACTGATTGATCAAATTACGAATCCGTGCAAAATCTTTTCCTACAAGCTGAATTAATTTTTGAATACTGAAATACCTCTCTACCCCATTAATTTTCATAAATTCAAAGTATTCATCAAATTTATCACTGACCCTAATAAAATCCATTTGTTCACTATTTAATGTTCTCACTGTGGCTGGATAGTAGCCATTTCTGCGATTCCATTCATTACAAAATTGTAGATTCTTATACGTAACATACAAGACTTGTTCAGGAGTGCCACACCCAAAAGGTAAATGGACCAGATGGAGTCCTGTTTTTTTCAAAAGAACAAAGGGAATCAGCATATCGTCAACGATTCTCCAAAGAATTCGTTTATCATCGGACTGAGAGTCTGCCCAAAGATAATCAAAATTCGAAGACCAAAGATGATTTTGATAGTCACATTTTTTTAAGTACTCATCAAAAATCTCTTTATCATGAAGCTGAATACTGTATAAATCCGAGTCTCCAAATCGTAGTTTCCTCATATGCTGCTCTTTCCCCTCGTTGCAATCTGTTTGATATATTGAGTTCTTGGATCAAGCATAGAAGTCTTAAGCAAGACTACCGTGTTTGCATGTAATAGCGGGAGAAAAGCACGGGTAAATTCCTGCATAGATTCGCACCGATATACATTTCTTGGATTCATTCCTAGTTCGATGGCACGAGAAGCAATCGTATCGCTTGCTTTATCGATCGTAATCAGATCATGAATATGATTTGTTTGTATCTGTTTTCCTACTTCTCTATGCTTGATGTGGGAATACTCCCCCAATAACGCCATTTCCCCAAAAACGACAACCGTTCTTCTCCCATTTGCAATTTGCTTGATGACGTCAAGCGCTGCTTCCGCAGACGTCGGATTTGCACTCCACGTATCATCAAGAATCATCGAGCCATTATAGCCTTTCATCATCTCCAAATGGCTCTCAACATGGCGAAAGGATCCGATACGCTTCACAGCCTCTGCTATACGTATCCCTATAATATGACTTGCAGCGATTGCTGCAAGAGCATTGCGTACATTATGTTCACCGAATCCAGGTACATATACTCGGTAAGACTGACCATAAGCAAGCAGGGTAAATTTCATTCCATACTCTGAATACGTGATGTCCTTTGCCCGGAAATCGGCTTTCCGATTGAATCCAAAATAAATGATCTTCCCTGAGAAATTACGCAGATTCATTTTATTGATATACTCATTATCTGCGTTAAGAATGAGGAATCCTCTATTTTTCATCCCTTTCAATAACTTTGCTTTTTCTTGGACATAGTTATCTTGCGAACCACAATGCTCCAGGTGATCCGTCCCAATCGTCGTAATAATACCAATATCAGGTTGAAAATAGTTACAACTTTGAATTAAATCATCCGGGCAAGCCACACCCATTTCCAAAACAGCTGCATCTATTTTTTCATCGATACGCAATAAATATCTTAAATTCCTCTCCAGAGAGTTTTTGCTCTTATCGGTGTATACCACTTGCATGCTTTTTGACAGAATATGTGCAATCATCTCTTTTACTGTCGTTTTTCCACAAGTCCCCGTGACTCCAACAACAGGAATATCCCAGAGTTGACGATAAAAGCGGATAAATCGTTGAAACGCCTCTTTTACGTTTTTTACTTGTATCACTGTTACATGGTTTTTACCCATAAACAGATGGGCGTTCTCTGTGACTACGACCGTCAGTGGATGATCTCTAAACACATTCGTATGAAAATGGCTCTGACTGTCTAGATCAAAAAGAAGCGTATCATAAGCTAAATCATTGGGATGTGTGACAACGTTCTCGATGATGCGTTCGCTCGAACCTTTGACCAGTTCACCACTAACTGCCATTGTAATTTCTTTTACGCTAAGAGTTTTCATCCTTATTCCTACCTTCTGCATAACAGGCAAGTTTTCGCAAATAAAGCATGTTATTTCGTAAAATCCGTTGGTACATTCCCTCATCCCCAACATCTAGGGCAATGCTGTGCGCTGGACTATAATGCTGAACCTCGATGATCCAAATCTTTTGGTGTCGATCGACTCCGAGATCAATTCCCAAATTCCCACAATGAAGACCTGATTGATCAAAAAAAGTAGCAATCTTCATAGCCAGTACTGACATTTTCTGATGTAGCTTTTTCGCTTCATTCTTGTTCAGACTAAATGCTTTTTGAAGGGCGACTTCCCCTTTATGAGCCATACCACCAGCCGATATATTACTAACCACGCTTTTCTTGGCACCGTAACGACCAATCATGCCCATATACTCCCATTGTCCATCTCCATTTTTGACTACGATTAATCTAAAATCCATCATCCTTTGCTGATATACGGCTAACGGAATCGATTGTTGAGCAATATAGGGTTCATCTTTCAGAACAGATTTTAAAAAAGCTGCTGCTTCGTCTACACTTGTAAACATTGTATTTTTATTCGTTTCTCCGTCTCTAAACCGGAAGGATATGCCTGCCTTACTTCTGGATACTTTAAGAATTGAAACACCCATTGTCCCGTGAACCGGCTTCAAATAAACGGAGGAATGCTGTCGTAGAAAAGAAAAGAATTCATCGGAGTCTTGAGCAAGGATAGTTGCTGGCAAATACCCTTCAAAATGCTTTGATGAATCAAGGAGTTGATGCATTTCCCATTTATTAAAATAAAAGTCATTGAATAGCGTTCGATCCCCCTTGACTTCTAGGTAATGGTCGCGCCATTCCTTACTATTTACATGCCCTCGAACAAACACAGCATCTGGATAAGGGTATACCCCTTTGACCCAATTTTCAGTTAATGGATTGTACATGTAACCTTCAATTACACACTCGGAAGATTGGACTCCTTTTAATGCAAAGGCTAAAACAGCTCCGCCAATTTCTTCATAGTATTTCAAGTAATCCCGAAGATTGCAAAGGTAATTGTCTAAATCAGACTGATAATAAGAAGTTAAAAAACTAACATACGGCCCTACTTGCAATATGTCGTCCTTTATTTGAAGTTCATATCGATTACATAATGGAATGGGAAATTTCTCGAAGATGTTTTGTGAAATAATCAACTCATTTTCATTTTGACTAGAGCGGATGGATAAAAAAATCGGAATAGACTTTGATCCAAATTGAAGTCGCATGTTTTGCCTAACAAGCCCTAACTTTTGCGCTTGCAATGGATGCAAGGAGAGCTGCCCTCGGTCTTTTGAACTCACTCGTAACGTAAATTTTGACATTATGAATCTCCCTCTATTTGCCTATACTTCTTTTCGTACCCATTCTATTACTAAAGATAACAATCGGTTTCGGGCATTTGCCCAGAGTACATTGCCTATTTTCCCCCTCCTCCTTCACATGCCTAGACTTTTCTTTATCCCTGTACATATGAATAACGAGAACCCATTGTTCTGTCATAAACATTCGGAGGAATTATATATGGAGCCATATAAAATTACGGTAGATAAGCAAAGAAAACAAAGTATAGCGGTCCATCCAAAAGTTACAGATCATTTGCCTGCTACTCCTATACAGCAGCTACCTTTATATTTTGGAAGTACGAATAAGGAAGTGCATCTCTCGACAAATGACCAGTTAGATCAAAATGAAATTCATATCTCAGAAGATATTTTGACCGCACTGCGAATTCCCCTTTCACCTCTTTATCACATTCGGTATGACAATTCTCAATTCCACTTAGGACCATTTATCGGAATACTTGTGTCAAGCTCCCATGAATTCCTGCGGGAAAGAGTCCATTTTCTAGATAGTTTTATCGTTGATTACCCATCCATTGGTGGGGCTATTCTTACTTTTTCACTTGAAGGAGTAAACCCAGATGACTTGTCTATCCATGGATTTATGTACAATCCTAAAAATCATCAATGGATAGAAGGAACCTATTCATATCCCTCTGCTATGTTTTCCATTCTGGAAGTTAGCTTGACTGATAAGTGGCAGGAATTTCAATATATAACAAAGCATTTCTCTACACATCTTCAGGGCAATATTTATAATTATCCTAATTTTGGTAAGTGGGAAATGCACCAATGGCTTCAAACAACTCCCAAAGTTGAACCGTATCTTCCTGAAACAACATTATATAAAGATCCGGAAGACCTATATGAAATGTTGAAAAACCATCAACATGTTTATGTAAAACCCACGTTAGGCAGATTGGGGCAGGGTGTTGTCACGTGTTCATTGCATCACTATGGAGTATCCGTGCGTTTTCAAGATCATCATGGGAACCACCGCCTAGTACTATCCACTCCTCCTGAATTTTACTCATTTTTCAAAAAACGCCTATCACCAGAAGAATACATCATACAACAATCCCTTTCTCTCCTTTCTACAGATCAAAGAATTGTAGACTTTCGTTTAATGCTCGTAAAAGATCAATGCGGCAAGTGGAGTAATACTGGGCTATTTAGCAGGTACGGAGCGAAAAACAGTATTGTTAGTAATATTACTGCAGGCGGATATGCCAGATGGGGTCAAGATACACTGGTGGATTTATTAGACAGCTCTTATGAGGAAGCGCAGAAGTGGGAGGAGCAAATGACCGGGATAGCAGTAGATGCAGCCGAAGTGATGGAATCGTACGGGATACACGCTGGCAATCTAGGCTTTGACCTTGCCATCGATCAAAATCGCAAACTATGGTTATTGGAAATTAACAATCAAAACCCGGATCACTATATTGCTCTAGCTGCCGGTCAAGAAGATGCGTTAGTACGCGCCAGACGTTACAATCTGCTGTATTGCAAGTACCTGGCAGGCTTTACCGAATCCTCATGATCGAGCTGTTGTGTACAACAGCGATTTTTAAAAGTAGTTGTTTGACTCATGGTAAATGTCCAAGACAACTCATAAGTTTTTGCATAAATAATATAGTAGACCAAAATAAAAGGATAGATTCAATCATTCCTTACTATTTTGGGCCATTAATTAAAAGGAGTGATCAGTTTGAAAAAGAATACGTGCGGGACACATTCCTGTCCTCCAGCATCGGCAAGTGATACAGCGAAAACAATAAATGAAGTATGTACAGCAACCGTTGTATCTACAGGTGGCAAGAAAGTTCGTAAAGTAATTGCTAAAGTAAATGTTATAGCCAGTGTGGAAGCTAATATTTGTCTGCCTCATGCTGCAAAGGAACTTAAATCTGTGAGAAAAAATGTGCATTTAACTGAATGTCAAGTGGTTTCACTTTCAAACCCAAACGACCCTGACGACACAAAAGCGCCTGCTCAATTATTTGTTGCCGGATTTGTCCATAAAAACTTTCAATTTACGGATGGAGTTTCGCCATTTGTTCGTGACCATTCCGTAAACGTACCGTTTCACTGTATCGTTTCATTAAATAATATTAATCCCCATGTTGATTTCAGTGATAAGAATGTACTTGGCGAAAATCAATTTATCCAACTTGCCAACAATGAAATGGAAGGAGACCGCTGCGTCACTGGGGGAATATCATTTGAGGTCTTTAACGAGCCAATTGAGTGTGAACTAAACAAAGCAGCCATTTTTGAAAAAGACTTCTTACGGGACTTTGATTCATTTGGTAGATTTAAAAGAGTTCATGAGAAAATGACAATAAACATGCTCATTACACTTACTCAATTCCAAACAAGATCGTAGTGTTAGCCATTCTAAAAGGAATAACCCTCGGTCCACTAGTGGGCTAAGGGTTATTTTTTCTACTATAAGAATTCAAGTTCACATATTGATTTTGCGAGAGAGTAATGGATAGGTTTACTTCTGCATCGAAAGCAAGCGTACTCGTCTCAATCCTCGTAACCGAAACAACCTGAATGTGGTCAATATCATAGTGAACCTCTTCGGCAAACGTTTCAAACATTTCTCGATGAACCTCGAATTCTCCGTCACCCTCATGCGTGTGGAATGTATACTCTTCGTATTGTTTATGTGGCCAGTCAGGCCGATTTATCCATGTAATATTTGTAGTTTTACTCCAAGGTATGTTGATTTTTTCCTGCATAATGTTGTGATTAGGCCCTTCCTTGACATACTCCACGTTAGCTATCAGAATCCCCTTCAAATATACAACGTTTGAATGAGGATACACCTGTCCTTTTATTTCTTTAACTGCCCAATCCACTCGATTAATGGATGTCATTGGGGTTGCTACTGAATAACAGCTTTGCACAGTTAACTCGGTATTCACATTAGCAAGTAATACGGGGACCTTTATGATCATCGGCTGAACATCCAGTTCCTGTTCACTCTCAATCACATCAGGAAAAAGATCAGGTTCTGCATGGATATCTGTTATCTCTATCTCTTCTTTACATACTTCAGACATATTTTCTTGCTCGAATTCATCAGTAGTTGTTTCGTTCACTGACTCAATGGAATCATTAGAAGAGGAATCTTCTTCTATTTCTTCCTCGATTATTTCATTATGCCCCGAGTGAAGCGTACTTTCATCAATTTGACTTTCTTCGTCTGATGCAATGACGTTATCATTCGTTTCATCAAAAATCCCCATACCCGGAAAAGTTGAAATATCAAGGTTGATTGCCCGATTACTACTTTGTCTACGAGATTGCTCCGTCCGTTCTTGCTGCCCTGACTGACTCTGTTGCATTCTCCGGCTATCGATCCTGGAGGGAGGTAAACGGACAGGTTGGGCGACAAAAGAATCTTTTTTCTTTTCTGCTGGATCACTTATAACAGCCTGGTTGATGTAGAGAAGAGGGGCGAGGCTGTTCTCCTTTGGATTCCGTCTTTTCCTGGGTACTTTCTGTTCTGATTTTCTCCGATTGCTCATAGTAGTATGGAACAGATCGTAAAGACGTCCGTTCCATTCCCCTCCCCTCCTCATCATAGGTTCAGATTATAAACGATTTAGTCCCTATTGGTTGTTGAACAAATACGGACTTGCTGCTCCTGAAGTACTTTTACAGTAAGATCAAGAACCATCTTCTCCTCTACCGTTGTAAAATACCCTTCTCCGATTGGTGTATGGTCCGATAGCGGCATGCGATCGATTGCTTCATCCCACTCTATGATATTGCTGTATACGAGTTCACAGAAGGGAAGTTCATTATAATGCTGGCGACTGGTTTGATGGAATTGAGAAAGATCATTGGAAAGCAGGTGATCTTTTTCCGGGTGCCCTGAAGGGAGTGATGATTTGTGAAAGAAATCAAACTCTTGCCGCTTGTTATACTCGGGAGCGATCGGGTCAACCAAAAACTTTTTGATCTCGGTTACACAATGGAACGGTATGTCTATGGTAAAAGAATGTAGAGTAGATGAAATAGAAGACGAGGTGGATGATTCTATCTTCGGTGCAGGGCTTGCATATTGAATGTTTTTACGAACAAAGCCCTTCAAAAAGAGTTTATTTGTAGGCAGCAAAAGACGGCATTGCGTAAGTTTTACTGTTTTTTTGATGTCCTTAATTTCAAGCACCGCTTCCGGGAACGTGATCGTAGCATCCATATTTACTTGAACCGTCAGCTCTGCCAGGACAACAGGAGTTTTCATGATAACGCTACCTATGGTGACAGAAGGATGCACCGGCTTACTCTCACAATCAGGCTGGGTAGCTGACACCATATGTTTAGAATCAACATTACTGTCACACGAATTAGACATTCCTTTTTCCCCCTAATCATAATCTCGATAATCTATCGTATGCAGGACAAATGACTATGTATAGGCGAGTGCCCATGGGCATTCGCGGAAAAAACGGGCGTTTACCTATTCATATGAATGGAGAACAAAACAGGAAACGGGGCTATCACCCTCTCGTCTATTTAGACTTTTGGGTCAGCCCCACTCACTTATTTGGAACAATCTGCTTCTTCTTTGTGACTCCAGTCCCCAAAGCCTGAGGAACCTCTATTCGTTGCTGAACAAATGCGGACTTGCTGCTTCTGAAGTACTTTTACGATAAGGTCAAGAACCATCTTCTCCTCTACCATTGTAAAATACCCTTCTCCGATTGGTGTATGGCCTGGCAGAGGCATACGGTCGATTGCCTCATCCCACTCTATGATATGGCTATATACGAGTTCACAGAAGGGAAGTTCATTATAATGCTGGCTACTGGTTTGATGGAATTGGGAAAGATCATTAGAAAGTAAATGATCTTTTTCCGGGTGCCCCGAAGGAAGTGATGATTTGTGAAAGAAATCAAACTCTCGACGGTGATTGAATTCTGGCGAGATAGGCTCAGTCAAAAACTTATGAATCTCAGTTACACAATCGAATGGAATATCTACGGTAAAAGAATGTAAATCAGATGAGATCGAGCGATTTGAAGATGGGCTAATTTCGGGCGCAGGGCTTGCGTACTGAATATTTTTACGTACAAATCCCTTAATAAACAGTTTTTTTGTAGGTAATAACAGACGGCACTGCGTAAGTTTCACCGTTTTTTTGATGTCCTTAATCTCAAGCACCGCTTCCGGGAACGTGATCGTAGCATCCATGTTCACTTGTATGTTCAGCTCCGCCAGGACAACAGGAGCCGTCATCACTACGTGTCCGATCGTTACGGAAGGATGTACAGGTTTGTTTTCACAATCAGGCTGGTTGGCTGAAATCATACGGTTATTTTTACGATCATGTTCGCATGAATCAAACATTTCATTTCCCCCTTAGATTTACGATACTGTATGCTATTCCGTACAAATGACTATGTATAGGCAAATGCCTCTGGGCATTCGCGGAAAAAGCAGGCGAAAACCTATTAGGATTACTCTACAAGACGTAAACAACATAAAAATAAGCACCCGAAGGAAGGTGCTTATTTTATGACCTGGTGAAGGTTATGATTTAAACCCGGATATGATTTGATTTTGAAATACATTAACTGTGAATTGTACTCGCATTTTTTCCACTACATTAGTGAACACACCTTCACCAACATTTGCATGATTGAAAGTCTCACGATTTGTCGATTCATCCCATTCTAGGATTCGGCTGTTCACTAATTCACAGAATGGAAATGGATTGTAATGCTGAGTACTTAGTTGATGGAATTGAGACAAATCGTTTGATAATAAGTGATCTTTCTCCGGAAAACCCATGCCTAAATCCCGGGACCTGAAGAAATCAAACTCTCTACGCGCATTAGTAACAGGACGGATTGGTTTGTTTGTAAATCGCTTAGTAATAGGAGATGAACACTGGAAAGGAACATCACAAGTCAAGGAACGCAGGTCAGATCTGACACAACTATGGTCTGGATGGTCTGGATGATGCGAGTCTGGATGATGCGAGCCTGGATGATGGTGATCTCCCATCATTGGTGTAGCGTATTGAATATTTTTACGCACAAAACCTTTGATAATTAACAAATCATCGTGACGATGACGATCATCATCGTCGTCACGATCATCATCATCAGTGTCGGCCGGGCTTAAGAGTAGAGCACATTGAGTAAGCTTGATAACTTTTTTGGCATCTTTGATCTCTAGAACAGGGTCAGGAAAATGAATATTCGCAGATAACGTTGTACGAATTTGAAATTGGCCTAGCAGGACAGGGACACTCGCTCTAGTAACAGTCCTAGAGTGAACCTGTAATTGTTTATTATCACATTCTTCAACGGAAGCTGTAGGGTTAAAGTGAATTGGCCCTTGATTTTCACAAGAAGACATTTAGTTTCCTCCTCTAAATTTAGGATACTTTATCTTATGCTTTATGGAATCATCGGTATAGACGTATATAACAGGGACACTAGCTGATTTTAGTGGATTACGGACGGGTTTCTTTCTGGATGGGTACTTGCACATCTGCCCTCCGTTGCTGCATAGGATTCAAAAGGAGGTGGGTATAATGGATAACAATCAATTTATGGCTGTTGATTTAGGAAACAGCTGGTACAAAATGTTGGCATGCACCAACGGGCAATTTTCCGAATACCAGCTGCCTAATGCCATCGCTTTGTATGATGACCAATTTTATGAAAAGCCGTATGATGAAGACGATGCCCTGTTAGAAGAGAACCTAATCGTAGAAGTTAAAAGCCAGGCCATTTTGGATAAGAGAGAAATCTTCTATATCGGAAAAGCAGCAACAAGACAGCGAAACGTTAGTCTGACATCCTTCAATAATCAAAAGGTAGACGAAGACCGT
This sequence comes from Aneurinibacillus soli, assembly GCF_002355375.1. Classification (GTDB taxonomy): domain Bacteria; phylum Bacillota; class Bacilli; order Aneurinibacillales; family Aneurinibacillaceae; genus Aneurinibacillus; species Aneurinibacillus soli. The sequence continues at coordinate 1,980,628 of NZ_AP017312.1, read as the reverse complement.
ACCTATATTCTCCTTTTCGGACTCGCAGCGTACCACGCATTTCTACAAAATCCTGAAACAACTGAACTGACCTATGAAATCGATCAACTGGCTGTTTCTTTACCTACAACGCAATATAAGGAGAAAAAAGAACTTGTTAAACATCGTCTGCTCGGAACACACTCTGTCATTCTCCACAAAATCCCCGGAGTTATTGAACCCAAAGAAGTTTTGATTAAACTTCATATCAAAGATGTCATTGTAGGTTCTGAGGGAGCCTGTGCATACTTAGGACTTACGAGAGACGTAGAAACGTTAGGAATTAAAGATGATTCCCTTATCAAAGAATCTCAAAAGGGGATTATTATTGGTGATTTAGGTGGAGATACCGTTGATTTCGTAGGGATTAAAAATAATAAGCCGGTAGCGTCCGTTGAGGGAGAACCGTTTGGAATCAATTTATTTCTTGATAGCATTATCCAGAAAGTGAGTAAAAACGAGCTATATAAATTTGATTCCCGGTCTGAATTGGAAGAAAAGCTATTCGCAGGTCCATCCGAATGGTATGTTGAGCCATTCGCCGGGGTCAAAAAAGATATAAGTAAATATGTTATACCACAACTAAAATTAATGGCCATGAAATACCTAGAATTATTTGATCGCGTGCGGAACAGTTCAAGTGAAATTAAAGGAGCCACTCGCTACATTGCTGTTGGGGGAGCTGCTAAACTTGCACAAAGACAAATACAGGAAGCAGCCGTCAAATGGATGGAAAAAGGAAGGCCAATCGATTTACTGTTTCCAGAAAATCTTGAGAGGTTAAATGTTTTAGGTCTCATGATTCTTGCAAAAATAAATCATGCTAAGAAAAACCCTCAATTTGCGGAAGCCATCACAAAATAAAGGGTGATCACATGACTCGGCTTTATTCTGAATCTGTCAGTATCCCCAGGGAATATATTGATGTCAAAACGGGAATCGAGCATCCTGTCTCTCCAAAAGTTCAGGAGCAAATTGACTATCATTCTAGAAATCGTACACTAACACACCTGATTCTATCTGCTCTTCATGAATATCTGGAACCCAAATTGTCGAAGGGATCGTATGATGAAATTATGCAGGAATTACTGGAAATCAAAAAAATAATGAATCAGGGAATTTCAATAAATTCTTTCCCAAATACGTACAGAACTCCAAACCCTTCTTCTCCTGTAACTAGCCTCGATCCAAAAGACATAGAGGAACTATTAGATGCATTCGGTGGATAATGTTGTTACAATCAATAAAACCATGCAGTAGCTGCATGGTTTTATTGATTGTTTTCCATTCTAATCCACTGCATAAATTTTTGGAAGGCATGGTCTTTTGACAATCGAAATTTATAAGGGAATTTAAGTAAAACAAGTGAATTCTTCTTCAAAAACGGCGTTACGGCTTGTTGGACTTCCTCTGCTGTTTCACAATAACTGATCCGCTTTTTACTCACTCCTAACTTCTCTGCTTTCTGCCCAATGAGACGAGCTTCCCCGATGACGATTACGTGGTCAACAGCAGCTGCCTTCACATGATACGCCATATTATCATATTCATCCTTGGCATTATCACCCAATTGTGGCATGTAACCTAAGACTGCAATTTTTTGGCGCTTTTGCGCTGTATCCGTAAGCACTTTTAATGAAGAGGTCATGGAAGGCGGCGTACAGTTCCATGTATCATCAATAAGCGTGCAACCTTTAGGACCTTTCAAGAATTCTAAATGTTGCCGAACCTGTCTAAACTCAGATAAGCCTTGAATGGCTTGCTCTACGTTTCCGATAATGGAAGTAGCTGCGGCTAAACAGGCCAGTGAATTGAGAACATTATGTTCGCCATAGCCTGATACAAATACGGGATACTTCTGATTATCCTTTCGTAACGTATAGCTCATGCCCCCTTCCTCATAACGAATATTCTTCGCCTGGAAGTGCGCACGTTCTGACGTCCCAAAATACACAATCTCCCCTTGAAATGATGATACATCAATTTTGCCGATGTTTTCATCGTCTGCGTTAAGAATAAGCGTTCCCTGAGGATGAATTCCCTTCACCATTTCTTTTTTAGCCTTTATATAGTTGTCAAACGTTTTGCATCCTAGTAAATGATACACGCCAATATTCAAGATAATTCCGATTTGTGGTTGAAAATGCCGACAACTATTTTCGATACATCCAGGATGAGAAACCCCCATCTCATAAACAGCTGCTTCTGTTTGTTCATCAATCTCCATTACATAAGGAAGGTTATATGATAAACTGTTTTTTCCATCAAAGGTAGACTGTACGCAGTAATTTTGAGATAGAACCGTTTTCAGCATTTCCGTAGTCGTCGTTTTTCCACACGTTCCGGTAACTCCAATAACAGGAATATCGAATAGCCCTCGATAAAACTCCACAAAGGCCCAGTAGGCCTGCTCGATACTCTTCACATAGACCACACTTATCTTTCTTGCCACCTTCCCTTCCATTCGCCAGGGATGATCCGTAACGATAACGACAGAGTCTCTAAAAGGAAACATGTTCCAGTCAGTCAACGTAGGATAGACATCAAAAAACAAGCTGTTTTTTTGAACCTCATCCGGCTCCGTCGTTACGTTTATAATTTTTTCATCTATATTTCCTTGAAGAAGCTTTCCTTTCATAATTGGGAGGATTTCTCCTAGTGATAGAGATTTCATTCATTTTCCCCCTTCTTTAAAACCGCATCTTCTTGTGCTAACGTAATGGCATGTTTCGCTATCATGAGTGTAGGATCTAGTTTGAGAATCGGTTCATACAAATACGGAAACAGTAATGGAATTTCGGTACAAGCTCCCAGCACTGCTGAAGTTCCTCTTATCCGATCATATTTTTCAAGCATCTTATTCATTTCAGGGATCCACTTATTACTCTCAATGATAGATGCCTTTACATCCTGAATGGCGAAATCAATCACTTTTTGCTCCTCAGGCTCAGGTAACTGTAAGGGTAATCCTTTTTGAAAAAAAGCTTGTTGATAAAGTTTCTTCTGAATCGTAGCTTTAGATGCCAGTAAGAGGATCGAACCCTGTAACTGACTGTAAAACTGTTCAATGTAAGAAGCAGCGTGTTCAATCATACTATATAGTGGAATACGAATCTGAGATTGTATGTCAGAAAGCCAATAATGCGCTGTATTACAAGGCATAATCAGAAAATCAGCACCTGCTTTTTCTAATTTTTGTGCTGATCTCACTAGCTCGAATAAAGGACTTTTCGTCCCTTTTAGGATGGCATCCATGCGGGACGGAATAGAGGGGTTGTTATAAATAAGGATAGGAATATGCTGTTGATCCGCCGTAGCCGGAGTATGCGTAACAATCTTCTCAAATAAATCGACGGTTGCCATCGAACCCATTCCACCGATAATTCCGATGGTTTTCATCCACTGTGTTCCTTCCATCCTGCAAGACCTTTTAAATAGAGCAGATGGTGAAGTAGAACTTGTAAGTATGCTCGTTTGTCGCCTGCGTCAAGAGCAAGCGTAGGATCTGGATTATTATGTTGAATTTCCAAAATCCACAAGCCTCCCTGTTTATCCAATCCGATATCGACGCCCATATTTCCACAATGTACATCTGATTGATCTAAAATTTCTCCAATATCATACGCCAATTGTTTCATGCTCCGTACCACGTGGTTTGTTTGTTTTTCGGTAAATTTAAGCACTTTTTTCAAAAAGTTCTCACCTTTATAAGCATTTCCACCGGCAGAAATGTTACTGACTACACTCCCCCTTGATCCACACCTAGCAAAAAAACCCACATCTTTCCATTCTCCTTCCTGATTCCTTACCATAAGTATGCGAAAATCTACAATACGATCGCTCCAAGTAATAAGATCAATTGTTTTTTGAAGCAAACAGGAGTATGCTGATAGATTTTCATTTATTGATAATGTTAGCTCATGGGGCTTCTGAACAAGTAGTTGATGATTTCTTCCCTTATCTCGATACGAGATTCGTGTGCCCTTTGATGTTTTTCTGACTCTTGCCACGCCTCTCCCTCTTGAACCTGTAAGGGGTTTTACATAGAAGTCACTATTTTCTTCTAAAAAGTCCACGAATTGTTCTGCACGCTGGAATAATTGAGTGGGAGGTAAATAGGCGTTTACTTTGGAGTTGCGTAACAGCTGATGCATCTCCCACTTGTCATAATTGAAGTTGTTAAAAAACGTATTTCCTCCCGTCGTGACTTTAAAATGTTGTCTACATGTATACGGAATCATCCGACTCATAATGAAAAACGATGATGGATACCCAAAATCGCCCTGGTCCCATTCCTTAGTCTGGGGATTATACACGTACCCATTAATTGTTTGCTTATATGGATTCACATTGGACATACAAAAAGCTAAAATCGTCCCCCCCACTTTACTATAGTGATTTACATATGGTTCCAAACGCCGTAAATACGTTACGAATTTATCGTCTGTTAAGCTCAGTAAAAAACCAATAAAAGGCCCAATTCGTATCTCATCTTCAACATGAATTAATTCATACAGGGAACTTACAGGAATCATAAGCTCATTCATTATATTTTGAGATAATACAAGTGTATCTTTCTCTTGCTGTTCTGAGATCAAAATATTGACTAAGTGAGATGAATTCCCATAACGAAGAGTTTTTTTTTCCGTTTTAGAAACGCCTATTTTTTCTGCTATCTGGCAAGGAAGTAACAAGTGGTCATTTGTATTCGGATCTATTTGGATTTTGTATCGTACACTCATCAAACACACCCCTCACTTTTCCATCTCAATCTAAAACCTTATTATCAATGATATTAAAGAAGGGGCCATTTTGTTAAAACAAAGAAAGCAACTGACTGAGGTGAATCAGTCAGTTGCTTTCTTTTACAGATTTCTATAGTAGCAAGTATAGTGCCCCAACAATAAAATTGATACTTCCCTCTCCAAAAATTCCATACCAGTGATATTGTGGTTGTTTATGCGCTAAAATAGGGATTACATTCACGGCATCTTTTGTTTTTTCAACTTGTTGAATCACCCACAGTGTTACCAAAAGACCAAGTAAAGAACACGATACCGATAATGGAAAAATCCAAACAGATGGCGGCTTCGAAAAATACGGAACTAAAGATACTGCTAAAATAGGGGCAGCATTCCAATTAAACTTTTGGATCATCCAAATGATAACAAACGATGTCAGGAAAAACGAGACGAAACCAGAATTCACAAAGTATAACGAACTGCCAATTGTCGATGCCAATATAGCGCCACCAACAATCTTGTATACGTTTTTTTTATCAGTTGAACGGGACATGAACAGAAAGCTGAAGGCAGCTAAAGTAGGATAAAAAACCATATGCAGCGCAGGCGTACGAAAAGAAAGCCAATACGTGAATAAAAGATAAACACAAATGATGACAGATTTGATAAGCATGTTAGAGCACCCTTTGACTTAGAGAAATAATGGGAAACTAAATCGTGTAATCGTAAAACAAAGTAAACAAATAGACTTTTTACTTTACATAATTTTTAGTATACGGTCTACTATTTAACTTGTAAATAGTAGATTCCAAAACGATTATCTCTTCGATACAAAGACCGCTCTACTCAACTGTCATCCGCAAATAAAACGCTACTCCTCCATCCTCATTCTCGACCCACACATCCGTACCGTGCAGCTCGGCAATCTGCCTCACAATCGTCAGTCCCAGACCAAACTGCCCTTTCTTGCCTTTATAAAACGGCATGAACAATGTATCCTTCACATCAGACTCTATCGAGCCGCCGTCATTCCAGAACCGAAGCAGAACGCGTGATTGGTCTTCTTCCTGCACCATTTTCAGCGTCACGGACGCTTTCTGGGCCGCGTGGCGGATCTGATTATCAAGCAAGTTCTCAATGGCAATGCTTAATTGTTCGTCATCGCCTCGTACACAGGCAGCGACTATATCAATCTCCCATTCAATATCAAGTCTTCGCACACGCAGGCGGGCGATGACATCTTCCACGAGCAGGCTTAAATCTACCGTGGCCATCTCATGTTCGCGACTCGCCAAGTAATCAAGCTTCGTCAGGTACAGCAGACTACGAATGCGCTTCTCAAGCCGTTCGGATTCTTCTTCAATTACACCAATCGAACCGTCCAGATTACCTTTCGGAAAAATCCCGTCCCGAATCGCCTGTGCATAGCTGCGAATAACCATGACCGGTGTTTTTAATTCGTGAGAAATATGCTGAAGAAAGGACTGCTGAGCTTCATCCTGCTTGATAAGCCGCCTGCGCATCCGCTCAATCGATTGGCCCAGTCTTCCAAGCTCATCTTTGCGGTTCACATCGAGCGGCTCGTGCCATTTTCGATCCGCGATCTGCTTCACGTGCTGCTCCATCATCCGCAGCGGGCGGGATAAATAGCGAGCAAGCCAGAGTGCGAACGGGATACCGACAAGAAGCACCAGTCCCATAATGCTAACGAGCTGGCGCAGCAAGGAACGATTCATCTCTGTCTCATACGCACCTGTTATATAAGAAACGAGAGATACAGACTGTCCACCGACCTTCTCACTCCGAATCATATAGTAAAGCTGTTGATCCTGCACATTTTGCTCATACTTCTTCGTACCTGTCTTCTGCTTGGCAACTTCGTCCACGATCTTAGCGAGCACTTCTGGCGGCAGGTGATGCGGTGTCAGCATAACAAGTTCATTATCCATGAAAATAAGATGCTTCACATCCCGTTTCTCACGATCAGGTGGCGGTGGCCGTTTTTCCGGATTTTCTCCGTTCACAACCCGGTGTTCCCAAAGAATGTTCTGCGCATCCGAAATACGGGCATACATATCGTCCACAAAAAATGGCCGCAGCATCCACGGTACAAGCAGCACAACAAGGACCGCAATGCCAAGCATAAAAGCAGCGAACGCTGTCCAGATTTGAATCGCAAGCGGCTGGTTTTTCATAGTTGGACCATCCGGTAGCCGTATCCGTAGATTGTCTCGATGCGCAGCTCTGGCATCTTCTTCCGCACCCGACGTATCAGGTCATCCACTACCCGGTCCGTACCGAAGTAGTCTTCCCCCCAGATGCGGCGCAAGATTTGTTCCCGCGCAAATGCCTGCCCCTGATTTTTAGCATACAGCAGCAGTAAGTCAAACTCTTTTGATGTCAATTCAACTTCTTTATTATCCTGCGTCACAACACGCTTCGTTTCATCGATTGTATACGGTGCGATATGAAGCACATTACCTGCTTCTGCCACAAGCGGAGCAGCATTGTATATCCGACCAAGCAGCCGCTTAACCCGAATGACCAGCTCACGCGGCAAGAACGGCTTCGGCAAATAGTCATCACTTCCCATCTCAAGCCCGATCACACGATCAAGCTCGGCATCTCGCGCAGAAATAAAAATAACGGGAACATCTGGTGCCTGTGCTTTGATCTCACGAATAAGCTGATATCCATCCACATCCGGAATCATAATATCAAGAATCCACAAATCCGGCTGCTTGGCAATCGCCCTCCGCGCATCGCCTCCATTTAAAAAAGAAGTAACATCCCAGCCTTCGTTCCGTAAATACGTTGCCAGGAGCTCATTTAAGTTTTGTTCGTCTTCTACCAAATAAATGCGGTATGGCAATCGTCTCACCTCACTCTTTATGCAACAGATCCTTTGTCTTCCTAGCATACGGTGACATTGCGGAGAAATTATCAACAGATCGTGGGAAATTATGAAAAATAGGTAGGCTTATTCCTGACCTTGAAACTCATTCTGCACATTAGCCGCAATGCGAGAAAGAAACCCTTTCAACAACTCCCTTTCTTCCTCAGACATACCAGCCAGCGACACCTTCACTACCGCTTCTTCAATTGGAGCTAACATTTCCCGTAATCTTTTCCCTTCATCTGTTAGATGTACGAGCATCGATCTTCTATCTGTACTGTTTTTTTCTCGTCTAACCAGTCCCTTTTTTTCTAACAGGTCAATAATCCGCGTCACATTCGCCTGGTCTTTTTCTATGCGCTCGGCTAAATCCTTCTGTGTAATTCCATTCTCTTCTCCTAGTTTAGCCACTAAAACCCACTGCTCTGTGGTAATATCATACGGTTTGAATTTCGATAACAAAAAGTGACTTAATTTCCGCTGGGTGTTACTCAGAATAAACCCGAGCGACTCATCAATTTTATAAGACACAGAACAGAAACCCCTCTCATACCAATATTATACCAATCATAGTTCTCCTCCTCCTAATTGGTCAAGGAAAGGAGAAAAGGGCAAGAAAACAAGGGGAAATCATGTTCACTTACATCACCACAAGCTTTTTCGTCATTATGACATGCGGAATTCCTGCTTCCAAGAAAACATCAGACACCGTCTCATATCCAAGCTTATGATAGAAGCCTTCCGCATGAGTTTGTCCATGTAGCTTGAGCTTGTTCATGCCCTGTTCCACAGCATACTCCTCGATCGCCCGCATAATTACTCCCCCGCTGCCTCCGCTACGGTGAGCAGGTAGAACGCAGATTCGTTCTACTTTTCCAACTCCGTCTACGATGCGGAACCGGCCTGCGCCGACTGGCACGCCGTCTTTATATAGTAGAAAATGCGTCGACTCGGCCTCGAACTCATCTAGTTCTTCTTCTAGCGGCACGTTTTGCTCCTCGACAAACACACGGACGCGAATATCAAATGCTACTTTTTGTTGTTCCTCTGTTGTGATAACCTTTGCTTCCACGTTGCTCCCACCCTTGCTCAATGTTTTTATGCGTTTCATACTACCACATTTTCTCCCCTGGCAGACTTAGCTTTTCCATATACACATAAAAAAGGTGAGCATCCGAACTGTTTCGGGATGTTCACCTTTTGGCATCGCCTTTTTTCGTATCATCGTCCATTTTTTCTATCATCGGAACGATTAGATGGCTTCGAATTGGTCATAGCACGCAGGGCATTCCGATATTCCTCATCCTGCATCCGCTCTGTTGTCGACTCTTTATTAGATGTTGCCTGGCTGCTTTTTTTACCTGTAGTTTGGAATTGTCGGAGGGCGTCCCGGTAATCTTGATCCATCATATCAGCAGGATCGCCTTTCTCTTCCTCCATAACTTTTCCATCTTTTATCATGACCGTCTCCTGCTGTTTCATTTCATCGACAGTGTTTTTCGATGGCTCGGACAATGCCCTCGTATTGAAAAAAATCACCAGAATCAGTACAACTACAGCCAGAACACCGAAAATAATAGGTACTACCATACCCTTAATATCCTTCTGCGGTTGTATGCGACTTTCCAGAAAGCTTGCCAGCTACCGTAGCTACACGCTGCCCAAGAGCTCTACCAAGCACAAGATCATTTTCGGTTGGCAAATTGAGCGGATCATCTGCGGAAGCTTCAACCGGACAGGTGATTCCCACCCCGTAGTACGAGCCATATAACGCATTTTCCGGAATATTAGCCGGCAGCCCGACGATAATCATTCCTTGATGCAACATCGGGGTAATCAAGTTGAGCATAGTTGCTTCTACACCGCCGTGAACGGTTGCCGCTGTACAAAATACTCCCCCAACTTTCCCAATTAACTCTCCCCGCGCCCATAAATACCCCAGTTTATCAATCCACGTTTTCATCCCAGCACTGATCGTCCCGAAATGACCGGGACAACCCCAAATAATCGCGTCCATGTCAGGCAATCGGTTCACATCTGCCTCTCTCACATGGTCCATGTACACATCTCCAGCAACTGTGCCAGCCCCTTCCGCGATAGAACGGGCCAGCACTTCTGTATGCCCATTGTCACTGTCATACACCACATAAATTTTCATCGCAACCCTCCCGTTTTATTCCTGTTCATAAGATGCCCAATGCCAAATAAAACAATCACAAATGCTTGACCCGCTGCAGCCGCAAGGCATTCAACACAACAGACACCGAACTAAGCGCCATCGCCGCACCGGCAAGCCACGGCTCTAGAAGCCCTGCCGCCGCAACCGGAATGCCGATCACATTGTATGCTAACGCCCAGAACAAATTCTGCCGAATGTTGCGCATCGTTTTCTTGCTCATGGCAATTGCGTCTGGGATGCTGTTCAAATCTCCACGCATCAATGTTACATCCGCCGCCTCCATCGCTACGTCTGTTCCAGTGCCAATCGCCATCCCGATGTCGGCTGTCGCAAGCGCTGGTGCATCGTTAATGCCGTCGCCAACCATGGCGACTTTTTTACCGACCTGCTTATACTTCTTTACTTCTTCGGCCTTTCCTTCCGGTAGCACTTCCGCCAGTACACGGTCAATGCCCGCTTCCCGTGCGATCGCGCTTGCTGTCCGCTCATTGTCGCCCGTAATCATAATCACTTCAATACCAAGCGCTTTCAGTCGAGATACCGCTTCTTTCGATGTTTCTTTGATCGCATCTGCCACAGCTATGATTCCTTGATACGTGCCATCCACCGCAGCAAGCATCGCTGTTCTCCCTGCTTCCTCTAGTTCTTCCATTTTGCTGTACGCATCCACCGCGTCCACTTTATACTTCTCCATCAAGCGACGCGTTCCGACGAGCACCTCGCTTCCTTCGACTACAGCACGAATTCCGAAGCCTGGGATGTCAGTGAATTCCTGTGCTTCTGGCAGCTCGATCCCTTTTTCCCGAATGCCTGCTACAATCGCTTCGGCAAGTGGATGGCCAGAATTTCGTTCGGCAGCGCCTACAAGTGTCAGGAAACGAGCTTCTGTAGTGCCTGATTTCACCACGACGTCGGTCAATTCCGGCTTGCCTTTTGTTATCGTTCCAGTCTTATCAAGAATAACCGTATTGATCTGCTGTGTCGCTTCGAGGTGTTCCCCACCTTTAAACAAAATCCCAAACTCCGCCGCCCGGCCAGACCCGGCCATAATCGAAGTCGGTGTTGCTAGTCCGAGCGCACACGGGCAGGCGATCACAAGCACCGCAATCGCACACTTCAGAGCATCCGCGAAGCTGCCTGGCACAAGCCAGATGTACCAGATGAAAAAGGTCACAATCGCAATCCCAACGACGACCGGAACGAAAATGCCTGAAATCACATCGGCTACTCGCTGAATCGGCGCTTTTGAGCCCTGTGCTTCTTCGACAACTTTAATGATTTGTGCAAGTGCTGTATCACGACCGACACGGGTTGCCTTCACTTTGAGAGCCCCACTCTTATTAATCGTCGCGCCAATGACCGCATCTCCCGTCCGTTTCTCCACTGGAATGCTTTCACCCGTGAGCATCGACTCATCTACGGTCGAGTGGCCTTCTACTACGTCACCATCTACCGGAATTTTCTCGCCCGGTTTGACAAGTAAAATATCTCCCGCCATTACTTGTTCGATCGGGATGCTTATTTCCTGACCGTCCCGAATGACAAGAGCCGTTTTTGCCTGCAAGCCCATCAACGTTTTGATCGCTTCTGAGGAGCGGCCTTTCGCAAGCGCTTCGAACAGCTTGCCAAGAAGAATTAGCGTAATAAGAACCGCACTTGTTTCATAATACATCTCGGGCTGATGGTGTCCACCTGTACGATTCCATTCAACCGTCAAGTACAAGCTATAAAAATACGCGGCAGACGTTCCAAGTGCCACCAGCACATCCATGTTCGCACTGCCGCTCCGTAACGCTTTGTACGCTCCTGTATAAAAGTGACGTCCGATGATAAACTGCACCGGTGTCGCCAGCAGAAGCTGGAACCACGGATTCATGAACAAATCCGGTACCCAGATAAAGGACGTAAACGAGAAGTGGCCAACCATAGACCAGAGCAGCGGCAGCGACAGAAGCACCGAAATAACTAACTTACGCTTCTGCTTCGTAATTTCTTTCTGCCGATGATCCCCTGATTCCTGTGCTTCCTGCTTCAAGACCGCCCCGTATCCGAGCTTCTCTACCTTTTGGATGACATCTCCTACACTCACTTCTGCCGGAGAATATTCTACATGGGCGGTTTCTAACGCCAGGTTCACATTTGCCTGCGATACTCCCGGCATCCGAGACAACCCTTTCTCGATCCGTGCCGAGCAGGCAGCACATGTCATGCCCGTAATTTGCAGCTCAACGGATTGTTTAACTGTTCCGTATCCGAGTGCTTCTACTTTTTCTTCAAGTTTGGCTGCGTCTACTTTTGCCGGATCATATGTAACGGCTGCTTGCTCCAGTGCAAAGTTTACCGTTGCATCGGCCACACCTTCCATTCGGGCTAACCCTTTTTCAATCCGATTCGCACAGGCGGCGCATGTCATGCCCGTAATCTGCATCGTGATTTGTTTCTCGCTCATACCTACACACTCCTTACTATACCTATGTAGGGTATATTATTCAGAAAAAAGGGAGCTGCCACTGGCAGCTCATCTGTTACTTCACATCATATCCTTGATCTTCAATTGCTGCCTTAATCGCATCAAGCGTTACACTGCCTTCTTCAAACGAAACTGCGACCGACTTGCTTGCCAGATCCACTTTCCCTGTCGCACCCACTTCCTTCAGTGCTTCTTCTACCGCTTTCACACAGTGACCGCAGGACATACCTTCTACTTGTAATGTTACATTTGTCATCGTAATGCTCCTTTCGATTGATTATTTTTTCATTAACTTGTTCATCGTAATCAACAGCTCGTCAATCACTTCGTGGTCGCCTTCCTGAATCCGTTCGATGACACAGCTTTTCATGTGGCCTTCGAGCAACATTCTACCGACACCATTCAATGCAGACTGAATCGCTGCGATCTGGTTCAGGACGTCATCGCAATATGTGTCTTTCTCAATCATGCCCTTTACCCCGCGAATTTGCCCTTCAATACGGTTCAGCCGGGTGACGAGATTGCTTTTAACTTTATCAGAGTGATGGCTTTTGCGGCCTTCTTCCTCACAACAATGGTTCTGGTTTTCCACTTCCATCTCCTCCTTGAGATCAATATACTATACCCCACCATCCTATGTCAAAAACAAATTTTGATGCTGACAGATGTTAGTGGGAAGCTTGCACGCTTCTACATTCATATTTTTTTTGATAAAAGCCTGACATACGATCCGATAAGGATATATCAGGCTTTTATTACATTCTAGAATATTATCTCGCGGAACTTTCAAATACAATCGTACAATTCCTTCCGCTTTTTTTAGCTTTATACAAACATTCATCTGCTAATTCGATTAGTTTTGCTGTTTCGGATGTACAGTCAGGATAAGAAGAAACCCCTGCTGAGATGGTCACCATTTCGCCACATGGGCTTGCGCCTGCTTCCATACTCATACGTAACCGTTCAGCTACATGAAAAGCTTCATTTTTCTCAGTATTAGGAAGAAGAATTAAAAATTCCTCTCCTCCAAAACGACAACATATATCATGCTGCCGTGCGTTTTCTTTCATCTTTCTCGCTAAAAACTTCAAAACTTCGTCCCCTACAGAGTGTCCATATGTATCATTAATACTCTTGAAGCGATCTATATCCAATAAAATTAATGAGAAAGGGATGCTATTTTCTGTCCATTTCTTCATTTGCTCGTCCATTGTTCGGCGATTAGTGAGCTTGGTCAATGGATCTGTGGTAGATTGATACATAAAATAATTAATTTTATCATGTAGAAAAGTCAAACTATGCAGCAGGGATTTCTTTAGTTGAATCGCTTCATAATACCACGCAACTACCTCTTCCATATGTTCCTCTTGACTATTCTCTGTGCTGTTCTCTGTATAATGCGCTAATTGATGCAAAGGTTGAGCAATTTTTCTAGAAATCCACCAGATAATAAGTAACGATACCAGTAAAAAGGGGAATGATTTTTTTATCATTTCATTAATCATGTCCGTAGCAGGTACTAACGCGATATCTACTGGACGCTGTGAAACAATTCCCCAGTCTGCAATCGGAACGTAGGCGTATCCAGCCAACATGTCTTTATGTTTCGTATTGATAACACGTTCGGCTCCACTTTTTCCTTGCATAAGCTTTTGTACAACTTGATTCTTTACTACAACATCATTGACTCGTTTAGAATCCTGATGATAGATAATGCGCCCATCTCCGTCTACTACATAAACATAGGAACCATCTTTATAAAAATGTTCGCCTAATAATTCGTTTAATACGTTCATTTCTTTTAAGTAAAGTGTTCCTCCCACTAGCCCAAGATAGGTTCCTTTTTCATCGAAAATAGGATATGAAATAAAAATGACAAGTCGTCCTGTTATAGCGGTATATGGTTTAGAAATGATCGGTTTTCTTTCTTTTAAAGCTTGCTGACCGCCCGGTGATGTTAGCATTTTATTTTTTATCTGAAGAGACTGTGGTGATGTAGCTAAGATTCTACCTTCAGCATTCGCAATGATGACAGAATTAAAAGTATTCGTCTGCATTTTCAAACGATTTGCCTCATGAAGAAGTTTTCCTTCATCATTCTGCATAAAAGGTGCGATTTCCTTGGAACTAAACTGTAAAGTTTGAAGAGTAGATTTTAAAAAGCTATTTGTTGTTTTTGCCAGTTTTTGTGCATACACACGATTGGTTTCTAAAGTATTCGTAATAAGAGTTTGTTTATCAGTACTATACCCACTCCATAAACTGCTAATAAGAGTCAAAATAAACGATAAAAGAGCGACACACACAATTAAATGCTGCAAAGAAAATTTCATTTTTTTCATTATATTTCTCCTTAACCTTACCGATTATATCACAAACCCCATATAACTACATACTTTATACCCATTATTATATTAGCGTATATAGTCTTTTTTACATATATAAGAAGGACATGAAAAAATTAAGAGTTGTTGCTTGTATCTCCAATTGGTTGTGCAAATGGATAAAATCTCACCTTTTTTCGCATCATAAAGAAAAGTAGAAACTCGAGGTGGAAAAAATGAGATTTTTCAATGCTTTAACTGAGTGGAAAGAAGCCCGCTATCAAAAAAAATTAGCGGACATGCAAGCGCAAAACAAATGTCCGGATTGCCGTGGAAACGGCTATAGCCCTTTGATGGTGCATGAGTTTTCCTATACAAATCTGTATGATTGCCACGGATGCAACGGTAGTGGATTGTTTGCAGACTGGGCTAGAGCGAACCCGCACCTTTAACTTTTATCGTACAGACAGTTATGTAAATGAACGATTGCGTATAAAAAAGCCCCCCTTCTGTATCAGACAGAAAGGGGGCAGCATTACGTTCGGAAATTCCAGTTCGTATCCGGACAATTATTCAATTTCAAATGCTGTATTCCGTGCATTGTCCGAGTCTTCCGGCTGTGCACCGAAATCCGCAAAATCTACTTCACTCTCCACAACCGTCGTCGTCAGGCGCGGATAACCTTCGATCTCCACTTCTACTACATCACCCGGTTGAACCGGACGGGAATTCGCCGGAGTACCCGTCAAAATAACATCGCCCGGCTCTAATGTAATCAAACGGGACAAGTCCGCAATAATATAATCGAATGAGAATTTAAACGTGCCTGTATTCCCTTCCTGCGCCACTTTGCCATTCACATACGTCCGAACGGTTATATTATGCGGATCTACTTCATGCGCTGGAATAAGTGTCGGGCCCATCGGACAGAACCCGTCCTGTCCTTTTACCCGCAGCATCGATCCGGCATCCGAAGTCCGGAAATCATGCAGGCCGTAATCAATTACCGGGCTGTACCCGGCAATATAATCCCACGCTTCCTCACGCGATACCCCTTTTGCTTTCTTACCGATAACCAGTGCAATCTCTCCTTCGTAGTTCAAATACTGCGTGTTACGAGGCCGAGCTACTTCTGCACGGTGTCCAGCAAGCGAGGAGAGAGGTTTCATAAAGTAAGAAGGCCAGCGCGGGTCCTTAATCCCAAACGCTTCAATCCGACTTGGGAAATTGAGGTGCATCGCAATGATTTTTGTCGGCTCGACCGGGGCAAGAAAATGCGCCTCCGATTCATGAACCTTTTCCCCATTCTCCAAAACGAGAATCTCACCTTCTTTATATCCTCTTACAATCTGCTCCCCGCGTTTTACACGAACGAATTGCATTCATTTCTCCTCCTTCTATAACTGAATGAACCCTTGATTTTTAGCGTTTATGCTGCTCAACCACTTCACCGTCAATCATCGTGTAGCCAAACGAATGATAGAAGCCACCAATGATCTCTTTCGGTTCAAGCGCTTTCAATTCTTCAAATGGAGAATCAAAAACTTTGATGTCTGCCGTTCCTTCCCAGATCGGGCTGCACTCTTTGTCTACCCCTTTCACGGTTACCATTTCATAAAGAGCCGGCTCCAGACTGTCCCATCTCGGGAAATGGCGACTATTATACTGCGGCGGGTTGTTCACCTGCGGGCCTTTTTCGGAAAGACCAGTCAAGTTTACTCGCGCTTCAATAAGACGTCTGCCTCCTACCGAGAGCGAAGCCCCAAACTTGCCGCCCGGAGCCAGACGCGGACCCGCTTTTCCTACTGTAACCGGGCGTGACATCCACACATCTCCGTGCTTTTTCGGGAATCCCTGAACCCAGCCGCGCAGCATCGCAAAATCTTTATCTACCCATATGTAGACGCAGCGGCAAATTGGCTGCCCTTTGTACTTCGCTCCTACATATACCATCGCTTCTTTGTACTGTGCATGGTATGGATCGAGCCATTCCTCTCCGCTATCTGTACACGATTGCCAGTCTGCAAAAATAACGGATACAGCACCCGGATCATCTGCCGGCTCGAGTTCATCCGGCAAAAGAGCAATCACTGCATCCGGATCGGTACGATATTCAATCAGCATCATATCCCCCGAATAATGCCAGGGAGGGGCAGGTAACAAGTTCGCTCTGCCTTCAGGAGAAAGGGGCAGGGAAAATCCATTCAGCTTTGACATACGTTCATCTTCCTTTCCATACGAGATAATCGTTTGCAATAAATTTATCATATCTAACGTTTTATATCAAACAATTTTAAATATTTAGTCTTATTTAAATATTTTTCGTTTCTTTACTTTCTTCCCTTCCACGCCGCTTGAATGAAATACGCAAACAGCTTATGCTCCGCTTCATCCTTCAACTTTTCTGGATGCCACTGCACACCTAATGCAAGCCAGTCACCACTCGCTTGCACAGCTTCAATAATTCCGTCTTCACTCCAGCCAATCGGAGTCCATCCATCTCCTACTGTTTGTATACACTGGTGATGAATGGTATTTACTGTCCGGGTTACACTTCCGTATACATCTGCTAGAATCGAATCTTCCGCAAACGACACCGTATGGTTCTGGCTTAAGATATACTCCGGCTTCCCCTCGTTTTTTGGATGAAACGGAAATACTTCATGGAGATCTTGCAGCATCGTCCCCTCAAAAGCCACCTGCATAATTTGAAACCCCCGACAAATTCCAAGCGTCGGCAATTTCCTCTTATACGCTTCGTGCAATAAAGCGATCTCAAAAGCGTCGGCACTGGGCTTTACATCGTAAGACTTGCCCGCATTCGTCTGGCCGTAACTGGAAGGATCAACGTCTCCCCCGCCGGACACAAGCAACCCATCTAGCAAATCCAAATACATAGGAGCTGCTTCGGGTTTAGCATGAGGTAGAAGAATGGGCATTCCTCCTGCTTCTTCAATTGCTTCCACATATTCCGGCCCTATTGTATATAAATCTGTCTTCTCACCTAAAAAAGTAGGCAAATCCCGTCTCCATGTGGTAATGCCAATTAACGGCTTCTTTGAATGTTTATAAGTGGTAGACATATTCGTTAAGCTCCCAGTCTGTTACATAAGTTTGATACCGTTCAATTTCCGTTCTTTTTACAGCGGTATACGCCATAACCATCGCATTTCCAATTAAGTCACACAAGTCTTTATCTGCATGTAATTTCTCTAAACTTTCTGTCAATGTTCGCGGCAGTGATTTCCCTGGTTCCGTCTCCGGCTGTAACTCCATTTCTTTTATGATCCCGTCATACCCAGCTAACATACACACGGCAGAAATTAAATACGGATTCGCCGCTCCGTCCCCGCCCCGTATTTCCATCCGACTGCTAGAACCACGCTCTGGAGGAATCCGAATGAACCGATGGCGATTGTCATAGCCCCAGTTGGCCGCTACCGGCGCAATATTATTCGGAATGAGCCGTTTATACGCATTAATGGTCGGAGCCAGGAAGGCAGTAAGGGCTGGCGCATGATGCAATACACCTGCCATAAAATGCTTCATCATTTTGCTTATTCCATCTTGTGCGGATGGGTCGGAGAAAATATTGTGATGATGCTGCTGATCTACCAAACTCAGATGAAGGTGAAAGCCTGATCCTGGCTGATCCGTAAACGGTTTGCCCATAAATGTAGCCATCAAGCCGTTACAAGCTGCCACTTCTTTGATCATGTTTTTAAAACTGAACGCCCGATCAGCCGCAGCAACACTTTCTCCGTGCAACATATTCACTTCGAATTGACCACCGCCATGCTCATGATTCGCTGCTGTCGCTTGCAAATGCAAGCTTTTGCCCGCTTCCATGAATTTTTGCATCAGCCCTCGCTCATCTGAACGGTATCCTACTGTATAAATCAAGCCTTGCTTGTCGCTATATCGCTCCCAGCCATTCCCTGATTTTTGCAACAGATAAAACTCTAATTCGTGTGCAAGAATAGGCGTGACCGCAAGATTTTCCTTAAATAGCTTCGTTACTTTTTTCAGAAATTGCCTGGGCGAAATATCAATTTTCCGCCCCTCATGATCAACTAAGTCTGCCAGACACTGAACCGTATCCTTCTCCCACGGAATAACTGCCAAGGTTGATAAATCCGGGATCGCCTTCATATCCGGGTAGCCACGATCCGGCATTTCGGGAGCATGTAATGGACTTCCATCAAGTCCATCTACAATATTCCAATAGCAAAACGCCTGACCTTCTTCCACAACAGAAGGGAAGAATTCTAACGGAATATCCTTCCCACGCGGAAATCCGTGGATATCGCTATACAGCAGACGGACAAACTTAACCCCTTTTTGCTCTAATTCCCGCATCGATTGTTCGATAGCTAACTGGCGCCCTTTTTTGTTGTCTATGAAATTTGCACCGATTGCCATGGATTCGCCTCCCTATCTGTATATACTATCCTTTAGATCCCGTTGTTTGTTTACCGCCCCATCCTTCTGCAGGTCTTGGAAACCATATATTCACCTGACCCGTTCCCGCCGATGCCTCGTACTCAGAGAACTTCTGCCCTGGAGCCGTCCATTCTTTCTCTCCGAGTGCGCCTGCCATCATGAGATAATGCCCGAAGCGCCCCTCTGGACTGAATTTACGGAATTCAGGCATGATATCAAGCACGTCTTCATGCTTTCCTTCCAGGAACATGCTGATGATTTTCTCATCAATTTTCCGTGCTTCTGAAGAAATAAGGTATTTGGGATCATATTCTTCATATACCCTGATATCACGCAGCGAATAAAACTTGTGTGAAAGTCCGCCCGAGCCCAGCAGTACAACGCGCCGGTTACTTTTTTCAATCGCTTCCCCCAGCATTTCTCCGAATCGCAGGAAATCTTCCGGCTCTCCTGTTTGTGATGTCCCAATGGAAAGCACTCTTTCCCCACGATGCAAGTGATGTACCAGATTGACAGTACCATAATGGATCGGAAGATTTGCATTTCGGCTTACATGAACCCATACATCGTCATAGTTTTTTGCGGTTTCTTCAATAATCGTGGCCAATTCAGGATCACCGTCATAGTTGTACGGAATATCCTGCAGGCTGCGCGGCATTTCATCTGATGTGTGAAACCCTTCATAATGCTCACGCCCGTCTACGACCATCTCAAACGTCGTATGCCAGTGTGAATCGAAAATAATGAACGTATCCGCGTTGAGTTGATCAAGCACCTCAGAACGCAGCCGTTGTAATCCTTCGATCAGCGTTGTGTCGCCTTTTCCTTTGTTCATCTCCAGCCGAACTTGCTCCGGTAACATAATCGTCGGAACATGCGACAAAATAGCAGCCCCAATAATTTCACCCATCTATATCACTCCTTATTTTTTACTAAGATTTTTTTATGACGAGAATGAATCTGTCTTATGAGCTAGCGTGACAATGTCACAGAAGAAATCAAAGCTCCAATCCCCGCCTTCGCGTCCGATCCCTGACTTCTTGCTTCCGCCAAACGGTGCTGATAAGTCGCGGGCAAAAAACGTATTGATCCATACGGTTCCAGCTGTGATTGCGCTTCCAACTCTTTTCGCACGATCTTCATTTCCGGTAAAGATCGTGGCGGCTAATCCGTACTCCGTGTTGTTTGCCATTTGAATAGCTTCTTCTTCTATGCTAAAGGTCTGGAAAGTCAGCACTGGACCAAATACTTCCTCTTTTAAAATCTCCGCATGTTCTGGCACATCCGTAAACAACGTCGGTTCAAAATACAGCCCGCCCAGTTGTTCAGATACGTTACCACCATACACAAGCCGAGCCCCTTGCTCTTTCGCACGCTCGACAAAGCCCTCTACTTTGTTCATATGTTCGCGGGTAATTAACGGTCCGACATCTGTCTCTTCCTTACGCGGATCACCTAGTACGATTCTTCCTGCTGCCTCTGTCATCGCTTCTAAAAATCGGTCTGCAATCGACTGCTCCACAAGAATCCGTGTACCTGCCAGACATACTTGCCCTGCATTATCATATTGTCCGATCGCCGTTCGAACGGCCGCTTCAAAGTCACTGTCTGCGAATACAACAAGTGGCGATTTCCCTCCCAGTTCCATACTGGCAGGAACGATACGATCCGCCGCAACTTTCCCGATGATGCGCCCGGTTTCAACGGAACCGGTAAATGAAATCCGGCTAATTCCCGGATGCTCGGTCAGAGCCGCCCCCGCCTCTTCGCCTATTCCCTGTACAATGTTTAACACACCAGCTGGAAGACCCGCTTCTTCTGCACAATCAGCAAGCAGGGAGCAGGTGAACGGGGCCCATTCCGGCGGCTTTACAACGACCGTATTTCCCGCGGCTAATGCCGGACCTACTTTCCAGGTGGTTAACATAAGTGGTGCATTCCACGGCGTAATTAAAGCCGCGACGCCTGACGGCTGATACTGAACGCTATACTGCGTACCGTTTGACTCCCACGTTTTCCCCTTTAGATTTTCTGCCCATTCTGCGAAAAAACGAATGTTATATGCGGCACGTTTCATAACGCGCTTACGACCTGATTCGAGCAATGATCCGTTACTCATCGTTTCTACTGCTGCCAGTTCTTCGACACGACTTTCGATAATGTCAGCAAAGCGACGAAGATAGACAGCGCGCCCTTTTGGCCCTAACGCCGCCCATTTTGGATGCGCTTTCAATGCTGCGTTTACTGCGGCATCTACTTCTTCTGCTCCTCCTGCTGCTACTTCTCCGAGAATAGATTCATCCACTGGGCTACTAACTGTAAACGTTTTCTCGGAAGAAATCCGCTGACCTCCAATATAGTGATCCGGTGATACAGGCACATTTGCCACGATAATTTTGTCGGTTGATCTTGTAAGCAACGCAAGCACTCCTGTCTTCTTTAAATTTTTAAATTGTTTGAACTTTTAGATATCTTAAGATTATTACACCAAGAATTGTCTGTCAAGTCATTTGTTATCTAACGATTGATAATAAATAGCACTGGCTAAACCAATTAAAAAAACCAGTCTCAATCGTCATACGCGACTTTTGAGACTGGCTTTTTAATCTGGATCATCCATATTCCGAATAATTCTTCGCAGTAAATTCGTGATGATTTTTTGTTCTAGTTCTGTTAACCCCTCTATAACTTCAACCTCTCCTTTATTGAATTTAGGATATAACTCCTCAATAACTTCTCTGCCCTGGTCTGTCAGCTTGAGTTGAACCAATCGACGGTCGCGCTGATCTACGAGCCGCATACATAACTCTTTCCGCTCTAATGTGTTTGTAATGCTGCTAACAGTCGCTACCGTTACTCCCATCAGCTTGGCTGCCTTTCTCATTTCAAGCGGCTCCCATATCCAAAGATTATGTAACAAATCAAATGCCGTCCAGGATAGACTATAAGCAGAGAGAACTTCCCGTTCCATCTTTACTCTCATGCGCTGGGCAGCTCGGTATAAATTCGTTGCAACCGTCATCGCTTCAAAATTATATGGCTGACCATTGAGTCGGTCTATAATATCTTTTTCCTCAGGCAGAAAATCGTCTTCAAACATATGTATATCCTCCTACCATCTGCGATGTAAAATGATTCCATACAATAAGTTCATTATATCATTTGATAATTAATAAAACTATTGCTTTTCTAACATCTTGATGGATGGTTTCTCCAAAGGGTAGTGGAGGAGCGGGATCGGGCGGGGCCTCGTCACTTTGGTACGCTTACGAAGAAGTCGGAACTGTCCGCTCCAGGTGCCAGATGAACTCGCCCACAAAAGATCCCACGGTGTATTCACATCGAAGGATTGTGGGCAAAAGCCCGTTCACCTGACCCCTTCCGCTGGGGATCGCGTACAGGCGTTCCGTTGCCCCGCCCGATACCGCTCCTAGCACACTTTGGGTAAACACTATCAAGCAATATCAAGAAGCTGATGATAAGTGACAAAAAAGTTGTTTAATTTACAATAAAGTTGTTTAAAAAATGCGGGTCAAACTATTCAACAATCGGGTCATTTAATGGAGCAAGGCTCTCAAACGAAAAACACCGACCTGCTATAGTCGGTGTTTTGTTTACAGCGCCTAGGAGAATCGATCTCCTAGCCTCATCGCTGCCTGCAATGTGCTCTCCCGCCTTTTGGGAGTTTCACTGCCCTGAATGAATCATCTACAAGGATTTCAACGTCCTTTGCAGATGTTTCTTTTTTCAGTAAGAAAGTAAAGTAAGGCTAAAAGAGGCATAACAACTCCAATTAGAGATGTGAAGCTCCAGCCGCCATGGGCATAAGACCAACCGCCCAAAGAAGATCCAATTGCTCCGCCAATGAAGAATATAGACATGAAAAGCCCGTTCAGTCGGCCTCTTGCTTCACTCCCCAATGAATAAATCGCCCGCTGACCAAGTACAAGATTTCCCGATACGGCCGCATCCAGCATAATAGCGGCAAGAATGAGCAATATGAGAGCCGTTGTTGAATGGCCTTGAAAAAGATATGCCATCAAAAAAGACAAGGTGGCAATAATCATTGCCAATCCGGTCAAAAATCCGGTCCAGCCTTTATCCGCAAGTCTTCCAGCTATAGGTGCTGCTATCGCGCCTCCCACACCCGCTAATGCAAACAATGCGATGCCTTGCTGGGACATTCCGAATTCATCCACCAATCGTAAAGGAACCACAGTCCAAAACAGGCTAAAGGCTCCAAATAAACAAGCTTGATAAATGCCCCGGCGACGCAATATAGGCGTTTGTTTTAAAAGGGCGCCTAAAGAGACAATTAATTTACCGTAGTTTATCGTAGGTGAAGGTTTACGCTCAGGAAGAATACGTGACAACAGAACCGCCAATAGGGCGATAACAATCGCCGACAAAGCAAATACTGTTTGCCATCCCCAAATGCTGGTTATAAAGCTTGCCAGCGGCCTGGCAAGCATAATTCCGAGTAAGAGTCCACTCATCACGTTTCCAACCACGCGGCCGCGCTGCTCTTCAGACGCTAAATGGGCGGCATAGGGAACCAGTATTTGGGCTACTACAGATCCCAGTCCAATAAACAGGGACGCAGTCAGGAAAATTAGCGCATTGGGTACGAATGTTGCCGTAAGCAATGCACATACCACAACAATTAGTGATACTGCCACGAGGCGCCGATTTTCAATAATGTCACTAAGCGGTACGATAAACAGCAGCCCTGCAACATAACCGATTTGTGTTAAGGTGACAATAAATCCTGCTGCTGCGGAAGAAAGACCTATAGAGACACTGATAGGTCCTACCAGAGTTTGCGCATAATAAAGATTGGCAACGATAAGACCACATGAGGATGCTAACAGAAACATAATCCAGCTTGAAATGCGTTTACCCTCGATAATTTGATTCGTTTTCATTGTAATCCTCCCCATTTTCATATTTTAGTGTATGGAAGGGCAAGAATAATCAGTACTGCCATCGTAAATTAAATAGTGAACGCACAGTTTAGTAATTCATATTTAAACAATATACTGAACGTATAGTTTTGTAAATAGCTATTTTTTTCTTCTTGTTGAATATTTAATATAATAAACGTACAGTTTTTATTGTAAAGGAGAGGATTCGAGTGAATACCAAAAGAGGGCGTCCACGTAATGTTGAAACGCAAAAGTCTATCCTTTCTGCTTCATATGATTTGTTGTTGGAAAATGGCCTTGGAACAGTCACTGTAGAGAAAATTGCGGAGCGGGCAGGGGTTAGTAAAGCCACCATTTATAAATGGTGGACCAACAAAGCAGACGTTGTTATGGACGGCTTTCTAGCTGCTGCTACGGCAAGACTGCCGATTCCTGACACGGGTTCAGTATTTAATGACATACTTATCCATGCCACTAGTTTAGCTCGATTTTTGACCAGTCGGGAAGGTAAAATCATTAAGGAGTTGATTGGTGAAGGGCAATTTGATTCAAGACTGGCGGAGGCATATCGGACCAGATACTTCCATCCTCGCCGGCTTGAGGCTAAGCAGCTTTTGGAACGGGGGGTTCAGCGAGGGGATTTGAGGGAAAATCTCGATCTCGATTTAAGTGTTGACCTCATTTACGGACCAATTTTCTATAGATTGCTAGTGATAGGTGAAAATTTGGATGATGTTTATGTTGAAAATTTAGTGAAATATTCATTTACAGGAATTAATTCAATTTAAATAGATACCCTAATTTTACCCTTTGCTTAAATGACGAGGCGAAGCTGAAAATGATTATTTTGAAAATTGGCATTCTCATTTCGAGAAGGAGAACCTACTGATTAGTTTGATACTAAACTAAACCAGCTAATAGAAGCTTTTGTAATCTTCCACAATCGGGCGCGATTGTGGAGTAACATATAGATTTAAACGACTTTATTGCTACTTTACAGCTGAGCTTTGATATGTAGGTAAAAGATAAGAAAGCGGTCTTGCGAAAAACCAGTGGTTATCGAGTGAATCCATTCTGGCGTTGTGTGTTTTCTGTAAACCGAAACGTTGTGCGGGGAGTGGGAGAAGGGAGGAGCACGAGCGCCTGTATGTGCCTACTCAGCAGAGGGAGAACGACGAACAGGCCTTTGCCCGCAATCCTTCTATGAATCAACATCGCAGGCTGTTCTTTGCGGGCACGTTCGTCGGACTCCTGAAGCGGACAGTCAACACTTCCCTGCAAGCATACCGAAGCGAACGGCTCCTCCCTTCTCCCACTCCCTCACCACCACACGTTGTCGATTCTACAAAAAAAGAGCTATCCCGTTCGCCATGCTCTGGCTTCCGAGACAGCCCCACTGTCGTAACGCAACTAAAACGAATCCTCTTTAAACATCTCGACTTTTTTCGTAAAGCCTTTACTCATGATAGCCAGATAAATAATCCCGAGCACAAGCCAGCTTCCTCCGACAATATGCCCAATTCGATCCATCCCCCACATGATGTAAGCGCATACAACCAATCCAGCTAGCGGGAACAATACATATGGAACAAAAGCCGTAAACGAACGTTCTTGTCTCTTGATGTAATACTCGATGAATACTGATAAATTCACACAGAGAAATCCGATTAGCGCACCGAACACAATGATCAAAAAGAGTACGCTTAAGTCAATCAAAACGGCACCGATGTACCCGGTAGCTGCCATAAATAAAATACTGTAGGCTGGTGTTTTATGTTTCGGATGAAGATGTGCAAAAAACTTGGGCAATACACGTTCACGCCCCATTCCGTATAGCAAGCGGGAAGCGGCTGCCTGCCCTGCCAGAGCTGTCGAAATGCCAGAAAGCGAAATAATTAACGCTAAAAGCGTAGCCAGCCCGCTTCCTCCCACAAGCGTCGTAATCTCGAAAAAGGCTGTATCCGGTGACTGAAAAGCCGTGAAATTCGGGAATGTTAACGTAGCAAAATAAACTTGAGCCACATACAACACCGCACTTATCACACAGGCTAGTACCGCAGCTTTTCCAACCATTTTCCCGGAAACACTTGAATCTTCTGCCATCGTTGTTACCGCATCAAAACCGAGGAAAGAAAGAACTGCAATGGATGCTCCCCCGATCAGAGAGTGCCACGTAAAGGTTTGTGCATGATAAATCCCTTGCATCGAAAAAACACTTCCGACACCTACTCCATGAAGCAATGCCTTTATCGCAAAACCGACAAACAAAACAATACTTAATACCATGATTATGGTCATGAAGATATTCACTCTTGAAGCAACCTGCGTTCCGATACAATTAAACACCGTTACCGGAACGACAAACAAAAGCAGCATCAGCCAAAGTGGAATAGACGGCAGCAATTCCATCGCATAGATTGCGCTCAGTTTATATAACAAAATGGGAATGAGCACGTAATCAAGCAGCATAGACCAGCCCGCAATAAAACCTACATACGGATGAATCGCCCGTGATGTATAACTGTACGTAGAACCTGCAATCGGAAATACCTCTGCCATTTTACCATACGAATATGCTGTGAATATCATCGCGACTAGCCCAACAATATACGACAAAACAGCATGCCCCTGCGATACTTGTGCAAGTGAACCAAAAAGAGTCTGAGCGGAAACAGGCGCCATGAAAACCATCCCAAATATAACTAAGTCACGCGTCTTTAATACTCGTTTTAATTCTGCCTTTTGACCAGATGTTCCAATCGTAACCGACCCATTAATAGAAGTCGTTTCTGTTTCCATAGAAAAGCGCCCCCTCTTTTGCTAGGATTATCTATTCTGGCTATTCCAGCAGCTACATACGAGAAAAGCTTCTTCCTTATACTAGACTATAGAGGAAGAAGCGATCCCAAGCTATTTTACTTTGTGGCCTGTAATTCGTTTACCGGCTCATTCAAGAACTGCTTCACTAGCATTTCGGCATGTTCTTTCTCGGCGACTTTGTAGTTTAATGCTGTCATGCGGTAAGCGTCACTCAGATAGAAACGTTCGTACAAATCACCGCGTCCAGCAAGCTCTGAGCCGATAAAGTCCCAGCCGAGACGGAATAAGCGAATGCGTTGTTCTGCATCAGCATTGCGTGCCTGGTAATATTTCGTAATATCATTCGCCAGCGGTCCGTTCATATCTTTCAAAGATGGCGTAAGCATATATCCACCGCCACCAATAACTTTCAGCAGTTCAGTAGCTCGTGGAATCCATTTCGGCATCAAACCGCGAAGCGCGATCAACGGCTTATCATCCGGTGCCCAGATTCCTTTGCCATCTACTTCAAAAGCCCCTTCCTCGGCAGCCACTACACCTGCGCGTGTCATCTCCATCATGTTCCAGATTTCCCCGAGTTTTTCTTGAACATGATCGAATGCATTTACCCCTGTCGTATCGGCAATCATATGGCCAAGACCAAAGGCAAACTCAAGTTTAGTTAAGGCGCGGTTCATCGCCTGGAAGATGATATAGTTTCTCCAGTATCCGTCTCCAATTACTTCCGAATAACCTACCGTATCCCCGTCCATAAACACGCGATCTTTTGGTACGTGTACATCATCGAAAATAACGACGGCATCCATTTCATCAAAGCGAGAAGACAACGGATAGTCAAAGTTATTTCTCTCCTTGCTGTATGAATCGCGACAGATAAATTTAAGCCCCGGCGTATTCATCGGAACTGCAAAACAAATCGCATACTTCTTATCTTGAAGACGGATATCACTGCCTGGATATACAGTTAATTCATCTGCGAAAGGTGCCAGCGTTGCCAGCATCCGTGCACCCCGTACGATAATCGAATCTTCTGTTTCCCCTACTTTGTGCAAAGACACTTCCCCGCCGCCCTGCTCGGCTTCCGATACGGAACGATCCACCTGAGGATTAATAATTGAGTGAGTCATAATTAAATCATTGTCTCGAACATACTTTTGATATGCAATCATATTTCGTGCACCCTGCTCGTTTCCACGACGAGCCCATACATCAGCATGGCCCGCAAAACAAGCAAAGGTTGTATTCATATAATCCGGGCTTCGGCCCATTAAGCCGACAGAAGCTTCGGCCCACACTTTCATCGCTTTACGAATTCGTTTAATGTCTTCTTTGCTTCTTGGGATCAGATGGGTAATTCCAAATTTTTCACCTGTTTCCGGGCAAGTAGCTGTCATAATTTCTGGATATTTATGCTGCAAATCGAACAGTTTCGCGATATGCTCGGCTGCCCCTTTAAACGCCGGGTGAGTCGTTACATCTTGTATTAACTCCCCATCTAACCAAATCTCACGTCCATCGTTTTTCAACCCTTCAAGAAATTGCTGCCCTGTCCGTACTGCCATACCAAACCCTCCCTAGAATAAAGATAAAATAATAACGCTTACATTTTTAGTGGAAATATACCGCACGCTCTACCTTTTCCACGTTCCTCCTCACTATTGTTAGAATTTATTAAATCGTTAAATATTTAACGTTTGATACCAAAATAATAATATGGGCATTCTTTCGTGTCAATATAATATTTTCAATTATCTAAACATTTTTAAAACTATAACGATTGAGAGCTAAGGAACATACTCCTTATCTATGTAGCGATTTATGATACAATAATCCTACAAAGTCTATTTGCTTATATCTAGTTGAGGTGCATACATGAAAACACGACTACTCGCTTTTTTTCTTTGTATCCTTGCTTTCATCGGGATTTTTTACGGGATATGGTGGATGATGAATAAGTTCAACCATCAGACATCTCCACGATCACAGCATGGTTTCCTCGATTTATCCACCTGGGATTTCACGAAAAATGGGGCTGTTCCTCTTACAGGGGAATGGGAGTTTTATCCGAATCAACTGCTAACCCATCATGACTTTGTTGTTTCACGGCCTACGCCAGAGTATGTGCCTGTTCCATCTCCCTGGAATCGTTATACCCGTAATGGAAAATCGCTTTCGCCCTTTGGAAGTGCCACCTATCGCTTACAAATCAAGTTGCCACATGCGGAAAAAGTATTCGGCCTTAAAACGTCAATCATCCGTATGTCAAACCGTATCTATATCAATGGCAAACAGCTCGGGGCAAGCGGCATTCCAAAAACCAATGCTACCTATTCTCCGGAAAACACACCGTATACCCGCTATACACAACTATCAGGTGGGGTCGTGGAGATACTCGTTCATGTCGCAAACTACGACTACGCTCCTGGCGGGGGAATCATCGATCCGATTTATTTTGGGGAACAGACATCCATCGCGGCTCTGCAAAATAAAGCCTTGTTGTTCGATTCCATTGTCATAACGAGCATGACCATAATGGGACTGTATTTGTTTGGTCTATATACACAAAGACGAAGCGATTTATTTTTACTATACTTTGCACTGTATTGCTTGGCTGCGGCCTTTTATGCAGCTACACACGGCGAGAAAATATTGTACATGTTCGTCCCGTCCATCCATTATTATGTATTTGCCAAACTGCAATTTTTCTCTACCTCGATCACCTTGATTGGCCTGACAATGTACACATATTATTCCTTCCGAGAGCTATGCTCCAAATGGGTGATTAGAATCTGTCTGGCAGTCGGAATCTTCCTAGTAGCTGTAGTTGCTTGCCCGTTATCTGTTCATAGTCGTTTTGAGATTTTGCAAATTACGTTTGCTCTTTACACATGGATGTATCTCACGTACATGTCAATACTAGCGTCCATTCGCCGGGTAGAAGGGACTTTCTATCTGATTTTTAGCTCGCTTTTCTTAATCATGTATACGATCATGCTCGCGCTTACTAGTATAGGATATTTGCCTTTGAACATTGTGCCACCATTTTGGCCTGTTCTATTTATCTTGCTGCATTCGCTCTGGATGTCGCTACGCTTCTCCAATGCATTCAAAAAAGTAGAAGAACTATCTGTAAAACTATTAACGTTTGACAAACGTAAAGATGAATTTCTCGCTAAAACTTCCCATGAATTACGAACGCCGTTACATGGAATTATTAATATCGCTGAACTATTGCTGCAAGACAAAAAAGAAGACCTGGAGCCAAAGCAAAAAGAGGGCCTCGTCGCCATTCACTTGATCGGAAAACGGCTTGCCACACTGATTAATGATATTGTTGATGTATCGAAAATCAAACACGGTGAGTTGCGTATTTATCCCGTTCCGGTTGACACGAGAGCCGTAGCACAGATGATTATATCCTTCTTCGAAATGATGCAAAAAGAAAAGCAGCTTCTCCTTATCAACCAAATTCCCAACGATCTTCCTCTTGCCTATGCGGACGAAAATCGCTTGAAGCAAATTTTTTATAATCTAGTGGATAATGCAATAAAATATACAGATAGCGGAAAAGTGGAACTCTTGGGCTATGTAGAAGGAAATTTTGTAACCATTTCTGTAAAAGATACCGGGACAGGAATTCCAGCAGAAAAATTCGAGGAAATTTTCGACTCCTTCCACCAACTTGAAGATCATATGACAAGTGAGAATCCGGGAATCGGTCTTGGGTTAAGCATTACGAAGCAGCTCATCGAATTACACGGCGGGACGATTCACGTTCAATCTACAGTAGGGGAAGGTTCATGCTTTACTTTTACATTACCGATTGCAAATGAAGGGAATAAGGATATACAGGAACACACGTTATTCACCGATGCCGAGTCCGCAGCTACTGCTACTCTATCATTTTCTACGCCATACAAGTTATTGAAAGAATCGACTTATACCGTGCTTGTCGTCGACGACGAATACTCGAACTTAAAAGTGCTGCTCGACGCTCTCGATTCGATGGGCCATTCCGTCATCGCGGCCAAAAATGGGCAAGAGGCACTGGATATGCTTCACAGCCATCCAACGATTGATTTGGTGATTCTAGATCTTATGATGCCGCGCATGTCCGGCTTAGACGTATGCCGGACAATCCGGGCCACCCATAAACTAACAGAGATCCCGGTTCTTATCCTAACAGCAGCGGGACAACTTGGTGACATTGTCGCTTCTTTTGAAGCAGGGGCTAATGATTTCTTGCAAAAGCCTGTAGCACTTCCTGAATTAAAAGCGCGAGTGGAGTCGTTGCTCTTACTGAAAAAATCTGTTCAGGAAGCCCTGCAACATGAGCTGGACTTTTTGCAAGCTCAGATTACCCCGCATTTTCTGTATAATACGCTCAATACGGTTATCTCTCTCTCCTACAAAGATGTAGAGAAAATGCGCGAGATCATTAATGATCTCACGTATTATTTGCGAGCCAAGTTTGACTTCCATAACCAGGAACGACTCATTCCACTTGCCCAAGAGCTTGAATTAGTACGAGCTTACTTTGGCATTGAGGAAGTACGTTACGGAACACGCCTGCGTGTTATTTTTGAGATCGACGAGACGGTTCACTGTTTATTACCCCCTCTCACGATTCAACCACTCGTCGAAAACGCGGTCCGCCATGGAATTGCTCCGAAACTTTCAGGTGGAACGATTACGCTCTCGATCTCTCAAACGATAGATATGATTTATATTACCGTTGCTGATGATGGGGTGGGGATTGCGGAATCCCGCCTGAAAGAAATTGTTGTGGGTCAGTACAAAGGAGTCGGTCTCCAAAACGTGGACAAACGTTTACAAAACTTCTATCAATGTCGTCTACAAATCGAAAGTTCTGATCAGACAGGGACAACCATTACGATCGCATTACCAAAGGAAAAACTACGATAAAGAAGGGCTAGCCTTGAAAGGTCATGTTTCATGTCCTTTTGAGGCTAGCCCTGTTACATTCCCTCTTCCTTTATTAACATGACTACTTTTGTCCCTTCTCCACTTGCACTTTCGATTTGCAACTGACAATTGTACATCGTTTGCAGGCGTTTATTGACATTCTTAAATCCAACTCCATCGTATTGCCCGTCAAGAATTTGGCGAATGCGTTCTTGCGGCATTCCAACTCCGTCATCTTCTACCGCAATACAAACCTCGTCTCTCATTTGCTGAATGGAAACTTTCACCGTTCCCCCGGAAACTTGTGGGGCAATTCCATGTTGAATCGCATTTTCCACAAGCGGTTGAATGGTCAATGGAGGAAGAAGGCATGCAACAGCCTCATCAATATCAAATACAATCTGAAGTCGATGCGAGTATCGTACCTGTTCAATCTCCAGGTAGGCTCGTACGAGTTCAAGTTCTTGTTGGATCGGGACGAAGCGCTCTGTACGATTAAAATCAAACTTTGCACGTAAATAGTACGCTAAATCATGAATGATTTCGCGCATTTTTTCACTGTCCTTATACGAGAGCGACACGATTGTATTAAGCGTATTGTATAAAAAATGTGGGGTAATTTGTGCTTGTAAAAAATCCAGCTCATTCTGAATCGCATGTTGTGCTGATTTTTTCATAAGCAGCAAAGAATCGACTCTAGCCTTCAATTCCGCAAGTTCTACAGGTTTTTGTAAAAAGTCATTGGCACCTGCTTCAAACGAAGCAAGAATATCCCCGACCTGTCCAGTTGCTGTGAGCATAAGAATAGGCAGTTCACTTAAGCTAGACGTTTTTCGAATGTGCCTGCACACCTCTAAACCAGACAAGCGCGGCATCATCAGATCTAGAATCACCAAATCAATCGTTGGATGACTTTGCAGTACCTCAATCGCTTCCTCTCCATTTTTTACTGCAATCACCGAATATCCCATCAAATCCATGGCATTCATCACAATTGTTAAATTCGAATACTCATCATCTACGACTAATACGGTATAGGCGCCGTTCCTGATCATTTTGTGCGGAGTGGAGAAAGAGACGTCTCGTCCCCCCATATTTTTTAGAGAATACACGTTTTCTTCATGTATTTCTTCCTTTCTCTCTTCTTTAGCGATCGGTAGCGTAAACGTAAAGCGCGTTCCTTCTCCTACTTTTGACGCTACCGTAATTGTCCCCCCGTGTAATTCAACTAATTGCTTGGTAATATTTAAGCCAAGGCCAATTCCGCTATTCTCCCGGGTCATATGCGCCTCTAATTGATGAAACGACTGAAAAATTTCATCATATTTATCTTCTGGAATCCCTGTTCCCGTATCTTCCACGACAATCTCCAGCCACTCACCATGTACGTAAGCCAAAAGCTCAACCTTTCCATGTAACGTATATTTCAGAGCATTATCCACTAGATTATAGAAAATCTGATGCAGACGATTCTCATCTACATAAGCAGGGGGTAAGTCTTGTGGAATATGGTTAAGCAGCATGATTCCTTTTTCGTGCTGTAACGTAGAGAAAATAGCAAGTACCGTCTGAGCACTCGTTCTTACATCAATACAAGATGGATAAATAGATAATTCGCCCTGCTTCATTTTTGAAACGTCGATAATATCATGAATGAGATTAGAGAGACGCTTGCCTGTTGAATGAATCAAGTATAAACTCTCTTTTTGTCTAGGATGTATCTGTTCCCCGATGTCGTTTAACAATAGCTGTGTCAGGTTAATAATTCCATGTAGCGGCGTTCGTAACTCATGCGAGGTTTTGGCGAGAAATTCATCCTTCACTTTATCAGCCGCGACCAATTTCATAGACAACTCTTCATTCTTTTTAAAGACATTATAAAAACGAAGCGACATCCAGAAAGAATGCATCACCATAAATAAAAGCGGCTCAAACGGAGGTAAAAGATACGTAGGTGAATATCCGTTTATATTAAGCACTGTATCCACCATCGCAACCATTAATGAAAAAGCTCCAATCGTAACGTAGCCTGCTCCTTCCACCCTTCTAACCGCTGCCAATACGGAGATATAAATCATATAAAAGTACGGGATAACTCCTAAAAATGAGAGGCTAAGATCCACCTGTGAATAAACGCGCATCGGAAAGATAAGAAACATCATTATAAGCACACTGTTTATCAAGACACTTACTCGAACAAACCATAAAAAACATAGTTTCGGAAACGAGAAATATGTATACAAAACTAGACTGATCCCACTAACCATACCTGAAATAACTTGCAGTCTTTGAAACAAAAAGTAATCGATTTGGGGAAAGAACGTATACAGCATCTTCTCCCCATGTGTAACGACATAGAGTGCTGAAAAAAAGCAAAAAAGGGAGAAGTATACTACAGGCCTATCTTTTCTTCTTTGCATATATAGTCCAAGAAAATACACACCCATAAGAAAAAAACTCGTCAGCATAACCCAATCGAATAGAAGTGCCTTTTCTCGTAATGCGGAAATAGCCGCCTGGCTTCCAAAATAAATCGCATGTGAAATTCCACCGTTAGGCGCATACACATAATTAGAAACTTGAACAATGATGTCCAGCTTAGCGCCTGATACATTCACATAGCGCACGTACGGTGTGTTTTTCGGCGAATAGGTTTCGGGGCTTCCTGGTACTCCACTCGATCCTATCAGCTGCCCATTCACATAGATTTTATTTGCCGTACGAATGATCGATGTTTTAATCCCAACAATCTGTTCGCGACCGTTTAGCTTGATTTGCAGACGATACGTTGCACTACCGTAAGCAGAACGCTTCTTGCCATTGATGCTATACTGATTCCAGAAGGAAGGGACCTGGACATACATCGGCGTCTTTTCTTCTCTTGTAAAGTCTTCTGGTACAAGCAATTGATCTGGATAAAACGCCCACTCCCCATTCAAAAGAATGGCCTCCTGTTTCCCAAGATCCCATGTTGATAAATCAAGGATACCGTGTCGGGCGGATGGCACTTCCTTCGACTTATTTTTTTCAATAACCGCCCAAAAAAGAGCAAAAATTACAGTGAAAGATAAAAGACATATCCCAAATGCTAGTAGCCTTGTTCTCATGCACGCCCCCTATACCGTAACTTTTTTACAGCAAAATATCACCACAACAAAAAAGGCTGGAACGTTGAGGCCCCAACCTTTTTTTGCTTATAGCCGGCTCTACTCG
This sequence comes from Aneurinibacillus soli, assembly GCF_002355375.1. Taxonomy (GTDB): domain Bacteria; phylum Bacillota; class Bacilli; order Aneurinibacillales; family Aneurinibacillaceae; genus Aneurinibacillus; species Aneurinibacillus soli. Next base: position 1,945,672 of record NZ_AP017312.1, on the reverse strand, counting down.
TACCCACTTTCATTTTACCAAACGCTTCTGAACATATTCTGAACAAATAACGTGCAGCATCCAGCTCTTTCACCGCTTACCCATTATTTTTGTTCCGTCAGAATACGAGGGCCATCTTTGGTAATCGCCAGTGTGTGTTCATACTGTACCGAAAATTTCCCATCTGTCGTCCGCGCCGTCCAGCCGTTCGCGTCCATCTTGCTATGCCATGTGCCCATGTTGACCATCGGCTCAATCGTAATAACCATTCCTTCTTTCAAGCGCATTCCTTTACCTGGCTTGCCGTAATGAAGTACAGCCGGGTCCTCGTGAATCGTTTTCCCGATGCCGTGACCAGTAAAGTCCCGCACAACCGAAAATCCGGCAGCCTCGACATATGACTGAATCGCATGCCCGATATCGCCGAGTCGATTGCCGATTGTCGCCTGTTCAATCCCCTTATATAATGATTCCTTCGTTACATGCAGCAGTCGCTCCACTTCGGGCGAAACCGTTCCTACCGCATACGTCCAGGCAGAATCAGCCAGTGCTCCATTCAAATTCACGACCATATCAATCGTGACAATATCGCCGTCTTTTAACGGTTTTTTATTCGGAAACCCGTGGCAGATCTCATCGTTTACGGATGCACATGTCGCATATTTATAGCCCTGGTACCCTTTTTGCTCCGGCGTCGCACCATGCTCTTTCAAGTACTTCTCTACAAACGCTTCGATCTCCCAGGTTGTAATTCCTGGTTTCATCATTGTGGCAATTTTTTTGTGGCACGAAGCAAGCAGCTTACCTGCCTCATGCATCCGTTCAATTTCTTTTTCGTTCTTCAATATGATCATAATGTAAATCTCTCCTGTTATCCGTGACATTCAAAAAACTTTTCATATAAACTGTAGCATTAACATCGTTAACAATCAACATTCCATCACCAGAGCGGCTCCCTACATAGTAATCACAAAACAACTATATGACATTCGTGAGCAAAGATTTTATAATTGAAATATTCAGTTTCTACACCCATAAATAGACTTGGCGGGTTTAGAGCTCCCAAATGTGCGGTGGAGGATCGAAGAAGGAAGTCGTCTGTCACTTCGGTACGCTTTCCACCCAGCGGAAGGAGAACAACGAACGGGCCTTTGCCTGCAATCCTCCCATAAAAAACATCGTGGGGCTTTTCTTTGCAGGCGAGTTCGTTGGGCTCCTGGAGCGGACAGTTTAGACTTCTCCGCAAAGCGTACCCAAGGGAACGGCTTCTCTCTTCTCCCCCTCCCACCACCAAAGCTACTGGAATCACCAAAAAGCCTACATCTAATATAAGGAGGAAACTATGAAACTTTTAAACTTTAACCAACAGGATCAGATTCGCCTCGGAATAAAAACAGACCACGGAATCATTGATGTAGGTACTACTCTTAACGAAACGCTTACCATGGAACAAGTAATCGAACAGGGAGATGCCGGGCTGGCTAGACTCCGCACTCTGCTTGAGCATCCCAATCTTTCGTACATAGATGAAACAGAAATTAGCTACGCACCCATTGTATCGAAGCCGGAAAAAATTATTTGTGTTGGTCTAAACTACATAAGCCACGCCGAAGAGTCTAACATGCAGATCCCAACCTCTCCCGTCTTGTTCAGCAAGTTTGCAAATGCACTGGCTGCTCATAAGGAACCGATCCGTCTCCCGCGCCACTCAGAAAAAATCGATTATGAAGCTGAACTTGTTATTGTAATCGGAAAAACTGCCAAAGATGTTTCGGAAGCGGATGCACTTCATTACGTATACGGCTACAGCGCAGGCAATGATCTCTCTGCACGTGATTTCCAATTCCGCTCCAGTCAATGGCTGCTTGGAAAAACATGCGATCAATTTGCCCCCGTCGGACCTTATCTGGTTACAGCTGATGAAGTAGGGGATGCCGGGAATTTACGTATTCAGTGTACGGTAAATGGGGAAGTACGCCAGTCTGCCAATACGAAAGATATGATTTTTAGTTGCGCAGCCATCATCAGCTACGTGTCTCATCACATGACGCTGCAGCCCGGTGATATCATTTATTCCGGTACGCCGGAGGGTGTTATCCTCGGATATCCAGAAGATAAGCAGAAGTGGCTACAGCCAGGAGATAAGGTTGCGGTTTCCATTGAGAAAATTGGGACGCTTACGAATGTACTAGTGTAGCAGAAAATTTTTCCTTGTTGGGTTTGGATCTCTCCATCGTGTAGTGGAGGAGCAGAGAAGGAAGTCGCCTTTCACTTCAGTACGCTTTGCTGGGAAGTGTATCAGGGCCGCTCCAGATGACTGACAAACTCGCCCACAAAAGGTCAGGATGCTTTCTCCATGAAGTGTTGTGGGCAAAGGCACGTTTGTCTGTCCTCTTTCGCTCGGTAGCGCGTACAGGCGTTCTGTGGCGACTCCCTTCTCCGCTCCTGCCGACAGTTGGGAAATCAAACACAAAGTGCAAATTAGATATGACTTCATCTTGTGTAGCTGTATGTTGGATTTTTCTTTTTTTGACCCCAACTTTGTTGGGAGGGGAGAAGCGAGAAGTAAGAGAGCGCCTGTACGCTTTTCACCCAGCGGAAGGAGAACGACGAACGGGCCTTTGCCTGCAATCCTCCCATGAAAAAACATCGTGGGGCTTTTCTTTGCAGGCGAGTTCGTTGGGCTCCTGGAGCGGACAGTTTAGACATCTCCGCAAAGCGTACCGAAGCGAACGGCTTCTCTCTTCTCCCCCCACCACCAAAGTCTGAAACCACAAAAAAGTCCACCCATCAAACAGGTAGACTTTTTGTGTACTGCTAGTCTAGTCAAGCGCCTCCACAATCACAGCCGCAGCCGGGCCCCCGCCTGCACATAAAGACGCACAGCCATACCGGACACCACGGCGCTTCATTTCATTAAGCAGCGTCACAAGTAACCGGACACCTGTCGAACCAACCGGATGACCTAGGGATACGCCGGAACCGTTCGCATTTACGTTCTCGATATCGATCTTTAACTCCCGGTTCACCGCAAGGAACTGGGCGGCAAATGCTTCGTTAATCTCCCAATAGCCAATGTCATCGATACTCAGATCCGCAAACTTGAGCGCACGCTCAACCGCTGGAACGACGCCGATTCCCATTACTTTCGGATCAACTGCCGCAGAAGCCGTAGCCACGATACGGGCGAGCGGTTTGAGACCGAGCTCGTTTGCCTTGTCTGCGGACATAATAATAAGGGCCGCTGCACCATCATTCAGACTGGACGCATTACCAGCTGTCACGGTTCCGTCCTTTTTGAACACCGGACGCAATTTGCCCAGGGACTCAAGACTCGTCTCCTGATTCGGATGCTCATCGGTATCAATAACAATGGTTCCTTTTCTCGTTTGTACTTCAACTGGAACGATTTCGTTTTTGAAATTCCCTTCCTTGATCGCCTGGCAAGCACGTTGATGGCTGAGCAGCGCATGTGCATCCTGCTCCTCACGAGAAATCTCATACTGCTCGGCAAGATTTTCGGCCGTTACGCCCATATGATAATTGTTGTATGGATCAATAAGTGCGTCATGTAACAGCGAATCAACAAATTCTCCGCCCCCCAGACGGAAGCCGTCCCGTGCTTTATGCAGCAGATGCGGCACGTTCGTCATACTTTCAAAACCAACTGCAGCCCCAATCTCAACTTTGCCGAGCATAATCTCCTGCACAAGAATTTCTGTTGCCCGGATAGAGGATGGGCACTGCTGGTTAATCGTTGCCGCCACCGTTTCTACATTGCAGCCTGCTCCGAGTGCGACCTGACGAGCTGGATTTCCTTTACATCCAGCCTGGTACACATGACCTGCCAGCACTTCTTCAATTTGCTCGGCGGCAATGCCCGCTTTCTCAATCGCTGCCTTTAGTGCAATAATCCCAAGCTCTACTGCTGTCAAACTTTTTAATGCTCCGGAAAAATCGCCAATTGGTGTCCGCATTCCACTTACAATTACGACGTCACGCATAAAGAATCCCTCCGTTATCGTTTGTTATAGTCCCAAATTTTTCGCAATAATTGTTTTCATAATTTCGGTTGTACCTGCATAAATCGCCGCTACCGGAATATCGCGGTACCTGCGGGCAATTTCGTATTCTTCCATATACCCATAGCCGCCGTGCAGCTGCATGCATTCGGATGCGACCTGCTTGGCCATATCGGTCAGCCACCATTTCGCCATCGACACTTGTGTGACTGCTTCTTTGCCTTCCATATGATTGACGATGAGATCATCTAAGAACGTACGACCAATCTCGATCTGCGTTGCCATCTCGGCAATTTTGAAGCGAGTATTCTGGAAGCTGCCAATCGACTGGCCGAACGCTTTCCGGTTTTGTACGTATTCCATTGTTAGCTTCAGCATTTCCTCCGCGGCAACTTGCGCAGCGATCGCTACAACCAGCCGCTCCTGTTGCAGCTTATCCATCAAATAATAGAAGCCCCTGCCTTCCTCTCCGAGCAAGTTCTGGACCGGGACACGTGCATCTTCAAAAATAAGCTCGGCTGTGTCCTGACTGCGCAAACCGACTTTATCCAGCTTTTTGCCGCGTGAGAATCCTGGTGTGTTGCGATCTACGACAAGCAGGCTAATGCCTTTATACGCCGGTTTGGCCGCTGGATCGGTTTTGCATACGACAACGACCAGATCGGCGTGAATGCCGTTTGTAATGAACGTTTTCTCCCCATTGAGAATGTAATGCTCACCGTCGCGTACCGCTGTTGTCCGGATTCCGGCCAGATCTGATCCAGCACCCGGTTCCGTCATCGCAATCGCCGTAATCAGCTCCCCACTGATGCAGCCAGGAAGCCAACGTTCTTTCTGTTCCTCGGTCCCAAATGTATCGAGATACGGAACGACAATATCATTATGTAGTCCCACTCCGATCAAGCTCGATCCAACCCGTTCCAATTCCTCGTTAATAATCACTTCATACACGAAATCCGCATTCAGTCCGCCATACCGTTCATCTATCCATGGACACAGAAAGCCGTTCTCCCCTAGCTTCGCCCAGAATTCGCGCGGGATGATACCATCCTTCTCCCACATGTTATAATATGGATACGCTTCTTTTTCTAAAAACTTGCGGAATGCATCGCGAAATATTTTGTGTTCTTCCTGCATGTATCTGCCTGCCATCTGAACCCCTCCAAACATGATGTGTGCTGTTTGCCTTTACTTATAGTTAAAAGCAAGTTTCATGCCAGCGTTACAATCCCGTACTCCACCATCCTGCCTGTGGTTTTTCGGACAACATGTTTAGAATCCAGACAGTTATCAAACAAGAAGTGACTGGATCACAGACAACTTATCTGATACTTCTTTAATTTTTCGTACAAGACAGAACGACTGATCCCAAGTAAGCGAGCTGCTTGTGATTTATTGCCGTTTGTTTTCTGCAAAGCTATCTGAATCGTATCCTGCTCGGCCTGATTTAATAAATTTTGCTGCAAAACAGGGTGCTGCTGATTATTTGGCAGCGATGTTTTCTTCAACACATAATCCGGCAGATCATCGAGCTGGATTTTCCCCGATTCGGCAAATACCATTGCCCGCTCCAACACATTGCGCAACTCCCGAACATTACCCAGCCATTCATACCCGAGCATCACGCACTGTGCTTCGGGATCGATGCTCGTAACACTTGTCCCATTACTTTTATTTAAATCCTTAATAAACAACTCACATAATAAAAGAATGTCGCCTTTTCGCAGACGTAAAGGGGGGATCTCAAACGAAATGACATTCAGACGGTAAAACAAATCTTCGCGAAACGTCCCCTTCTCCACCATATCCTCAAGCGGGCGATTCGTCGCAGAAATGATCCGTACATCGACATGAATGCGGTCCGTACCACCCACCCGGTAGAACTCCCCTTCCTGCAACACGCGCAATAGCTTCGCCTGTAGTGGAAGTGACATATCTCCCACTTCATCAAGAAACAGCGTCCCGCCATGTGCAAGATCAAATTTGCCGACTTTCCCTTTATGCTTCGCCCCGGTAAATGCACCCTCCTCATAGCCAAAAAATTCTGATTCCAATAGGTGCTCTGGGATCGCAGCACAATTCACCGTTACAAATGGCTTTTCCTCGCGCGGGCTAATACTATGAATCGCATGAGCAAACAATTCTTTTCCGGTCCCGCTTTCGCCCCGGATCAAAATCGTTGAACGCCCTTTTGCCGCCTTGCTTACGCTGCGCACAAGCTTCTCCATCTGATAGTCGCTCGTGATAATCTCATCAAACGTAAAACGGGATGATTCTGCCTGCCGTCGCTGCTGTCTAGCCACGCCTTCTTTCCATTCATGACGATCAAATCGTTTGAAGCGCTCCCGCACTTCCTGTAGCTGGCGAAACATAATTTTTCCGATCGCACCCACCACGTGCTGATCTTGCAAAACCGGAATCCGATGTACAATATACTGAATGCCGTTTACTTCCATAAAATCGCTTATATCCGCCAGTCCGCTTTTGACAACTCGTGTTAACCCAAGCTGTGGCAATACGCCATCAATCGGCTGATGAATCGTCTGGGATTCGTCAAGCTCAAACAGCTCAATAAGAGACGGGCTTACAAATGAGATGCGCCCCTGTTGGTTAATCATCACAATACCGTCATACGCTTTATCGATTACGGTCTGAAGCATCGATTTCCACCGCTTGACCGATTCAAGCTCTTCTGCCATCCGCTCCACTTCCGAAATATTCTGAAACAGGGCGATAAACCCTTCCTGTCCTTTAACCGTCTTATATTTGGACAGACGAACAATAGTACGATAATTCCCAACCACAATTCGCTTGTGAACCTCTTGCTCCATTTCTTGTACTTCGGTTGTATGAATATCCGGGATTACATCCGTTATGTTGCGCCCGATGATCTGTTTCTCTGCACAACCGAGCATGTCACAAAATCGCGCATTCACAAAAATAACCTGATTTTGTTCATCGGTCATAACTGCCCCTAGCTGTGACGTAGCCAGTATCGCTTCAAGCTGTTCCCGCAACGAGTAGCTCGTACGAAGCAATGTCCGGGCAATATCAATTGATGTAATCAAACCGATGGGGCGCTGCTCACCGTCAAGCACAACACCGGAGCCGACATTACTATTCTCCACAACCTTTTCGATTATGTCATACGGCGTATCGACTGAAAACGCTACCACATCCGTTTTCATAAACGGATGAATTGGCGTATGCAAGGGTTGCCCGGCAAGCACCATTTGATAGAGAATGCTGCGTGTAAATACGCCAAGCAAGCGTCCATCCTGATCCGTTGCCGGGACAATGTTCCATTTTTTTCGCTTCATAATAGTGATCGCCTGTTCTAGCGTGCTCGACTGACTCAAATAGTCGGTCACAGGCGTCATAATCTCTCGTAATTGAATCACAGCTATCACACCTATTCTATGAATCATATGTATGCTCCTATTATAATGTAGAAACCACACATATACAGGTTACTTTTCCAAATCTTTTGGAAAACAAAAAAACGTGCAGCCTCTTTTCTATATTCTTCTACTTTCTTTGCCCATACTACTTCCCCCTTCTAAGATGCCTTCTTTATATGATAGATTGAACAGCAATGTCCGCCTGCCCCAGCAGCTGCCGAATGCTTCGGGCAAATGCAAGCGCATGCGCACCATCACCATGAATACATACGGTGTCCGCTTGAATCGCTACGTCCTGTCCTTGCACAGAGCGAACGGCGCCTTCTTTTACCATGCGAATGACCTGCTCGACTGCTTCATTTGTATCCGTAATGAGTGCGTTTGCTTCCCGGCGCGAAGTCAGCGACCCATCCACCTGATATGTCCGATCCGCAAACACTTCATGTGCGATGCGAAGCCCCACTGCCTGACCCGCTTTAACCAACTCACTGCCCGATAATCCGAACAGTACCAGCTCTGGGTTTACATCATATACCGCCTGCGCAATCGCATCTGACAACGCACGATTTTTAGCAGCCATGTTATATAATGCGCCGTGCGGCTTAACATGCTGCATCTTCCCGCCTGCCGCCTTAACGAATCCATATAGGGCACCAACCTGATAGACGACGATATCATATGCTTCCTCCGAGGTTAGATCGAGATTACGGCGTCCGAATCCTGCCAGATCAGGCAATCCAGGGTGCGCCCCGATTGCAACCCCGTGTGCAAGCGCCGCCGCCACGGTTTTCTTCATGATGGATGGATCTCCGGCATGAAACCCACAGGCGATATTCGCCGATGTAACGAACGGTAATATCTCTTCGTCTGTCCCCATCCGGTATGCGCCAAAGCTCTCCCCCATGTCACAGTTTATATCTACCTTGTACATGCAAATCCCCCTATCGAACTTGCAGGGCCAGTCCCTGCTTGAATTGTGCTATGTCGTATTCTCGCTTCACATACAGCGCCTGCGCTTCCTCAAGTGAAACTTCTTCAAACCGTACGTGCTCACCCGGCTTCACCTGGGCAATCAGTGGCAAATCCACACTAATAATCTGAGCGATACGCGGGTATCCGCCAGCCGTCTGTCGGTCTGCCAGCAGCACAATTGGATTTCCTTCCGGCGGCACCTGAATCGTGCCGAAACTAACAGCTGACGATACCATCTCAAGCGGCTCTGCCAGTGCCAGCGAAACATCTGCCAGCCGATACCCCATCCTGTCAGATTGAGGCGTTACACGGAATGACTCATGCCAGAACTTCTGCCTACTCTCTTCTGCAAAACTCTCGAATTCCGGTCCACGTACAACACGAAGTACCGGATTCTCCTCGTATGCCGGACGAATCTCATGACTTACTCCCCACGACAAAACAGATACCTCGTCTGATGGCGCTTTCATTAAGCAAGCAACTTCTCCTGTCTTGAGCACATCTCCCGCCTGAAGGGCCCGGCCATGAAATCCACCAATCCCAGCTCGCAAATACGTGCTTCGGCTTTCCATCACATCTGGCACACAAATCCCACCAGCGACGGCGAGATACGTCCGGCAGCCTGACACAGCGCCTCCAAATGTCAGCATACTTCCTGCGGGTATGTATACAGGTCGCCAGAGTGGTATGGGCACACCGTCAACAGCAGGAGAAAGATTGCCACCCGCAAGCGCAACAAGCGTCGCTTTCTCAAATACAAGCTGGGGCCCTAAAAGCGTAATCTCAAGGGCTGCCGCCTGCTCCTCATTGCCCTCCAGAAGATTAGCCAGCCGAAGCGCCATCGTATCCATTGCACCACTTGCTAGCACACCATACTTCTGAAATCCAAAGCGTCCGGTATCCTGTACAGTTGTAAGCAGACCCGGCTTCTTTACTCGGATACACATACGACATCCCCCTCCCAGTTTTCGTATTCGTCCTGTGTAATCGGTCGGAAGCGAATCATATCCCCTGCCATCAACAGTGTCGGAGGGTTCATATCCGGACGGAATAGCGGAACCGGTGTCCGACCAATCAGTTGCCAGCCGCCCGGTGTCTCAATCGGGTATACCCCTGTCTGCATCCCAGCGATCCCAACCGTTCCTGCTGGAATGGACAGGCGCGGAGATGAGCGTCTCGGTGCCGCAATCCGCTCAGACATGCCACCCAAATACGGAAATCCTGGTGCAAAGCCGATCATATAGACTAGATACTCTCCGCCACTGTGGATATGTACCACTTCTTCTACTGTCAGCCCGTTATGCGATGCGACATCCTCCAGATCGGGTCCGAATTTCCCTCCATAACATACCGGTATTTCCACTGTACGCGCTTTCTGTTCCACTACTATATGTGCCGCCTGTGATACAGCCCGCTTTAGCTCAGCTCGCGCCTCTGCATACCGCAAAACAAACGGGTCATAAAATACGGTCACCGTTGTAAAAGCAGGAATATATTCAATCATTCCCGCAAACGGGTGCTGATCGAGATACAGCGATAACAGTCGAACTTTTTCATGAGATGATGACCCGATAATCGTATCAAACTCCACCACAACTGCGGTGTCTCCCAATGGAAAATATCGCATGATCCTCCCCTCCTTCCATGCTATTTGTGCATCCAGCCCAGTTTCTCCGAGATTTCCGCAGCTGCTTCCTGCACCTTCTCGATCAGCAACGGCAAGCGGTCAGAACTGAATCGTGTCGTCAGTCCGGCAATACTCAAACTGGCTACAACATTTCCCGTATAATCGAAAATCGGTGACCCCACCGCAGATGAATCATCTTCCAGCTCATAGTGATTTAAGAATTGTCTCATTTGCACTCATGACACCTCTACATTCCGAATTTCGGAACAATAATTCCATATTTAACTCGTACTATGATGATAGAATTATCCGATTGAACACTCCCACCACTTAAAATCTTACGACTTTTGAAGTGGTGAATTCCTGGCTCGTCCACTCTACTAAGCGGAATTCGTACAAAGTACCCCAGGCTATCCCCGTGTGTCCCACGGTTGGTTAGACTATAATTCTAACAGCCTGAGTCCTTCTTGCAGAATGTTGACCGCCGCATTTACATCCCTGTCATGGTATGTATGACATTCCGGACAGTCCCATTTACGCAAATTCAGATTCTTCACATCCCGGTTCCGGTATCCACAAGCCGAACACAACTGACTCGATGGAAATGTCTTTCCTACAAAACTCAGCGTACGTCCATACCATTTGGCTTTGTATTCCAGCATCCGACGAAACTCCGACCATGACGCATCCGAAATGCTTTTAGCCAACTTATGATTCTTCTGCATATTCGACACCTGCAAGTCCTCTACGCAGATCGTTTGGTTTTCACGAATCAGCTTAGTGGACAACTTTTGCAGGAAGTCGGTGCGACAGTTGGCAATCTTTTCATACAGACGAGCGACCTTGAGTCTCGCTTTATTCCAGTTAGAGCCGCCTTTTGTACGTCTGCTCATGACACGTTGCAGTTTTGTCAATTTCCTTTCATACTTTCGCAGATACTTCGGATTATCAAACCTTTCTCCCGTAGAAAGAATCGCAAACTGCTTTAGACCTACGTCTACTCCCACCTGATTTTCTACTTTTGGTAACGGTTTCATTTCCACTTCACATAGCACCGATACAAAGTATTTGCCAGATGGATTCCGGCGAACGGTGGCAGATAGGATCCGTCCTTCTATTTCACGACTTTTGGCAAACCGGACGAGTCCAAGTTTCGGAAGACGAATCGACGTACCTTGTATGCGAATCGCATCCTTGTTGTTCGTGGTGTGGTACGACTGCCTGCGATTCTTCCGGCTTTTGAATTTTGGATACCCTTTTTTCTCGTTGAAAAACTTTTGGTAGGCCGAATCCAAGTCCTTTAATGCGTGTTGCAAGGCGGTAGAATCCGGCGCTTTTAGCCAGGATACTTCTTTCTTCAGTTTCGTCAAAAGAGCCGAACAAGCCTTGTAATTCAACGTTTTCTATTTTGTCTCATATGCTTCTTTGCGTTTCGCCAGAAAGTGATTGAACACATACCGAACACACCCGATGGACTTGTTGATGAGTGTAGCTTGTTTTTCCGTCGGGTAGAGACGGAATTTGAATCCTTTGTGCTTGAGCATCTGTGTGTCACCTTCCTCTTCCCATTGTACCTGACTGCTTAAAGAGAAAATAGTCGGACTTGTGAGAAGGCCAAATCCTCCACTCGTCCGAAGCCGATTCATCCCCACTTTCACGCTCTCGCTTATTTACACTTTCTATAACAAGCAAAAAAACCGCTGACCCAAAGTCAACGGCTTTTCTACTTTTTACTGTTTTACGAGAACTTGATCTCTCCACGCAAAACCGTTTTCAACACCTTCCCACTTGCATTGCGCGGCAGCTCATCCACAAATTCTACGAGAGCTGGCACCTTATACTTCGCCAGGCGCTCCCGACAAAACACTACCACCTGCTCCTCGGTCAACGAATGTCCATCCTTCACAACCACGCACGCTTTAGGAATCTCGCCGTATACTTCGTGCGGTACGCCGACGACAGCCGCTTCGAGCACTTCCGGCATCTCATACAGTACTTCTTCGACCTCAATCGGATAAATGTTTTCGCCGCCGCGAATGAGCATATCTTTTTTGCGGTCGACAATATACAGAAACCCTTCTTCATCAAACTTACCCAGATCTCCACTTAACAGCCAGCCACCTCGAATTGCAAGCGCTGTCGCTTCCGGGTTTTTCAAGTATCCTTTCATTACATGATCGCCTTTAATCGCAATCTCTCCAACTTGTCCAATCGGCACTTCGTTCCCCTCTTCATCCACAATACGTACCTCGCTGCGCGGCAGTGGCTTCCCTACTGATCCAGCTTTGCTTAATGAATGCTCATCGCCTAATGTGGTCGTACCCGGCGAGTTTTCGGTCTGACCGTACAAATTTTGTACTCCGGTCTGCGGGAACAGCTGCTTGATTCTTCGAATTAATTCATACGGCATTGGTGCGGCCCCGTACATAAATTTGCGCAGATGTGGAACTTCCATGCTTTCAATGCCAGGTGTGTTTAGCAAAATCATATACATAGCTGGAACGCCGAAGAAGATCGACACCTCATTCTTCTGAAGCGATTCAACCACTCCCTGCGGATGAAAACCTGGTTCAATCACAAGTGCTCCGCCCCCGTAAATCGTCGGCAGCATGAAAACGTGAGCCGCTGCGCAGTGGAACAGCGGTGCGACAATCATCACACGGTCTTCCCTTTGCATGCCAAGCGCCTCGTTCCACATGGACGCAGCCGCCACACAATTGCGATGTGTGAGCATCACTCCTTTTGGTCTCCCGGTTGTGCCAGACGTATAGAAAATGACAGCGGTATCATCTTCCTGCTGCTGAAGTTCTGGAATCTCGCCGCTTAGCTTAATCGCCTCACCAATCTCAAATCCACCGCCGCCTTCTCCTACATGAACGAAGTGCTGCAAATTCGGCGCCTGTGGAATAACCTGTTCAACGATCTCTGACAAATCATGATCATACACAAGCATGCGAGCTTCTGAATGATGCAAAATGTATTCGATTTCTCGCGGAGCAAGGCGAGTATTAATCGGAAGCACAATCAGCCCGGCAAAGTGGCAAGCAAAATAGCACGTCACAAACCAGTCTGAGTTATTGAGCAGCAGAGCAACAACATCACCCTGAACAAGCCCTTGTCTATGAAAATATCCACCTAGACGGCGGCTATTCTCCTGCATATTCGCATAGCTCGTTTCACGTCCTTGAAAAACGGTAATCAGTCGGTCTGGCTGATTGGCAGCGTGCTGCTTCAATACATCTGAAAGTAACATGTCCATTCTCCTCCTACTATTTTGTAAGCGCTTAACATCATAGATACAACTTCTCTTTACTGGAGATAAAACCCTTTGCTTCTTTCTTTACTCTAAACAAGCAAAGATTATGCCAGTCCAAATCATCTTGTATGATAAGCATAATGTACGGAATATGGACATCGATTCGAAACAAAAACGTCCTGATATCAGACAAAAAAGCATCGCCTACTGTACCGGGGCGATGCCTTGTTTACAATCTTATCTTCGTTTTGTAATTTTCCCTGATCCTCCACTACTAACTCTAGGAGGGGAATTGCTTTGTGGTCTGGAAAAGTCCGAACTACTCGGCTTGACTTCCTTCCTCTGATTGTACAAAGCACCTTCATCAGATGATTTTACAATCTTCCCTTTTTTTGTAGTACTTTCATTTGTGCCAACCGATGTATTTCCACTGTTTGAGGTAGATGACGGTCGATCGCTTCGCTTAATAATCGACCCGCTGCCCTGTGTGGTAATTGGCGGCGTTACTTTCTTCTCTTGCGCTGTAGGTGTATGATACGTAGTTTTTGGCTTATAGATATCCCGCTCTGTATATCCGCGGTACTTGCCATCATATCGTTTATGCGAATCAAATAAGTTACCTAGTACACTGGCTAAAATGTATCCTTCTAAAAAGGAAGGGCTATAATTCTGGCGGACAAATTCATTATTGCTGATCTCAATTAATGTATCTTCTGGCTTTTTCGGATCTTTCTGGAGATGATACCACTTATCCGGATAAACAAGGAACATTCGCTCGGTATCTGTTTTGGAGATTTCTTTCGGTTCTTCTTGCTGTCTAAGCTCTTCTGCCACTTGTGGAACTGTCTTATTTTCAGCGCGATATACTTTAGACTGCTGCTGGCCGTTTTGTGTAATCGACTCCAGCGGGTACGAATTTTCTGCCGCTTCACCTCCGCACCCTGTTAGTGTCAAAGCGAGTAACGCACCTATCAAAATAACCTTGACCGATGTGAGGAGCCTTTTTACCATCGTTTCCCCCTCCTATGTTGCTCGTATGACTTTTACATCACCGGGAATAACTAACTCCCCTTCATACATCATCATGCGGCCATCCTGCCATTCGATTCTAAGTAATTTCCGATTGTCTGACTGGAATTCCCAGACATATTGTTCGCCCTCGCTTGAGAAAGGCGTCTTTCCCTTACTGAACACATTGCCCGAGTATTGTTCTTCCATATGATAAACCGTATCTTCCATTTCGATTGTGGTCGGAATCTCATCCACCGAATCCAGGCGGCCATCAATAGCCGTATACAACTCGTAATACACACGTTCCCGCTCTTCGATTTTTAAGTAATTCACGGTGCTACCATCCTGTAATGTTAGAAAAACCGCCTTGCGCTTTGGACTTTGTGTACTCCCAACCACTTCATATGTGACCAGGGATACTTCCACAATATCTCCCGGTCCTAAATCCCGGACACTTTTCTCCGGTTTCGGTGGCTCAGGCTTCTTTAAAATGTTCGCAATGCGCTCAAATAAACTCATTTGTATCTTCCTCCCCCTATTTGCTACCTATAAAACACACCCCTTGCCCAAACATGGATACAGTCATGTTTATGGTAAGGGGTGCTATAGCATGCTTTTCTTACCTTACTTCTGATGTTTTTTCATTAAAGCCGCTAGCTCATCTTCAATATCGGCATCTTTTGTCAAAGCCGCAAACTCATCATCAAGCGACTTCTCTTTGTTCGACAGTTCATTCGATGCTTCCGCCCGTGATTCCATCTCCAGCACTTTTTCTTCCATTCGTTTTAATCCAGCCTGTGCCGTATCAGAGCCGAAGCCTGCCATCGCTTTGTTAATTTCTGTTTGGGCTTTCGCTGCATTCGCACGGGCAACGAGTGTCTCCCGTTTATTTTTCATCTCGGTTACTTGCTTTTGCATCTCGCGCAGTTTGCCGCGCAGCTGCTCGGCCGCCGCTTTATTTTGCTCGTATGCAGCTTTATACTCTTCCATTTTTTGCGTTGCGCTTTTCTTCTCTTCTAGCGCACGACGTGCCAGATCAAGGTTCTCTACCTGCACCGCTTTTTCTGCCTGTTCTGCTCTTTTTTGTACGAGCGCTTCCTGCTCTTCATACAAAATTTTAAACTTTTTCTCAATCGCGATTTGCGCCGCAACCGCCTTTTCCGCTTCTTCCAGGTCTTCTACCATATCCCGGATATATTGATCCAGCATTTTTACTGGATCTTCTGCTTTTTCAATTAAGGCATACACATTAGAAAGAGTAAGATCACGCAATCGTTTAAACAATGACATCGTATAGTTCCTCCTTGAATTCAGGTCAAATTTTTATGCTCACCAGTATATACGAGATATACTTTTTTTTGGTTTCTTTATTTTATAAATAAAAAATTCTATGAAGATAGCAAATAACCCTTCCTACCCTTTAAAAAGACAGGAAGGTCTATATTTAAAATTTTTTATAAATCATCGAATCCATTTACCGTCGTCACTTTCGCATACGTGCGCGACTTTGCTTCAAAAAAATCCGTTTTCGTCTGATTAAGCGCCTCATCTGAAAACGGGCGAATCCACGGCATGCAGTTATCTACCCCTTCATACGCCTTGCCAAACCCCATCGTCTGCAACCGTTTATTCGCAATGTAGCGAATATAATCCCGGAACTCTGTCAGATCAATGCCCTCTATGCCAACAAGCACCTCATGCGCCCATTCCGTCTCTAACCGAACCGCCTCCTCGACTTTTTCATAGACGAAAGCGCGGTTCGCTTCCGTATTCAGCTCCGGAAAATCCTCCAGGAGCATCTTGAACACTTCCCCGAAAAAGTATGCATGCTGCGCCTCATCCCGCTGAATGTAGCTAATCATCTGGCTTGTGCCGAGCATTTTTTGATGGCGAGCGAGGTTATAGAAGAAGGCAAACCCGCTATAAAAGAAAATCCCCTCGAGAATCATATCCGCTACAAGCGCTTCGAGAAACGTCTGGGGTGTTTTTTCATCCCGGAAGCGCTGGTACATGCGGGCAATAAACAAATTGCGCCGCTGTAATACTTCATCATGCTTCCAGTATTCAAACACTTCTTTCTGCGTCTGATAGTCCGCAATGCTTGAAAGCACATACGAGTACGATTGATTATGAATCACTTCCTGCTGATTAATAATCGCCGCAATCGCAACAAGCGATGAATCCGTCAAATACTGCCCTACATCTGTAACAAAGTTTGTCTGCATGCTGTCAAGTACCGCTAATAATCCAATGATTTTTTTGTACGCTTCCTGCTCGGCAGCGCTCAATCCAGCAAACTGCTGCTTATCTTTATTCATCGCAATCTCAGACGGAATCCAGTGGTTAGCGATAAGTACGCGATACAGCTTGTACATCTCAGGACGCCGAATGTCATCCCAGTTTAGAACGCCGGAGCACTGCCCGTTAATAATCCGGTTTGATTTATTTGGCGCTTCTGTATTAAAAACTTGTTGTGTCTGTAACATATTTTCTCCCTCTTTCTTTATACACACGCTTCGCACACATCGATTTCGACCGCTCGGCTGCGCACATAATACGTTGTTTTAACACCTTGCTTCCATACCGCAAGATGCAGCCCGAGAAAATCACGGGCATGAATGTCCGGGCGCACGTACAAATTCACGCTCTGTCCCTGATCGATGTGACGCTGCCGGGCCGCCGCCTGCTGAATGCCTGCATGCGGATCCAGATGAAAAGCTGTTTTATAGTACCAGATCGTCTCTGGCGATAAATCCGGCGCCGGATTGGCAATTTTATACGTCGTCTTCTCTTCGTATGAGATCAGTTCATACACCGGATCAATCGAAGCGGTCGAGCCGGCGATGATCGATGTCGAGCCAGTCGGTGCTATCGCCATCATGTACCCATTTCGTACGCCATATTGGGCAACGCGTGCTGCAAGTTCCTGCCATGCCGCTGATCCGTATCCCCGGCGGGCAAAATACAGGCCGCTCTCCCACTCGCTTCCGTGGATCAATGGGTATGCGCCTTTTTCCTGTGCCAGCTCGCACGATGCCTGAATGGTCAAATAAGCAATGCGCTCATACAGCTCGTCCGCAAATTGGACAGCCGCATTACTTTCCCAGGAAATTCCCCGCTTCGCTAACAGATGATGCCAGCCGAATGTCCCAAGACCGACCGCACGATAGCGCCGATTCGTATGCTGCGCCTGTAAGACGTCAATTTTGTTATTATCAATCACATTATCCAACATGCGAACTTGAATGGGGATTAGACGTTCCAATACATTATCTGGAACGGCACGTCCGAGATGAATGCTTGACAAGTTACACACAACAAAATCCCCTGGCTTCTTCCGAATGACGATCTCACCATCTTCCATCGTCTCTTCCACAACCGTTGTCGCCGACATATTTTGCATAATTTCTGTACATAAGTTGCTCGCATAGATCATCCCGGCATGCTTGTTCGGATTCGCCCGGTTCACTGTATCACGATAAAACATGAACGGTGTGCCTGTCTCCAGTTGAGAGATCATCACCCGCTTCATAATCTCAATCGCTGGAACGGTAATCCGACTGAGCGTAGCATGACGCACGCACGCTTCATATCGCTCGCGAAAACTTCCCCGCCCCGGCTCTTCATCATAATAGTCCTCTAGCGAGAAACCCATTACCTGCCGTACTTCATGCGGATCAAACAAATGAAACTCCGCCCGCTGCTCCACTGCTTCCATAAACAAATCAGGAATGCACACCCCAGGGAATATATCATGCGCCCGCATGCGTTCGTCTCCGTTGTTCAGCTTAATGTCAAGAAAGGCGAGAATATCTTTATGCCAGACGTCCAAATACACCGCAATGCTTCCTTTGCGTGTTCCTAACTGATCGACACTCACCGCCGTATTATTCAGCTGGCGAATCCACGGGATTACGCCGCTTGATTTATTTTCATAGCCACGAATGGACGACCCTCGCGCTCTTACTTTCCCAATATACCTTATGCATTCAACATGAATCGCTACTTCATGTCCGTTCTCTTATGAACTGCTTGCAGTCACCTGCAAGAATAGACTATATCACCTACCTAGTGGGTAGCCCTGCGTTTCCACTGCCAATCGCTTGCAGTGTACTCTACTCCCTTCCATCATTACAAGATGTGGTTTCGATAGTCGTTCGGCGTTTATTCTACTATGTTAACAATATTGGTATTCTTTAAACCGCTGGCTTTTACTATGAATCCTATAAGAAACAGTTTTCCTATCCACTCCGAGAGCTCTACTCGCTTCACTAATACTTATATACTCTCTCCCTTCAATTCTTACTCTCGTATTTTTAGGTGAAGCTGCTCTCATATTCTGTTTTTGTTCTTCCGATATAGGCTTTCCTGTAAACCGTTTTCGAGCATTCTCAGCCATACGTTTTCGAAATTCTTCCGTATGAGTCTTTCCGTAAAAAGGATTTTTTTCGCCAGCTAATCTTCCTTTATTTTTAATACTAATTTTTTCTTTCGTTTCTTCAGTATGGTGTTTGCCATAAAATCCATTCTTTTCCCCAAAGTTCGCACATTTCTTAGAAAGAATTTCAAGCACTTCTTTCGTATGTCCCCTTCCATAAAAGGGATTATTTTCCCCTTTGAAAACTCCACTTGCATAAAACTCCTTGCGTCGTTTATATCCTTCTTCTGTCATCCATTCATTTGGCTTTTTATTATAATGAGGATGCTCTTTTCCTCTGAGGGAACCTGTTTCAGACGACCAAGAACGATTGTACAAAAAACCCAAAGGCATAAAGTTTATTATGAAATGCTGTTCTAATTTCTTTGCTAAATGTAAATCAACTTCTTCATTCCCTGTGTTAAAAATCTTAAACAATACAAATACAAAACTTTCTTCTCCATATTTGTCCCAGCTTCTTTGTAAATGAATACTATGATGAAGCCCTTTACGTAAAAGTACTTTGTGTCTATTCAAACGATTTGTTATATCATTTGTTCGGCCAACATAAAATTTTCCGGTCCACTTGTTGATAATCTTATAAACGTACTGCATGATTCCACCTCCTTTCAAATACAAATACAGGTCTTTTATACTGTAACATAGTAGAAATTTAGCACGGGATTTTCTCAATCCATTTGAGAGTTTCCCCGTTTAGCAGGGTTTTCCATACACATTACTGTATATGGGCGCATATCAGTTTACGCCAATTCCGCCACCCATTTTAGACAGGCGTGCCGCATCCGTGTTGGAATCATAAATCCCCTGAAGAGAATCATCCACTGTATCAATGAAGCAACTCGACAATTGCCCGCCTCTCGCCTTGCCCGCATTCGCCATCGTCGGTGTAGCGACCGTCATATAATGATTGCTAAGCGCCCAGTATGCTTCTTTTACGAGAGTAAGCCGCTTCTCCGGGTGTTCCTGAATCATCAGCTGCATCGCAATAATTAAAAAGCGTTCCTGCGGCAATTCATAGATTCGTCCAGCAAAGTCACATGCCAAATATCGCTCCGTCAAAGTCACAACGCCGATATAAGTAAACAAGTGATCTCGTTCATGGTCGATCATGTTTCCTAATCCCTCTAACTCTTTCGGGCTATACGCCGCCAGCAGCTCCTCCCGATAAATCCCCTGTTCCACAAGCTGCGCGAGCAGACGAGAAAAAGAACCATACGGACGGTCCGAGTACGCCTTATAGCCACGATTATGTGCGGCCTGTTTATATAACCCGTTCAAATAAGCACGGGCCGCCACATACGTCCAGTTCGCTTCTTCCTTCGATACGAGCTCCAATGCTGTCATATAAGTGGTGCGCGTAATGCTTTCCGCATGAAGCTCACGATCCGCAAGTTTAGCCAATACATATTTCCCCAGCACACCCGGCTTTACACCGGCTATTCCCGCTGTCAGACGTTCAATCGAGCGCAGCAACCTTTCTTTATCAAATTGCAGAGCACGGTTGTCAGGCTTGTATACGATCATTGAATTTTCCCTCCTATTTATCCGGAAAGAACCACGCAAAAAAGCATCTTTCTCGTCGTCCAAGAAAGATGCTTGTTCATGTCAAAGCAAAGAGCCTTATGTTTATGAGACTACTCTCCACTGACACTTCACCATCTCCCGTGGCTACTTCCTGTGTCTTACTCTGTGGCAGGTCTCCTGACTCAGGTTCATCGCATGCTTCGCCTTCCCATTTCTTCAAACAGTGGCATAGTAGAAGCATACTCCCCTTTACAGTGGCGGGACCGCGTCGGACTTGCACCGAACTTCCCTTTTAAGTACCTGGAGCGTTCTCACAGGCACACCACAAAGCACTATATGTAGTTGTACGAGTTATACAATACAACAATATATCCGAATAAACAAGACTTGTTTTCGATACAAAACTTCCGACAGATGATTGAACCTGAAGCCTCATCCCGCAATCTAAAAAGGCCTGAGCCTGCCGTTTTCCGGCAAAGCTCAAGCCTTTATTTTTTGTATGCTACTTCATAGATTGTAAGCGCTGAATACGATCATCCAAATCCGGGTGGCTCGCAAACAAGCTAAGAAATCCGTTTCTACCGCTGCTGATTTTAAAAGCCGCCACTGATTTCTGTTCCGTATCTACCAACTCTACCGTATGCTTCAACGATTGCAGCGCATGAATCATTCGGTCCTTACCTGTCAGACGAGCCGCCCCGGCATCTGCCTGATATTCACGATAACGAGAGAACGCCATCACCACAATGCTACCTAAAATCGAGAACAAAATATCAAAGATAATCGACGCAATAAACTGCACGATCGGAGCCATATCCTCCCGAACAAAGCGGGACGCTACATAGGCACATATGCGCGATAAGAAGACGACGAATGTATTAATGACACCTTGCAGTAACGTCATCGTCACCATGTCTCCATTGGCAATATGTGCGATCTCATGCGCTAGTACGCCTTTCACCGCATCCTCGTCCATCTCTTCTAGCAAGCCACTCGACACCGCTACAAGGGAACGACTTTTGCTCGGACCTGTCGCAAAAGCATTTACTTCCGGCGAATCGTACACTCCAACTTCCGGCATAACACGCAGTCCTGCTTTGCGAGCTAAGCTATATACTTCTTCAAGCAGCGCTTTCTCATGAGATCGAAGCGGACCATTCGGATCAATAACTTGCACACCCATCGACCATTTCGCCATAACACGTGAAAGTGCCAGCGAGATCAATGCACCGGAGAAACCGACCACACCGCTAAATACGAGTAACGCCCCAAAGTTAATTCCTCGAGACGTAACGTAATGTTGCACCCCTAATAAACTTGTAATCACCCCGATTGTGACCATTACGAGAATGTTCACAAGCATGAATAAACCAATTCGTTTAAACATGTTTCCACTCCTTCTTTACTTTTGCCCTGCTAACAAATAAAGAAAGCAGTTTAGACAAGTCTGCTCCCTTCTGCATCCAACAAGCTACAATTTTTATACGAAAAAACCCATTCATAGTTTCATTTTTTTGAACAAGGCATCCGTTAAAATTTTTATCATAAATGAATTGACTTTCATTCAAGTTGTAACTATTATAGTTACAATGTGACAGGAATTAAAAAAGGAAAGGTGCGGTCATACATGACTATAAAAATTAAAGCTTACTCTGATTTTATTTGTCCATTTTGTTTTTTAGGCACAGGTCCATTAGATGAGATCATCAAGGAAAAAGATGTAGAAGTAGAATGGATGCCCTTTGAATTACGTCCTAGTCCTTATGAAAAAATTGACCCATGGCAAGATCCTGCAAAATTGAGCTCATGGGACTCCTTTATTCTTCCTGCTGCGAAAAAGTTAGGAATTGACATGCGTTTACCACGTGTCTCTCCACATCCATATACGCATTTGGCTTTTGAAGGATACCATTTCGCAAAGGAGCATGGAAAAGGAAATGAGTATCACCACAGAGTGTTTACTGCATTTTTTCAAGAAGAACAAAACATTGAAGACGTTGAAGTACTAACAAAATTAGCGGATGAAGTTGGTCTCTCTAAGGATGCATTTAAAGAAGCATTAGTATCACGAAAGTATCGTGAAGTGCATCAAGAAGCACTAAGACACGCTTATGAAGAAGCTCAAATTACGGCTGTTCCAACGTTTGTGATTGGTAAAGAAGTCATTCAGGGACTAGCTAGTAAAGAAAGATTAGCCAAAGTTATCGATCAGGAATTAGAGAAAAATAAAACAAACGGATTTGATGGAATGCAATGTGATATGAATGGATATTGCTAATCTTAGAAATGCTTCATAGCACATATAACAGCACATCAAGCTCTCACTACACAAAAAGGTTTTTACTCTCGACGGAGTAAAAACCTTTTTTTTCGAAATTTACTTATCATCCGTGATTCCCGACTTGAAGGGGAAGTAACTCTAAGCCATTTTTGATGAGATGCTGAAGTTCTTTTGTTTTACTAAGATTGAGTAATTCCTCAAGGACCTGCTCTTTGTCTGAAGCTTGCACATGATGAATGACAAATAACTCGAGAATTTCTAAGCGTAACAGCCATTCTTTCGGGTAAAAGCTTCTCAAGGCTTGAAGAACTTCTTGAACAGCAGTTATACTCTTTTCATCCCATGTTGCTTTTTCACGAGTGTCTCTGATTGTCTGGTACATACTTTCTAACTCTGTTAACTGTTTTGGTTCCGTCAGAGTATCTTCTTCCATTTCCTCTGCATCAAAAAATGCTTCTGCATCTGCAGCTCCCGGAAAAGCAGAGATTACTGCAGATCCTACCGCCATATCAAACGTTCCCCACTGCTCTGCAAATAATAGAGTATCCCCTACTACAACATTGCAGCTTTCAAAAGAGATCAGCGCTACTTTTTCTTTATTTCGTACAATATTTGAGACTGTGCCAGTTACTTGAACACCGCTTTTAAACGATAGCGTCGTTGTTTGGCCTTTTACAATTCCTAACGCAACAAGTTGTTCATCTGTACATTCTTCGAGTAAAATATTTCCGTCCAATAAACCAATCGGTGTTCCAAAGCCATCCTGATGGACGTCTTTTGAATGCTCCGGAAGCTCTTTATTATCGATAGCTAAGGCTGTGGGTCCAATTGTATTTACGTAAATGGCTTCTCCATTTGAATCTTTATGGATGCTTGCAACAGACCCTGTAATCTGCAACCCGGAGTTTAGGACAAATGTAGATGTGCTGCCTGATCGTAACGCTTTATCCAAACTCTCCGTTCCGCCTGTTTGAAATGCCATCGTACTTGAAAACTCTTCAATTCCTTCTATCAATTGGTCAAAGCTCTCGCATACAAATAATTGCGGCTGCATCGTTGTCACATCGTAACTTGTTTGAATACAAGTCTCTACGGAGAATGGAAGCTTCACTACCTCTTCGGATAAGCAGTGTTTGCTTTCTCCTACAGATGATAAGAGTCCGGCACCATAGATTTGTGGATCTTCTACCGTTCCAATTAATCCGTACTCTACTGTCCACCAAAAGATGCGCGAGATTTGTTCTGCTTCGGACATCCCTTTTACAGCTTTCTGTTTTTCACTTAGCATTTGTTTTGCTTCTTCAATTTGTTCAGGTGTAGAGTTGCGGTCTTCCATTACAATCGATAAATGTCTTACCGCTTCAAAAACTTCATGTTCCTCTTTTGTTGCGAATGCTTTAGCCCCGATTTCTCCAAACCGTTTTACGTATGATGCATATTTGGCGTCAAACAAAATGGGCGCATGTCCTGCAGATTCATGAATAATATCTGGAGCCGGTGTGTATTCAATGTTTTCCGCTTTTCGAATGTCTACGGCAATCGGCAAAATACCGTGAGCTTGAAAATCAAAAAAGGCAACGCCAGGGATTAATCCGTCAACAATTGCAGCTCCCCAGCCGATTTTTGAAAGGCGCTCGTTCATGTCCGATACCTTTGGAATAGCTTCTACATCAATCCCTGATGCCAAAAGCCCTTCGACATATGCGGGATGTGCTGCGTCTTTAAGAAAATGATGATTTTGTCTCATAACGTAGCGCCATACAGCGTGATCAACAGGGGTATAGTCTTCATAATGCTGTTGAGAGACAAATTGTCTCAAGTGTGCCGGAATTTGTGCTGTAGATTTTACTAATTGTTTCATACTAGATTCCTTCCTTTCTGCATTAAGAAGCCCAGGGAGCATAATGCTTGTATCCATTGGTTATTTTATAAACGCAAAAAATCCCTACTGGAAAACCAGTAGGGACGAATAAACATCGCGGTACCACCCTAGTTGCGAGCAAGTGCTCACCACTTTTATTTTGATAACGGCTTATGTTGCCGTCTTTCCCTTCATAAAGACCAAATCTTTACTACGAAAAAGAAGCTCGGGGAGTGTAATTCATGCCTAGGTATGTACTGATTCGCACCGACCATCAGCTCTCTGAGACGAAAATTCTAGGCACTACTGTATTCCTTTCAGCGCTCTATATACACCTGTAACAGGTACGTTTTTTGAATACGTTGAATTATAAAGGGGCATGAACATAATTGTCAACAGGTTTTCTCTACTGATTGTCCTGTTCACCCCCTTTAAACTATTGACAATTAAAACAAACTCAAGCAGCATGGCTAAAATCGCAGCCTCCCTCCCCGAACAAGAACGTCAAAAATTGTTGGCATTATGCGAAAGAACCACCGAAGGATGAAAAATCCAGTGCGGTGGTTCTTTTTTTCTCTCGTCTTCCATGCCATCATTATAGAGGGGGGCGATGAAGGATGTTCCAGGATTTCAAGCTTGTCAGTGACCGTCCGGTCGCGATACAAGTGAAAGAATACGTCAATCGTTTAATTATAAAAGGGGCGCTTCAGGCGGATCAGAAGCTGCCCTCCACACGAGAAATGAGCGGTCTGCTTAAAGTAAGCCGCAATACAGTCATTGCAGCCTATGAAGGCCTGAAGGATGACGGATTTACGTATGCAATTCCCGGAAAGGGCAGCTATGTGGCCGCCATGGTGGGCCAGTCGACTGCAGATAACGGAGGAGCTGACGGCTCTGCCACCTGGCAGATCGATTGGAAGGCAAGAATGAACGAGTATGCTGTATCGGCTGTAGAGCTGGATATGATGAAGCAGGGCATTCGTGCCAAAAAAGGAACCATCTCGTTCACAAGCATCGCTCCGGATGAGCAACTGTTTGATATGGGGGATGTAAGGCGAGCCTTTATGGACCGGATGGCAATCGAAGGGCAGGTGCTGCTCAACTACGGCTATGCCAAGGGCTACAAGCCGCTGGTCGATTACCTGATGCGTTATATGGAGAATAAGGGCGTCGATATAAGCGGCAAGGATATGCTGATTACAAGCGGGTTTACAGAAGGCTTTGACATTGTGCTGTCGGCATTGCGCCCTTCCGCACGTCGCGGAGCGGCAATTTGTGAAAATCCGACCCATCATACAGCGATTAAAAATTTGAAGCTGCAAGGATTTGAGATTACCGGCATTCCGATGGAGCGTGACGGTATTGATGTGGAGCGGCTAGAGGCCGTACTGCAGACCAATAGCTTCGATCTGGCCTATTTGACTCCTTCCTATCACAATCCGACAGGCATCGTCATGTCGTCGGCAAAGCGCAGCGCCGTTATGAAATTAATGATGCGCTATCAGATTCCGGTGATCGAGGATGGATTCAATGAGGAGCTGCGCTACTCGGGAGCGCATATTGCGCCCTTAATAGCGACAGCAGGGCAAGGGAACGGAGTCATCTATATTGGCAGCTTCTCCAAGGTGCTGTTCCCTGGCTTGCGAGTAGGCTGGGTGCTTGGAGACCGAGCACTGATCGACACTCTGGAAAGCATTAAGCGTGCACGCACCATTCATACATCAACAATCGATCAATCGATTTTATACCAATATTTACTTAACGGAAATTTCGATAAGTATGTAAAAAAAGCACGTACAGAGTATAAGCGCAAATATGAGCTGACAAAGGCATGCTGTGAAGCACATCTTCCTGAGGCGCAGCTGTCTGGCGATGGGGGCTTGCATTTGTTCCTCACCTTCCCGACAGGCGTACATACACGCCAGCTGCTAGAAGCTTGCACAGAACAGGGCGTTATTTTTACACCGGGAGACAAGTTTTTTATTCAAGAAGGCGAAGGGACGAATACATTGCGGCTTGGTTTTTCACGAGTAACGGATGAAAATATCGAACGGGGTATTCAAATAATCGGCAAACAGGCGCGTAGCTTTCTTAAGGCATAACGATTTTTAAGAAAAATGAGGTGTAATAATGAAAATGTTTAGTGAAGAGGGTACAGGGCAGTTTTTATCCTCGCGTGTACGGGATATTCGGCCATCGGGAATTCGCGCTTTTTTTGATCTGAATGCAGCAGGCGGAGATACAATCGCCCTTGGGGTCGGAGAGCCTGATTTCGTTACACCGGAAAAGGTACGTGAAGCTTGCATTCAGGCATTGCATGAAGGGCAGACGAAATATACTTCGAATGCCGGCTTGATGGAGCTGCGGGAGGAGCTTTCGGCTTATTTTTCCGATAGCTTCGCGCTTTCCTATGACCCCGAGCAGGAAATTATCGTGACGGTGGGGAGCAGTGAAGCCGTCGACCTGGCGCTGCGGGCAGTAATCAATCCGGGTGACGAGGTGCTGATTCCGGCACCAAGCTATATTGCCTATGAACCAATTACCCATCTGCATGGCGGTAAAATTGTGGAGGTGGCGGCTACGGCAGAGGAGCAGTTCAAGCTGACCCCGCAAGCGCTGCAAGCGGCAATTACGCCTCATTCAAAGGCTTTAATGATCAATTATCCGTGTAATCCAACTGGAACAGTTATGACGGAGCAGGATTGGCTGCCGATTGCAGAACTCATTATCAAACATAATTTGGTGGTCATTTCGGATGAAGTTTATGCCGAGCTGACTTATGGGAGAAAGCATGTCAGTATCGCCTCCTTGCCGGGCATGAAGGAGCGTACGATTGTCATCAGCGGCTTTTCCAAAGCGTTCGCGATGACAGGCTGGCGGGTAGGCTATGCGTGCGGCCCGCGCGAGTTGATAGCCGGCATGCTGAAAATCCATCAGTACACGGCCATGTGCGCCCCTACCATTGCCCAGATCGCCGCGCTCGAATCATTGCGTCATGGCTTGGCTGCCAAGGATGAGATGATGGCGAGCTACAATGAACGCCGCAAGCTGTTTGTAGCCGGCTTGAATGCAATCGGGCTGACCTGTCACGAGCCTGAGGGGGCTTTCTATGCCTTCCCTTCAATTACTTCTACTGGCATGTCATCTGAGCAGTTTGCTCTTCGGCTGCTGGAGGAAGCGAAGGTGGCGGTCGTACCGGGACATGTATTCGGATCAGGCGGACAGGGCTTTATTCGCTGCTCATATGCAACCTCGCTCGTCGATTTGGAGAAGGCGCTGGAGCGGATGGGAAGATTTATGCAGGTAATGCAGCCGATTTGATAAAAACTTCAGCATAGCGAACGGTTCTTCCCTTCTCCCACTCCCTCACCACCATACGTTGTCGATTCTACAAAAGAAGAGGCTGTCCCACCCGCCATGTTCTGGTTTTTGGGACAGCCTCGGTCATTTACTCATATTGAAGCCGTAGCCCTACCCCCACTTCCTGAACAGAAGCTGCCCTAGACAATGCTACTTTAGACGAAAAGTCTGTACAATGGCACGGATGCATGATAGGCAAGCGCAATCCTTTCATGTATTCCACAGTTTGCTCCATCTGTTCTTTGGACGGATTCTGAAGGTGAAACCCTCCGATAATATCTATAATCCGCTCATCTCCGCACACCTGCTTTGCATACTCTACAATATTACAAATCCCTGAATGAGCACAGCCCACTATAATCACTAATCCGTTAGGTGAGCGGTACGCTAAGGCAGTATCATCGATTACGAAATCATCGGACTCTTCTCCATTTCTCTCAACGGTTCCAATAGCTTCTTTTCCTTCAAAGTCAAAATACCTGGGAATCTCGCCAAGCAAAACCATATTTTCAGTCAACCAAACAGGTTCTATAGAAGTATGCGTGGCAAAATGCATTTGAATCTTTTGTTCGCTAAATAAACTTCCGATCTCCCCCACCGGAGACTTGCTTTTTTTCTTTTCTTAATTTATCATCACTTTTAAGGATAATGTTTATCCTGAATATTACGTTTTGAATAGGTGAACAAAAAATGCGGATGAAAACAGGAATGGAACAAGCAGTCTACACGCTGCTCATTCTCGTTCGTCTTCCGAAGCGCACAAGCCTTCCGGCAGAACCGCTTAGCGAACGACTTGGTGTTTCCCCTTCCTACCTAAAAAAATTAATGCAAAAATTAGTTCATGCTGGACTCGTACACTCTACACCCGGCATTCGCGGCGGATTTTCTCTCGCAAAACAACCGGAAGATGTTACCGTGTACGACATCTATGTCGCTGTGGAGGGCTGCCAATCGTTGTATCTGAATCAAGGTGTATCCTCCCATCTGTTCGCAGATGAAAAGACCTGTTCTTCCCACGAATCATGCGCCCTTGAGATACTGATGAAAGACGCAGAAAACGCCTGGACAGACGTACTAAAAGCCGAAACGCTGGCCAGCCTGCAGGAAAAAGTGACAAACACGTATCCACAGCATAAACTCCTCGCACTTGAAACGTGGATACATGAACAAATAAATGGAGGGACTGCACAATGACGAACAAAACATATGACAAATTATTTGAACCTGTCACAATCGGTGCCTGGAATCTAAAAACCCGCACAGCGATGGCCCCGATGACGCGCTGCTTTGCTGATGATCAAACCGGAGTAGTCGGCGAGGATGTCGTAGAGTATTATCGCAAACGAGCAGCAGATGGGATCGGCCTGATCATTACCGAAGGGGTCGTCATCAGTCCACGCGGGAAAGGAAATCCTGGCGTTCCTGGTATATATTCTCCCGCGCAAATCGAAGCCTGGAAAAAAGTGACCGAAGCTGTCCACGGCGAAGGCGGCACCATTATTGCGCAAATCTGGCATGTAGGCCGCGTTACTCACCATGAACTGGCCGGTGGTCTTCCACCGCAAGCTCCGTCCGCGATTCAAGCTGAAGGAGTCGTACCACGTTTCCGCAAACCGTATGATGTCCCAGAAGAAATGACCACGGGCGACATTCAGGAAGTAATTGCCCAATATGCACAGGCTGCGAAAAATGCGATCGAAGCAGGCTTTGACGGTGTAGAAATCCATGGGGCACACGGCTATCTCATCGACCAATTTAATTCCGATGTCTCGAATCATCGGACTGACAAATACGGTGGAGACCTTGCCGGGCGCCTTACCTTTATGAAAGAAGTGCTGCGTGCCGTCATCGACGCCATCGGAGCAGACCGCACACTTATCCGTTTCTCCGCGTTAAAAATGGATAACCCGGACTACATGTGGGAAGACCCAGAAGCTGCGATTCAAACATTTATTGCAGCCTTTCACGAAGTCGGCGTAACGATGATTCATCCTTCAACGATGAATTTTACACAAGTAATCGCAGACAACAAAACACTGCACCAACTCGTACGCAAACATTGGAAGGGCATCATTGTCGGGGTAGGTAGTTTGGATGCAGAAACTGCAGAAAAGGCAATAGAGGAAGGCACGATTGACGTAGCTGCGTTCGGTCGTCCACTTATCGCAAATCCTGATTTTCTACATCGGATTCACCATGATGAACCCCTTGTCACATATGACGCCAAACAGCATCTCGTAACCTTACGTTAATGCAACGCACCGTATCCTTATGTATGAAATGAACAAAAAAAAAACGGGAAGACATCGCTGTTTTCCCGTTTTTTATTTACTAAACAAATCTATCCAGATTTTCATTGCGGTTCCGACGATTAGAATGGCAAGGATGAGCTGCAGCGCCTTTGCATTCATTCGTTTGCTTACCTTTGTTCCCAAAGGTGCGGCAAGAACACTAGCTAGTACAATAACAACTGTTGGCCAGAACAAGATATGCCCTGCCATTAGCTTTCCAACACTTGACCCGATGGATGAAATAAAGGTAATGGCCAACGAAGAGGCAATGGTGATACGAGCCGGAATCCGTAAAACCGTCAGCATAATCGGCACCAAGATAAAAGCGCCACCTGCTCCGACAACCCCTGAAGAAATCCCGACAATAACAGCAGAAATCACCGCGATTACACGATTAAACTCTATCCTTTCCGTTCCATGATTATCATCGTTCCCTTTACGCGGGATAAACATCATAATAGCAGCAATCGTTGCCAGAATAGCATAAATCATGTTTACAAGCTCTTCCGATAAATACCGTCCACCATATCCTCCAGCTAGACTGCCGACAATAATCGATGTTCCCATGTAGACAATCAAGCGATCGTTCATCACATTTTCTTTGCGAAGCGCCAGTACGCCGCTCAAGCTTGCAAAAAACACTTGAATGGCAATCATTCCGGAAACCTCATGCGCCGAATAGTCTGCTACCCCTAGCATAGCAGGTAAGAAAAGCAGCATCGGATAATTAATGATAGCCCCGCCAATTCCCAACATGCCGGAAAGAAACGAGCCGATAAACCCGATCAAGAACAAGGTAATAGCAAGACTGACTGTCATGTGTACACCTCTCTTTCTAATTACCCATAGGGGTATGTTAGGAATAGTTATAGTATCAACCTGAAAAGATTTTTTGTCAACTATTTTTTACTTTCCCATCAATCACTCTTTTCGTTCGATAAACCATATAGACAAAAAAAGCACCTGCCAAATTATCCAGCAGATGCTCTTTATCATACCTCTTTTTACCTTTCTAGCTGATCATTTTCTGATTAATTTTGTGGAACTCGCACTTTTTGTCCAATAAAAATAAAGTTAGGGTCTTTTATTTCCGGATTAGCCTCTATTACATTTTGTATATTTACCTTTAATTTCCTGGAAATAGAATCAATTGTATCCCCTTGTTTGACTTGGTATATAACGGCTTTATCTTGTTGTTTCGACATATCAGCAATTGATAATTTGCTTGTCTTTTCTGCATTTACAGCTACCATTTCTTCATAATTCATTCCTGTTAGATTTGCAAATACTTCTTTACTTTTAATAGGTGCCTCAAGCACTTGACCCACGACTAATTTATCAGAGGACAATTTGTTTGCCTTCATCAGAATCGCAACGGTATTATTCGTTTTTTTCGCTATTTTATATAAACTATCGCCCTTTTGTACTTTATATGTAACCGTAACATCAAGTTCGTCGGCTGAAACACGCTGACTAGAAAGTATGAACAATGTCGGCATAATTAACAGAGTTAGTGCGAGTGTAATCCATTTTTTCATTTGAATCGATCTCTTCTTTCTTTTTTATTTACCGTCTACAGACGGGTTAGTTTGTAGTAATTGTTGAGCATATCTTTTTAACTGCTCTTGTTTCTTTTTTCTCTCTTTTCTCAAGGTAACTCCTATTTTTATCGCAATAAGCAATGTAATAAGAATAGAGAAGAATAGAATGTCACGAAGCAATGTCAAAACCAGAATAAACAAAGTAGGTACACCTTCCTTATGACTAGAAGCTACGAAAATTCATACTCGTTTAATATAAATCTTTAGACTTGTATATAAATTGATTTCACCTGTATTTTGTAACCTTTTTTAGTACCATCTCCTTAACGATGAAAATATACCTATTACCTAATCACTACTAAGTATACACGTACCCACTCAACAATTTCTAAACATTATGGATTATCCAGTAAAAAAAGTGCTAAGATTTCTATCTCTTAACACTTTTTATCCTATAAATACTGGGCTTGTAAACGTTTATTTATTTTGCTAAATCATTACTCCTTATATTTCTTCATTTCATTCTGCAGAATAAAATAGCTCTTCTTTTTCCGTTCATAATAATTAGGCTGATCCCAATTCTTCCATGTATAGAACAACAGGTTCGGCTGGGCATCGCTTTGATTCAGTACCGGCATAATTGAAATACCCGGAGAAGGAATCGGTTGGATTTTGTTGTATGTATACAAATTCCCCCATGCCATTTTCCTACTCGGGTCTGTAAGACCGATCAGCATCCATGGTATGCGAAGTTCTAGTATATTTCCCTTAACATACCAATCTGAAAGATTATTAAATGAAAACCGACCTTTTATTGGATAATAAAAGGTCGGTTTTTCATGTATTATTCACCAAAATCTACATTGTGGTACACCTGTTGAACATCCTCTAAATCTTCTAATGCATCAATCATTCTTTCAAATTGTGCTTGTGCGTCTTCTGGAAGTGTTAGGTCATTTTGTGCAAGCATTGTTAGTTCTGCAACTGTAAATTCAGTTATACCCGCATTCTTGAATGCTTCTTGCACAGCATGGAACTGATCAGGTTCAGCATAAACGATAACCGCTTCATCTTCTTCTAAAATGTCCCGTGCGTCTACGTCTGCTTCCATTAAGATTTCAAGCGCTTCATCTGCTGTCTTGCCTTCAATACCGATAACAGCCGTTGCATCAAACATATAAGCTACAGATCCACTGACTCCCATGTTACCACCGTTTTTACTAAATGCTGCACGCACATCGGATGCAGTACGGTTCACGTTATTTGTCAGTGCATCTACAATGACCATGGATCCGTTCGGTCCGAAGCCTTCATAACGAAGTTCATCATAACTTTCTTCAGAGCCACCTTTTGCTTTTTCAAGCGCACGGTCAATGATCGCTTTCGGTACACTATACGTTTTTGCACGTTCGAGTACGACTTTTAAAGCCCGATTGGATTCTGGATCAGGTTCACCTTGCTTAGCTGCTACATAAATTTCTTTTCCGAACTTCGCATATATCCGACTCGTATTTGCATCTTTTGATGCTTTTTTTTCTTTAATATTGTTCCACTTACGACCCATACTATTCCACTCTCTTTCAACTTTGAATCTACACTGCATTCATTTATCAAGGTATATTATACCTCAATTGTATCGGTAAAATAAAGTTGCACACTAGAAAACAAGACTTTTCCGCCGGATACCTGCTGAAAGAACAATTCCAACAAGAATAAAATTTGTCAGAAGAGAGGTTCCTCCATAAGAAATAAAAGGGAGTGTAATCCCAGTTACAGGCATTATAGCAAGATTCATCCCTACGTTTTCAATCACTTGAAACGAAAACATCCCTATTATTCCTGTAATATAATAAGAGGAAAAATAATCAGGTGCTGTTTGGGCTATGCGAGTCATTCTGTACAAAATCGAGAAAAACAGGAAGAGTACAATACTAGACCCGACAAAACCAAATTCTTCCGCAATAGCAGAGAAAATAAAATCAGTCCACTGTTCAGGTATCCAGGCACCTTGTGTCTGCGTTCCAGATAATAACCCTTTGCCAAATAGTCCCCCCGAACCTACCGCTATAATCCCCTGCGTCACTTGATAGCCTATCCCTTTAGGATCGACTTGCGGATCAATAAACGTTATAATTCGTATTTTTTGATGATTCATAAATGGAGCACTATCCACAAACCGAATGAATTGATCAGGGTATATGACTTTAACTAGAAATATACCTAGTACAATACTTCCCACTACTGACGAAAAAACGATAAGCTGTTTTTTTTCCAAAAATAAGACCAACATCGCACTTACAATTCCAAGCATAACAAGTGCTTGACCCAAGTGCGGTTCCATTAGCACAAGAATGAATGGACCAATAAAAATACCAAAAATGACACCGGCATGTTTAAAGGTAAACTTTTCATCTTTTTCTTTTGATCTCTCCATGAAGTCAGAAATTGTAAGGATAAGAAATATTTTTGCAATCTCTGATGGTTGAAATTGAAATCCAGGTAATGTGATCCAAGCGTGTGCCCCATTTTTTGCTGGAAAAGCAAATACAATAATTAACAAAAAAATACTTATGGCATATCCAACCCAGGACAAGATGCCTTTTAAGTTTCGATAATTAAAAACCGTAAAGGCAAGCATACTAAGATACGATATAACCTCCCATACCAATTGCGTTTTATATATCGTTTCCTTTCCTACGCGATTAATGGTTGTAGAATAAATCGCCGAAATACAAAAAAATGAAATACCAAGCAAGCATACTATCAATGAAAGGTCAAAATCTGATATACGCCTTCTTAACCAAAATATCGTTTCAGAAAATCTATTAACCATTTCTATATTACCTCTGCGATAAATTATTTTTTAAGATACTGTTGGATCAAATTTTCTTTATAAGTTGATAAGTGTTGTACCTGATGGCGACGACTTGAACAACACATTATTTTTTACGCTTGCTTGTCCTTCTCCAGCTATCGTTGTTTCCTTGTTCGTTTTCAGATCCACATATTTCGCATCCTCAACCCGTATGAGCGTTCCATCTTCTTTGACAAGCAGACGGTCCGGCTTAACCGGCTGATTTAGATCAATAATTTTATTCGAAGTCCCCTGTTCATACGTGTAAACGGACGTAACATTGCCGGCAGCATCAAGCTTGCCGTAATACAACGTATCATTAATCGCTCGAAGTGCCACCGCATTCTTTTCGATTCGATGGGTCCCCTTTTCATCCCGGCTATGCAGGTACGGAATTCGCTGTTTTACATCTTCAAAGAAAAGCTCATTTTTGGTGGATGCCATGAGGATATTATCAACATAGTAACTGCTGACATTCTCCATCTTAAAATCTCCACTTGTACCGACATGATAAAGCTTGGAAATGTTTTTGTTGCCAACCAGTATATAAATATCGTTCGTAAACGGGCTAAACGTCATCTTTTTAAACGTCGAAGTGGACGATACCGGACCGATCGTTCGTATAGTCCGTACGTTATTTGTTGAAAGCATCGCTGTTTTTACGATCAGTTTTTTATTCGAGCCTTTTCCTTTACTGATTCCAAGCAGCAATCCGTTATCCTGAATCCAGGTTATATAATCGATTTTGCCTTCATTGCTGAGTGTATACACTTCTTTGTTGTTTGTTATGTCTTGTACATGAAGTGTATTCTGCTCATCAACGTACGCAACGAGATTCTTGCTGTCCGACAGGGCCACCTGATCTGTCTGTCCATCAAAAAGTTTAACCGGGTCTCCATTCGATCCGCCGATTTTGTATGAAACCGCCGCTGCATCCGGCCCATTGGCTCCTCCACC
This sequence comes from Aneurinibacillus soli, assembly GCF_002355375.1. GTDB lineage: Bacteria > Bacillota > Bacilli > Aneurinibacillales > Aneurinibacillaceae > Aneurinibacillus > Aneurinibacillus soli. Next base: position 1,910,297 of record NZ_AP017312.1, on the reverse strand, counting down.
TAGCAGATGATTATAATAAGAGAATGTCCCGACTTGAATTCCTGTTACAATTAACAAAAACCAGATAATTTTTTTCACGTTTCCTCCTCCTATTCCGGCATAACGATAAATGAAGTGGCGATTTTTCTTTCTCCGAGCACATCACTTGGTTCATTCACCAAATTACCGTTATATACCATTGTAGTAGAAGAACCACCGTCCAGGTTAACTGCGGTGACAGCTCCGTATTTCAACATGAGATCCTGTATATCATGCAAGGTTGCCCCCAGATTCTGGGTTCCATGGATAAAGCGGCCGTCTGTCACAATAAAAATGATGGTACCGTCGGCCTTCTGGCCAATTGCAGTACGGGGAGCATTTCCCCAGCCTCCATTGCCACGAACAAGTCCTTGCCCGTCCTTCACAAGAATCGGCCCAAATGACAGAGCTTCCTTAACTCCCATATCCTGCAGTTCTTTCACCGAATATTTTCCTGAAATCAAAGAACCGTTTGAGGTGATCCCAATAACATTACTGTTTTCACTGGTCGCGTAATATTTTCCGCCATGAATCGTTGTCCCGAGAGGATCTCCCCCGGTTCCATGCCAGCCAACATCCTGGAACGAGCCTCCGTTAACACCAGCTACCGCACTGTTATCACGCACCATTTCACTCACTGTTTGGCCAACCTTGCCAATTTGGTTTGTGACTCCAACTTTGATGCGCATCGGATCACGAACAAGCATAATCTTTGCCGAATACGTATTATCTTTGTAATCCTCAACTTGGATGGAACTGTCCTTAATACCGCCAAAATTCCCCAATCCAGTTGCGTTCCCGTCGCTATTAACGGTAGGCTGCCCGGTTCCAGCCGCATATTTCGCAATTTCCTCCGCAGAAACGGTATTTAGTGAAAAAAGCGAGAGCCAAAGCTTTGGATGCTGTGTAGTCCCGAGCGATTGAAGCGCGTAATCTTTCACATTTTGGTAGGGTCCCTTGAAAACAAACAGGGCCGTAGAAATATATATATAACATAATCCAAGAACGAAGAAAAACACTCCTCTTCTGAACTTTTTCTTTGGTTTTTTTCGGGTAACTCTTTTCTTTGTGGTCTGTGGTCCTTGTTCAATCGGCTGTTTTACAGGTGGTTTATACAAAAAACTCTCTCCTTTTCTAGATATCATACAACAACGAATAGTTTATCATGGTTTTCTTAGAACGAGCTGAGAAAAACGCACATCATGCTTACTATTTTAACAATCATCGGGCTGAAATATAGTTATTTAAACATTGCGAAAGAAGCGTAAGCCTACTTTCTTTACTTTACGGGGATAAAAAAACTTCTGAATGGAGAAAGTCTCATGATACTGCCGCTGCCATATTATCCGTATAAGTGGAATTCTTCCAGGTAAATCTTCATATGTATAAGGGAGTCATGTAAAGACTATATGAGGGGAGAGTGAGTTATGTACGCTGGCTTCTGGAAACGGTTCTTGGCTGCCTTTATTGATGGACTTATTGTGGGGATTCCGATTAATATCATTGTCATTCCTACATCGTTTCTTTTCGGCTTCACTGCTTATTCAGCAGATCCTGATGGTGAAGGCATAGCTACTGGCATTATGTTGCTATTTCAGTTGGTTGTATTTATTTTCACTACTGTTGTGACCTGGTTATACTTTACCTTAATGGAAAGTTCGAAAAAACAGGCCACTTTTGGAAAGAGAGCACTTGGCATCAAAGTAGCGACTCTGAATGGAGATCGCATTTCATTCGGCAGGGCTACCGGAAGATACTTTGGGAAAATTCTATCTGGTATCTTTTGTATTGGTTATATTATGGTTGCATTCACTGAGAAAAAACAAGGGCTTCACGATATGATGTCAGGATGTCTAGTAGTAAATAATGATGTTTATTATTCACAAGACAATACTACTCTTGGCGTTGGATCTCCATCTAAAAAAGATAGCTAAAAAACGTAATGGAAAAAGAGACAACCGAAGGCACAAGTGCCTCCGATTGTCTCTTTTTTATTGCATACAAAAATATGCTCCTTTTCCTACATCGGTGTTACGCCCTGTGTAAAACCTGGTATGCCTTGACTCTGGCATAGGACTTGCTTATGATTCAGCAAATGCTCTTCTTCAATCTTTACTTTCCATTCTTTAAATATAGCCTTACCACGCACTCCACATGTGTGGAGACCGTGAAAGGGATATAAAAAATCCCATTTGCAGGAGTTTGACCTGCTATTTATTATATTACTCCTCATTCAATAGCTTCTTTAGTGTAGCAATATCATTAATCGATACTAATTGCTCAAGATTTTCAAATATCTTTTTCTCATCCCAGTTCCACCATTGAAGCTCCAGCAATAATTTAATCATCTCATCACTGAAACGCTTCTTAATAGCATTTGCAGGATTGCCGCCAACAATTGTATACGGTTCAACGCTTTTTACAACAGTTGAGTTCGCAGCAACAATTGCACCGTCACCTATTTTTACCCCTGGCATAATCGTGACATGTTGTCCCAGCCATACATCATTGCCAATCAAAGTATCGCCTTTGAACGGCAACTGCTCTATCGTTGGAGTGACCTTTTCCCAACCTCCGGCAAAAATATTGAAGGGATATGTTGTAAAACCATCCATCCGATGATTAGCACCATTCATAATAAAAGTAACCCCTTCAGCTATGGCGCAGAACTTACCGATAATCAGCCTATCACCTAAAAAGTCATAATGATGCTGAATATTGTCATAGAAATTCTCTGGTGAGTTTGTATTGTCGCTGTAATATGTATAATCGCCAATCTCAACGTTTGGCCTGCTTGGTAGATTTTTAATGTAACAAACTGTTCTAATATTTTCATTTGGATAAAGCTTATTTTTATCCGGAGCTACAGTCATACTTACACTTCCTCTAAACGTTATTTAATTCTTGCCCTTCAAATAAGCTAAACTGTAGTTCGATCTCTTCTATCGTATATCACTACTTATATAACTGTAAAGAAGCTCAGATGTAATTATCGCCTGAGCTTCTAAAGTAATAACATACTATAAAAAAACAATTATTGAAATATACTCGATCAATACTTTCACATCTCATCTATTGATTTAGCACCATCAATATTAAGTACTCCACATGTCTTGTGTGTAGAAGCATAAACGATGTTAATTTATGAACTTTGGGATATAAGTTTCCTAACCAAGCCCCGCTTGTAGATAGATAAGGTCAGCAGAATAGAGTTTACCCTCTTGTATAAATTACTGAGCAATTTAATTTGGTTACCAACTTTAATATTAGGTTACTGACTTTAATGTCAAGCAACAACCTTTTGTAAAACCCTCAAACGCCTACTCCACTGTTAAGCTCTTCGCCAAATTCCTCGGTCTATCCACGTCATTCCCGCGCACCGTTCCCGCATAATACGCCAGCAACTGTAACGGAATCGCCGCCAGCACCGGCATCAAGAGCGGGTGCGTCTCCGGAATATACATCACCTCGTCTACCTCATCCGCCAGCACATCATCGCTCACCGTCGTAATCCCGACCACGAACGCATCCCGCGCTTTTACTTCCCTAATATTGCTAATCGTCTTATCAAATACAGACCCAGTCTGAGTCGCCAGCGCGATGACTGGCATCCCTGGTGTAATGAGTGCCATTGTACCGTGCTTCATCTCACCCGCTGCGTACGCATCCGCATGAATGTACGCGATTTCCTGTAGCTTAAGCGCACCTTCCAGTGCCAGCACATAATCTAGCCCGCGCCCGATCAGGAACAGACTTTCCTGGTCATATGTCACCTGCGCGAGCTGGTCAATCGCATCGTCAATCATAATGAGCGTAGATTCCACATCGGTCGGCAACTGACGGAGTGCGGCCAACAGGTCGGCCACCTGTGTCGGTTGCAGACTGCTCATACGCTGCGCGGTCCAGACCGCAAGCAGCAACATGGTTGCAATTTGTGCCGTATACGCTTTTGTCGATGCAACCGCAAGCTCCGGACCTGCTTTCGTCAGCAAGGTACAGTCCGCTTTCCGCGAAATCGTACTGCCTGCCGTGTTTGTAATGGCAATCGTCGGACAGCCGTATTTCTGTGCTTCTCGCAAAGCGGATAGCGTATCAGCCGTCTCACCTGACTGACTCAGCAGAATGACAAGATTCGTCTCGTCCAGGTTGGCATGTTCATGCACGAATTCAGAAGAGTACGTAGCTGCCACTGGGAAATGAAGAAGCTGTTCAAGTGCCTTTTTCCCGATCAACCCCGCATGATAGGACGTGCCGCTTGCGACAATATCGATCTTGCGAACGCGGGCAAACAGCCCCGCATCCCATGCAGCGGCAAGCTCAGCAAGCTCGACACCGTCTTCTGTCAGGCGACCTGCAAGCGTGTCCCGCAGCGCCTTCGGCTGATCAAAAATTTCTTTGCGCATGTAATGTTCATACTCATTCAGCAATACATCGCCAAGGGTCTCATCCGCCAACCGCCAGATCGGACATATTTCCGTGCCATCCGCAAACTTTTTAATGGTCACGTGTCCTTGCGTCAGCACCGCGTACTCCCCATTTTGAATCGGATAAAACTGGCGGGTAAACGGCAACATCGCCGGAATATCAGACGCAAAGTACAGGTCGGTTTTGTCCCGGCCAAGTACGAGCGGATTGTTTTGCGACACAGCTATAATCATGTCAGGCTGCTCCTTTGACATGATGGCCAGAGCGAATGAGCCCACAAGCATTGGCAATACTGCCTGCACGGTTTTCTCAAAATCACCCGTGTCATATTCTTCGAGCAAGTGCGGAATCACTTCAGTATCCGTTTCCGTCGCAAATGTATGGCCCTGCTTCAGCAAATTGCGCTTCAGCTGCGGATAATTCTCAATAATCCCATTATGTACGACAATAAAACGGTCATCACATCCAGTCAGCGGATGTGAATTCGCCTCAGATGGAATCCCGTGCGTCGCCCAGCGTGTATGGCCAATGCCTAAGATACCCGTTGTGACCAGATCCCGATTCACAACCGCACGCAAGTCATCAATGCGGCCCACGGTCTTGCGTATATGTATAGTGCTTTCATCAGAAATAGCAATTCCGGCTGAATCATACCCCCGGTAATCGAGTGTATCTAGACAATCGAGCAGAATCGGCAGCGCATTTCGCTTTCCAATAAACCCCACGATACCACTCATCCGTCTCACCTCTCTCCTTTGACTATATCCTTCCTTTATTATAGCGAAATGTATGGACAACCTCCATATGTATGTTATATAACATTACACTTTATCATTTTATGCACACAAACAGGCGCTCCGGACTTCTGGATCCGGGGCGCCTGCTGGACACTTCTAGTTGCGCGGGTATTTACTTTTTGATTCGCCGCCTGGCTGTAGTTTATCCATCCGCACCGCCTGTGTATCCGTCACGCTTGCAAACTCACTGTCGTTCTTGCCTGGTGTAGCTGTTGTGAACTGCTGGCGCTTATGGTCTAGATTGATGTTTGTTTTTACGCGTTTTGACATCGTGTGTCCCTCCACTAGATTCATGGTGTGTGTCCGGTAGTAGTATGCCCATGCATTCATGAAGTTATTTGGCCCCTGCGTGCCTATGCTTCTTAGCTAGATAGCGGCGTGCGTATTTCAATGCCAGATAGCGACTTGTACATTCGACAACTCCGCCCGCAGATTCTTTATCTTTAATGAAAATAAAACAGCCGTTCACTTCAACTTGCGGAAACCAGTGCTGAACCGATTTGCCACTCTCGTCTTCGATTGTCAGACACTTCGCCCGGGTACGGTGCCCATACGCAATGTCTCTTACTTCTTTTATGCCTTGATCCGAAATAATTTCTACCTTTTCTTCATCGTCCTCACAGCTTAATCGCTTAACAACAGACAATTTCTCATAAATGGCATGACTCAATAAATTATCGTCCATCTCAGGAATCGAATTCATACTTGATCAACTCCAACGCTCTCTGTATTCACATGTATCATCCTTTTATATATAATACAATCTTCCTTTCCCCATCATTGCCCGTTTCAAACATTTATAACAAAAAAAATAATTTTATTCATTAAAAAAGGCCGCTTCTCATCGTCGATGAAGCGGCCTTTTTGGGGGATGCTGGTTTATTGCTTATTTTCTTTATCCTTCACGATTAGGTCAATCATGTCCAGATACCGCCTTCGTGCTTCTTCAAGCGCCTGTCTTTCCTGATTGTGCCCCTGGTCATCAACGTTAAGCTGCAGTAGTTCTTCATCAATCCGATAAATAATTTTCTGCAACGTTCTCATTCTTTTCCTCCCGCTCTTTAAATGACACGTTTACTATACCGTGATCATCAGTCACATGATAAGTGAGCGGTGTCATAAAAAGAAGGAAGGATAGACTTGAAACAAGAGGTCTTTTTGCCTACAATCCTGAATTCTATAAAATTATTTTTGTGCTTTAATATCGACTGTACCTGTCTTCCCATCCCAGTTCACCTGTGCGCCAATTGATTCACTAACAAAACGGAGCGGCACAAGCGTGCGACCATTTACGATACGCGCCTGCTGGTCCAGTTTAACAGTTTTGCCGTCCACCATTGCCTGATGAGAACCGATTTTCAGAGACATTTTCTTTTTGCCTTTTGACGCTTTTACCGTTTTGGCTTTCTCATCCCACTGTGTATTTACACCAAGCTGTTCAAAAATCGCCCGAAGTGGTACGAATGTACGGCCATCCACAACCATCGGCTCCTGGTCGAATACGATTACATTTCCATTAATTTTAATGGTGATGTTGATTTGCGGAGCTGCCGGTGTAACTGGTTGTACCGTTACCGTGTCGCCTGTCGTTGTAGCTGGCGGTGTAACTGGTGTAGCCGGTGTTTTTAATGCCGCCTCATATTTTGCAATATTTCGTAAAATCGCTTCGCGAGCAGACGGATTATGTACATGCTGAAGCGCATTATATAGTCCCTTAAGCTCCTCTGTTGTTTCCATTGTCGGAACTGGCGTTGTTGATGTTTGTGCTACTTCATCTGCGAATACAGATGTTCCGCCGATTACGAGTGAAGCTGCTACTATTGTGCTTACAATTGACTTTTTCATATTGTTTTTTATTCCTCCTAATGTAAGTATTACCGCGCGAACATTATATTTTTCGCAACAAACTTTCAGAGTGTGGGGGGAGAAACAAAAAATTTTGAAACCTGTTTGTGCATCGACACGTATATATAAGTGAACGACAGTACTACTCCCCCTCTTGCCCTCCTGATTAATCAGGGGGGCTTTTTCATTCTATTTTGCATCAAAATAATGCAAAATAGAATCTTTGTTCACCAAGTTTCTCGTGTTTTATTCCCTGTTTTCTGTACAAATTCCCGAGCAATAGCGCTTTTTTCGGGTTTTATAACATTGGCATCTATTTTGCTTGTATATATGGTGTGTACTTTAAACTACCACTACTTTTACTATTCATCTCCTAACTTTGAAGCAAGGACAGCCACCCTGTCCCTGCTTCTTTTTCTTTATAATTCAGGATGAGTAAATCAGATAGGTCTGCATCTCCGATGAAATAATGCACGTCAGCTTGTTATCAGAGGTGTATAATAAAAAGACAGATCGTAAAATTCATGATGAAAAGGAACTGATATGGCTACCACTCACACGTATACAAAAAAAGAAGAGATCGCCAATGCAATTACGCATGGCATTGGGGTTTTGTTAAGCATCGTTGCACTTGTGTTTCTGATCCGCTACTCCATAACTGAAGGAACCATCTGGCATGTTATCAGCTTTACGATCTACGGGATTACCATGCTGGTGCTGTATTTATCATCTACCTTGTTGCACAGTTTTCCAGAAGGTAAAGTCAAAGACATACTTGAAGTATTTGACCATTCCTCTATCTACTTGTTTATCGCAGGCTCTTACACGCCGTTTTTATTCATCATTGTCAAAGGTACACTCGGTTGGACGCTGTTTGCCATTGTATGGGGAATGGCGATATGCGGGATTGTATTCAAAATGTTTTTCGTGAAGAAATTTTTGTTCCTGTCGACATTACTGTACATTCTGATGGGCTGGCTCATTGTTCTCGCATGGGGACCGCTGGCGTCCACGCTTGCAGGCGGTGGACTTTCTCTGCTCGTCTGGGGTGGCGTACTGTATACCGTTGGATGCGTGTTCTATGTATGGCGTGGCTTTCCGTTCCATCATGCAGTCTGGCATCTGTTCGTACTTGGTGGATCGATGCTTCATTTCTTCTCTGTTTTCTGGTATGTATTGCCGATTGTGTAAGATACAAAAGGAGCTGTCCCACACTTCAATGGGACAGCTCCTTTTTCTATAAAAATCTAGATGCGACCATTAAGAAAAATGTGTAAAAAACGTTCAAATCAGGGTAGTAAGTAAATACTATATCGTATAACCACTTTATAATCCTTTACAGGTCATGAGAAAGGATGATAAAAGATGCAAAAGTATTTGTTTCAACAATTTTTTGCTAAAATCAATTCAGTTCCCTTCCATGTACATTTTTGGGACGGTAGCATAGAACAGTACGGAGAAGGAGCACCTCGTTTTACAATTACCTTTCAGAAAGAACCCCCATTTACTTCTTTTATAAAGCAACCTTCTCTTGCTTTTGGAGAAGCGTATATGAACAGTGAAATTGATATCGAAGGTAACCTTGAAGAAGTAATTCGGGCGGCCACTTCGAATCATAGCATGATCTGGTCGGACGTACTCTCCCTCTTGCCGAGGATCAGCCTGCGTAAACAGCAGGAAAACGTGCAGCACCACTATGATGTCGGCAATGACTTTTATTCCCTCTGGCTGGATCAAACGATCAGCTATTCGTGTGCGTACTTTCACACGCCAGAAGACACCCTTGAGCAGGCACAACTGCAAAAAATTGATCATATTTTACGAAAGCTCCAGCTAAAAGAAGGCGAAACACTGCTCGATATCGGAAGCGGCTGGGGCTGGCTCATCATCCGGGCCGCCCAGCAGTACGAGGTCAAGGCGCTCGGCATTACGCTCAGTGAAGAACAATTCAAGAAAACAAAGGAACGCATTGCGGAACTCGGTCTGACTGGACAGGTAGACGTCGAGCTGATGAGCTATCAGGAACTAGCACAAACGAAGCGTACGTTTGACAAAATTGCGAGTGTTGGCATGTTTGAGCACGTCGGTCAGAGTCAGTATCCGACCTTTATGAAAACAGTTCAAAATGTTCTGAAAAACGGAGGATTAATGCTGCTGCACACAATTACACACCAGAAGGAAGATCCGACTGATCCGTGGATTGCAAAGCACATCTTCCCGGGGGGCTACATTCCTTCCTTCCGCGAAATTATTCAACTGTTACCGGAATATGATTTCCACGCACTTGATATCGAAAACTTGCGCATTCATTACGCGATGACGCTCGATGAGTGGGCAAAGCGGTTCGATGCGCACGAAGATAAAATTCGAACCATGTATGATGAACGGTTCATCCGCATGTGGCGCCTGTACTTGCGTTCTAGTGCTGCCTTCTTCCGCCTGGGCGATCTCGGCCTTCATCAAGTTCTGTTCTCCAAAGGGGCTAACAACAACCTGCCGCTTACACGTAGCCATCTGTATACAACCAATAGCTAGCCATACAATGTCTGCTGCACAAACAAGAGCCGGAAAACCTTGTCAGGGGTTTCCGGCTCTTGTTGTATCTCTAATCGATCTAATGAATGATTTTGCTTTCTTTCGTTCTCTCCGCTACTCGCTGCGTCGACTTGCTCAGCGGTTCTTTCAATACAAGGCCAAGTAAGAACGCTCCTGCCAAGAAGAGCAGCATACAACCGATATCTTTCCATACGATATCGTATACGATCCCCCCGACCGCTTCCCTCAGCAGACTAATTGCATACGTAAACGGCAACAACGGATGAATCGCCTGAAAAAACGGTGGTGTCACTTCAATCGGAAACGTCCCACCTGAACCGGATAACTGAAGTACGAGCATAACAATCGCAAGTGCTTTTCCAATGTTGCCAAACACGGATACGAACGTGTAGACAATCGTCATAAACACTACACTACTGAACACCCCAAATAGCACAAAGGAAATCGGGTTCGCTACATACGCCCCCAACACAAGCATATCGCCAATCGATACAATAAGCGCCTGAAATACGCCAATCGTCAAAAATGTCAGCAGCCTGCCAAAATAAATATCCCGGCTTTTATAAAGTCCCTCTGGATCTTCCACATCTAAGCGCAGCAATGATACCAAAAGAATCGCACCCACCCATAATGAAAGCACCGTATAGAAGGGTGTCATTGCCGATCCATAATTCGGAATCGGGAACTTCTTATGTTCCTTCAACAATACAGGTTTAGATAGGAAATCACTTTCCTGGTGAATATCGTTTTTAAGCAACGCTATAATGTCCCCAACGTTTTGTGACTGTTTGAACTCGCGAATTTTATCCGCTGCGCTCTTCACCGAACTTTCGAGCTCTGGCAAATCATTTCGAACGAGATTAGCCACCTTATGCACAGCCGCTTCCACTTCCGGCAACTTCGTCTGGATAAGATTCGCTACTTTATGCACATCCTGCTCCACATGTGGCAAGTCATTTCGGACGAAGTCGGCGGCTTGATGAATTTTTGGCTCTAAGCGCGGCAGATCATTCTGCACAAAACGGGCTGCTTCATTGACGCCCTCGGTCAGATGCCCCATTTTGGCCTGAATGTTCTGGGCCACTTCATGAACATTCTGCCGAATCTCCGGCAGATTCTTCTGCAGGCGTACTAGCTCCTGCTGGCCGAATGCTACACCCGCTGCCGCATCATCGAGAATCGTTTTTATATCGGGTAGACGCTCCTGCGCTGCTTGTAGTACATCGGATGCGTTCTGCGCCGTAGACGTCAACCGATCTAACGCTTTCGTAACAGCCGGGACAATCTCAGAATCATAACGGGATAAAATCTTACCTAATGTATCACTTGCGTCTTTTGCGAGCGTGTTCAAATTATCGACTAGCTGCTTAGCTGGCTGCTCTCCTTGCTCAATCGCGGTCTGAATAGCACGTAGCGTACGACTCTGCTGCTCAAAATTACTTTTCACCTTGGTGAGCTGATCCATCATTTGTTCAAGTGCCGCATTCGGCACATATTTATTCAACGTCGCCACCAGCTCAATCGTCCTATCGATAATAGCCGCTCCATTTTGCAGACGCTCCTGCAAAAAAGACAGCGCGGCAAGCGTTGGCTTCGGATCAATATTTGCCGACTGCAGTACATCCGTTAACTGCGTCACTGCATCAGCTGTTTGCTGTAACAATATAAGATTTTGCTTTATAACAGGAGCTGCGGTCTCGAGCGCACCCTTATTTTGTTGGAGAAAATTATGAAGCCCGTTCGCAAACTCTCCCCCATTGTGTGCGATCTGAGCAAGCTTTGGCAACGCCTGCTGTGCGCTGCTAATAACAGCAGCCGCCTTTCCTGCATCTTCAATGGCCGTATTGAGCCCCTCTTCTACCCGGCCAAAATTGTGATCGATCTCGGTAATTCGGTCAGCCGCCCGTTGAATGTCAGGCAACTTTTGCTGGATGAGCACAATCTCCTGACCGACTTCCTTAATTTTTGGAAGCTTCTGTTCCAGAACGAGAATGTGGTTTGCTGCCTGATGGATTTCTGGAATTTTCTTGTCTAGCTCGACGACTTTTTGACTTTTCTCCCGGATTTCTGGCAGCTTTTTCTCCAACTCCAGCGCTTTGTTTCCAGCTTCCTCTATCTCTGGGAGACTCCGTTCCAGCTCGAAAATTCGGCTTTCAATATGACGAATCGTCGGCAATTCCTTCTCCAGCTTAATTCCTGCTTCATTAAATAATGTCAAGACCGCTTCGCCTGTCGTTTTGACGAAGTTCTCGCTTACTTGCGCCACAACGCTTGATGCGCCAGTCGTTGTAATTTTTGGTGCGATCGCATTAATTTTTTCATTAACGCTGTACTCGATCTCCGGTTTCTGCTGCTTTTCTTCGAGGATGGTCGCGATTTTGGCAGAGAAGTCTTTCGGAATCAGCAGGCTTGCGTAGTAGTCCCCGTGCGTAACTCCCCGCTCTGCTTCGTCCCGTGTGACAAACGTCCAGCCGAGTTTATGATTTTTCTTAAGACTTTCTACGATTTCGCGACCAACATTTATGCTTTTATGGATGTTTCCTTTATGTATTACCGTACCCGTATCTTCATTTGTTACCGCGATCTTGATCCCGGATGTATCGCCATACGGGTCCCAGGAAGCTTTTAAGTTGAACCAGGCGTACAGCGACGGGAGTACCATCAAGCCGATGATGAGAAGAAGGGCGATCGGCACACGAAAAATGTTGCGCCAGTCTGTTTTGTATATATGAAGGATTTTTTTCATGTATCATTCACCTTATTTCCTGCGAATTGATTGTAAGTAGCTTCTAGTAGTATCCCCGAAACAAAGTGATGTTGCTATACTTTTCTTATAATCGGCTCTTTTTTCTCTTTTCCCTACTTACCACCTTATTTTTCATAATATAAAGAAAAAACCCGAAATCTATATTTCGGGTTTTATTTGCTACACACCGTAACTAAAGGTACGCGAATCTCAACTGTTGTTCCTTCTTTTTCTTTCGATTGTATTGTAATACTTCCTTTCATCTCTTCCACTAGCCCCTTACATATACATAAACCTAGCCCTGTTCCTTCTTCTTTTGTTGTAAAGAACGGGTCAAAAATTTTGCTTAGTTGACTTTCCGGAATCCCGATTCCATTATCAACAAACGTTAATACCGCCTCTTTGTTATCCATTGAATGATCTAGCGTAATAAACAAGATTCCTTCTGGTTTTAGTGCGGAGATACCGTTTTTTATGATGTTAAGTACAATCTGCTCAATATGAGAAGATACACCTTGAACAAAAACAGAAGCTTTGGGCATGTATAGATGAATGGTAACGTTCTTCTCTACTGCAAAATATGTAGATAGATCATGCACTTTTTGAATAACGTGATTCAGGTTTACCTTTTCCCATTTACTTTTTTGACTCTCTCCTTTACGTGCTAAAATAAGAAAATCAGATACCAGGTTCTCTACTTGACTAATTTCATCAATACAAATATCAATATAATTCAAAAAATCTTTTCGATCTTCTGTCTCATTAAGTAGCAATTGCTTCATTAATTGCTGGAACCCTTTAATACTACAAAGCGGATTTCTGATCTCATGAGCCATTCCCGCTGCCATCTGTCCCATAATTGATAATTTCTGGTTATGCAAATGATTGATTACTTTGTCTTTTGCAAACAAAAATCCATTAATACAACTGGTGAATCTCGTATTTAGAATTTCATTAAATCTAGCGATCAGAAAGGTACGCTCCTTGGGGTCGGATAGATGGTGATTCATTACATAACATACATGCTCAAAAGAATTCACCCGGATATTATGTGTAATTTGAATAAGTGTTTCTCTGCTTATCTGCCTCACTTCTCCAAAATAAACCCCTATTTCATAACCGGCTTGTTCGATTTGTTGTAAGGCTTTTACGTATTCATCATTTTCCTTAAATAACGTTCCGACCACTGTCGTACATACCGAATACAAGGAGATTCTATACGCCTCAATATCTTCAATCACTTCATGAAAGTTTTCGATCTCTTTTATCATATCCTGAAGATGGGCTTGTATCATGATCGGAATTTTCTTAATAATCAAAGGGAGTAACGATTCTTTGCACTCATATAATGTAATCATCATCTTCTCCGTTATATGTAAATTTTCAAAAATTAGTATTTAGAAATACAGATAGCGGCATTATTCCCCCCATATCCATGAGAAGTCACAACAACACGATCAACCTCAGTCTGCGTGGTATCAAATACGATCGGTAATTCTGGATAATCATCTCGAACGGCATTCACCGTGCCTGGAATAAAATTATGTTCCATACCAATCAGGGAAGCAATCATTTGCGCTCCTGCGCTGGCTCCAAACATATGACCCGTTATACTTTTTATAGAAGTAATCGGAATGTCCGTACCAAATAATTGCATATGGTTGGTAGCTTCAATCCTATCATTCTCTACCATCCCTAATGCCTGACTATTCACATACGTAGGTCTTCTATCTTTCGTGACACGCTTCATGTCATGCAGTATATGCTTCCCTTCGCTATCTGAAAAAAATATTCCCGTTGCATCATTCGTTGTACTCACTTCGTCAATTACGGCTAAAATTTTGGCCCCTCTGTTTAACGCAGCAGATTCCTTTTCAAGAACTAGTACACTGGCACCTTCCGCTATGACAAACCCTGCACTCTTCTTTGAGAATGGAACGCCCATGGCATGCAGCTCTTTATTTTGTGATAAACACCTTATTTTCCCAAAAGCATACATGACCGATTTAGAAATGGGGGCATCCGCTCCTCCGACGATGCAGGTGTCCAATTCACCGGCATGTAAATACATCATCGCATCCTGTATCGCATCGATCCCTGCTGAACACCCGGTTGCGACTGTTCTTGTCACCCCGGTTATCCCCAATAACTCTGCCATCGAAGAAGCTAGACTATGATAATGAACGATCCCACATCCCGTTACAGGAATTGCTTTAAAGTTATTCTCATTGGCAATCGTAATGACTTCATCATATCCAAGGGTTCCTCCTAACGCAGTTCCCATGAAAATCCCTGTTCTATATCCACTCAGGTCTGTCTTTCCTGCCATCTGTATGGCTTCTTTCATCGCAGACATCGCCAAGAGACTAATTCTCGGGTATCGTCGATATTTTTTATCTTTTTTTATTTCCTCTAGCTTGTCATACACAACCCCAAACGCAATATCTTTGCCTTCGGTTCCTTGCCCTGCAAACAGTTCCAGGGCGCTTACTTGTGTGATAAGCGAATCTGTAAAATGATCTACATTATACCCACCAGGCGCTTTAATCCCGTAACCAGTAATCACGATCTTTTCCTTTTTCATAGTTTTTCCTCCTTTGGGCTTAAAATCAATTGGAATGATTTAAAGTAATGTCGTAGGAGTAGGAAAAAATAATAAGAATGGTAATATTTTCGGTAAATGCACCTTTATTTTAACTTTTTTATTGGTAAAAATATACTTATATTTTGACTTTACTGAAAAATCAAAGGAAAGTTTGGCGAAATTATGATTTCGAAGACACTCTTATAAATCTAAAAAGAGCCGGGACCCAATTGTATCAATGGGTTCCGGCTCATGTATTTCGATAAAGCAAATCAGGTACTATAGCAGATATTGTTACTATGGCGATTATAACGATAGCGGATGCAAGACTTACAAACCATAACCTATTCATCAAAGCCCCCCTTAAAACAACAACCCCCGATCATAAAACTTCAAACTCTTACCAGCTTGTCCTGATTGAATCGTGTGCTTTTTCCTCCTCTTCAATAAGAAGGCGCAGCATATCACTGCGGTTCGTTCCGGTTTCGATAAGCTGATTAATCACATATTGCTTCTCACCTAGCAACTTCTCCAGACTCTCATCAACCGTTCCCTCTCCAATCAGAGAATATACGTTAATATTCTCATGCACCTCAGCTCCGAAACGCCACACACGTCCGACGCATTGGGATACATACGCAGGAGACCACGGTTTGCTTGTAAAGATGACATTGTTCGCAATCGTTCCTGTCCAACCTTCTCTACTAGAAGACTCGCTTCCGATCATAACCCAGCATGTAGGATCGTTCATGAATTTATCTACTTGTTGCTGTCGATTCTTGATTTCCCCATGAAGAATAGCCGGATTATACTTCTCAAAATACTCATGCATAATTTCTACAAAAATGCGTGAATGACTAAAGATCACGACTTTTTCGCCCCGTAAGACGATATCCTCTACTATCTCTTCTACGATTTCCAGTTTTCCGCTTCCTGCCGTTCCTTCTGCTCCGCCTACAATTTCAGCAGACTCTGCAATCTGGCTCAGACGCGTGTACTTGGCGAGCGGCGTCGGGATATGGTAAAACGAAAACCCTTCAAAAACTTCACCCGGCATCGCTTTTTTTACCGCTTCATATAATTCTCTCTGTAGCTCTGTAAGCTCGACAGTAAGATTGTATGGGATAACAGGAGGAAGATTGTGCATCACATCTGCTTTCAAGCGGCGAATCATGTTTGTACGCAACGCCTCCTTTAAAGATTCCATGTTGACAACCGCACTTGCATAAAATACTTTGGAAGTTACAGGCCAGCGCAGCCACTTCAGTATGTTATATAAATCATCAGCACCGTTAATCACAGGTGTCGCGGTGATCGCATATCGTTCTCTCGTTTCGAGCCGATGAACAACCTTGCCAACTTGTGATTCTGCATGTTTGATTTTATGTGCTTCATCTAAGTAGCACACATCAAACGGATTTTCTTGGTGGATATGTAGCACATGGTCGATATCCTGACGAAATTGCTCGTATGACATAACCACTAGATCATACCGATGACTGGAAAAGTCAGCGTACATACTCATGCGTTGTTCGACCGTTCCTTTTAGAATAAGGACACGTAAATGAGTAAATCGTTGCGCCTGATTATAGACGTCTTGTAATAAGCTCGCTTTCGTAATATATAGCCCACATTGAATCATCCCCGCCTGTATCTTCGCTTCGTGAGAACACAAAATCGGCGGAGTCTTCCCCACCCCTTCTTGATCGGCGATGAGTAAACCATCGCGCTTTAGTAGGGCATTGTATAACTGAATTTGATGAGGACGTAACGGAACTTTCGGAGAATAATCCCCGGGGAAATCTACTGATTCTACAGCCAGGTCATTACGATACTCCAGTAGCTGAAGTAATTTCTGATCAATCACACGGACGGGCTTTTTTCTCGCCTTTCTTCTTCCAGGAACCTCAGGCAGTCGCTTTTTATATACCACTGCTCCTGGTTCATGTCCTGTGTCTGCAAGCGTTGGAAGCTCCGCTTCTTCCCCTTCATCCCATACAGAAGGCTCGATAATCGCTTCCGCTTGTTCATTCTCTCGTTTCTTCTTCCCAAACCAACTACCTATTTTTTCAATCCAACTCCACATGTCTACAACTCCTGATGTACAAGCATTTTGGATAATCGCTTTTATTTTCTCACTTTCAGTTCGAGGTGTCCATTGAAAGGTAGCTTGCAAAAGGAAAGCGGGGATACTATAATCACTAAGGCACGAAGCCCAGATACCAGATATAGGAGGGTGAGAAAATGGAACATTCGATACCTGGGAAGACAAATTTGTTTCAAAATCGATTTGTACAGACGATTATGCTATCTGGAATTTTGCTGCAAGTCGGCATCTGGGTACGCAATTTTTCTGTTTTGTTATTTGTAATGGATAAAACGGGCAACAATCCATTAGCCGTTTCGCTCATTTCGGTCGCAGAGTTTGCGCCGATTTTTCTATTTTCCTTTATCGGCGGCACGTACGCGGATCGCTGGCCGCCGAAGCGGACGATGGTATGGTGCGACATCGTAAGCGCACTATCGGTATTCGCTGTATTATTGACACTTGTATTCGGTACATGGCAGTCTGTTTTTTTTGTTACGCTTGTATCGGCGATTTTATCGCAGTTTTCCCAACCGTCTGCCATGAAATTGTTTAAAGTTCACGTTGCCCCTGAACAACTACAGGCTGGTATGGCCATGTTTCAATCACTAATGGCCATCTTCATGGTAATTGGCCCGATAGTAGGAACGTTTGTGTATCAAACGTTTGGGATTCAGATTGCGGTTGGAGTGACGGGTGTCTCGTTTTTATTATCAGCAGCCGTGCTGCGACTGCTTCCGCCTGACCAAGTGGAGGAGAAAACAGGCGAAGAAAATGTGTGGCAGGAGATGGTAGATGGATTTCGTTATGTACTACGGACCCCTGTATTAAAGTCGCTCAGTGGGGCTTTCTTGTTCGCCGGGCTTGCTGTTGGAATTTTACAGCCGCTCACCGTCTTTATTGTAATGGAACGGCTCGGTCTTCCGAAAGAAAGTGTCCAATGGCTTCTAATGGTGAACGGTCTCGCGATGCTCATCGGTGGTGGCTTGGTCATGGGGCTTGCTAAAAAAGTTTCTCCACAAAAATTGCTGGCGATGGGGATGCTTGTGAGTGCGATTTCTGCTTGCGGCATCGGACTGTCAACTGATATGAAACTGACGCTTGTACTGGAATTTTTTAATGGCTTATTCTTCCCTTGTATTCATATCGGGGTAAGCACGCTCATTTTACAAGCGTCTGAAGAAGCATACATCGGACGTGTGAACGGTGTGCTTACTCCGATGTTTATGGGCATGATGGTTGTGACGATGAGTGCGGCTGGCTGGCTGAAAAAAACGATTACACTTGTCGGTGCATATGAAGCAGCAGGTGTATTATTTTTACTTGGCATGTTAACGGTCGTGCCGCTGTTTCGTATGCATGTAGGAGGATCTGCGAATCAATGTAATGACAGCAGCGACTAGTCCGAATAACCATAATAAAAGCGCTCCGTATCCTATAAATCCTACTCTTTATTCGAAAATACATTATGCCTTTAGCACCCTTTACTTTGGGTGCTATCTTTTTTCCACAATATCACATTTCAAACCATAACGATAAACCAAATATCAGAGAACAAGTTAACTTGCTCTGCGAAAGTTGAAGTGATAAGATATCGTTGCGTATTCATATGAGGAGGGAATAATTTGAGTAGAAAAATTGAATGGCAAGAAGACAAGATGGTCATTTGTTTCACCGGATTAACCAGTGTCGCCGCTTTAAAAAGAGAGCTGGAAATTCCTTACTCAACTATTAAAAAAGTCTCCGCCGGTACATTTGAAGTTTCTCCATTTAGCTTCCGCATTGGTACATCAGGTATAGGTAAGAACCTGAAAGAAGGACGTTTTCTACATAATGGAGAGTGGTATTTCCTTTCCTTTGAAAACCATGAACACGTTGTTATTTTAGAGTTAGAAGGGCATGAATATCAAAAAGTTGTTTTTGAACATGAGAAACCCGAATCACTCCTAAAAGAAATTCTACATCGATGCCCACAATTTAGAGCGCCATAAACAAAAAAGCACCACAATGGGTGCGTTAGTTCTTTATAAACACTTCAAAGTTTTCATCTGTTAAGCCATCTTTCTGAAGAGAAGGGCCTCCTCCCCGTTCGTCTCTTCAGACTTCTGAGTCGGCCCCTTCCTTCATTCTTTTTACGATTCGCTTGTGAAATTACCAAAAATAACTAAATCACCAGGTGCATATACCTCTGTTAGATTAATATAATTCTTACTTGGGAAAAGCAAATTCTTCAACGCAAACACAGAAACGGGTTCAAAATCGACATTAATCTTGTCAGCAACCTGTCCTGGGATTTGATCCTTTAGAGCTTGATTGACTTGTGCCTGCAAGTCATCAGAGCCGCATGGTCCACCCCCCGACGTTCTTCCATCAACGTCAATGGATTGATTGGAAACACGAATTTGTATTTTTTGATCTCTTCCTGTGCCTCCTATGCTAAGAGGTAAAGTAGCAGAAATACTCATGTTGAAATCGGTACTCAATGAATTTTCTGTACAATGCCAATCCCCGATAGACACCCGCTCGCAAACTTTTTCAGTAAATGATTGCGTTTGTTTCTGAGAATACCCAAGTTTCAGTCTTCCCTCTGGTGATGGGATTATCGTCATTCCGCTGATTGACCAGGCGACATTGTTACCACCAGGAATCCAATACTTCTTATCAATATCCTTCGACGACCCATACGCGGTATAAGTTTTTCTATTATCCAACCTGCTTAAATCAATATTTCCATTTATCAATCCCTCTGTAAAGTAGCTGTACCATGCTTTATCTGGATCATTTGGATTCGAACCCTTGATGTTCCATCCCCCTTTATCCATGCTGGCAGGAATGATCTTATCAAAAAATATCCTGCTATTCACAAGCAGACTGCACTCCGCACCTTGCGGAATTGGCTCTGGCAGCTTATTAAGGAACGTTTGACTATAATCGAAAGCGGTACGGTTCGCGGTTTGAATAAACAACTGCAAGATTTCATTTCCACTCTGTGTTTTTAATGTTTTGAAATAGAATTCATGTGGCCGCAAATCTTCCAACGTTGTGATGTTTGACAAATCGAGCGAGTTAATAATATAGGAAATTTTATGAGTTTCAAAGTAAGCTTTGACCCCTTCATTGAACGCAACAAGTTCTCCGTCACTCATATCCAGCGATTCTTCATCACTAAGCTCAATGCCTTTGGCGGAAAAACTTCCTTGCTCCAAGTTAAGAGCAACGCTATAGACGTCGTTACTTTGTCCCTCGACCACACCTTTGATTTTCTCAATAGGTACAACCGCCTGTAAGATTCCTTTTTTTATAGATACAGTCGGATCACATTCAGGCTGCTCGCCCTCTTTTTGCTCGCATTCCGTCAACGTTCCCCCGGTAATTTGCATTTCTAATTGAACATGCTGATTATTGTTCGGGAGGAATGTTACGCTTGGATACCCGTATTCCATGTCTATTTTTTTGATCGCATACTTATTTTTTCTAATCTGTGTTTTGATGTCTGCGCTAATTTTTCCGCCGAATTGTGTATCGTTATTTTTATATTCAATATATTGCTTCTGCAACGTATCATTGATTTTATCGAGTGTCATATTGAATACGACATCCCAATTGTTTAATGAAGATCCTTGCTGGTACATTCTTGCGACAATATCCGGAGCAGACGGTGCACCTGCTGCCGCCATCAATAGCCGACGCGCCGGCGCATCTTTTATTCTTGCCTTGAGCGTAAACGACAGTGTAATCGTGACCGTGTGATCTTTGAATCGAATGCCTTGATTACACTTCGTATTCGGTAGACTCATCTCCCATATCGTAAACGGGGTAATGGGGTTTACATCTTCTGACCATGACATGCCTTCGTCAATAAACTTGGGCTGGTTTGTTCCAACCTCATACTCATATGTTCGCTCTCGACGCAGGGTTGTGAACATCCGTGCATTTCTTTCTGCATCTCGATCATAAAAAGGTGCGCCCTGGCATGCAAGATTGATGAGATAGCTGCCGCTGTCTGTAGAAGCGATTCCATCAATTTTCGCTGTCACCGCGACAACTCTTAGCTGAACATATTTTAAAAATTCCAAAGCATCCGGCTGGATCGCCACTTGAAACACATTTCCACCTATCAGCTGATCGGTAACTACTCCGTGAATCTCAACGTCAATCGGTGTCGTTGTGGTCGTTTGGTATTGATTTAACAATGTTTTCGCTTTAATTTTGTTTGTTTCCTGCCGCGCTAATGCACTTCTAAATCCGGGCAAGTCGAACGTATCGATGTTTGTAGCCGGTTGCAGGAATTGATATTGCAGTGCTTGATCTTGCAGGAGAAACGCTTCAGCTAAAATCCCCATCATCTGATTCTGAATAGACGTCAGATGACCGGTCAAACCGATTAAGTCAATCTTATTGAGCTGTAAGTCACCAATTTTTTCCGGTTTTAAATAGCCTTGCAGATCGCTTAAGCGCTTGCGCTGCGCTTCATTGATGATCTGCTGTTTTTGCTGGATGTATATATCGCGGGCAAGATCACGAGCAGACGATTTGGTGCTAGCTAATGCCTTGCCTCGCAGGACAAGAATACCAAACGCTTCATCAAGACGAGCTTTGCAGCGGTTCACTTCAGGGTCAGATGGAGCGGTTGCCAGAATGGCTTTCATGTGCTGGCTCATCTCATCCCACGCCAGATTTGCCATTGTATCCATCTCGTCTACGCCGTCAAGGGATGCTTGTGCATTTTTGATCGATTCGACGCTCGTGTTAGCCGATGTGTATAATTTAAATGTAGAATTAAGCACACCCAGCACCTTTTTCATTCTTTGTACCGTTAACCCGAGTTCTTTCACAGACGTAATGGATTTTGCAGGAATGAGTACGGTCGTTCCTGCATCAAACAAATTGGTCGCAATGTCGAGTCCAAATTTGATCCATTCTCGTGTTTGCCAATCTTTAAGTGCCTGCTTATAGTTCTCCACTGCTTCCCGCACTTCGCTTTGCTGCTGCTGCACGGCAATTTCAAGCTCATCCATTTTTTGTTGCTGGCGTTCGTATTCCGTCTTTTTTTGCGCAACAATCGAGCCGTAGTACGCGGCGAGATCGCTTTGCTGTGCGGCACTCGCTTCAATCACTTTTGCCAACAACTCACCCGATTGAATGATATTTTCATTCATTTTTTTGGCAACATCAATGATAAGCTCGCTTTGTTTTCGTCTTTCGATCTCTTCTTGGTTTATCTGCATTTGTTCGTTGATTTCTTTCACAAAATCAAGAATCGCATGCACCTGTTTCTCATAATCGCTGTAAGGCAGCAGCGGAACGAATGCACCTGGAATCGGATCAGACGCCGTTTTCGCTAGATCGAGTGCACGCACGCGCAGCTCTGCTAGCTCAAGCTCTGTCGTATCTTCCGGAATCACTTCACTGAGCCAAAGCAACGCGTTTTTTGCAAATTCGCGTACTTGCTTAGTCGCTGTTGCTCCATTCAGCAAGGATTGGGCAAAAACATAAGAAAATTCGATACTACTTGCAAAACGTGCAAGCAAGTCTGCGTGTGGTACCGTACGTATGTCTGTCTCGACGGTCACACTGTAGCGGTGATGTAATCCATCACACAGAACGTACGTAAGGCCATCGACAATCGTATAATGTTTGGTGTCCGTTTCATTACGCACCATCATTGCGCCAAGGAATCGGCGGCAGGACAACATAAAAGAAGCAAAAGCTGTATCATCTAGAGCAAGGATCGGCAGTGAGTGCGCATGTGCCATATCGATCACCTGCGCTGTCATGGCGACATCCGTACCCGGAAGATGAATGGTATTTTCCTCAGAGCAATGAAGAATGTTGGCGAAAAAGGTTCCTGTTTTCACTACTTCTTTGGCAACAAATTGCATCTGTGATAAGTCTAGCGTTGGTTTGTATACATTGATCGTCGGTGTTGCTATTGTAGAGATGAAACCAGGAATGTCCCCCTGCGGAAGTTTTGTTTTCATATCGCATGTGCAGTACGGTACAAAATCGACGGGAATCCGTCCTTTGTATTTTTGGACGATGGCTGATTTGAAAATTCTTGTCCACGCTTTTGTGCGGTTATGTTCAGCGAATAAGCTTAATGACGTAAGTTCAATTCCCGTGACGACCGTTTGCGTGCACTCTTCATCGAGCCTGTCCAATGATACCAGCGTATCCTCTTGAAAAGGAGCAAAAATTGAGGTGGTTTCTGCCCAGTTCGCTTCCTGCCACTCCCCCGCTTCGATGGATTGTTTAAGCATCTTATCACCACTAAATGAAAGAATGCGGCTGTATTCTTTGACATACCCATACGTTCCTGTAGTAGCATTCGTCGTAAAATAACGAAATGAGATAGCGTCAGGTCCGCTAATCGGCTGGCTTGTTTTTTCGTACGCTTTTTTTACCTTTTGAAAACGATACGATGGATATGCGAATATTTGAAAAATAATATCCCCTGTTGTTACTCGCGATACAAAATGTGTGCCGTATTTTTGATAGAAATCCAGATAATCAAGCGCAATGTCTTTTGTGATGTTGTCTGGACTGAATTGTCCTGCACGATCGCTGCACGGACGAAGCATGGTTAGTTTTTTTCTGAAGGCTTCATCAACCCCAAACGTTACCGGGATTCTCGCGGGATTCGGGTTGATTCGTATTCCTTGTTCTACGCATGGATGTTCAGCTGTACCGACTGTGCGCCGAAGCTGCACAAGTGCATAGCCGTAATCCGGGTTGCTCAGATCGATCCCAAGCATCGTCGACAATTCTTTCATCGCGCTATCTTTATCTTTGTCTCCAATCAGCAACGGACCGGACGGAAGGATCGGCGCTTTCGTTCCATCGGATGGATTTTCAATCGAGAATGGATATACCTCATCCAGCAAGCTTTCTACTGAATCATGGAGCGAAACTTCTGGATAACTCCAGGTTAATTCCACCGGATTGATTTCAATTTCGAGCTCGACTAACGGCTTGTTATCCGGACGAAACAATGCATCTTCTGCTTCACTACCGAAACGCCAGTAGGGATTTAAGCCCATCAGTAAGTTTGTAGCAGTTCCAAGTTTTACTGTACTCTTTACCTTCATTTTTCCACCTCAATCGTAAATATTTGGTTCCCCCTTCCTACTTTACACTATAGAACTCAACAAATTCTAAACATCCATCCTAGCACAAGGAAATATGGATCGTATTTTTTAGTTAAATATTACTATTTTATCACTTTTAATTACATTACTTCTATTATGACTTCCCCCGATTGCTATATTACTAAAAATTCCAATATAATAGACTTACAGAGAAAAACAAATTCTGGAAGGTGGGATCTGAGGTTATTAGAATCAATACTAACCTATCTACTTATTGGTATAGCCAGGTCTAATGTACCAGCTAGTGATCATGCACTTTATTTATTGATGTGAAAGGATGATTATATAATGGAGAAAGAAACAAAGCAATCTACCCTATTTCGCCTTCACTCAGCATGGAATCATCTTACAAGCACAGAGAAACAACAACTAGTACTTGGGCTCAATTTTAAGCAGCCTGGCGTTCCGCAATCTTATGACCACACAAATCCCTATGCTGAAATACTAGAAGAAGACAGCATCTCTGAAACTTCTTTTGGTCTAGATGTATATAATGGCGTTAAAGTTAAACTTCGCTATCAATATTTTTACTACTATCCAAACATCCAGTGGAACCTGGAAAGCACTCCAGATACAGATAATTACTGGATTGGTTTGTACAAAAAGGGTGCAAAAAATACCGATTATTTAGCATATCATTATATTGGTAAATCTACCTCTGGGAATCATTCCTTCAGCTATTTTAAAAGCGAAGTGGCTGGAAATGGAACAAGTGAAGAATACGAACTTCGTATTTTTAAAAACGGCTATAGTCAAAAAACCGCTACCTCTAACATAATGTATGGACGTTCTTATTCTGTCTCTACAAAAGATCCTGTTGTCTCTTCGTTGCCTCAACATCAGGTAAATACAGAGACAACTAGAGATCCCTTTATAGAAGCTATGCTGGCTACAGCAGATGGAAATGCCCCGCTCTTTAAGAGTAAGCATCCTAATCATGCAACTCAAGAAGTTACAAATTGCTGGGACTCCCTTAGTTACGAGGAACAACAATTGGTATACCCTCGCTTACGACACGATCTTATCTCTGATTGTAAGGCCGATGATGCAGATAATTCCAGGCCAGAGCCGAAAGTTCTTTTCCCTGAATTAGGTGAACAACTTGTAGGCGATGAAGACAATAAAATCTCTCTTACTTTAACACTCAGGGAAAGCTACACATACATTTATCCGAATATTTCTGTGGAAACCACTGCCGGGGGATATTTTGGCTGGTGCGGCCTTTATAAAACACGTGAGGATTTCAAATTCGATGCCAATTCGCCTATCTCCTGGAAATGGTGTGGAGATAACCAAACAGGAACTGCCGAACTTGGATATATTATGGATCACTTACAAGGAAAAATAGTCCAAGAATATGTTGGGGTAGTTTTCACTAAAAAGTATAGAACTGATTCATATCACCAAATCGGTATAGCTGCCACCTCTATCGGTGCAAGCATAACTGTATCAGAAGCCCCTCTTAAGCCAACTCGTAAAATTGAATTTGATAGAAATACAGCTTTACGATGCGCTGAATTATCAAATCTAGCATATAAAACATATAGTAACATTAAGAGTAAATTACCAGAATATAACCTACAACCAGAATTAGAAATCTCCAACTATTCTAGTAATACGTACGGCTTCATTGCAAGTAACTCGGAAGAAGTCGTAATAGCTATACGTGGTTCAGACAGCTTTGACAACTGGTTAAAAAACTTTTACTTTAACTTAACGCCTGTAAATTTACACAATAAAACCATCTACGCACATCAAGGATTTGTGACTTCCCTAAACTCCGTTTATAATACTATTGTAGCTCACGTAAAACCCATTCTAGGAAAAAAACGCCTACTTATTACAGGCCATAGCCGGGGCGGAGCAGTAGCATCCTTAATTGCTTATGGTCTAGCTGGTGAATTCCCTGCAAATTATCGCCAATTATTTACTTTCGGTTGTCCACCAGTTGGTGACATGGACTTTGCTGAATCTTGGCTTGGCAGCAACTCTTTCGTTATTACAAATCCAGGGGACCCTATAGCAGACGGAAATGTTCTAAAGATTGGTTCATACGTAAATCTCTACCTCCCTGCTACACAATATTATTTACCAGAAAATGTGGGGATCGAGGGACATCGCATCACCCAGTATATTGCTCAATTAACCAGACTTCCACAGGAAGCTCTTCTAATTTAATTTTCCCCATCTGGCCAAATCGAACGGTTTATCTATTGAACATAAGATTACCTAATTATACAAAAACCCCCACCCATAAAAAGGTGGGGGTTTTTATTAGATTGTAGGTTTGGCTAATTTTGATGCATGAATCGCTGGCTTTTTGTCTTTCCACTGATGAGCCTTTTCTAGTTGTGTGGCCAGTTGAAGCAAAGTAGCTTCGTCAGCGAATCTGCCCGTGAATTGCATACCAATCGGCAACCCAGCAGCACTCCATTTTAAAGGAAGTGAAATAGATGGCTGTCCAGTTGCATTAAATAAATTTGTGAATGGCGCATAAGTAAAAATTTGTTCTGTCCATTGCTTGGCATCAATGGATGGATTGTTTGCATTTAAAAACCCTATTTTAGCTGGTAATGCAGCCATAGTCGGGGATAATAACACATCATAATCCGAGAAAAATTGACCAACTTGTCTTGAAACAGTAGCATTAATTTCGATAGCATCCAAAAGCTCAGATGCTTTCATTTCTTTTCCATATAAATAACACTGCCAAATAGCAGATTCGATATTTTTATCACTTGGTGTTTTACCCGAAGCTTTAGCCACTCCATTGATCATCTTATAAATGTTTGCTGTCCAAATCTGTAAAGTCGCTAAACTAAAAGGTTCCACTTCATATTCAGGACGATCTTCCACAACTATATGTCCCAAATCCTCGCATAACTGAACCGTTTCATGTAATGCCATTAAGCATTCTTCATCTACAGGAACACCAGAAGCTGGACGTCCGGTCCACGCGATCTTTAATGGTTTGACGGGTCTTTCGATGATCTTTTTGTATTCTTCAGAAGGAGATTCGGGCCATCCATAGCAGCCGATATCTGGACCACTTACAGCATCGAGGAGATAGGCTGTGTCTCTTACTGTTTTCGTTAAGGCGAATTCAATGGCAATCCCGTTTAACGGCTCACTATTATACGGTCCGGCCGGTATTCTACCCCGAGTTGGTTTTAGGCCTACTAAACCGCTGCACGAGGCTGGAATTCTGATTGACCCTCCCCCATCATTAGCATGCCCTACAGGTACCATACCCGAAGCAATCGCTGCCGCAGAGCCACCACTTGATCCACCTGGGCTATGATTTACATTCCACGGATTTCGTGTCGGTCCATAAAGAACAGCTTCTGTAGCTGCGTTATATCCAAACTCTGGCGTAGTAGTCGTTCCAACTGTTACAAACCCCGCTTTTCTAAACCTTTTCATTAATTCACTATCAACCGGAAGTACTGAGCCTTCTGCCAATCGGCTTCCTGCGCTGAATGGGATGTTTTTGGCATGAAGAACGAGTTCTTTGATTACAAAGGGTACTCCTTGAAAAGGACCTTCAGGTAAACCTTCTTCAATTTCACTTATAGCTTCTTCCTCCAGAATCGAGACAACAGCATTTAAGTCTGGATTTAATTCCTTAATGGCTTTAACAGAAAGTTGAACAAGCTCTTCTGGTGTGACCTGTTTGCTTTTTACAAGCTCAGCCAGCCCTAGACCGTCATAAGTAGAGAATTCCACTATATTCACAAATCATCCCTCCTTTTACACCTATTATCTAGTGAGAAACTAAATTGATCTATTACCCAAACGGATAAATATTTTATTTTTCTAAAAATTCTTATATTATGGTGATAACTACTTACAAAGGAGGACAGATATGCAGTTAACGCATACGGATTATATCAACGTCCTATCTGCCGTAGAAGAATTAGCAAGTAAACAAATGAGTACAGACATAGATAGCTATCGTCGGGAAGTTCTTTCTGTTCTCAGTGAAATATTAGGATTTAATCGATCTTTGTTTTGGTTGGTGGACGACCAGCAACATTTGGTAGATCCTATTTTATTAAATATTGATAAGAAGTCGTTGGAGGAATATAATCATTATTTCTATCAATTAGATATACTTGGTCCATTTTATAGGAGAAATAAGCAGCAGATTCAACAGATTGAGGATGTCACTTCATTTAACGAGTATTTACACTCTGAGTATTATCATTCTTTCATGAAAAAGTATGCTTTTTTAGATGAGATGGGAATCTATCTAAAATATGACGGGGCACTCATCGGAGTGATTGGGTTATTACGTGATCAAGATGAAGAAAAATTCACCGAAAAAGATAAAGTTAAACTAAATTTTTTATTTAAACAAATTGAAATCGGTTTCAACTTAAAAAGTATCTATCCGGGCAATAGAACAATGATCAATTCTCCACTAACGTCCAGAGAAAAAGAACTAGTGGCTTATCTGGAAATGGGAATGACTAATAAAGAGATTGCTAAAAAGCTATATGTAAGTGATCATACCGTCAAAAAGCATTTGCACAACTTATATCGAAAGTATGAAGTTAGTAACCGAACAGAGTTATTATATAAAATTCCACGGACATTACTATGAAAAATTATATATGTGAATCGATTTCATATAAAGGTACAAAGTTAATTGCACTTCTTTGATAAAGTCAGATGTATAAGCTTTTATGAACATCATCTGACTCATGTAGGTCATCTACCCAATCCATTGCATGCATTCCAACATAAGATGTCGAAGGCCTATTTACAAGGAGTGAATTTGAATGGTATTTATGTCACGACAGGGACCACCAACATCTCCTCCACCACCATTTATCCCCCAAAAACCTACTGTTTCCTATATCATTGATTGTGTACATCAGTACACGTATGTGTGGCTCCTTACTGGGGATCAGTTCTGGTTTTATCCTACACGAGTAGAATATGGTGAAATCTCAGGTTATAGATGGAACGGTCTATTCTGGATGTTTTATGGAATTGACCCAAGATTTCTTGATGCAGTCGCATGTCCTCCAGTTCCCACTCTTTACTAACATGTAAAAATAAACAATCCACCAGCCTAAGCCAGTGGATTGTTTTTACTTACTTTACATGAAGAGCATTTATAATCATAGTTACTGCTTCTGCTCGTGTTGCAGCCTGCTTTGGTTTAAAGGTGTGATTCGGATAGCCTTTGATAATGTCCTGCGCTACCGCCTGCTTTACTGCTTCCTGTGCCCATGTTGAGATCGACAGATCATCTATAAAGTTTACGTGCTTCTCTGCCGCCTTGCTCTTTTTACTGTTAGTCAGGATGACTGCCATCTGTTCGCGAGTAATTGTATCATCCGCACCGAATGTCGTAGCGTTATATCCATTGATGATGTTATTTGCATATGCCGTATCAATGGCTGTTTTCGCCCAGTGTGTTTTTGTATCCTGGAAGTCCGCTTTTGTATGATCCTTCGGCTGTAAACCAAATGCTTTCACTACGATAGACACAAACTCTGCGCGTGTAATGGTCTGATCCGGTTTGAATGTTCCATCCGGATAGCCAGAAATCGATCCTGCCTGAACCAATTTCTGAATACCCTGCTCCGCCCAGTGACCTTGAATGTCTGTAAGAGCAGCAGGTCCCAGTTTTGTTTCCTTTTTACTTTCTGGAACTTCTACCATCGTAAACGTACTGAATTTATCGACCCAGATGGAAATGCCAACCGGCTTGTTATTCTTATCGTATTGGATTTCGCCTTTATCTACCTTTTTCTCTCCGTCACTGTGTTCAATGAACACATTCAATGAACGTAGAAACGCTTCTTGTTCCTTTGGATCAGCTGGAAGATTCATACCTGTGAAAGGTAATGTAATCTTCGTGCGACCGGAGAAGTTTGTTTCAATATGCAGTGGCGTTCCCACTATTGTTCCATCCTCTGCCTGTGCATGCAGAAGTGTTCGTGTTTGTTTTACATCGCTCTCTTTTGTAACCGGTTCAATCATCATTTGAATGTCCTGTTTATTCAAGGATGCTACGGTCTCTTTTGGAAGCTCAATGCTTGCTTTTTCCGCCATCACCTGGATAGAAGCATCACGAGATGTCAGAACAGAGAGAGCCTCTTTCTGCACAGTAAGAGCGACTTGATCAGCTTCTTTTCCTTTTGCATCGTTCATTGGAATAATAACCGTTTTATTGTTTTCATCCGCCTTAGTGACCGCTTCTACTGCCTTAGTAGCCGTAAGGGTCACACTGTCGCTTGTCTTCCCGTCCGCTGTAGTTGTCCGGATAATTTCCACATTCGCTTCCGGGATCCCTTTACTATTGAGGAGAGACATGGTTCGTATATTGCTTGAAGCTGACGATGAGCTTGAACCACCCCCTCCACCACTAGAGGAAGAAGGCGCGCGAGTGACTGTTATTTTATACGTCTTGACGGTTACTCCGTCTTGCGCTGTAACGGTAATCGTCACAAGGTTTTGTCCCACCTGTAATGCGATTGCTTGACTTGGTTGACCACTTGTAACAAGCGCGTTGTTTACTGTTACGGTAGCCAGTGAATCTGCCAATGTGGGCGTTATTGTCATACTACTTACACTGTTTCCTACATT
The DNA here is from genome assembly GCF_002355375.1 of Aneurinibacillus soli. Lineage (GTDB taxonomy): Bacteria > Bacillota > Bacilli > Aneurinibacillales > Aneurinibacillaceae > Aneurinibacillus > Aneurinibacillus soli. Next base: position 1,879,489 of record NZ_AP017312.1, on the reverse strand, counting down.
TACAGCATAATTGTACGTATTTGCTGAGAGGGTAACACTGCCTTGTGAGCTTACTAATGAACTAATATCTGCATTTTGCTGTGGTGCACGTTTTATTACCTTTACTCCAAACGTTTTGGTGTCGGTTACACCATTTTTCGTAATGGTTGCCGTCACAGTAACCGTGGCATCCCCTGTGCTATATTCTGGACGTTGTACCGTACCATCAGATGCAAGAATAGCCGGGTTACTAGAAGACCAACTAATCACTGTACCATTCACACCTGTAGATGGAAGGATTACATTTTGGGTTACACCACTCGCACTATCTCCTTGTGCATATCCGATATCTAAAGCTGTCTTTGCTCCCGCAACAGCATCTGCATCCGTCATGACATAACCCTTTGCCTTGACTGTTTGCGAAAAAGACTTCGTGTCTGTGGCGCTATTTTTTGTAACCGTAGCTGTCAATATAACGATAGAATCACCTGATGTAAACTCTGGTCGTGTCACGGTTCCGTTCGCTGCAATAACACCGGGTTTATCAGAAGACCAACTTACCGCTGTATTATTTAATCCTGTCATAGGGAGTGTCACGTTTTGGGTTACACTGCCAGCACTTTCCCCTACTGTATAACCAACGTCAAGTGCTGCTTTTGCTTCTGTCACCGCTTCTACATCTGTCTGGCTTAAAGCTTTTACGGTAACTGTAAAGGTTTTTATATCTGTGGCTCCACCTTTGGTAATCGTAGCTGTTAATGTAATCGTCCGGTCTCCCGTCAGGTAAGCTGGACGTGTTACCGTTCCATCCGTTGCAAGAACATCAGGGGTATCTGAGCTCCAGCTAATCGTTGTTCCATTCGCTCCTGTTGTAACAAGGGTTACGTTTTGGGTTACACCGCTCGCACTATCGCCCCCGGTATAACCAACATTCAATGCCTCTTTCGTTTCTGCCACAGCTTCTGCATCTGTTTGGGCTGCGCGGGTGACCGTAACGGTATATGTTTTGGTTGAACCATCTTGAGCTGTAACTAATATGGTGATCGTGTTCGAACCTACATTTAACGGTACTGTCTTTGCGCTACCGGAAGTCACCGGTGTTCCATTTACGACAATGGTTGCCGCAGAGTCAGCCAACGTTGATGTCACATCAATACTACTTATCTTATTTCCTACACTCGCTGTGTACGTCGTAGTGCCAGAAGCAAACGCAGGGGATAACGTTCCCTGGCTCAACGTTAGGCTGCTTAAATCGGCATTGTTAGAGAGAATGTTTACCGTTACGGTAGAGATGTTGGAATCCACCGTTCCATCATTGGTTTTAAAAGTAAACGTATCCATTCCTGTTGCATTAGCATTGGGCGTATAAGTATATGCACCAGTGCTCGAATTGGTAATTGATACTGTTCCTTTGTTGCCCTGGCTGACGATGCTGTATGTCAGCGCATCTCCATCGGCATCCGTGGCGCTTAAGGTGTTGCTTTTCGGTGTGTTCTGACTGGTAGCAAGGGTAGCATCGTAGCTGACAGGGGCAATGTTTGGAGGAAGCAGGTTTAATCCAACTGGTACAGTAGCCTGACCTTTGCTGTTATACCCCCAGGACACGACTGTTCCGTCTGATTTTACCGCTAGACTATGCAATTGTCCTGCATCTATGCCGACCACTCCACTGGTTAATCCGGCTGGGATATTACATTGACCACTGCTGTTATCCCCCCAGACCACCACCGTTCCGTCTGATTTTAAGGCTAGACTATGCTGGGATCCTGCAGCTATGGCCACCACTCCGGTTAACCCGGTTGGAATGCTACATTGACCACTGCTGTTATATCCCCAGGCCACCACCGTTCCGTCCGATTTTAAGGCTAGACTATGATAGCCTCCTGCAGCTATAGCCACCACCCCTGTTAATCCAGCCGGTACAGTACATTGACCAGAGCTATTATCCCCCCAAGCCACTACCGTTCCGTCTGATTTTAAGGCGAGAGAGTGGGAATCGCCTCCGGAAATAGCCACCACTCCGGTTAATCCGGTCGGTACGGTACATTGACCACTGCTGTTGTATCCCCAGGCTGCCACTGTTCCGTCCGATTTTAAAGCTAGACTATGGTAGCCTCCTGCAGTTATATCCACCACTCCAGTTAGCCCGGCTGGGATATTAAGCTGGCCAAGGTTGTTAAATCCCCAGGCCACCACTTTTCCGTCTGATTTTAAGGCGAGACTATGGTTATATCCCGCAGCTATACTCCTCACTCCAGTTAACCCTGGGATATTAAGCTGACCAAAGCTGTTATCCCCCCAGGCCACCACTGTTTCGTCTGGTTTTAAGGCGAGACTATGACCGCTCCCTCCGGATATTTTCCCCTTTGCACTAGAAACAGTAAGAGTAGAGGCATACGTAACAGGCAGCAAGCCTCCAAATAACATAATCGTAAATAGTAGACATACTGCTGCATGCTGAAAAAGAGTTTTCTTTTTCATTTTTATTTTCCCTTTCCTTTCTTTCTCATTCTCTTTTGTAATAAACAAAGTGAATTTCTAAAAATCTATCATTGCTAGCTCAATTATATATGAGCTGAAGTCATATAACGGTCATATTAATCAAGGTATAAATACCTATAAAAAATAAACTTTCATATAAACTGACCGAGAATGTCTTTACTGACTCATCGTTCTTACTGAAAATTTGTACCGGCTCAGTAAAGCTTTTGTGATACTGGGATACATTTTCCTTGCGAATAGGAGAACGAACTTTATCCTCAAAATGAAAAAACACTAAGAAAAATTTACTTAGTGTTTTTTCATTAAACCATATATGAAATTGTTATTTGTCCTCACAAATCCACTTGATTAGTTCTCTATCAAATAATTGAGGTTCTTCAAACATAGGATTATGCCCACTATGCTCAAAAATTACTTTCTTCACATGATTATACGTGCCATCAATAGAGCCCCAAAGTGAAACAGGTCCTACCAAATAATCATATCTGCCTAAACCAATAAATACTGGTTTATTGAAAGTGTTCAGTGACTGTATAAGATTTAACTCCCCGAACGCCTCTCCCCACAGATAATCAATGATTGGCATACTCGTGTATACTCCATCCCACATATACGCCGCGTCAAATGTATAATCGTAAAAACTGTGCGCTCCCATACGAATACACATGTGGACAAATCGTCGTTCAGGGTCCTGCTTGATATCACTTTCTAATAGAGCAATATCCGTTTCAAACTGCTTCTTTCTTTCCGGACTTGCACTCTCATTAAAAAACGCAAAGCTCTGATGCTGCCTTTCCTGGCTATTTGTAGGTGCTGAATTTAACAAGATAACTTTTTGGACATGCTCCGGATATTTTCTTGCATATTCCAAAGCCATGAAAGCGTGTCCTGAGTGCCCCAATATAATGAAATCTGTTAGACAAAGCGTTTGCCTTGCTATTTCTATGTCATCTAGCACTTTGTCCAATTTATAATCTTCTGATTCCAGAACCCGGGGCGCCTTCACAAATCCTCTATGATCAAGGAAAATAAACTGAAATGTTTCATATAAGTGCTCCGAAAATAGGTGGGGATAATATACGCTACTGCCTACCACCAATATGGGTTTCCCGGTCCCCTTTACACAATAATTCAGGTTAAATCCATCACTGCTTATACTTTGATATTTGTTCATTGCAATCGTCCTCTTTTCTTTTTTACTGAGAAGAGCTAACAATAAAGTAAAAGCTCTCCCTTACATCACTTCCTTTCTTTTTTCTAATCCCCTTACATTCTCCATAGAGCGTTCTAGCACTTTACATCACCTCTATCGAAGTTACCTTTAATTAAAGATAATTTCTCACAATTAATGTACACGGATAGCCTGTATAAGTGCATGGAGCACTGATTTTAAATCCTCTGCTGTTCCAGGATCCATAACTCCCTCTTTTAACTTCAGGTTAATGAATGGGATAATCAGCGTTCCACCTTCTACAACCTCTGCACTCACCATATTTAGTGTAAGTAGAAGCGAAGCATGTGCTTTCTCACCGCCCAGAGGGTGCGGGGAAGCACTAATCACAGCTACTGGTTTGTTCACGAATTCACCGGAAGAGACTATCCAGTCAAGAGCGTTCTTTAAAACGCCTGGAACTCCGTTAGCATATTCTGGTGTACATAGTAATACACCATCGGCTTCCTTAAGCTGTGTACGTAAATCTTTGACTGCAGGTGGTTCATTATCATCGATATCGATGTCAGGATTAAAATGTGGGAGGTCTCCCAATCCGTTATAGATTGTGAATTCAATGTTCTTAGGTGATAAATTAGCAATCGCACGCACAAGCGCGGTATTAGACGAATTACTGCGAAGACTTCCAGAAATGGCCAAGATTTTTATCCTATTCTCGTTCATATCATCATCCCCAATCTATTGGCTATTATTTATGAACAACAATCACCAAGATTTTTTTATGTATCCACCTGATTTGTTAGATGTGATTATCCGTTCTTGTTTAATTATACACCAAAATAGCTATATATAGTGTTTTTTATAAATAAAATTCTATATATTGATTATCGGTGTGATAATATCTGATAATTATTAGAATGCAAGCAAGACATAGATTGATTTGATTCTTGCTAACCATTCAAACCTATGCCGACCTTCTTCTATTTTGAGCCAATAAAAAGAGCGCAACGTTATGCTGCGCCCATTTATTTACTCACCCGCTTCGCTATCATTTTCATGCCTGATTTGTTGTAAAATGTTATTTTCAGTATAATAAGGATGATCCTTATGTAAACTGAAGGGATCATCTACTCTGTTTAACAAACGAGAGAAACTTATTTAGTTTGTTGGATAATTGTAAAAAATCGGAGGAAATCATCATGGTAACAATTGAGGATTTTTTGAAGTTAGATATCCGTGTTGGCACTGTAATTAAAGCAGAACCATTTCCAGAAGCACGAAAACCTGCAATAAAATTAGAAATTGATTTTGGCGAGATTGGTATTAAATACTCTTCGGCTCAAATTACACGAAGATATGAACCAGATCAACTTATTGGGCATCAGGTGGTCGCAGTAGTAAACTTTCCTGTTAGACGTATCGCCGGTTTTAAATCCGAGGTGTTGGTAATTGGCGGTATTCCAGAAGAAGGAGATGTAGTACTCTTAAGACCGGACGCACCTGTTAAAAATGGTACTCCAATCGCCTAAAACATTAGTTTTGAAGGATATAAAACCTTGATGAACCTCCCCCGCTTAAATCCTTATAGATTTTGAAGTGGGGGTTTCTTGTTCCTTCACTCCGTCTACCATTCAGCGAACAAAAAGGTTGGCTTTCTGTTCTCACCGAATCTGTGGAACGTGTAGCGGAATGATTCACGTTCACAAGCAACCCCTTTCTAATAACTTGCTCATTACTTTAGCTGTTGCTGTTTGAGTTAAAATATCTCTAGTTAGCTCTACAATGTTATTTTTTTCAGACATCGATACCACTCCTATAGTTTTACTCTTCCTATTTATAACTCTACCGATCTTATCTAACTTCTTCTGATAGTCTTAATAACGTAAGTTCATATGAGAAACCAACTCATTAATCTCATCGATGATCTCTTGCTACTCCCCTTTGGAACGACATTCGAATAAAGGCGTTCTAAAAAAGTCAACCAGAAGACTCCTTATCGTGGAGTCTTCTGGGGAGTTTTAGGAAAAAAACATCGGCGTTAACACTCGGAGAAGAGTTGTAATTTAAAAACGTTATGTTATCTAGTATATCCACTTTTTATAAAAGTTATTAGTAAAAAGAATAGCCCGAATCGACTACTCGGGCTACAACGGCAACAGTTTACTCTAAAAAAGATTCGTGTTAACGGATCTCTCTATATTCTTTTCAATAACTGAGCTGAGCTCTTGAATGATATCTTTTTTTCTTTTGAACCAGTCCTGGGACCAGATCCGGTAAATGTGCCAGCCAAGGGATTCTAAAACTTGTTGTCGAATCCTGTCTCTGTCCCTTGCTGTTCTAGATGAATGATACATAGCTCCGTCACATTCGATTCCTAATACATATTCTCCGGGACGTTTCGGATGCACAACACCTAAATCAATTCGATATCCAGAATATCCAACCTGTGGTCGAAGAATAAACCCTTTTTCAGTCAGAGAACGATACACATCCTCTTCAAATGGTGAGTCGAAGTCTCCCTCGCCGATAATACCTTCGCTTAAATCAATTTCTCCACCTGTTTTGCAATATCTGATGAATTTTTTCAGTAATTTAGGACCTTCTTTGCTCACACGAGAATCATCAAGATCTGTATCTAACAAACTCGAAATTAGGATTAATTGATACTTGGCCCGTGTAGCAGCAACGTTTAAACGTCTATGCCCTCCCTCTTTACTTAAAGGGCCAAAACTATAATACAGCTTACCCGCTTCGTCTTTTCCATAACCAACACTTAGAATGATTGTATCTCGTTCATCCCCTTGTACATTTTCCAAGTTTTTGATAAAGAAGGCTTCTGTTTTATCTTCTTGGAAAAAGAACTCAAGATGAGGATGAGTGAGAAGTAAATAACTAAGCTGCTCACGAATTTCATTTTGTTGTGCTTCACTGAAGGCAATAACACCTAAAGAACGCTCAGGTGTAGATTCAACATGCTTAAGGATAAGCTCTGCTACCCGCTTTGCCTCTATTTTATTACTCCGAGAACCCCCACGATCATACACTCCATCCGGAACATATACCAAAGATACTCCATCATTAACTCTATTGATTGAGCTTGGGAATGTGAACAACTTGTTATCATAGATGTATCGATTTGAAAAAGCAATAAGTGATTCATGCTTGCTTCGATAATGCCAGTTGAGTGATCTCTCTGGCATAAAGACAGCACACTCATCTAAAATGCTTTCGTACATTTCACCTATTGTCTCATCTTCGTCTTCTTCATACTCATCATCTGTAGTTTGAGCGGTAAAGAAGCGAGTTGGTGGAAGTTGTTTACTATCACCAGCAATAATGATCTGCTCACCTCGTATGATAGCGCCAATTGCATCCTCTGAACCGATTTGTGATGCTTCATCAAATATGACAAGATCAAATTGATGGATATTCGGATCAATAAATTGACTGACCGATAATGGGCTCACCATGATACAAGGCTTTAAAACACTAATTAAATCGGGTATTCGCTCAAACAATCTACGAATTGGTAAGTGTTTGGTTTTCTTTTGATGTTCTCGCTTTAGTAGAGATAGTTGATTCCGTATGACTAGATCAAACACGACTGTGTTTTTCCGATCGTTTAAAATCTCATTAATTCGATGGCTATTATCCAGCAACTGCTTTACATCGAGTTCCTTAAATCGACTAATCATTATTTCATGATTATGAACTCGGAACTGACGAAGTATAGGTAGTTGTTCATAAGAATAATCAAGCCATAAGCGATAAAATCGTTTCAAGAAAAGGTCCTTATAGGAGGCTTCGGTATAACCATGCTTTACTAATTCATCGACAAAGGAACCTATTTTCATATCATCCGCTTGCTTTTTGTATTGCTTAAACAGAGTCCATTCTTCCAACTGATGAGAAGTAGCCACCCAATCACGAAGTCGAGTAATAACAATGTCAAGGTGTGCTTGATACAAATCTTTCCCTTCAAACAACAAGTCCTGAGATCGAAACACCTTTCCAAAAAACGCTCGCTCTGTCTGAGTTCCAATAAATTTTTGCTTTATTTCATGAATCTGACGAATAAATTCTAGTCGTTTCTCTTTATTACTATCTTCTAACATATTCATTATCATTTGTGGTACACGCTGATCAAATATTGTACATATCTTTTGAGACCACGTGATTGCCTGTTCAATACTCTGCCAATCTGTTTGATAAAAATCAAACAAGCTTCCGAAACATGTTTTACATGTATCAGCCATAGATTCAACATCTCTAGATAACTTGTGAACTTCCTGAATCAAAAGAAGATCGTTTAGGATTTCTTGATATGTTGGTTTACCAGGTGCCAAATGATAAGCAAGGAAGCCCTCTCTCTGGTTGTATAAAAAATCTATTATGTCATACAACTTTGTCATTTTACTTTGAATTTCTCTTGCATCCAATTCCTGTTCAAATGCAAATAACGTTTTCAAACTCTCTACTGCTTCAGTTAGACTTTCATATTGGCGCTTTGCATCCTCTAGCTTCTCTCCAAATGTTTGGATGTGAAAGTCTCTTGCACGAAGTAAAAACTCCATAAATTTTATTGAAACTTTACCCGCATCACACAGGTGAAAAATATGATGCATATTCTCCCATAAAAGTTCCCATAATGTTTCTTCACCTTGATAAATAGGACCTAGCCAGGCAGAAATTGATCCTTTATTTTCTAAAAGGTAGTCCACCTTGGTTTGCATTTTATGTGCAAGGCGTAAATCCTGGACTGCTGTATGATATGTGATTTTTTTGCTATCCTTTCGAAATAGCCTTAGTTTCTTCATATCATTCCGATACTGACGATTAAAAAAACGAAAAGCTGATGTATAGTCCTCTGTAAAACGTCTATACACCTCTTTTATATCCGTTTGACTAAATACATCCAAATCATATAGTATGGACAGCTCTCTTTTCTCTTGAAGCAACTCTTCGGTGACCTTTCGAGATTTTTGGTACTCTTTTAACAATTCATCGCGAATAGAGGAATCAAACCACTTCTCGGCAGGACGCGGAACGTTCTTTACTTTCTCATAAATTAAATCAATATCATTTAAAGAGAACTCTGTGACCGTCTCCATCTTCAATCCCAATTCTTGCTGTATATATTCACGGAACATTAGAAGTGCTTGGCATGCTTCTATCGCCTGTCTACATATCTGTAACAATTTATCATCATGCGTAAAAACAGTATGCATAAAATCGGCAGTTGATTTGGCATAAAGTTTTATTTCTTTTTCATGTTGAGTAGTAAAACTTTGAATCACATGATCAATATCCATGTCAAACACAGAAGAGTGATAACGCTGAGCTATAACGTTATATTTTTCATTTCGTTGCGTTACTTTTTCTGAAACAGGGGCAAGAAGTTGCGTTGCCCGTTCCAGCATATTTTCATTCTCTTTGTTTATCCAGTTTAGCGGTGCATTTTCATAGGATGTGAGTAGATCTGCCACAACAAAGAATCGTTCCATTACTTCAAGTGATGTATCCCATGAAACACCGGACCCAGCAATTAACTGCTCAAGCTGCGGTTTGATTTCCGACAATTTATGAGCAAAACTTTCAAACAAAGAGTTAACATTACTATGTAATTCATTAGTAAACTCCATAATAATAGCATCTTTCCATGGATGCGTATTATGTGCCAGAAGTACAGGCTTAACCTCCTCCACCTTCTCTACCAGGCACAACAGTTGCTGTAAATGCTCTTGTGAATATTGTCCTATCTTTTCTAAAGGGAAAAATAACTCCCTTGTTTCATCCAGTTTAGCTATCTGTCCATGAACTTGATGGGCCGTCAAATTCAGGGGAGCTACCTTTGCGTGCAGAGCTTGTGTATACTGGTTAAGTTGCTTTTTCGTTAAGTCTAATGAGTCATAATCCATTTTAGATTTAACGGAGAGTTCGCTCGATAAGTTTTTTATTAATTGCTCAAGCACATATTTTTTGTTCGCTTTATTACTATGAAGGTCTAGGCAATAATGGCCCAACCCACAATCCTCCAGTCGCTTTTTAACAACTTCTAACGCAGCCATTTTCTCACTGACAAAAAGCACTTTCTTTCCTTGCGCTAATGATTCAGAAATAATATTTGCAATGGTTTGGCTTTTCCCTGTGCCCGGTGGTCCTTGCATAATAAAACTTAGACCTTTTTTTGCTGCTATAATTGCTTCTTGTTGACTCGAATCCGCATCGAGTATTTGAAAACTTTTTGTCGAAGACATGTTACGATCTACTTCTTCAACAGCTGGGATTCCACTTTCATCAAAAGTCGAATGTTCGTTATTCTCTCCATTTAAACGTTGTACAAAAGGATGAGTCTCAAGTAAACTTTGATATTGCTCAAGGTCCTTATACATAACGAGCTTATTAAATGAAAACAAGCTAAGATATACGCTTGATTGAACTTCCCACCCTTCTTTTTCAGTTAATATCTCATCTAATTCATTCAGAAAAGCACGAGCACCTACTTTTTCAATATTATCTTCATCCAGATCAGGAAAAGTAATGCCAAAATCATTCAGCATTTTTTGTTCAAGTACAGGATTAATGACTATATCATCTTCGTGCTTTTGAATAAACATGGGGTCCTTTGAGGAATTTCTCGATAATGACACAGGAACTAATAAAAGCGGGGAAGTGAGGAACTCCTTACTAAATTCAATCTCTTTCCACTTTAAAAGTCCAACAGCTAAAAATAAAGTGTTAACCCCCTTTTCAGAAATCGATAAATTTCCTTTTAAACGAATATCATTTAACTGTTTTTCTAATTTGTTAAGTGCAACTTTTTCTACCTGGGCCTCTTGTTCAAAAAAATCTTCCTCATCGGATTTTATGGGCTTTTTCTTTATTGAATTTATAAGACGTTCGATATTAACAAGAGAGCTTACCTTAATAGATCTGCCTTTAAGCAAAGATATTATTAATGAATCACATTCTACCTGATCTAATAATAATACAGAGCTCCCAGAGGACTTGAAATTTAACAGTCGATTTCTTTTTGATAAATCAATAAGATTTGATTTCCATTGTTCAATTTTTCTTTGTAAGCGTTCCTGATATGTATACATAAAAATAGGCACAATACCTCCTTTTACCGCGATACAGTAAAAAGTGCCCTTCTCCCCTTTCCATTCCTCAATAAATCCATCTTTATGAATTTAAAGCAATCCAGATGCATTAATGGCTTAGTAAAAAAATCTTATGAATGTAAGCCTATATTCATTCCCTTAGATCCTAAACTTTAGTATAAATGATAGGCCTAATATTTCCAACAAGAAAGGAGCCCACCTACTTTTGGGAAAGTAACTAATTGAGGATATGTTGATTTGTTTGAAAATATTGGTCATGAATTGCTGGATATAAGGAATTAAATTGCTGCAGAAAATAAACTCCCCACTATGGCGTAGGTGGGGAGTTTTGTTAATTGGTAACTATCCACAAGCTGAATAGTTACAAGCCCTCTTTCCGGCGTTCAAACAGGAAGATGACTTTTTTACTGATATTTTATATTTTAACAGAATGATCCTTGATCAGTACCATTATTCGAGACTTTGGGGCTAATGACGAAGAATAGGTTAAATATTTCTAGCTTTCTCTTCTTTTTCACTTTACTTATCAATTATCTGCTATTGCTACCCAATCATCCCTATCTTCTCTAAGCCTGAAACACGAAAGTGAGAATAGGACAAATTTCCCTATTCATAAATTAGGAAAAAACTCAGGAAGTGATGACATGCTTTGGGGTAAAGTCGATGAGATAGAGTTGAGCGAAATCGAACCGCTATATGTACAGCAAGTCTCAAGGGTTGGGCTAGAACGCAGAAAGAAGTTATTAAAAGTAGCTCCTCGACTAGAGCGCTTGATGGTTGTGGAGTGGGATGAAAAGAGAAACAAGCACTGGTTAATTGACGGATATCCAGACTATGAGGCATACAAGGAAAGTGGCTTCAAAAAGGTCCTATGTTTTATCAGGCCCTATTCAGATGGTACAGAAAGAAGAATAGCACTCCTACGAAAGATGTTTACCCCGGATACTACCTCATGGCTAGATAAGCATAAAAGGATAAGCGAACTCATCATAGAAGAAAACAAAACAACTTCTGAAATTGCTAAATTGCTCGGTGTCACCATACGCGATGTTGAGCATTATCTCATTCATCAAGATATTCCTGAGCACATTGTCGATCTGGCGTTCAAAAACAAAGCAAGCTTCCCTAATATCGAAAAGATACGTCAGCTTGAAATTCCCTATATGGTAAAAACTTTTTTATATGAAAGGGCAGTTCGAAAACGGGGTGATACATCTAGATTAACAACAGATAAACTACAAAAAGTAAAATGGCTTCTTGGCTCTAGTAGGTTTAATGAGCTCAGGCCCAAAGAACAAGTGATGATGTTAGAGAAGTCTTTAACCTATAAGGAATTTCTGATATCTACCTGGCAAAAAGACGTTTATCGTTTGTTAGATTATCCGCGCTCTCTGTGATATAACTTTTGAAATAGAATAAGCGGGCGATTTGCCCGCTTATTCTATTGCTTATTTAACTCAACTTTCGCAGAGCGATAAGTTATGGGAATCCTTACTTTATAAGGGCTAGGTACAATTCAACAACATAGATAGACAATATCGCTGAAATATGAGCTGAAAATAGAAAGACACCACTTTGTTTGGTAAAGTAGTTGTGACGAGCAACCAATACCATACAAAAGAGGTGTCCCCTATATGATAGAACAAAAACAACAAAAGAATCAACTCCCTAAAGAGATCCAAACCGCATTTAGAGAATTAAAAATCCTAAAACACTTGAAAACCGCAGGTTTTACAAAACAACTCGGCTTTTCGTATTCCTATCTATTCCAGATTGTATTCATGCTTTTGTTTCACCATAAAAACTGGTTTCGTTTACTAGAAAGCTCTAAAGGAGAGTTTTTTCCTGGTAAAGATGCGATTTACCGATTTTTGAACCATGCTGCTTATCCATGGCGTCGATTTCCTACGTTCTTAAGTGCTTTCACCATTCAGAAGGTTCATTCTCTGACCTCAGACAAACGTGTAACGGCTTTTGTAATTGACGACTCCATGTTTGAACGCAACCGGAGCAAGAAAGTAGAACTGTTAGCTCGATTCAAAGATCATGCGACGGGTTGCTATTACAAAGGATATCGTATGTTGACGCTTGGATGGTCAGACGGCCATACGTTCATTCCTGTGGATTTCTCTTTGCTCAGTTCCATCAGATGTGGAAGAGAACTTCTTCCCTAGGAGAATACGAGACCTCCTTGGGTCACGCTACCATGCTACCATACTTCCATCCTATTCCAACCCTCTTAACGCTCTGGGACATTATCGGCATTTGGACTTCCCGATTTTTCGCACGGTTATCCCGCCCTCACGCCAACTTAGGTTCGCTTTTGCTTTGTACAGGATTTTGCATTCAGACCCTCCGCACCCCAGCTCACGGTGACGCACTGTCTGTCTGCTAATGTTTCCGACCGTCGGCAACCCGATTAGTATGGTACGCTGCCAAGCGCACGAAAAAGCCACCCTTTGAGTGGCTCACTTAATAAAATTATTTAGAACTTACATTTTTATATTAGACTGTCTCCAACTCATCATGTTCTACTTTATCCTCTGGTAAGCATACAAGCTTGGAAATGGTTGTGTTGCTGTGTCCATCTTTATGGAGAGATTGAATGAAACTTTTTACAAATTCTCCTTGAGGCTGTCGTTTAGAACAGTCATCAGGATCACTATCCCACTGATTTTGCAACTCTGTTGCATAGTAATAAGCTCTATGAGCTTTTTTTGTATCAGTAACAAACATACGAATATAATTAAAAATTGCATCATCTGGATTTGAAAGCGGCGGTTCGAATCCATTTTGACGACACCAATCATTGAATCCAATTCCATAAGGTCCCCATAGTAGGCATGACAACCCATATGCAGCCGGTTTAACGGAGGCATCGTCTAGTGACCTTGGAGGAACCCCGACATGTAATAAACGATTTGTTATTTGGTGGCACTGTCCATCCCATCTTCTAAATCCACTAGCGCGAATCCCACAGGTTTCATTACCTACTACATCGTCATGCCCATATACCTGTTTCCATGGATGCTGCGGGCTCAAGTTATAACTAGTTGCCATACGAATAGCATCATTAAGACTTCCATAGGTTACCACAATATCCGAAGTGGTTGGAGAACCTTCATGACCCCCAGCACAATCAAAATAAGTCCTTCCTTTTTCACTATCATCAATCGTTACCCACGTATGATCAATCCAGCCACCATACCCCTCAGCAGGATACATACTAGCTGCAATTTTATCACTACTGCCGTTTCGTACTTTCCTAGTGAACTTAAGGGTTGTTTTATACGCCATCTGCTTCTTATAAGATACCGAATAATACATCATTCTGGCTGGATCATACACGGATACCCAGTCCATAACCCATTTTTCTCCACCAAACCATGTATTTTCTCCATATCTAAAAAATACTGATTGTAATTCTCCTACATCCTCTACCTCTATAGTAAATTGATCTGTTTGTCCTCTTTCAAACGGATTACTATGAGTTTCGGATCTTTCCAGTTTAATTAATGCTGTAGACTTGGATGTCCCTTTTAAACTAATCTCAACTAAATCATCTGTACCAGCAAACCATTCATCTGAAGTATGAATTTTGATTATAAATCTTGTAGTAGTATTCGCTGCTAAATTCACTTCTTCCACGCTTCGGTTAAGCATTCGATTTTGATGATCATCAGTTTTTAAAAGTCCCCATTCCTGTGTTGCTTTAGAGGCGTCTGGTTCGGCTAATATAACTCTAGAACCAGCGGAAGCATCTGCAAGATCTAATACGAAGTTACCTGCTTTACTAATTATCTGTTGACCATTCAATATCCATTGTTGCCAGGGAGCATTAGGAATCATAGGTTCCATTATAACCTCTACTCCCTGATTAGCCTGTCTATCTTTAATGCTTAGTACCATCCCATTCATAAAACTAACAATATAATTATTAGCAAAGTACCAGCGTTGGTTAAATGTCCCTGTAGTTTTCTTGGTATATCCAATAACACTTGTACCAGAAGAAGGATTTGCACCAAAAATATCAAGAACTAAATCACAGCCCCCATTATAAATAAATTGAGAGCCCGATAAAGAGTACCAAAGCTGAGAATAATCATTATCTACTTTTACCTTTAATACTAATTCTGAGCCATCATTATTTCCTGATATACCGAGAACCATGTTATTGTCTAATGCACTTTGAATATATCCGTTTGTCCCTAAACTCCATATTTGACCTTGGTTCCCTTCTTGATATTGAGAAAGAATAATTTGTGTCCCTTCAGAAACTACGTTATCTTTTACAGTCACAGCCAACTGGCTAACTTCATGTAAAATAACGCCTTTCTCAGTAAAACAAAAATGTTTATGTGTGTCAGGAGTCATCTCTTTGACAACAAGAACTGTTCCCGCTTCTCCATTACCGCTATCAATTATCATTCCATTCATTGCATTTTGAACAACAGAACATGATGATACCCTTTCGAAAATTTTCCCTCTAAAGTCTAAGGCACCTCCACCTGGCCATTGAATCCACCCTTCAAAAAGGTTGCTATCCATATTCCCCTCAGGCCAGAAATAATGCTCACTGCTATCAAGTTTAAAAGTAAACTGTGCGGCAGTTTGATTATCGGAAGCTGACCATGAAATTGTATTTCCTTTTATAATTGGTTTATTAACTACAGCATTATTAAAAATAACAGTACCTGTGTTGGTAAGATAAAGTGGTGAACATATATTCCACTGACCCTGTTCTCCTCCATATTTTGTAGCAGTATCATAGGCCCCTGAAAACAAAAAAGTCATTGGATATTTACTTTCTTGAGATATGGCAATAGGCGATTTAGTTGTAAACATTACATTACCATTTACTTGTGCTTTATTACGTGTTTTTGAATAGTCAATTACTAACCCAAAATCAAAGGTTAAGTATCCAACTAGTCCATCTTCGTCCCCTGAAAGTTTAATATTCATATAGTTTAAAATGTCATTAATTTCTCGTGCATAATTCCATACTCTTATTTCAGTCAGTAGTCCTGAGAAATGATTATTAGGCTCCTGCATTTGATCGGTTGCCCCAATAACCAGGCGCATTGAATTATTAACATCTAAAGGAGTATCTAAATTCTTTTGAATCGTTCCTTCTAGTAGTACCCCATCTAAATAAATATTCAATACCCCACCCTTACGGACTGCAACAACATGATG
The DNA here is from genome assembly GCF_002355375.1 of Aneurinibacillus soli. Lineage (GTDB taxonomy): Bacteria > Bacillota > Bacilli > Aneurinibacillales > Aneurinibacillaceae > Aneurinibacillus > Aneurinibacillus soli. Next base: position 1,863,517 of record NZ_AP017312.1, on the reverse strand, counting down.
CCAAGAACCATCAAGTATAGAGGTAGGCGAGGAGTCAATTTCATAGAATCCAAATCCGTTATCAGTAGCAAACTTTAAAGAACCATCTGGTTTAATAACAAGCAAAAACCCGCCGTTTCCAGGTCCTCCATCTGAAGATTTACGAGAAATAATGGTGCCTGAGCTAGTAGAATTAACCCATGATTCAAGTGTGAAGTCTTTTGTTCCGAAGTTATACAAGGAGTTGCTATCCATAGATACAAAAGCATTGTGATCAAGTTCGAGTGCATAGTTAATCATAACGCTTACCCCCTTTCCATTTTTTAGAAACAAACAACTAAAATATATCATATATTATGAATTTTTCAATATTTTTTTAATAATTAAATAAAATCTTAAAATTCAAAGAGAGGTTACCCTAGTTATAGAATTGATAAATGCTAATATACTCGATTTTTTAATCATAATATTATAAATAAACGGGCTCTTAACGCTTTCATATATAAAAGGATTTCTCTCACAACTTCTTATCTTTTTCCTTTACTATTTATAAATGAACTTATAATAAAAAAAGACCCGGTAGCACGCCGGGTTAGGATCTGTTGGTCAGTTTCGTGGTCAATGTGGTCAAAATAAAGAGCCTGGCGCTAACCAGGCTCTTCTTATTTCTGTGGTGTCCAGATAAATTCTTTTTCGGGTTTATTCTTAGAGATGACAATCAGATTCTCTGTCGCCCGAAACGTCAGTGTGCCATATCCGAGCTGTTCACAAATTTCTTGCGTGATTAGAACTCGACCGTGTGCATCAACCTTCAACCGATATTCCATCTTCCGCTTTGGCTTGCGTGCAAGCGCTACACGCTACAGCGTATGCTCCTATATCTAAGAATAGAACGATATGGGATCTTTTTTTAAAAATATGTTAAATTAGGGTGTGGAGAGGAGGGGAACGATGGTGGTTACATCGGGCTACACAATAAAATCCCTCACAGCATTAACCACCAAACAAAATGAAGCGTATAACATGGACAGATGGTTTGTTGGCTATTGCCTTAGTCTTTGCCTTAGCTACTACTGACTATTCAAACCTTAGATGGATTAATTATGTATTCTTTGCAACGTCTGCGATTTGGTTTACAACCATGGCAGTAAAACTTTGGCTGATGCGAGGACGATAAGTTCTCAACTATTTCGAATTAAACAAGCCTCCCACTCATCCGGGAGGCTTTTGACTGTATATCACTCTGCGCTCGTCTTATTGTATGCTTATACACTGGTGATTATTGCACGTACTTACCACTTAGTTGCTGCTCAGCCATCTGAAGCAGACGTCTTGTAATCTCGCCATCTACAGAGCTTTTTTGGTGTGAAGTCGTGTCTGATCCAAGTACTACACCGAATTCTATAGCAATTTTATATTTTGAATCTCGGTCTTATTCCGAGTTATTTTTATCGAACACATCTGGTATAATGTCGATACGCGAAATAGTCTAAACTATTGACCGAGAAGAAACTCATTCTTGTTCATTCGAAAGGAGGATCTACATGTTTTTTATCCATATCATGGCTGCTTTTATCTGCTTTATCAGCGGATTCATATTATCGCTTATGGGCTTGCTACTTTATGGAATTCCGCTCGTGGTGCTAGGTATCTTGCTTTTCGTTGCACTCTACCGTATTTATCCTCGTGAGAAGGTAGATGATTGTATTTCAATCATGTCTGGATGTTCTACCTACTGTGACTAATGGATATGAACAATCTCCTAATGAAAATCCCTTGTCATCGAAAGCCCTCACGTTCTTTTTTTATCAACGGAAAACAGATGCCCCTTTGCGCTCGTTGTACCTCTATTTTTCTTGGTTATCTGGCGATTCCATTCCTTTTATTCTTTTATCCAAATACCCCGCTGTATGTAGGATTTGTACTGCAAATACCAATACTGATTGATGGCTTTACTCAATTATACAAGTGGCGTGAAAGCACAAACTGGTTGCGTTTTATCACAGGTATACTCAGCGGAATTGGACAATCTGCTGTGATAGTTTCGATCTCAATGTTCATCATCAAACTGGTTTTAACTGTGGCAATGTAAATCCCCCATACTTAGTAAGTGAACATGGTATCTTTATTTTTTGAATTTTGTATAAAAAAGAAACTAAACCTCCTGGATTATCCAAGAGGTTTATGACTGTTTCCCTGCCCTATATAGTATGCAGAAAGGTCTAGGATGTTTTATTGGATTCGACCAGTTTGGCCACTAAGCTGTTGTTCAGCCATTTGAAGAAAAACTGCTTTCTATTGACATACAAATAATTAAAGAATAATATACATACATATAAATGTATGTATAGAGGTGATGTTTTGCCACGCAATAAATATCCAGAAATAACAGAACAGCGTATATTAGACACTGCAACTAAACTTTTCCTTGAAAAAGGATGGGAGCAGACAACAATTCAAAATATTGTTGACGAATTAGGAGATTTGACTAGAGGTGCGTTCTATCATCATTTCAAATCTAAAGAAGATATTATCAACGCAGTTCTCGACCGATTGGCTTTAGAAAATAATCCTTTTGAACAGACAAAGAAAATGACAGGTTTAAATGGTTTAGAAAAACTTAAAAATGCTTTTTTGTTGTCCTTTACTAATCAAGGACAGCTAGATGCACTCAAATCTATTCCATCTATTTTAAAAAGTCCCAAGCTTATTGCCAATCAATTAATAGACTGTATCAACACGGGGGCTCCTGACATACAATCGTTTATTGAAGAAGGTGTGATGGACGGTTCACTTTCCATCCACTACCCAAAACAGGCTGCTGAAACACTTATGCTACTAACAAATATTTGGTTGAGTCCAATTATTTTTTCAGTAGATACAGAAGAATATATCCAAAAGGGAAAACATTTGCAGGAATTGTTTAACGGTATTGGTTTACCAATCATTGATGAGCAAATACTAACAGTTCTTGAAGGTTTTCACAAAGAAATTTGCAATTTAAATAGACTGTCATAAGGCAGTTTATTTTTCGACATATACATACATATATATGTATGTATGTATAATATCTCTTTTCTTATCCAATAAACAGAGCTGTATGGAGGTCTAACTGATATGGAACAAAAAATTGAAAGATATATAGACAATGCCCTTGACAGTATTGCTCCTCAACTTTTTGGGGCTAATATTATTTTAGGTATCATCCTAATTTTTTTAGGCATTATTTTTATTGTGAAAAAATCTTCAAAAAGAAACTTGAAAACAGTTGGATTGGTTTGTGCTGGAGTTGGTGCAGTAGCGATCGTAAGTGGTTTGATTCAGATTTGACTTGAAAATAAAGTTTTGGCCGAACAAAAAAAGAGTGCCTCCTTATGACCGCTAATTGCAGAATAAGGACACTCTTTTTGAAAATAATTCGGTAGTACCGCTAACACCTATTCATTTTAATACACATCACGTTGGTAACGCCCTTGCTCTTGCATATCATTTAGATACGCCTCGGCCGCTTCACGGGTCATCACACCTTCTTTTTCAATAACGCTAATAAGCGTGTCGTGGACGTCTTTCGCCATATATTGCTTATCTCCACAAACGTAGAAGTATGCTCCATTTTCCAGCCATTCAAACAATTCTTTGCTGTTTTCAAGCATTTTATGCTGTACATATACTTTTTGCGCGGTATCACGAGAGAACGCAGCATCTAATCTTGTCAGTGCCCCATCTTTTTGATAGTTTTCTAACTCGTTTTGATAAAGGAAATCCGATGCTGCATGCTGGTCTCCAAAAAATAGCCACGATCTACCTGATGCTTTATTCACTGCACGTTCCTGGATAAAGGAACGGAATGGTGCAATGCCTGTCCCTGGACCAACCATAATAATATCTTTATCTTGAGACTCTGGCAGATTAAAGTGTTTATTCTGTTGAATAAATACTGGAAGCGTATCTCCTTCTTGAAGACGTTCCGCACATAAAACAGAACAAACCCCTTTTCGTTCGCGTCCATGAGTCGTGTAGCGTACGGCACCGATAGTTAGATGCACTTCCTCAGGATTAGCAGTAATGCTACTTGCAATGGAATATAGACGTGGTGGCATTTTTCTTAATAAAGAGACGATCTCTTGGGCAGAAGCTTTCCATGGACCAAAATCGCGTAACAAATCAAGCAAATCACGCCCGTTCATATATTCTTTCAGTTGATCTATATTTTCATTCGATACAAGCTTTTGTAAATCTTCGTTTTCTGTTAATTCTGCTGCCTGCTGCATAATTTTTTTCGTCAATAACGTAATTTCGAAGTGTGTTGTGAGCGCTTCTTTTAATGGGAGTGTATCACCTTGCTTATTAATTGTAACATCGATTTCTGTATCCCACTTCATTTCCTCAAGAAGAGAAGCCACTAGTTCTGGATCATTTTCAGGGATCATACCAAGGCAATCACCTGGGACATAGGAAAGGTCAGATCCTTTTAACGAGAACTCGATATGCCTTGTTTCTTTACTAGAGCTAGCTCCATTTAAATTTACATTTTTGAGAACTTTCGCTTGAAATGGATTCATTCTGGAAAATGTTGTTGGCGCATTTTTGACTACAGTAGGTTGCATAATGTCTTCACCTCAAAAAGTTATATAAATCTAGGGTAACACAGGAAGAGAAAATCAGATATGTTTTTTTCACATATGCTTCTCAATAATCGGTATTTATTAATCAGTACATGAACAGTCTTATTACACTAACCTGCCCGTTAGCTCAACAAAAGGGAATAGAATACTTAGTCTTTTAAATTAGGAAGCTACGGAAAGTTGGTATAGAAAAAGCGGGTAATTTACCCGCTCAGAGTTTATTTTTCTAATCATCATGCCTTCGGGTAGGGCAGCTACATGCACTTCTTTTAAACTAGATCATCAAAATATTCCATTCATTTTTCTCATCAACACGAACTTGAGATACACTTATAGTGTATCCTAAATGAAAAAAGTCACGGTTATAATCGCTTAAGCTCATCCCTTGCTTTGGGTCGTAAAAATAATGTTTAGCACAAGCCCACTTCTTATCTAAAACACAGAAGCAGAAATAAATAGAAATAGGCTTAGTTATATCTGCAGGATTAATCATTTCTAAAGAATCAATAAATTTATTAAACAGTGAAGGTAAAGTCCCACTATCAATGTTCTTTAGAAAATGAAACCAATTTCCGTCTATCCCCTCTCCTACTAGCTTTTCGATATCCTTACTAATTTGGCTTACATCGGGATTAAGAGCTTTAAATTCTACATTTGCTACTTTTTCTAAACCGTTTTCACCTTTATATGCATAGAGGCTTAGATCAGAAAGTGCCCGCCGAGAAAAGCTGCCCTTTTGGCTATATAACTTCTCTGTCGGTGTTTCGATGCTGTAAAAATAGTTAGATGAATTTAGAATGGAGGTATAAAGAACACGGGCTTCCTGCTCACTGACCCGAATTTTATCATCCGTGGTTGGAAGCACGAGTCTTGATGATAAACCTCTAGGTTCCTTGCTTGAGCTTGTCATATTCCACAAGTCGAATGACAAACGCCGATTAATTTCTGCTATATCTTTTATAATATCCACCAAAACTCCCCTTTATCTTTTTACTACTTCTTACATTACTTAAATTGGAGTCTATATTTTCTTTTCTACTGTATATTTCTACGACTACATCTCTTTCACCTGAACACCGGGACAGGATATCTACTCTGTCACCAGAAGGAAATGTGTACTCCACACATGTATCTTCTACATTATAAATTCCAATTTCAGCAGGATTACTATATAAGTTGAATTAAATAATTTACATTTTTTGTGCACAAGCGATTCACAATCCGACATAAATCTTGATTTATGTGCTGAATAAATGCCTGTACATTGGTACGAATCTCTTTTACAGATTCATAAAACACATTTTCGATGATTGATTTTTTCAGCCATTTCCACAAGCCTTCGATAAGGTTAAGGTTTGGACTATACGGAGGCAAAAAGACAAGGGAGAGACGCTCCGCCTGTTCTTGTAAAAAGGGCTGAATCAATTTTGCATGATGAATACGTGCATTATCCAGAACCATGACAATTTTCCCTGTGGGATACTGTTCAAGTACAAGTTCTAAAAAGGAAAGAAATGTTTGGGCGTCGTACTGTTCACGTTCGATACAGAATACGTTTCCTGTTTCATAGTTCAAGGCTCCAATTAGCTTTACACCCTGATGCTTTCCATACGTTGGAATAAGGCGTTGCTTCCCCCGAAGAAACCAGGTAGAACTAACAGCCTGATAATCCCGGATCATCGCTTCATCTTGGAAAAGAACGTGGTCAATTTCTCCATTCAGAAGTTTTTTTTATCCCCGTAAAGGTTTCACGAAAAGCTTCCTGTTTTTCAGGATCGGCTTTGGCAAGGGTATAAGAAGCTTTTGTATAGCTAAAACCGAGACGTTTCAAAAGTATGGTTACTCCTTTTAGTGTGTAAGAAACTCCATACTCTCGTTCGATCCATTTCCCAATTAGACCTGCGGTCCAGTTATACTCGACAGGGACATCAACATCAATCGGACGTTTCGTTGCGACTACCTCAGCCACCTGTTGTTCTTGTTCTTCCGTTAAACGTTTCGGTGCGCCAGGAGAATGTCTGAGTTCCAGACCAGCCAGCCCGTTTTTTCGATACAGTTTCAAATACGTGCAGATGGTTTGGGGTGTACGCCCAAGAAGCTGTGCAATATCTTTATTTTTCTTTCCACAAAGATGAAGATACACGGTTTGATAGCGTTCGAACATCCGCTTATCCTTCGTGGTGTTCATCGCTTTCCTTGCTTCTTGTATGTCAATCTGCTTCTCATTCATCTTTTTGTCGCCTCTCCATCGTGAAAATCTTGATAGAGGTTTATTTCCACACAAAACATAAAAAACCTTTAATTCAACTTATATAGCAATCCACTCTTTTAGGCGCTTATGCTCCTCTCCTTCTCCCCCCAAAACCATATTTATGCTCCAAAGACCAATTTTCTTTTACGTTAGTTATGTACTTCAAATCTTTTTGTTGTAACAGATCAAGATTATGGAACTGTTTCCAATTACGCTGATCTCTAAACTGAATGATTTTTTCTACAAGATATTTCATAAGAGTCCCCAAAGATTTAATTCTTAAAAATGTCCATTCAAAAAGTAACTGGCTGTTGCTCAATATTAATGATACATTTTTCTTATTCCAAATCATCCATCTTAATATGTATAACCAAAATCATTACTAAACTGATATTCTTCACCCTCAGTGATTTTAACTTCTTTCAAAATACTGTTATATAGCTTTAAAGAAGTCATTAAACCATTATCGCTATTCGATACTCCTAAAAGGGATTTTAATTTATTTAATGTATATTGTGGAATTGGTTCGTTTAGATTCCTAAATGTTTTCCTTGAAATCACTAACAATACATAATCATTTTCAGGTAAATTATTGATTTGATAATTACCGTATCCATCCGCTTTTGTTGTATATATATCACAATTTTTAGGTGTTATTCCAAGCGACAATAAGATAATATCTTTTTCGCTCAGACTACTTTTATTAAAATCTGCAGGTATTAAAATAATAACCGCTCCAACGTCCCCTTTTGTACCAACAAAATCATTATATTGCCAAGTAATTACACCCTTAATGCTCCCTTTTCCTCTACTTGTATCTTGGCCTTTATTTTTAATATTTGTAGCTTGTTGACTCTCATTTTTGGATTCTGGTTTACTTTCAGTGCTAGTATTTGTTACATCTTTATTTTCCTGTTCAATATTTTTCACTTCTTTAGTGTTATTTTTATCATTTAATGCGGTTGAGTTTTCCTGTGTAGCAACAGTTGAATTTTGAACATTAGCATCAACTCTCTGGCTTATAGATGGAGGGGGAACATTCGGCTTAATGTAAAATTGATAAGTAAAAAATACATTTAATGAAGTTGAGATCATTAGCAAAATCATCATGGCTGCTTTCATAGACAAACCTCCAATAAAAATGCTCTAATTTTAATTTCTAAGTATAATCAACATACCTAACTCTAATGCTTCTTATATAAATCTGAACTACTATCTTTTCTAAATGGCTTACTGACACGACAATAACCCTTAGGTTTACTTTTGTGGTCTGTTTCATTGAATCAATGACTAAATATTATAGCTTGTCGTTAGGTATTTTCTTAGGAGGATAAATAGCTGTTCCTAATTTATAAAGAAAGTACGAACTTTTTAAAAGGAATCAAGCGATACTATAGGTCATATCATTTTCTTTGCTATCAAGTAGCTGAACACTTCTAATCTCTTTTGAGCCAAGTGATAATGTAATCAAGAGTTCCTCATCTCCATGCAAAAGTTGTTCTTCTTTTCTTCCATAATGAGCTTTTCTACAGCAATTAGGGCAGAGTACCACGGCATTCCCCGCGACATCCTCTCCACCCTGTGCCAACACACAGCTGTATAAAAACTATTTTTTAAAGGTCAGAATCACCTCTTCCTTCGATACGCACGCCTCTCAGCATATTCAATACAATACGTACAAACCGCAATAGGCTTTCCTTTATCGTTTAGGTACCGACGTTTTTCATTCGTTTTACGCTTGCAAAACGTGCAAGTACCACCACTGAACAATTTCCGAAGCCAATCAAGCATCGCTAGCCCTTCCTTTCCTGCCGTATTACCTATAAATAATTTACTTTATTTACATCTAAATTCCCAGTCTTTATCTTTATAAATTCTGGAAGTTTAGTATAATTGAACGAAAAATAAGAAAAACAGAGAAAATCAAATGTAATTCTTTATGGTACATCATCATCTTTATAAGGGGGATGGACATGAAGCAAACCACGCTCGTTATTGATGCAGAACAGGTACGTGAGATTATTGTTCGTCTAGCAAATGATGCGGTACGCGAACTAACCCAGAACCGTAAAAAGAAGATGGTGGATAAACTCGAATTTCATATGGCGCTGCAAAAGAAGCTTCTCGAAATAGCCCCTGACTTCTGTTGCTATGGAGAAAAAGAGCACCTTATTCCACATGTACAGGAAAATGGCCGAGGTGGACGAATCGATGTCGCCTGGTGGACACTTGCTGATCGGAAGTTGTTAGCCGTATTTGAAATTGATTCAACCATACGCACAAAATCGCTCCGCAAAATTCTACATGCCGACTGCTCTTATCGCTTCTGGGTGTACTATGGAAATCGAAAGATCCGAGACGTACTAGAAACACTGGATACAGAACAAAAAATTACGATCATTGATTTTTCGATAGAGTTCAGAAAGAAAGATCAATGGCCGCCAAAAATAATAAATGAACAGATCGTGATGGAATTGTGAACATAAAAAAGAAGGGGGCCTATCCCCCCCAATGTTGTCAGGTTAGGGGATTTTACTGAACTTTGATATAGTAGAGGTAAACAATGGAAATGAGCGATATAACGTGAAAAAAAAGGAAAAGTGCTGTTGGAATGTGCGATACGTATGATTTACGGAGAAGAATTTAAAAATCAGTCCAGAAAAAGTGAGCGCGATTTCACGCGAAACAGAAAAATCGGGTTTGTATCTTTGATCTGCCTGCTGCTCCGAATGATTCGGAAATCAACACAATTGGAACTCGACGAGTTCCGGGAAGCCTTCCTGCCGGAATTAGCAGAAACAACCTATACAAAACAATCCTTTTCAGAAGCAAGACAAAAGCTGTCTCCGATCGCGTTTACCCTTCTAAACGATGAGATCGTTCGGGGGTTTTATGCAGATAACGATTTCAAAACCTATAAAGGGTTCCGTCTGTTAGCCATAGACGGCAGTATCCTGGAAATACCGAATACGAAAGAAACACAACAAACGTATGGATATGTAAGCTCGTGGAAGGAAGGATTCAAAGTGGCTCGTGCTCGTTCCTCCCACCTATTTGATCTTGAAAATAAAATCGCCATTAGTACATGTCTGAGCCGATATGAGGAAAATGAACGAAATCTGGCGAAAAACAACATCGAAAAGCTGTTGAGCTTCGAGCAGTCCCACATCCCCAACCTGATTCTGTTTGATCGAGGGTATCCATCCGCTGATCTCATCTTGTATCTGCAAGAAAAAGGCCTCAAGTATGTCATGCGATCCCAACACTTTTTCTACAAGGAAGTGGGGAATACAACCACCCCCGATGAGGTTGTACGAATCGAAATCACAAAGGAACGATCCAAAGCATTAAAAAGACAAGGGACACCGATCAAGAAAGGAACCGTTCTGGAGGTTCGCGTTCTAAAGGTGGAATTGCCCACCGGAGAAATTGAAGTTTTGCTTACAAATCTAGGAACGGACGAGCTAAGCCATGAAGAAAGCAAGTCGCTTTATTTCAAAAGGTGGGGAATCGAAACTCGATTTAACGAGTTAAAACATAAATTTGAGATCGAAAATTTCTCCGGTGAGAAGCCGGTACTTATCGAGCAGGATTTCTACGCGACCGTGTTCTTGAGCACGATTGCGTCCATCTTTGAACAAGAAGCTGAGATGGAGGTACAGGAAAAAAATAAGGGCAAAACACTCAAGTACGAAGAATATCGCATCAATAAAAACATTCTGGTAGGCAAATTAAAGAATCGTTTGATCCAAATGATTTTGGAAGAGGACGCCCGTAAAAAAGACGACCTGTATGAGCGTTTTCTGAAAGAACTTCAGCGCAATATTGTTCCGGTCATTAAAAATCGAGCATTCAAACGAGAGAAACAAAGTATGGCGAATCGTTATGCCAAATCAAAACGACGAAGTCTGTAGGGGAGCAGGGGGGCTTAACCTGACAACATTGCTATCCCCCCTCCTATCAACCTATTTTTCCGTTTTCCATTCTAATTTGTGACCATCTGTCTCCACCGTAATAGTCCCACTATCATCTGTTCTATAAATCTTCTTAACACCCACTCGCTGCAGTCGCTGTAATGTCTCGATGTTCGAATGATGGTATTTATTATGAGCCCCTACGGAAATCACCGCATATTCCGGATGAACCATTTTCAAGAACTGTGCACTAGAAGATGTTTTACTACCATGATGGCCAGCTTTATACACATTGGCTTCCACATTTACTGCAGAAGATGACAACATATCTGCTTCTGCCTTTGATGAAGCATCATCGGTAAACAGGAATTTTTCATTGCTGTATGTCACCTTCTTGACAACTGACCAGTCGTATTCCCAACCTGATTTGTAGCTACAGGCATACGTGCTTCTTTGCCTACAAAATCTTTTTGAACATCCAAAATAAGTAGCGCCGTCTCCATTTGCTAATCCCCTCCTATTTATCTAGCCCGCAAGATTTAAAAAAGCAGTCAGAAAACTTCTGGCTGCTTCATGTAAACTTCTCCTTGTAATGACTTAATGCTAGTAACGGCCAGATGTAGCGATAACTATGATAATAAAAATAAAATCCCCCTGGCAGTCCTGCTCCCGTTGGATACGCTGTTGTCCAATCGGTTTTATTCCCCGAATCAAGTAAGTATTGTATCCCGCGTTCAATCGCAGGCGTCGTCTCCTTTGAAACCGCAACTAACGCATCGACTGCCCATGCGGTTTGGGATAACGTACTAGCCCCCAGTGGAACATATTTTTTCACAACGTCACTCCTGCATGATTCACCCCAGCGACCATACCACGAGCCATCTTCCTGCTGATTTTTAAGTATCCAGTGTACACCGCGTCTGATATTCGGGTGCTGAACGTGTAGCCCCACATCGGCTCCTAGAAATTGCAACGTTCTCCCTGTTAAATCAGCCGTTGATGGGTCCGTACTTACTGACTCAGTCCCCGAAATCGGAAGCATGCGCAGTATTTCTTTATCGGTGTTTTTTTCAAAGGCTGGCCATCCGCCATCGTCATTTTGCATGGAGAGCACCCAGCTTACACCTCGCTCCCAAGCCTGCCGATATATCGGATTCGTTTTTGCTAGCTTATGGATCGCTCTAAGAGCTGCCGTCGTATCATCAACGTCAAGATCTATCGTGTTACTATCCGAGAAGCCCCATCCGCCCGGTGCGGCATTTGGGTTATGAACAATCCAATCTCCATATTTTGTTTGTTGTCGTGACAGCAGGTAGTGACCCGCCCTTTGGATGGTGGTGCTTGAATAAGGCACACCAGCTTCTTGTAATGCATAACTCACTAATGCCGTGTCCCACACGGTTGATGTGGAATTCTGGACATGCATCCGTCCGTTTGCTTTACAGGATAATGTTTGTAAACCCGTAATGGCGTGTACGATAATCGGATGCCGTTCCGAATAACCGAGTGCAAGCAAGGCGAAGATCATAAGAAATGTTGCACTGAAATAGCTATATAATGTTCCATCCGGCTCAATTCGATCTAGCATGAATTGTTCAGCACGACGGGTTGCTAGATTATGGATGTGCTCCGGAAGGTACGAAAGCTGCTGAATGCCAGATGCTATCAATGATAGAAGCGAGCGGTGCTGGATGTTTATGCTCGTCGCTCGATGCTTCATATACAAGTCTGATACGTCAGGAGTTCGTTCTGTTTTGAGCGAAAATTTCCGATCTGACGTAATTAAAATAGGCGCAATATGGACTCTGGCATGACCGGAAAAAAGCAGCGCATCGTACGCTTCTATCGTAGCGGATAGATTTCCTCCTTCTTCATCACGAAATAACTTCCACGCTCCGTTTGGCTCCTGTTTATCAATGATCGCCTCTGTTACGCTTCTAATGAAATCTTCATCATGAATGTTCAATGTTCGCAATAGGATGATCATATAGGCATCAATCATCGGCCCGCTTTCTAAACAATAGTACCACGAACCAGCTTGTGCTTGCTGACGTTTTACCGTGGCGATGATGCGATGAATCTCGGTTTCTATTTGATTCAATCCACTCACTCCTTTTTTCATGATGGTCCATATCCATACTCCGGGAGGGACGAAGATGGGGAGCAGATTCGCAACCTTGGGCAAGAAATGGGCAGCGTTCAAGCAAAGCCAGCTTCCGCCCCTTCTGTCCATAAAAAAAGATTTGAAACAGAAAAGCAACTGTGTGAAAGAAGCTTCCGTTTCCATAACAGAGCTACCTGTAGCCGATCAACAATTGATTGATCAAATTAACAAACGTACTCGTCAGCATAATATGAACAACGTGACACGAACGAGGGCCTACTATGACTTTTACTGTCGGCATCCTGAGATTCACTGGGCGTTTCTTGGTCATATGGTATCAAGGAATGGCGGCTGGAACATGACCGATCTAAAAGGGGAACTGCTTTCGAGATTGCTTTCGGAGAAGGAACAACAGGAGTACTTTCAATTCTTAGAGCGCGGAAATTGGCTCATTTTTCAAGATGTGTATCCACAGTTTTTATTATATGAAGAAAGCCTAAAAAGACAGACCAATTTGTTTCATTTACTGCCTTACTTCCATGTGTCTGTCTTTATGCAGACGTTATGGAATCATTTTTACGAGTATAAAGACTGCTATATATTAACCATTGGCCTTGTTATTAATGAACAGAGTTATTTAGAAAAAAGAGTGATTCAGAATCCGTTCTATCAAAAAACAGTAATAAAAACGTTTGAGTTTACGCTACAGGATATATTGAGTTTGAATCAAATTCTTTTCCCCTGTGATCAAGAACAACTCATCGGGCAAACCCTCCATCAGTTTGCTTCTCTTCACGAGCGAATTTTATTAGGGAAGAGATTATATACTCTTTTGTTTAGCGCGGATGTTTTACACTGTGTTTCACGGTGGGCTGCCAAACATGTTCATACAGGATCTCGCAAAGATTATTGGCCTCATCTATTCAACGATGTAAAAGAGTCGCTTCCGAACACTTCGTATACGCGCCGGATCGATAACTGTCAGTTGAAACCCGATGCAAAACGATTGTATAGCCCTTCTCTACTTCATGCCTGGGGCAATGTTGAGCATGAAGAAGCAGAAATCGGCGATTGGTTTGATGATTGGAGAGTCATCTATTATTTGATTCCGATAAATGAAGATGTGGATGGTGAGATTTTTCATGCATATTGTAAAACATTGGAGAAAATTGAATTCGCAATCATGGCAAAAGAAAAAATCCTTCCCCCCTCAAGCTGATGGAAAAGATTCAATGCTGCATTATGTACCTGCGATGATATTTTCTTCCTGGTTGGGAACGTATCTCGATCTGATCCTTGTAGAAAAACAACTATATTCCTTTCCGATTCGACCGCTCCCACATATTTTCAGCATTAACATTGCGTTTACATTAGTGCTGTTACCCATCGCAACCGCGTGCTTTCTTTGTTTTGCAGAAAAAATAACGAAGGCACAGCGTATGGCCCTAGCTCTTCTTCTCGGCTTTGTAATGCCCATTAGCGAACAGGTGGCGGAAAAGGTCGGGTTGTTTCATCACAGCAGTGAATGGAGTCATCTGTATTCCTTTTTTGGCTACATTGTTTTTATGTGGGTTGTATATAAGTTTCACCATCTATACTCATGCAAGAGCAGAATCAAGAAACATTAAATCATAGAAATAAGAGGAATAGCTTAATTGCTAACGGTAACGTATCTTGGACATGGCGTGTTGGGGGACGTACAACACTGGGTTCTTGGCCTATCACCGTTACTTGCAATGGAGAAAGTGCAACAACTCAGTTTGAAGTAGTACGCTAAACATGAAAAGGTAACAATATGGCATATAGTGCAAAGAAAAAGAACTGACTCGTGGAATTGTTTAAAATCTCTTACATACATGGTCCTTTATGGGCTTTTTCTTTTGGCGTATATTAAAAGAATTTGCTCTTGCTGCAATCCACTCGGAGATATAATAGATAATAAGAATTTCAATTGGAGGGTGAAGCATATGAATTTGCGTGAGATAATCGACCGTTTTGAAGCAGAATACGCAGTTATAGAGGTTGGAGAAAATATAAGAGTTTAGAGCATTTTCAAATTAAATCAGACAGTGGCAAACACGTTATAAAGGGTTTGTATCACATCCAAAATGTAAACGGTCTTCATTCTCGCTTGAAACAATGGATAGGCCGCTTTAAAGGCGTGGCTACAAAGTATCTTGATAATTACCTTGCTTGGTTTTTATTTGTCGATAGTCGTAGTAATGAAAACACGAAACAGCACATTAAAGAATTTCTACTAACTTCTTTTGTATTTGAAATGAAAGATACATATAATAGTCTACGTTTATCTAAATTCGTTGTGTAATCCTTATTCAATGGGACAGAAAAATCAAAATCTGAATGATAAAAGGATGAAAAGCTATGACAAATAACGTGAAACAGAGAAGAATAATTTTAGATTTAGCAGTTACTTTAGATGGTTTTATTGAAGGGAAAAATGGAGAAGTTGATTGGTGCATTATGGACCCTGATATGGGGTTCACTGATTTCTTAAATCATATTGATACTATTTTATATGGTAGAAAAAGCTACGATTTATGGGGACAATATATTCCGAAAAATGAAGACTCTGATACCGAAAAGGAAATTTGGAAATTGGTTCATAGTAAAAAGAAATATGTTTTTTCCAGAACACAAAAAGAGACTGGTAATCAAGCAATATTTATAAATGATAATATTCTTGAAGAAGGAAATAAATTGAAGAAACAGTCTGGTAAAGACATCTGGCTATATGGTGGAGCAAGTCTCATTACAACTTTTATAAATTTGGGGCTTGTTGATGAATTTAGGTTATCTATTCACCCTGTTGTTTTGGGAGAAGGAAAACCGTTGTTTATTGATTTAAAACAGAGGATAAATTTAAAAATGGTTAATACAAGAACATTCTCCTCTGGCGTTGTGCAAATAAACTATCATTGGGATGGTAACTAAAAATATCTTTCACTCCAAAGATATATTGTAATAAACATTATTAAGGTAATACTCGACAGTAGTTTCACCTATTGAACTAAGAGGGAGCCCATTATTTATGGGTTCCCCCTTAATATTATAAAATTATCAATATTAAATTTTAACAGAGCCTAAATATTAAATCTCCATTGCACTTGCCAGAGCTACGAGCTTGTTTGTTGTTTTCCAGTTACGCATGGTCGCTGGGACATCTAGCTTCTGAAGATTGTTGGCAAGCTTAGAATTACGTATACTATGGCTGAATAAAAGGAAGACCTCTCGACCCACAATTCGATACTCTTCTCCGTTACTTTTGAAAGCCCCTAGCCGTTCAATCCCTTCCTTCGAAGACTCTTCAAGCAAAAACGAGACATATAGGCTCTCTCCTTCGGACGATGCCTTAGCTTCAGAGACTTCCTCTTCCGAGAACGGGCAATTTGCGACAATCCTTTTCAGCTCCTCGGCCGTTCTTAAAACAACTGTTACTGCAAAACCGAAAGCCACCTCTATCTCATGTTCGATCCGCCTGCGTAACGATTCTTTCTCCTCTTCCGATTCGAAGAGAACGTTGCCACTTTGAATATACGTTTGAACTCGACTCAGATTCATTGCTTCAAACGTTCGCTTCAATTCAGCCATCTTGATTATGTTCTTTCCACCTACATTGATACCTCGTAACAGTGCAATATAAATCGTCATCTATCTCACTACCCCCTTTTTAAATGTAGAGATCTTGAATACTCCCACCACTTAAAATCTAACGATTTTTGAAGTGGGGGATTCCTGGCTCGTCCACTCTCCTGAGCAGAATTCGTACGTGAATGTACCCCAGGCTACCCCCGCAATTCCTGCGGTTGGTTAGCTTATACGTCTAACAATCGGAGTCCTTCTTGCAAAATATTGACCGCCGCATTTACATCCCGATCATGGTGGGTATGACATTCCGGACAGTCCCATTGTCGCAGGTTCAAGTTCTTCACATCCCGGTTCCGGTAGCCACAGGCCGAACACAACTGGCTCGATGGGAATGTCTTTCCGACAAAGCTGAGGGTACGTCCATACCAGTCTGCCTTGTATTCCAGCATCCGACGAAACTCTGACCAGGATGCATCCGAAATGCTCTTCGCCAGCTTGTGATTTTTCTGCATGTTTGACACCTGCAAGTCCTCGATACAAATCGTTTGGTTTTCACGAATCAGTGTCGTGGACAGTTTTTGCAGGAAGTCGGTGCGGCAGTTGGCTATTCTTTCGTGCAGACGAGCAACTTTGATTCTCGCCTTGTTCCAGTTAGAACCCCCTTTTGTACGTCTGCTCATGACACGTTGCAGGTGGGCCAGTTTCATTTCGTACTTTCGCAGATACTTCGGATTATCGAATGTTTTTCCATCCGAAAGAATCGCAAACCTTGTCAGGCCCAAGTCGACTCCCACTCGCTTCTCTACTTTTGGTAACGGTTTCATCTCCACTTCACAAAGCACCGATACAAAATACTTGCCGGATGGATGGCGGCGAACCGTAGCTGACAGAATACGTCCTTCTACTTCCCGACTTTTGGCAAAGGGAACGAGTCCAAGTTTCGGGAGTCGGATCTGCGTTCCTTCTATACGAATCGCATCCTTGTTGTTTGTCGTATTGTACGACTGTCTGGGATTCTTCCGGCTTTTGAATGTGGGATACCCTTTTTTCTCATGGAAAAACTTTTGATAGGCCGCATCTAAGTCTTTCAATGCGTTTTGCAGGGCGGTAGAATCCGGTTCTTTTAACCAGGATACTTCTTTCTTCAGTGTCGTCAAAAGAGCAGAACAAGCCGTATAATTCAATGTTTTTTGTTCGGTCTCATAGGCCTCTTTGCGTTTCGCCAGAAAGTGATTGAACACATACCGAACACAGCCGATGGACTTGTTAATGAGCATAGCCTGTTCCTCATTCGGATAGATGCGAAATTTGAACCCTTTATGTTTGAACATGTATGTTTCACCTCCTCCCTCCCATTGTACCTGACTGTTTCGGGAGAAAACAGTCGGACTTGCGAGAAGGCAGACGCCTTCCCGCGTCCGAAGCCGATTCATCCCTCACTTTCGCTATCGCTTAGAAGTGGGAGTCTTCTCGGCTGAAATGATAAAAACACATAACTTAATACCTAGTTTTGCGGCATACACACGCTACTCTACTGCTGCAGCTCGGTGAAAATCCAAAAGTAGTATCTGAACGCCTGGGGCATGCTGATGTAAATATTACGCTGAACACATACGCTCATGTGCTGCCTACGATGCAAAAAAATGTGGTCCAACGATACTTTTATAGAACCAAAAAGAGCCGAGAACCCAGTCGTATCAAGGGGTTTCGGCTCTTATATTCCGTATTTACCTTACACTTCCATAATAATCGGAAGGATCATCGGGCGGCGGCGAGTCTGCTCATACAAGAAGCGGCCCAGCGCGTCGCGAACATTTGTTTTCAGTGACGACCATTCATTCACATTCTCATCCATGCAGCGCTGCAGCGTTTGTCCTACGATGCGGTTCGCTTCATCGAGAAGTGCTTCCGATTCGCGGACATATACAAAGCCGCGTGAGATAATATCCGGTCCTGCTAGAATTGTTCCGTTTTGCTTGCTCAATGTAACTACAACGACTAAAATTCCATCCTGGGATAACAGCTTACGGTCACGCAGTACGATATTGCCGACATCACCGATACCAAGACCATCGATGAGGACAATACCCGATTGAACTTTCGGGCCATAGCGTGCACGGTTATTCTGAATCTCCACAGTATCTCCATTGTCGAGCATGAAGATGTTTTCCGGTTGTACACCACACTGTTCGGCGAGGATGGCGTGCTGACGAAGCATCCGGAACTCCCCGTGAATTGGGAGAAAGTACTGCGGTCTCATCAGGTTCAGCATCAGCTTCAGTTCTTCTGCGCTGCCGTGACCTGATACGTGAATGTCGCTGCCGTAGATCACATCGGCTCCGATGCGATACAGCTGGTCTACCGTACGGGCTACATACTTCTCATTGCCTGGGATCGGCGTAGCGGCAATAAGAACTGTATCTCCTGGCAGAACGTCCACTTTACGGTGCGAAGAACGCGCCATTCGTGTCAGAGCGGACATCGGCTCGCCCTGGCTACCTGTACATAAAATGACAACGCGTTCAGCTGGGAGCTTGTTGATCTCTTCCGGTTCGACGAGCATGCCTTCTGGTACGTTCAAGTACCCAAGTTCTGTCGCGATGTTCACGACGTTTACCATAGAGCGGCCAATTACTGTAATCTTGCGGTCATAGCGTACGGCAGCGTCTACAACCTGTTGAATGCGGTGAATGTTTGACGCGAATGTTGCGACGATGATGCGTCCGCTGCATTTATGGAACTGCTCCATAATCGCCTCGCCTACTTCACGTTCGGAACCGGTATAGCCCGGACGTTCCGCGTTCGTACTGTCAGACAGAAGGGCTAATACACCACGGTCACCGATCTGTGCCATTTTAGCGAGATCTGCATTCTGGTTATTTACCGGCGTCTGGTCAAACTTAAAGTCACCCGTATGAACCACAACACCTTCTGGAGTATCCAGGCAGACCCCGACAGAATCCGGAATGCTGTGGTTCGTTTTAAAGAACGAGGCTGTGAAGCATCCGAGCTGTACTTCTGATTTGTTATCAATCAGATTCAGCTTTGCTTCTCCGAGCAGTCCCGCTTCCTTCAGCTTGCCTTCGATGAGGCCAAGCGTCAGTTTGGTCGCGTATACAGGTACATTCATGCGGCGCAGCACATACGAAAGACCACCAATGTGGTCTTCGTGACCGTGCGTAATGAGGATACCCCGTACCTTGTCCTTGTTTTCCTGCAAGTACGTAATGTCCGGGATGACAATGTCAATTCCGAGCATTTCCTCTTCAGGGAATTTCAGTCCAGCATCGATTACTACGATGTCATCTGCGTACTGAACTACGTACATGTTTTTGCCGATCTCACCCACGCCGCCCAGAGCGAAAATCGACAGAGCTTTCTGGTTTAGTTTAGACAAATTCATTCCTCCTAATATTCAGTTGTAGTTACATGTGAGCAAACAATGTAAAAACCGAACCCATTCACTTGTTAATATTATACATGATTTTGTGGACAAAAAACAAGTGCTATCACGCATTACTATCTCCAAATGAGCCTATATGTATGTAAAAAAAGAAGAGTGGAAGTATTCCCCCCACTCTTCTTACCCATTTATTATGCGAATAAACCTTTTACGTATGCTTTTTCCTGCTCGGTCAGGACGACGAGTGGGAGACGGACACCGCCTGTTTGTACGCCTTGAAGTGCGAGCGCTTCTTTAACCGGCGTCGGATTCGCTGCAATGAACAGTCCTTCGAAGATCGGAAGCAGTTTGCGGTGCAGCGCGGATGCACCTGCGATATCACCTGCGACAAACTTGTTGATCATCTCGGTCATTTCGTTACCGATCACATGACTCGCAACGCTGATGACCCCATGGCCGCCAACGGACATGCATGGCAGCGTCATTTTGTCATCGCCTGTGTACAGTGTGAAATCATCCGGTGTACGGTCGATGATGAACGACATCTGGCTTAAGTCCACACCCGCTTCCTTGATCGCAACGATGTTCGTTACGTCCTCTGCTAAGCGCACAACCGTATCGGCTGTCATGTTAATAACAGAGCGGCCCGGAATGTTGTACAGCATCACAGGCAGCTGTACGCTTTCTGCAATCGTTTTAAAATGCTGATATAGCCCTTCCTGAGACGGCTTGTTGTAGTATGGAACAACAAGCATAATCGCGTCTACGCCCAGTTCTGCCGCTTTTTTGGTCATTTCAATCGAAGCTGCAGTATTGTTACTTCCCGTTCCAGCGATAACTGGAATGCGTCCGTCTACAATTTCGACTACATGGCGGTACAGATCAAGCTTCTCTTGTGCCGTCAGGGTTGGAGATTCACCGGTTGTACCGGCTACGACAAGCCCGGTTGTACCGGTCGCAATCAAGTGCTCTACTAATGCTTCCGTTTTTGTACGATCTACCTGAAGCTGCTCATCAAATGGGGTAACCATCGCTGTGACTAATCTGCCAAACATACTCTTCTATTCTCCTCCTCAAAATCGCACTTTGTCTAAATCAAACGTTCTGTGCAGCGCCCGCACAGCTCTAACCATGTCGGTCTCTGGCACGAGCACCCAGATCGTTGTATGTGAATCCGCAGACTGCAAAATCTGAATATCTTCTTTTGTCAGCGTCTCAACAATACGTGCCATTACACCTGGCACGCCTGCCATTCCGGCCCCAATCGTCGATACTTTGGCGCAGTGGCGTGTAAGCTTGGGCTCATACCCCATCTCATTAAGAACGGCAACAACCCGGTCCACCATTTCATCATGGATCGTGTAGGCGACTCCGATCGGATTTACGTTAATGAAATCAACGCTAATCTCATTTTCTGCCATCGCTTTGAACACTTTCATCTGCAGGTCATACTGGCCTTCTTTGGCCATAACCTTCACCTGTGTCAGGTTGGATACGTGCGCGATGCCGGTAATGAGGCGATCATTCACTTCACCGGCGATCCGGTTCGTTTCCGCTACACTTGTCACGAGCGTTCCCTCTTCATCTGAGAACGTAGAACGAACGCGAATCGGCGTGTTCGTCTGCATTGCAATCTCCACAGCACGTGGATGCAGCACCTTCGCTCCCTGGTAGGCCATGTTGCAAATCTCGGTGTACGTGATTGCCGTGAGCGGACGTGCGTCTTCTACGATGCGCGGGTCTGCCGTCATGATGCCTTCCACATCAGTGAAGATGTCAACTACTTCTGCATGCAGTGCTACACCGAGCGCTGTCGCAGACGTGTCGCTACCACCTCGGCCAAGTGTTGTCGTATCCCACTCGGTCGTTCGTCCCTGGAATCCGGTAACGATCACGACCTTATCTTGCTCCAGCTCCCGAATGATGCGTTCTGGATTAACGGTCGCAATCTGGGCGTTCGTGAAGTCATTGTTCGTCAGGATGCCTGCCTGGCCGCCTGTCAGAACCGTTGTAGTTAACCCTCGCGCATTAAGGGTACTTGCCATCGTAGCGGCCGAGATGATTTCTCCGCAGCCCATCAACATATCCCTCTCGCGCTTTCCGAGTGCATTTCCGTTCTCTCGAATAAGATCAAGCAGCGTATCCGTTGCATACGGATCACCCTTGCGTCCCATCGCGGACACGACTACACACACACGGAAGCCTTCATCAAGCGCTCGCATAATATGTGCAACGGCACGTTCACGCTTATCGGCGGTCGTCAAAGACGAGCCGCCGAATTTTTGTACCAGAATTCTCATGCTGCAAAACTCCTTATACTAAATTGCGCGCAACAAGCTCCTCCGCAATTTGTACGGCATTCCATGCCGCGCCTTTTAACAGGTTATCCGAAACGATCCACATGTGTAGACCACGCGGATTGTCGAGATCGCGACGCAGACGACCTACGAATGTCTCGATTTTGCCTGCTGCATCGGCTGGCATCGGGTAGTCCTGCTCTTCCGGATTGTCCTGCAGCACGATGCCCGGCGCTTCCGCCAGCAGACGGCGTACGTCTTCAAGTTCGAAATCGTCTTTCAGTTCTACGTATACAGACTCAGAATGGCCTTTGACAACCGGGATACGCACGCATGTTGCTGCCACTGCAACGGAATCATCGCCAAAGATTTTCTTTGTCTCACGCACCATTTTCATCTCTTCATTCGTAAATCCATTATCAAGGAACGTGTCAATTTGTGGAATGACATTGAATGCGATCTGATGCTTCTTCGGCAGAGAACCTACCGGAAGAACTTCTTTCTTCACTTCCTCGCCATTCACAATGGCTTTCGTCTGATCATTCAGTTCCTGAATCGCTTTGGCACCTGCACCGGATACTGCTTGATACGTTGACACAATGATGCGCTCAAGGCCGTAGCGAGCGCGAAGCGGTTCAATAGCGGCTACCATCTGAATAGTTGAGCAGTTCGGGTTAGCAATGATGCCGTTGTGATCTGCCATTGCGTCCGGGTTTACTTCCGGCACAACAAGCGGAACGTTCGGGTCCATACGGAATGCACTTGTGTTATCCACACAGATTGCACCACGCTTCGCCGCTTCCGGAGCAAGCGCCTTACTCACGCTGCCACCTGCGCTGAACAGGGCAATTTGCACGCCTTCGAACGCTTCTGGTGTTGCTTCTTCAATCACAATGTCCTGACCCTTGAATTGAACAGTATTACCCGCTGAACGAGCGGAAGCCAACAATTTAAGAGAGGCGAGCGGGAATTGCCGCGTCTCTAACATTTTAAGCATTTGCTCTCCTACTGCGCCTGTAGCGCCTACGACTGCTACATGATATCCTTTTTGATTCTCCATCTTCCCACTCCTTTACATGTTGTCTATGCAGAGATGCACAGATTCATCTATGAAAATATTATTTCATATAACGGAATTTCTCAACGAGTACCGGCTGAATCTGACATCCATCCAGTGCCGCCTCACATGTTTCTTTTACAAGTTCCATACGGGCGACAAGCGAATTTGGCTTCGCCGCAGGAGCGTCCTGGCCATACGGCACAAGGTAGATATTCTTCGTTGCCGCAAGTTTCGCAATATTAGCAGCATTCAGACCCAGACCATCATTCGTTGAAATCGCCAGCACAACCGGATGCAAATTGCGCAATGTCGCTTTCGCAGCCATCATGACCGCGCTGTCGGTAACAGCATTAGCAAGCTTGCTCAATGATGTGCCAGTGCACGGCGCGATCACCATCACGTCAAACCGTTTAGACGGTCCAAGCGGCTCCGCGTCTACGATTGTCGCAATGATGTCATTGCCAGTAATCGTGCGCAGCTGCTGCTGCCAGTCGCTTGAATTGCCAAACCGTGTGTCCGTTGTCGCCACCGTATGAGAGATCACCGGCACGACCTCGGCACCTGCGTCTACAAGACGCTGCACTTCTGGCATGACTTCAGCAAATGTGCAGTGCGAGCCAGTCAGCGCAAATCCAATTGTTTTACCCTTCAGATCCATCTCGATCCCTCCTGTTTCCCGCTTGATCGAAAACAAGCTGCGACAGTGTGTTAGCAATAATCTGTCCCGCCGTTTTCGGCGCAACGATTCCGGGAAGACTCGGGGCGAGGATCGCTTTAATGCCTCGCTTCTCGGCGTACCGAAAATCAGTACCACCCGGTTTAGAAGCAAGGTCGAGAATAAGCGCGTGGTGCTGCATATTGGCAATCACCTGCGCGGTAATAATCGGATGCGGAATCGTGTTGAAAATCAAATCTGCATGATTCGCATGCTCAGCCAGATCATCAATATGGAACGGTGTCAGCCCCATCTCAAAAATACGGGCCAGATCAGCAGAACTGCGAGCACCGACACGAACATGTGCTCCGAGCGCATGCAGCGCACGGGCCATCGAAATTCCAACACGGCCTAAGCCTAGCACAAGACTTGTGGAACTGTGAATGGTAAAGTCTGTATTTTGAATTGCCACCATTAGCGCGCCTTCTACAGTCGGAATCGAGTTGTAGATGGCGACGTCATCGCGGTCCATCAATTCCCGCAGACTAAGCCCGTGTCTTGCTACCGCCTCCTTGAGGAAGCTGCGGGCAATTCCCGCATACAGGCAGCAGTGCGCAGGCAACGCCGCGAAGTGTTCGTCCTTGAGCTGGATGGGCTTCGAGCAAAAAATGCTTTCGACCTTCCCGCTGTCGTCCGATCCGATGATCGGTAAAATTAATGCATCCACATCGAGCAAGAAGTCAGGAGAGAGCGGGCGCTTGATGGCACCGTTAAAGTTGCTCTCTAATGTATCAAAGCCGATGAGGGTTACCGAGGCATCGAGTTCGATGAATTTCTTGATGACTTCAAGCTGGCGGGCATCTCCGCCAATGAAGGCAGCATGAATTCCCGTTAGCATATGATAACCCCTTTCAAACCATTCTACTGCAAAGTTTCAGCAAGATAAAGCATAAAACGAGCGCGTACGCCGTGGTTTCCCGGAATTCGTTGCTTTTACTACCCTCATCGTATTCCCGCCCCCGCCCGGTGGTGACAATCGCCTATATGAAGTTTGTTTGAGGGATTGGGGGTAATTCGAAGTTTGGAGAGGGAGCCTAGAGGAGAAAAGCGTTGTCACTTGGTCACGCTCCGCTAGGAGCAATATCTGTCCGCTCCAGACGTCCAGCAGACGCGCCCGCAAAGGGTGAGCGAAGAGGATTATTCATGGAGGCTTGCGGACAAAAGCGCGTCTGCCTCCCGTCTTCCGCTAAGCCCGTCGCATAAAAGCGTTCCGCTGCTTTTCTCCTCTAGGCTCCTGCCATACTTTTCGATTACACAATCAAACAAACTTTCAGATAGCGCTTTGATGAAAAAAAGAAAAGTGCCTCGGGTGCCGCAATGCGGCACCCAAGGCACTTTAAAGTTTGTTGTTTATGTTTTTCATTTATTACGGGAGGGTCGCAAAGTGTAGTTAAAGACAGGAAGAGAGAAGCAGGGAACGTTTGTATGCGATTACCCAGCGAAAGACGGCTGGCAGACGGGCTTTTGCCTGCAATACTTCGATGAAATACATCTTCGCTTCCTGTTTGCAGGCGAGTCTGACATACGCCTGGAGCGGCCAGTGATAGCATCTCTGCGAGCATACCTGGCGTGACAGGCTTCTCTCTTCCCGTCTCCACCACCACACTTTGCCTACCGCTCCTCCTCCGCTTCCATCTGCTCCACAATAATCATCTCGCTGCCAATCTTCCGAATCGATTTCCACGGAATCATCACATCGTCTTTTTTGCGACCGATTTTGAGCATGCCGGTATTCGGAACAATAATCGATTCAATGGATCCCGTTTTCGGATCGATTACCAGATCCGACTGGCTTACAACTCCCATCCGCTCTCCGCTATCAACATTAATGATCTCTTTACCGCCTAATTCACTATAACGCATTTACATGCCTCCCCCTGTACATCGTATTTCCTCATAATATATTGGCATTCGGGTGGAGAAATGCACTTTGGCTAGAAATATAGAGAGTTCCATCGAAAGAGGTGCAGGGATTTTTTGGAGAATCGAGCAACTTTGGTGGTGGAAGTCGAGAAGAGAGAAGCCGTTCGCTTGGGTACGCTTGGCAGAGAAGTTCAGACTGGCCGCTCCAGGAGCCCGACGAACTCGCCCGCAAAGAAAGCCCCCGATGTTTTTTCACAGAAGGATTGCGGGCAAAGGCCCATTCGCCGTTCTCCCTCCGCTAGGAAACAAGCGTACAGTCGCTCTCTTACTTCTCTCTTCTCTCCTCCCAACAAAGTTGGGATTCAAAAAAACTAATCCAGCATGTAAAACGCAAGCTGAATTCATATTCAAGCCGTGCTTGACGGTTAACTTGTCCAAACTCGGTCAGGAGTGGAGAAGGAAGGAACCACGGAACGCCTGTACGCGCTACCCAGCGGAAGGGGCCGGGCGTACGGGCTTTTGCCCATAACCCTTCTGTGAACAAACATCCTGTCCTTTTATGGGCGAGTGCGCCAGGACCCTGAAGCGGCCTTGATTCACTTCCCCGTAAAGCGTACCGAAGTGACAGGTTTCTTCCTTCTTCACTCCTCCACTGCACGTTGGAAAAATGTGAACCTATCAATCATTTCTTCTAATGTAGAGCCGTAAACAGACATTACAACTTGTATTTCTCCACAAGCGGAAACCCAATACGCTCAATAAGCATCGCAAGAATATGCCAGATTAACCTGCGGGAACGCGGCAGATGATTCATATAAACAGCCGTATATTCCCGCACCCCATCTGCCCCTCGATCCGCTTTAAACGCCCCCACTCCAGCGCTTTGATGAAGCAAAAGTCCATTTGCCGCCGCCTCTTCCACCAGTACACTCGAGAGCATGCGATACAGCCCTGTTTCTTTTGGTAACGACATGTTATACCCGAACACCGGAGTCGTCATAACCCCACCGCGCTGAAAATAGCCCAGCACCCCTTCGATCTGTCCGGCGCGATGCAGCCCAATCAATGTCAAAATACCCGTACGCCGCGCCTGCTCCAGAAAATCAGGGGTGAACTGTGGATTGTGCACCGAATATTTATCAATATACAATTCCCGGTATAACTCTACCAACCGCTCCATATTTCCTATCGTCATCTCATCGCTTCGCACCACTTCATACCCGTGCCGCACCCGTTGCTTCGCATCCCGGCGCAGCGTATTGCGGACACGCGATGGCATAGCTGATATCGTTTGTGGGTCAAATACATATACATACCGACTCCCCACCAGCAAACATCCGCACGCTTCCAACTTTACACACCAATCCGCATACAGCTTGCGGTTGAGCGAACGGAAAGCAATGATATGATTCGGGAAGCGCTCGACTAAAAACTCTACAATCTCGGAAGCATACCGCGCGCTTTCCGCTTCGTACAGATTCGTCGATAGCAACCAATTGTTCACATATACAATCTTGTTTACCCGGCTCGCCCGCATCGCGCTACCCACACCGCACAGCAGAAGCCTAAGCGTTTTTTCGAGCAGCGGAGATTTCAGCATCGCAAGCTCTTCCTCCGCGTAAGACACATAATGCGTATACGGCGAGCATACATACGAATTGTCGTATTCCGCCCCATTAACCGTTACCGGCATGACGATATCTCCTACCGTAAGCGCCAGCACGGTCGTCTGTACATTCGATATGTACGTACAAGCTCCATATTTCATGAGCGGAAGAATATACGCTTTTGCATATGCCCCATCCCGCATCCTCTCCCACGGCAGCTCCTGAATGTTCGTATAATCATACAAGCGGATTGATTCAATCATGAGAGAACGGCTTCCTTTCTACCCGCCGCAGTTTTCGGTCGCCGCCCACCCACTCATATGGCCCGATCACAAGCTCAGGCATACAACAACCAAGCGAAGCAAATAGTGCAGCAAATCGACGGCGTACAAGCGGTTCTATCATTTCCAACGGTCCTTCTGTTTTTAGCGACAGCCGTATGCAATCCGGTGCATGCTGCACGGCCCTGTATTCGAGAATCAACGGAGATGCGGCAATCAGTTCACGCCGAATAAAGTCAGGAAACACCGGGATCATCTCATCCACACACTGAATAGACGGCAAATAAAACACATCGTCACACCGCCCTTCTACTCGCTCTAATGCCATAAACACCGAGCCGCACGGACATCGCTCCGTTTTTTCGACCAGAATATCGTTTAGCCGATAGCGAATGATGGGCTGACTCAGCCGCGAAAAATCGGTAATAATCGGCGTGAACCGTTTGTCATCAAGATATTCTTTTTCCAGCAGCAGCACATCTTCATTCACATGCAGCGTCCCGTGTGAACACGTCGCCGCCAGCAGCCCTTCGGTACATTGATACACCTGATGCACCTGCTGCCCGAACGTTTCCTGTATGTATAGGTCATCCAGCGGCTCTAACACTTCCGCTACGGAGATAATTTTGCGTGGAACAGGCATGACAAGCGTGCCAGCACGGTACGCTTCTGCCAGCAAGCGCAACATCGATGGCGGGGCAACTAGAATCGTCGGCTGATACGCTTCCAGCCGTTTGATATGAGCCATCAAGGGATCAAGCAGGTCAAAAAATTCAAATCGAATCAGCCGCCCTCCTACACTCGTGTACAAATTGCTGTTCGCCCGCAAGAAAAACGCCACGGCATGCCGCTGCCAGAGCGGTCCAGGCAAAAGCTTGGCAAGCACGGTTCCTGCCCAGCGTGCCCGCTCATCCGAGCTCACAAGAAACAGACCACGATTGCCTGACGTGCCGGATGATAACCCGACCGTAATCCCCCGAACGACCGGTGTAAAATCCCGCGACTGTTCCGCTTCCCATGCAGCAGAAAACGCTTCTTCCCGCGTCACTCCTACCGTGTTCCACCGATCAAACTCCGCCATCATATCCGCCTTCTCCACAGGCGGAACTAGACGCCACTCCTCCATCCTGCGCCCGGCAAACGCCTCGCGGTAAAATGAAGAACGCGGAAGCACATACGCAAGCAACTGCTGAACTTGCCGCTCCTGCCAATCCATAAGCGCCTCGCGGGTTCGAAAGCGGCGCATGCGAGAAGTAGTGCGGATGTACTGCGCCAGCACGGTCCATTTGTTCATACCTGTCCCTCCTGACCGAGACGCCACACGTCCGCACAGTGCGTTGGATAGATGCGGAGTGTTGGATTACTTCGATGAAGCTCGTGCAACTTTCCAAGCGTCTTCCGATATGCGTACACATCCGACATGATCAAGGAGGCAAGCGGATGCGGAAGCACGTTCTTACGATATGCCCGACTCGACCAGGCCGCATCCGCACATAAGAAGATATCCTGGCCGTGCTCATCCGTCAGAAACACGCCATACTGCCCGACTGCATGTCCCGGCAGCCCGACAGCCAGCACACTGCCATCCCCGAACACATCATACGCTTCGGTAAACGGACGGTACTTATCCGATAGCACCACTTTTTCCCTCTCATCTATAAATCGTACTCTCTCCGCAAAATCATCCGGTAGAAGCGGTGGCAAAAAACCATGCCGAACCGCAGCAAACCCGCGCCGCTCTCGCACATGTTCATACGCTTCTTTCATACAAACAAACTCTGCCTGCCCAAAATCCCGCACCCCGCCAATATGATCCGCGTGAAAATGAGACAGCAACACAGTTCGCACAGATGGCAGGTCCACTCCCTGGTTTTGAAGCTGCGCAGCGACACTTTGCGCAGGATGTGTGCACACTGGCGTCACTTTGCTGTATAGCGACAGCGGAAACGTGCGGCAAGCATCAAAAAAATGCCCCGTATATCCTGTATCAAACAGCACCAGGCCGCGCTCTGGATGGTTAATTCCAAAGGCCAGCGCATGAAATGGAACCATTCTCCATTCCCCACCGCGCAGCGAGATCGCTTCCAGCTGGCGGCAGTACCCCGTATCAAATATCGTGAGTGTAATTGCAGTCATGCTGTTTTCGCCACCCATCCACAAAAAGATTCAGCCCCTCTTCAATCGAGACACGCGGTTCATACCCGAGCTCTGCCCGCGCCCGCGAAATATCAAGCGTCTGGCTTTTTGCCAGCACACCGACCGAATATCGGGTCAATATCGGCTCCCGACCAAATAACACTGTACGGGATGCCATCTCCATCAGCCAGGCGAGACGATACGCCGCAGCAAATGACAAGTGCTTCTGGCGAAACGGCTGTTCAAGCCGGGCAAACAGCATCGTAAGCAGATCGATCAGCCTAAGCGGTTCCCCGTTCGTAATGTTGTATACTTGACCGAGCACTTTTTCCGGTGCAACAGCAGCCAGCCGCAATGCGTCTACTACATTATCCACATACGTCACATCCACGAGCGCCTGTCCGCCGTTAATAAGCGGCACGAACTTTTTCTCATTCGCCCGAATTAGACGTGGCAGAATGGTCGTATCCCCCGGTCCGAACAAAGCACGCGGCCGAATCATGACAGCAGGCAGACCAATCTTTACCGCTCGCTCCACTTCCTGCTCCGCCAAAAACTTCGTTGCCGCATAATGATTCACGAACCGCTGCGGGAGCGGCTCATCCTCCTGAATGTTCAGCCGATCTTCATAGGCGAAATACACGCTCGGTGTGGAGACATGGATCAGTCTGCTTACGTCATATGCCTGACACCCTGCGATGATATTTTTCGTCCCCACTACATTTGCCTTATAAAAATCTCGGTACTTCCCCCACGGAGAAGAGAGAGCCGCGCTGTGAAACACATACGTCTTTCCCTTACAGAGCGCCGCCACTGCCTCGCTATCCGCCAGATCAGCCGGAATGAATCGCATCCCTACCCCCGCCAGCTTCTCTCCTGCTAGGCTGTTTCGCCCAGTCGCTGTCACACGGTATCCGTCCGCTTGCAGGCATCGGGCAAGCCGCTGCCCGAGGAAACCAGTGGCTCCGGTTACCAATACATCCGGTTTCATGGTCTCACACTCCATTCAATATCATCTGTTGAAGCCGCCATCATACTTGTACCCAAGCGCCACGCACGCACAGCAAGTGCGGCATACGACACAAACTGCTGCCCGAATGGACGTGGGTCATCCGCTCGCCAGATCACATCCTGCGCCTCGGCAACAGCCGCACGCCAGGCCCGCCACTGCGAATGGGACCGCACACGTGGCAGGCCGTACAACACCATCGCCAGCCCAAGCATCGCTGCCGCATCCGCATGCGGTACGAGCACCTGATCCGTCAGCCCAAGCCATGCACAGGCCACTTCCGGACACCCGCTGAACAGATGAATCCCGCTTGTCAGACGCGGGTTGCACTCTAGCACGACGAACTCTCCGCTGCCTTCCTCTTCTATAAAATCAAACGCTAGCTGCCCGTGAAATCCCGTCTCCTGTACAAATCGCTCCACCTGTCCAGCAAGCTCTGGCACAAACGCTGGACGAAAATAAATCGTCGCACCCCGCCCGGCCGTGTACACACTGCGATAGGCGGCATGCAATACGACACGTCCTTTGTGCGCAACTGTATACGTACACATCTGCACACCCGGAATATACTCCTGCACAACCCACGGGACAGACGGCGATACTTCCTCTGATAGCGCAAGCAGTTCACTGGGTTCTTCGCATACGCGAACCCGAGCCGAGAAGCGAGAATACACTGGCTTGGCGATCAGCGACTGTGTCGAGTTCCATTCCTTCTGCAGCATCTCCAGCGCAGACGGTGATTCCACCAGGTGGGTACGCGGCGTCCGAAAACCGTGGCGGGCGGCTTTCTGGATGAACGCATATTTGTCATGCAGCTCCAGTAGCGTATTTTTGTCCGCTGTGAACACCTCACAATACAGCGCAAGCTTCTCCCGATGCAAGGCAATGTAGAACGTCTCTTCACACGTCGGAACAAGCATATCTACATTCTCCTGTCGAATGATATCTGACAGGCGTTCAATATACGCTTCTGTTTCATAGCGCGGCGATGGCACATCATACGAACGAGCGATGCTGCGAGAGCGACGTGATAGATGCGCCCGGAAGCTTTCCGCCATCAAGACCCGATGCCCGGCCAGATGCAATATCCGGGCAAGCTCCAGTGTGGCGGGAGCTCGCCCACCCGTTAACAGTACCGTCCGACTAGTAGACAAAAGCTACACCTCCGAGCGACAGCCCGGCAGATGTACCGATCAGCAGCACCGTATCGCCACGCTGCATGCGCTTCTGCTGAATCGCTTCATGCAGCGCAAGAGGAATCGAAGCCGCGATCACATTTCCGTACTGCCCGATCACATCCATGAACCGCTCCCGGGGAATGCCCAGCTTCTCCCGCATAATCCGCATCGCCATACCGCTTGCTTGATGCGGAATCACCAGATCAAATGTGTTCATCGTAAGCCCGGTCCCGGCAAACAGACGCTCCACATACCCATCAATCAGCTTCGACGTCAGACGGAAAATCGCCCGGCCATCCATATCAAACACAAAGTCCTCTTCCCGCCCCTGCACATATTCACGCGGATGAATCATAGAACCGCCACCGCGTATTTCAGACAGATGCGCACCTTTGCTATACGTTTCCATATGGGAAGTGAGCACACGCGAGCTCTCTCCTGCTGGCGTTCGCCCGATCACCACAGCCACCGCACCATCACCAAACAACACACAACTTTCCTTATGGGACCAGTTTAGCCCGACCGAAGCAATCTCCGTCGAGACAATCACCATTCGTTCGTATCGTCCTGCATGCACAAGATAGGACATCG
This sequence comes from Aneurinibacillus soli, assembly GCF_002355375.1. Taxonomy (GTDB): domain Bacteria; phylum Bacillota; class Bacilli; order Aneurinibacillales; family Aneurinibacillaceae; genus Aneurinibacillus; species Aneurinibacillus soli. The sequence goes on along the minus strand of NZ_AP017312.1, from coordinate 1,830,898 downwards.
CATCAAGTGCTGTGACAAAACTTAAGCAGGTAGAATTCACATCAAAGCACGGCACACCAGACATGCCTTCCCCCAGCTGTTCCTGAATTAAAGCGGCCGTGCACGGAATTTCCTGCTGTGCCGTACCGCTCGCACACACAAGGCAGTCCAGATCCGCAAATGTCAATCCAGCTACCGCCAGCGCCTCCCGGACAGCCGCGGCTCCCATTTGCGAGGCTGTTTCCCCGTCCACATAATGCCGAACTGCCACACCCGATTTCTTCACGGTCCATCCATCCCGCATCCCAAGCTTTCGATCCAGTTCTTCCGCCATTACCCGACGCTTGGGAAGATAAGCCCCTGTTCCAAGCAATTTAATCTGTCTTTCCATATAAACCTGTATCTCCTCTTCCACGAATCTAGTAGTCTACGGTCTTTTACGATAAGGTAAGGTAAATAAAACACGATATATAAAATAAAGGAGTCTTGTATGCGCACAATCTGTATTTCCGATATTCACGGGCACTACGATGCTTTCTGCCACCTGCTCACAGCTGTAAACTACACGCCTACAATCGATCAACTCATCCTACTTGGTGACTACATCGACAGCGGACCTTGTGGCAAAGACGTAATCGAAAAAATCATGCAGCTCACAGCCGAGGGGGCCATCGCCATTCGCGGCAATCATGAGAATGCATTCCTCGCCTGGCTTGCTGGTGAACTTCCCGAGTATCCAGATGACTACCGCGCATTCGGAACACTGTCCGGCTATCTCGGGCATCCATATACACCGGAGCAGGAATATGCTACCCGCTCACGTATCTGTGAGCACTACAGTAGTCATATCACATGGATACAGTCTCTTCCATATTTTTTTGAACACCGGGGCCACATTTTTGTTCATGCGGGCATTGATCCCGCGCAGAATCACTGGTACCACACCCCGCCGGAAACACTTGTCTCCATCCGTAAGAAATTTTTCAAGCACCCGACCAGACTTTCCAAAACCGTCGTATTCGGCCATACACCGGGATTTAAGCTGCATGACAAAGACGAGGTCTGGTTCGGCGGCGATAAGATCGGCATTGATGGCGGCGCTGGTCACAGCCGCCAGCTGAATGCACTCATCATCGAATCAGATGGGACGTATCGTGTGACTAGCACAGCAATCTAACATAGCTCCCCACCACACACTTTCGATTTTACAAAAAAAAGAAAACACGAGAACGATTACAAGGTGGGAAAAGGCACACACCTTTTCCTTCCTCCAATCGCTCTTATGTTTTCTCCATGCTCTCGCCGTATTTTATACGCCCGTATGCCCGAAACCACCGCTGCCGCGCTCCGTATCATCGAGATTGTCGACTTCTACTAAGGCAACATGCGGCACCCATTGAAACACCATCTGAGCAATGCGGTCACCCCGCTCAATCACAAACGGCTCCTGCCCGTGATTGATTAGAATCACGCCCACCTCACCACGATAATCTGCATCAATCGTACCCGGTGAATTCAGTGTCGTTACGCCTTTCTTGTACGCCAGTCCACTGCGCGGACGTACCTGCGCTTCCAGCGTCGCAGGCATTGCCAGTGCGAAGCCGGCTGGAATCAGACCGCGCTCACCCGGTGCCAATGTTACGGTTTCCCGAACGGCGGCACACAGGTCAAATCCGCTCGCTAAGTCTGTCATTTTACGCGGGATCCCGATATCTTCGTTCCCCGGCAGTACGTTGATGTGTACGGTTACGTCTGTCATCTTATTTCCCCTTCATATACGCTGGTAATTCAGCCAGCGGACTCACAAGCGCAGTTGCCAGCGGACCTGCAAAAATCGAAGAAGCCACACGCTTCACGCTGTCTGTTGTCACCGCTTCCACCTGCTCAATGATTTGATCAAGCGTTAGATGGCGGCGAAGCAGCAATTCATTTTTGCCGAGACGGCTCATGCGGCTGTTCGTGCTCTCAAGGCTCAGCATCAGACTTCCCTTGAGCTGCTCTTTGCCTTTGCGCAACTCATCTTCTGTAATGCCCCCATCGCGCAGTTTCGCCACCGTATTCAGCATGACGGTGTACACTTCTTCCAATTGTTTGGTCGCCGTGCCCGCATATAAAGTAAATGTACCTGCGTTCTGGAACGAAGAATGATACGAGAACACCGAATACGCGAGTCCACGTTCTTCCCGCACTTCCTGGAACAGACGTGAGCTCATGCTACCGCCGAGCACGTTGTTCATCAAGATCAGCGAGTAAATGTCTTTATGCCCAACTTGATAACCCGGATATGACAGACAAAGATGTGCCTGCTCGGTTTCTTTTTTGCGCCATACTGTGCCGCCGTTAAATGTTGGTGCGACATTCGGTGTCAGCTCAGCTGTTGTGCGCTCATATCCAGAGAAATACCCGGCAATCGCATCGCGCAGCGAATCGTCGAAGTTCCCGGCGACGGTGATCACAGTTTGCTCCGGCGTATAGCGCGCATCGACGTAACGATTTAGGTCGTCCCGTGTCAGGCTGTTCAGCACATCTTCTGTGCCAAGAATGCTTGCGCCGAGTGGGTGCCCTGTATAACAGGCTTTCGCCACCAGGTCATGCACCAGATCATCCGGTGTATCGTCATACATACGAATCTCTTCGATGACGACTTTTTTCTCTTTTTCCAGTTCTTTCTCATCAAATACGGAGTTAAAATACATATCCGCGAGAATATCAAGCGCCACAGACGCATGTTCGTCAAGCACACGCGCATAGTAGCACGTATATTCTTTCGATGTAAAAGCGTTCACATTGCCGCCAATCTGGTCGAATGATTCAGCAATCTGCTTTGCCGAACGCGTCGTCGTTCCTTTGAACAGCATATGTTCAATAAAGTGGGATATCCCATTCCATTCCGGATTTTCAAACTTTGAACCCGTTCCGATCCACACGCCAAGTGCTACAGAGCGGACAGTCGGAATTTTTTCCATAATAATACGTACGCCGTTGTCTAGCGTAAACGTTTCGATCACTACGCCTTCCTCCTCAGAACACAATTGTGTCAGATGTTCTTAGTGTATAAAAAGAGTCCCGGGGAACACAAGTAAAAATTTGTATACTTGTCTGCTTACGGAGCCGGAATGCGCTTCGAAGAAATCGTATCACTTACAGTTCCCGGCGTAAGCCCTTTTGCTTTAATGTGTTCAATAAGACGCGACAGTGACTCTGCAGTTGGGGAAGTGGGATGCATGAGCACAAGCACCCCGTTGTTAATTTTAGGTGAGACCGTGCGGAACCACTGATTCGGTGATGGCTTGCGCCAGTCAATCGTATCGGCTGTCCAGAGAATCGTCTTCATCTGGTAACGCGCCGCCATCTCAACGACCCGCTGATCGAAATCTCCGGATGGCGGAGCAAACAGTGTTGGTGTAATGCCCGTCGCTTCCTGAATGACTATGTTCGTACGGATAATCTCCTGCTGCATGCGTGTTAATGACAGCTTGCTCATGTCTGGATGGGAATACGCATGACTTCCAATCTCATGCCCGGCAGCAACGATTTTTTTCGCTTCATCCGGGTATTTTTTCGTCCAGCTCCCATCCAGAAAAAACGTCGCTTTTACTTTATGGCGCGCTAGCGTATCTAGAATAGCAGGCAAATATTCGTTGCCCCATGCGACATTAATCATCAGACCGACAACGGGCTTCTGCGGATTACCGCGATAGATAGGAGCGGGGGCGAGCTGGTCAAGCTGCACAGTTGGCGCCACTTCCCGGTATACAATCTGATTCTCATCCCACTGCCCGGCTTTGGCCATACGAGCAAGCGTTGCCTCACGATCCACCGCAAGTCCGTTATAACCAGGAATCGCCTTCCAGATGGAGTCAAGCCGCGCATTCTGTGGAGCGATCCCTTTCTGTGACTCAATCTGTACAAGGCGTGCTTCCCAGTCCGCTACCTGTGTCTGCAGCGCCGCCTGATCAAGCTTGCGCGATGCGATAAAAGTGTCAACAGGGCTGTACATCACCATCCCATATAATAAAAAACTCCCGCCAACTACTACCATCCACTTCTTCATCTCACTCACTCCCGTACACAATAACAAGGTTTGTACCATCGTATGCGGGTACGGGTGTGAACATACACAGTTTGTCTACGCCTATAAAAAATAGCGACCTGAATCAGTCAGTCGCTATCCTTGTATTTATTCAGTTTGGCCTGCTTCTTCTGCCGCTTTTTCTTCTTTCAGAAGAACTTTATGCGACAGATTCACGCGGCCTTGGCCATCGATTTCCGTTACTTTTACACGAAGCTTGTCCCCGATGGCAACAACGTCTTCGACTTTACCTACGCGCTCTTCCGCAAGCTGGGAAATGTGCACGAGGCCATCTTTACCAGCGAACAGTTCAACGAAGGCGCCGAATTTTTCAATGCGCTTAACTGTACCTTCGTACACCTGACCGACTTCGACTTCGCGTACGATGTCTTCGATAATCTTCTTCGCTTTTGCATTAGCAGCAGCATCCGGAGACGCGATGTAGACACGGCCATCTTGCTCGATGTCGATTTTAACGCCTGTTTCTTCAATGATTTTGTTGATGATACGACCACTTGGTCCGATCACATCACGGATTTTGTCCGGATTGATGCGCATGATCGTAATTTTCGGTGCGAACTTCGAAAGTTCTTCACGCGGTGCTGGAATAGCAGCTTCCATCTTGTCCAGAATGAAAAGTCGGCCGTCACGCGCCTGATTCAGCGCCTGCTCAAGCACTTCACGGTTGATCCCTTCGATCTTCATGTCCATCTGCAGTGCTGTTACCCCTTCACGAGTACCCGCAACTTTGAAGTCCATATCGCCAAGGTGATCTTCCATGCCCTGAATGTCTGTCAGAATGGTCATGTGCTCGCCGTCTTTCACGAGACCCATGGCAATGCCGGCTACCGGAGCTTTTAATGGAACACCTGCCTGCATCATCGCTAGTGTGCTGGCGCAAATGCTTGCCTGTGAACTAGAGCCATTAGACTCAAGCACTTCTGATACGAGACGAATCGTATACGGGAATACATCATCACCTGGAATAACCGGCTCAAGCGCACGCTCTCCCAGTGCTCCGTGACCAATCTCACGACGTCCCGGCGCACGAAGCGGACGGGCTTCCCCTACGCTATATGGCGGGAAGTTATAATGATGCATGAAACGCTTCGATTCTTCAAGGCCCAGACCGTCAAGAATCTGTACATCCCCAAGCGCACCAAGCGTACATACGCTCAATACCTGGGTTTGTCCACGTGTAAACAGGCCGGAACCGTGTGTACGCGGCAGCAGTTCCACTTCGCACGAAATCGGACGAATCTCATCAAGCTTACGACCATCCGGGCGAACTTTGTCATGCGTAATTAGGCGGCGCACTTCATCTTTTACGATGTCATGGAGCACCTCATTCACGACACTATCCTTCTCCGGATAAATCTCAGCAAAATGTTCCCGTGCTTCATCATTGATCGCATCAATCGCATCATAACGCGCCTGCTTCTCTTCAATGCGAACCGCTTCGACAAGACGCGCCTGTGCGTATTCTTTCACGGCAGCTTCGATCTCAGGGTCTACGACTTGAAGCTCAACTTCCATCTTCTCTTTGCCGACTTCAGCTGCGATTTCACGGATTTTCTCTACAATTTTACGGATCTCATCATGGCCGCGCATAATCGCTTCGAGCATGACTTCTTCCGGCACTTCTTCTGCACCGGCTTCTACCATGTTAATTGCATCGTATGTACCGGCTACCGTCAGATTGATATCGCTTTTTTCCATTTGTTCAACTGTCGGATTAATGATCAGTTCACCGTCAACACGGCCTACAATCACTCCGCCAATCGGTCCATTGAATGGAACGTCTGAAATCGAAAGCGCTGCGGATGTTCCGATCATCGCCGCTACTTCTGTCGAACAATCCTGATCTACAGACAGTACCGTGTTAACGATCTGAATCTCATTGCGGAAGCCTTCCGGAAACAGAGGGCGAATCGGACGGTCAATCAGACGACTGGTCAGCGTTGCCTTTTCACTCGGACGTCCTTCCCGTTTAATGAAGCCACCCGGAATTTTACCGACAGCATACAGCTTCTCTTCATAATTAACCGTTAACGGGAAAAAGCTGAGGGGAGACGGCTTCTTAGATGCCGTTACCGTGCTCAGCACAGCAGAATCGCCATAGCGAACTAGCACGGCACCACTGGCTTGCTTCGCAAGTTTGCCGTACTCGATGGACATTTTCCGTCCTGCAAGGTCAAATTCATACACTTTTACTTCTTCCATAAACGAATGTTGCCTCCTCTCTTGACTCATCAAAAAATATTTTTCGTCATATTTCTAGTATTTCCTGCAATGCATAGAAATAAAAGAAATTGTTAGTAAGAATAATGGACATGAAAAAAGCGGGGAACCCCCGCTTTCTCTTATCGACGTAAGCCTAATTTAGTAATCAGTTCACGGTAACGTGCTACATCTTTATCTTTCAGATAAGCGAGCAGGTTACGACGCTGACCAACCATTTTCAGAAGCCCACGACGGGAATGGTGGTCTTTCTTGTGCGTACGCAGATGACCGTTCAAGTAATTGATTTTTTCCGTAAGGATAGCAATCTGTACTTCCGGTGATCCTGTATCGGATTCGTGAGTACGGTACTCTTCGATCAGCTGGTTTTTGCGTTCTTGTGTCAAAGCCATCCTTGTCACCTCCTTTAATATATCCCCAATACCCTAGACGATCGTCGGTGAGTCGATCATCCAAGCTATGGTTTATCATCCAACGTTTTATACTATATCATACAATGGAATGAACCGCAAATTGTTTTTTAGCTTCCGCTACATCCTGCTGAATGCGAGCCACCAGCGCGTCAATCCCGGAAAACTTCTGCTCCTCACGAATGAAGAACAAAAACTCTACATCCAGTGTACGCCCGTATATATCATCACTAAATTCAAACAGATGTGCTTCAAGCGATTTTTCTTTACGTTCATTCTCGAATGTTGGCTTGATGCCGACATTCATCACACCGTTATACGGTATTCCATCCAACCATACCCGCACGCCGTACACGCCATTGCGTGGCACAATATACGGAGCAGCCAGTTGCACGTTCGCGGTCGGAAATCCAATCGTACGCCCGCGCTTCTCTCCATGGATGACAGTACCATGCACTCGATATGGGCGGCCGAGAAACTGAGTCGCTTCGATTATATTTCCCTGATACAAATACTCCCGGATGAGCGTGCTGCTGATTTTCTCCCCGAACTTATTAACCGGAGCTATGACATCAATATCATAGCGACCGTGTGCCTGTTCCTTAAGCGTCAGTACAGTTCCTTTGCCCCGATGGCCAAATGTATAATCGAATCCAACCACCACATGGCGAGGTGATAACGTCATCAAAAACTCATCGATGAAGTCTTCCGGATAAATCGCCGCAAACGAAATATCAAAATGGACAACATAAGCAATATCCACCCCGGCTGCTTCAAACAGACGCAGCTTTTCATCAAGCGGTGACAAGTACTGTGTATATCCACTCTGCCCGAGCACTTCACGCGGGTGCGGGTAAAAGGTCATCACAGCGGATGCTACACCTTGTACTTTCGCTTCATCGATCGCTTTTTGAATGACGCGACGGTGTCCGAGGTGTACCCCATCAAAATAGCCCATCGCCAGCACGCACGGTGGCGCTTCAAAATCAGGTGGCAGCGGATACTGCAAACGTTGAACTTCCATTTTTATGCCTCTCCCTCCGGAAACACTCTCACAGGTTTCGATTCCATTCCCTTATTGTTCTCTTCTATATATACCACTTCATGGAGCGCAAGAAAAGCGCCGTCCGGTGCATACACACGCATTTTGTCTCCCGTATGCCAGTTCCCGTCCGGGAGAGAGATAAAGCGCTGGGATAATCCATTACGAATGGCTTGCACACGGCCTGCTGGAACCGTTACAGCCGGATACTGGGCCAGTCCGAGATCAAGCGGGCGCAGCAAGTCGGCGAACGTTCCTGTTTCAACAGCCTGTTCAATCTGCTCGAACGTGCAGCATTCTTCCAGTCGGAATGGACCGCTACTGATGCGCTGCAGGCGAACCATATGAGCTGGATAACCAAGGGCCGCTCCGATATCCACACAGAGCGTGCGCACATATGTCCCCTTAGAGCACGTTACCGTAAAGGTAATCTGCGGCTCAGCCACTTCTGTATCGATATTCTCAATCTCAATGGCATAAATCGTCACCCGCCGTGCTTTACGCTCCACTTCCTGCCCGGCACGAGCAAGTTCGTGCAGGCGCTTGCCGTCCACCTTGACAGCGGAATACATCGGTGGGACCTGCTCGATCTCCCCGATAAATCGGTCAACCACCCCACGAATGTCCGCCTCTATAAGACGCGGCTCCACAGGCTTCGTCTCCACTACCGTTCCAGAAGCGTCCTGCGTGTCCGTAGATGTGCCGATCTGCATTACTGCTCGATACACTTTAGGCGCTTCATGCAGATAATCGGCTACTTTAGTCGCTTGCCCGATGCAGATGGGAAGTACGCCCGTCACATCCGGATCAAGCGTACCTGTGTGCCCAACTTTTTTCGTGCGCGCGAGACGACGCATTTTCATTACGCAGTCATGCGAAGTCATGCCTGCCGGTTTGAACAGCGGCAAAATGCCGGATGGTGCCGTCATACAGATGCCTCCTGACTGGCCAGCGCCGCACTCACCTTCTGCTCTACAATCTGCTTTGCATCAGCTAATGTGCCATGCACGGTGCACCCGGCCGCCCGAACGTGCCCACCACCACCGATAGACTGCGCAATAGCTGCTACATCGACAATACTGCGGGAGCGAAGACTCACCTTCACTTTATCCGATGCTACTTCCTTGTACAGAATGCCAACTTCCACCCCTTCAATGTTGCGGGCATAGTTAACAAGCCCTTCCGTATCATCGTTTTGTGCCCCGCATTGTTCCATATCGGCTGCTGTAATCGTAAGGTACGCCGTCTGATCTGTATCCCGCAGAACGAGTGTCTGCAAGGCACGCTGTAAAAGACGAACATGCGCCTTCGTAATCGTCTCTAACATCCGCTCTGCAATTGGTGCTGGTTCCACGCCACATGCAAGCAGCGCAGACGCCATCTCCATCACATGTGGTGTCGTGTTGGAATAACGAAAACCGCCGGTATCAGTAAGCAGTCCGGTATACAGACATACTGCCATCTCCTGCGGAATCGGCTGCTTCATATATGTAAGCAAATCATACAGCACTTCTGCGGTCGCAGCCGCATCCGTACGTACGAGATTATCTGTACCAAACAAATCGTTTGTCGGATGGTGGTCAATGTTTAAGAGCGGCATACCCAAAGGCAGCCACTCTTTCACATCACCAATACGCGCGAAGTCCGCGCAGTCACACGTAATGACTGCATCAAACTCCGGCTTTTCTGCACGAGACGCATTTATGATCTGTTCTGCGCCCGGCAGAAATCCGAACTTCTCCGGGGTTGACCCTTCGTTCACAAGCACGGCCTGCTTGCCAAGCTGGCGCAAAAGCCAGCCTGTGCCAAGCAGCGAACCGGTCGCATCCCCATCAGGATTCACATGGTTAATCACGAGAAAACGCTCATGCCGCTCCATAAAGGCGGCAGCTGACGCAAGGGATGCTTCGTATGTGCTCATTCGTCCTGGTCCCCTTCGTCTTTATGAATTTTAGTCAGCAGCGACTCAATACGGCTACCGTATTCAACAGATTCGTCAATCTTGAACAGAAGCTCCGGCGTATGGCGCAGGCGGACACGACGTCCAATCTCTGTGCGCATAAAGCCTTTTGCTTTTTCAAGTGCGCGGAGAGAGTCTTTCTGTTGCTCCTCGCTTCCGAAAATGCTCAAATAGATTTTCGCCTGCGACAGGTCGCCGGTTACTTCCACGCCGGTAATCGTTACAAAACCGATGCGTGGATCTTTGATCTCACGCTGGATGATCTGGCTCAATTCTTTGCGAATTTGTTCGCCTACACGGTTTGTGCGAATGTTGCCCATGTGTGTATCACCTCGCTCTTTCGCTCCAATTTATTGGGCGACTTCCTCCATGATGTACGCTTCGAGAATATCCCCTTCTTTAATATCGTTGAATTTCTCGATTGTAATCCCGCACTCATATCCTTGCGCTACTTCCTTCGCATCATCTTTGAAACGCTTGAGGGCGTCAACTTTTCCTTCGTAGACCACGATGCTGTCGCGAATTACACGAACGCCCGCATCACGCTGGATTTTGCCATCTGTTACATAGCAGCCCGCAATCGTACCGACACGAGATACTTTGAACGTTTGGCGTACTTCCGCCTGGCCGATGATTTTTTCCTGGTACACTGGTTCAAGCATACCTTTCATCGCGGCTTCAATCTCTTCCATTACTTTATAAATGATGCGGTGCAGACGAATGTCTACTTTTTCCTGTTCAGCTGTAATACGCGCATTTGGCTCTGGACGTACGTTGAAGCCAATAACGATCGCATTGGATGCAGATGCCAGAATAACATCGGATTCCGTAATCGCGCCTACGCCTGTGTGAATGATTTTCACGCGGACGCCTTCGACATCGATTTTTTCCAGAGAACCGCGAAGTGCTTCGACAGAACCTTGCACATCGCCTTTAATGATTACGTTAATTTCCTTAACGTCACCCTCTTTAATCTGGTTGAACAGATCATCAAGCGATACGCGGGCGGATGCACGCAGTTCGTTCTCACGACGGCCTGCTGCACGGCGCTCCCCGACCTGGCGAGCTGTTTTCTCATCTTCAAATACCATGAACTGATCGCCCGCTTGCGGCACATCGTTCAGACCGGTAATTTCGATTGGAGTTGACGGTGGCGCTTCCTTGATGCGGCGACCTTTGTCATTGACCATCGCACGAATACGGCCAAATGATGCGCCAACCACGATTGGATCACCGACTTTTAGCGTACCAGTCTGTACAAGCACAGTCGCAACTGGTCCACGACCGCGATCGAGTTCAGCTTCAATTACCGTACCACGTGCACGTTTATCTGGATTTGCTTTTAATTCCTGTACTTCTGATACGAGCAGAATCATCTCGAGAATGTCATCGAGACCTTGACGTTGCAGGGCAGATACGTGAACAAAGATTGTGTCACCGCCCCAGTCTTCCGGTACGAGACCATGCTCTGTAAGTTCCTGTTTCACACGATCTGGATTAGCAGTCGGCTTATCCATTTTATTCACCGCGACGATAATCGGCACATTCGCCGCTTTCGCATGGCTGATCGCTTCTACCGTCTGCGGCATAACACCGTCATCGGCTGCTACTACGATGATTGCAATATCGGTTACTTGTGCACCACGCGCACGCATGGTTGTAAATGCGGCGTGACCTGGTGTATCGAGGAAGGTAATTTTCTTGCCCTGCTTCTCAACCTGGTATGCCCCGATATGCTGAGTGATGCCGCCTGCCTCAGTTGAAATAACGTTCGTTTCACGAATCGCATCAAGAAGGGTTGTTTTACCGTGGTCAACGTGACCCATGATCGTTACAACCGGCGGACGTTCTTTTAATGTATCTGGCTCATCAACTTCTTCGATGTTTTCAAAGTCGTTGTAATCGAGTGCAATTTTTTCTTCTACTTCAATCTCATAATCAGTACAAATCAGGTGAATCGTATCAAGATCGAGTTCCTGATTAATGGTCGCCATTACGCCGAGACCGAACAGTTTTTTGATGATTTCTGATGGTGCTTTTTTCGTTTTCTTGCCGAGTTCCCCTACCGTCATCGATCCAGTTACTGTGATTTTATCCACTTTCACTTCCGGTTTAGGTGGCTGCTGCTGAGCTGGCTTCTGGCCGCCGCGACGATTTCCACCCTGACGCTTCATCGGGTTATCATCGAATCGTTTATCTTTATCACGATTGTTTTGCTTTTGTGGCGGTCTCTGTCCCCCACGGCGATTGCCGGTATTTCCACCTGCGCCAGCAGTCGAACGACTGCTGCCTGCAGCACCGCCTGTGCCACTGCCAGACGGACGACCTGCTCCGCCGCCTGATGGACGACCACCTTGACCTTGACCCTGACCCTGACGATTTCCACCGCCTGTACCGCTACCGGACGGACGACCGGAGCCACCACCTGATGGACGGCCACCGCCGCCTTGACCTTGACGATTTCCACCGCCTGTGCCACTACCAGACGGACGACCGGAGCCACCGCCTGATGGACGGCCACCGCCGCCTTGACCTTGACGATTTCCACCGCCTGTACCGCTACCGGACGGACGACCGGAGCCACCACCTGATGGACGGCCACCTGTTCCGCCTGATGGGCGATTGCCGCCGTTGCCTGATGGACGGTTGCCACCGCCTGTACCGCTGCCTGATGGACGATCACTGCCGCCCTGGCTATTTGAATTACGTTTTACTTGTTCCTGGTTTTTTTGATCCATATTCCCACTCTTTTCCGTATCTCGCTTTTGTTGGTGCTGACTGTCTGCACGTTGTTTGATGTCCTTGAAGTGCTGCTCTACTTTCGTAATCATGCTGTCTTCCAGTGTGCTCATATGATTGTTCACTGATAAGCTTAATTTGCCTAACAGATTTAAGAGCTGCTTGCTGCTTAAACCAAGCGTTTTGGCATATTCATGCACTCTCAGTTTGCTCATTCATCCACCCCCGACAGTTATTGATGAAGTAACTGCGTCAGCTTCGCGGCAAACCCTGCATCAGTCACGCCTACGACTACCCGCTGCTCCTTTCCTAACGCCTGCCCAAGCGTTCCCCGGTCTCCGTATATTTCATACGGCACCCCATAGCTTGTGCATTTGTCTGTTAGTTTTTTGCGGGTATTCGCTGCGGCGTCTTCTGCTAGAATCACAAGATGAACGCCGCCTTGGCGCACTGCTTTTACGACAAGCTCTTCGCCTGTAATAATCTTGCGCGCCCGCTGAGCCAGTCCCAGCATTTGGTTTATTTTATTCATCGTCTTACATGCCTCGCAAATTCTTGTTCGAGCTGCTCGTACATGTCGTCGGTGACGTCTGTCTTCAAGGTGCGGCCGAGCATTTTTTTCTTTTTCACAATGTCAAACGCTTCGAGCGAACGAGAGATGTATGCGCCACGCCCGGACGCCTTGCCGGTAAGATCAAGCTTTACGTCTCCTTCCGGTGTGCGAACAACCCGGATTAGATCGCGCTTCTCAAACATCTCCTGTGTAGCGATACATTTGCGCTGTGGAGTTTTCCTCGTTTTCACGATTTGTTACTCCCTTTCATCCTCATCTGCTGTGATGTCCATCTCAGGTGCATCTGCCACAGGCTCTACTGCTTCTGCCTGCTGGTCAGCTTTCACGATGGAAACAGGCTCGTCATAGACAAAACCTTCTTCCGCCGCCTGTGTCTCACTCTTAATGTCGATCTTCCAGCCTGTCAATTTCGCTGCTAGGCGGGCATTTTGTCCCTTCTTGCCAATCGCTAAGGAAAGCTGGTAGTCCGGCACAATAACGCGTGTCACTTTCTCGTCTTCATACACAGTTACGTGAACGACTTTCGACGGGCTCAGTGCATTCGCCACATAGTCAGCGGTCTCTTCTGACCAGCGCATGATGTCAATTTTCTCACCGCGCAACTCCTGTACGATCGTCTGTACCCTCATGCCTTTCGGACCTACACAGGCACCGACCGGATCGACGTTCGGATCAACGGAGTAGACCGCAATTTTAGAACGGTCGCCCGCTTCACGCGCTACCGATTTGATCTCGACTACGCCTTCAAAAATCTCTGGTACTTCCAATTCAAACAGGCGCTTTAAGAGGCCTGGATGAGTACGGGACACAAAAATTTGCGGCCCTTTTGTTGTTTTTTCAACTTTTGTGATAAACGCCTTAACACGGTCGCCCTGTTGGAATATCTCGTTCGGCATTTTCTCATTAACCGGCATCAGCGCTTCCACCTTGCCCAGGTCAATATAATAGAAACGACCGTCCTGGCGTTGCACGATACCCGTTACGATATCTTGCTCGCGATCAATAAACTCGCTGTAAATAATACCTCGTTCCGCTTCACGAATACGCTGTGTAACAACCTGCTTAGCCGTCTGTGCTGCAATGCGTCCAAAGTCGCGCGGAGTAACTTCCATGTCGATGATGTCATCGACTACATAGTTCTGATCAATCTCAAGCACTTCATCGAGCGAGATTTGCGAACGCGGGTCGGTCACTTGATCTACAACTGTTTTACGCGCAAATACACGAACGTTTCCCAGCTCACGATTAATATCGACACGCACATTTTGTGCGGAATTAAAATTCCGCTTATAACCGGAGACAAGGGCTGCTTCAATGGCTTCGATCAGCACCTCTTTGCCAATCCCCTTCTCCCGTTCAATCTCACTCAATGCTTCAATAAACTCAGCATTCATTGTAATCCCTAATCCTCCTTACTTCTTCTTAAAACACAATCGCCAAACGGGCGCTTGCGATTTTCTCTTTCGGAACTTCCACAGCTGCCTTCGCTTCTTTAATAGTCAGCTGAATCCCGTCGTACGCGATCAATTCACCTTCAAATACGGTGTCGCCGTTTACCGGCTCGGTTGTCGTCACGTGAACATGCTTGCCAACCGCCCGTTCAAAATCTTTCTCTTGTTTCAGCGGTCGTTCCGCTCCCGGAGAGGATACTTCAAGGAAATACGCCACCGGAATCGGGTCCACCTCATCGAGTTTTTTACTGAGTTGCTCACTCACGCGGCCGCAATCCTCAATGTCCACGCCGTCTTCCTTATCGATATACACGCGCAGAAACCAGTTGCTGCCTTCCTTCACATACTCGATATCGACAAGTTCGAGATTTTCTGCTTCAACAATCGGTGTGACAAGCTGTTCTGTCACGGCGATGACATCCTGGCTCAAGAAAACAAACCTCCTAGTATGTTAGCTAAAACGAAAGAGTGGGTTGCCCCACTCTTTGCGTCGTTTGAATACGTATCCTTAGTATTACCAAAAAATATTATAGCATATGCGATTGCCCCAGGCAACCGCTCTGCCAAAGCTTCCATTTCTAACTAGAACAAAGACAGCTGATTTGTCTCCGGCAAATTGCTTAAGCAACCCTGCTGCTGCAATAGCTCAATCACTGAACGGGAGCAACGTGCCCGCTGCTGGAGATCTTCCACAGAAAGAAACTCTCCGTTCTCACGTGCGTTCACAATATTAATCGCGGCACTCGTGCCAACACCGGCAAGTGCATTGAACGGCGGGATTAGACTGTCTCCGTCAATGATAAACTGGCTCGCATGAGAGCGGTACAAGTCAATGTTTTTGAACTTGAAGCCGCGTTCACACATCTCGAGGCACATCTCAAGCACTGTGTATAGCGTCTTTTCTTTCGGCTGTGCGTCATTGCCTTTTTCGGCGATTTCTTTCATGCGGGCGCGAATCGCTTCTGCTCCCTGCGCAGCAAGCTCCACATCAAAATCATCGGCACGAACCGTAAAGTATGTCGCATAAAAATGAATCGGATAATACACTTTAAAATACGCAATTCGTACTGCCATCAGAACGTACGCAGTGGCGTGCGCCTTTGGGAACATGTACTTGATCTGCTTGCACGACCAGATATACCAGTCCGGTACGTTGTTGTTCTTCATCTCTTCTTCCATCTCCGGCGTAAGACCTTTCCCTTTCCGCACGGATTCCATAATCTTAAATGCATATGATGGCTCAAGCCCCTTATACATTAAATACACCATGATGTCATCCCGACAGCCAATTACGTCTTTCAGTGTACACGTGCCATTGCGAATAAGCTCTTGTGCATTATTAAGCCACACGTCCGTACCATGTGACAAACCTGAGATTTGCACCAACTCAGCAAACGTCGATGGGCGAGTATCCTCAAGCATCTGACGGACGAATTTCGTCCCGAACTCCGGAATACCAAGCGTACCGATTTTACTGTCAATCTGCTCCGGTGTAATGCCTAACACTTCGGTGCTGCTAAAAATTTTCATCACTTCCGGATCTCCAACCGGAATGTTTTTTGGATCAAGTCCCGTTAAATCTTGCAGCATGCGGATAACGGTCGGGTCATCGTGACCGAGAATATCAAGTTTTAAGAGATTATCATGAATGGAATGGAAGTCGTAGTGCGTCGTCTTCCACTCGGCATCACGATCATCCGCCGGGAACTGAATCGGACAGAAGTCGTAAATTTCCATATAGTCAGGTACGACGATGATGCCCCCTGGATGCTGACCCGTCGTCCGCTTAACGCCGGTACAACCAGCGGCTAAGCGTCCCATCTCAGCATTTCGCCATTGTCGCCCTTTTTCCTCTGCATATTTCCGCACAAAACCGTATGCTGTTTTCTCGGCAACTGTACCAATCGTTCCCGCACGGTATACATATTCCTCGCCAAACAGCACTTTCGTATAGTTATGCGCCTGCGGCTGATATTCCCCGGAGAAATTCAAATCAATATCGGGAACTTTATCTCCCTTAAATCCGAGGAATGTTTCGAATGGGATATCGTGCCCATCGCCGAGCATAGCAGTTCCGCATTCTGGACAGGTTTTTGGTGGCAGATCAAAACCAGAGCCATACTCCCCTTTAAGGAACCATTCATTATGCTTACAACTCGGGCAGCGATAATGTGGCGGCAGTGGATTTACTTCCGTAATCTCCGTCATCGTCGCTACGAATGAAGACCCAACAGACCCCCGGCTTCCGACGAGATAACCGTCATCAATTGATTTTTTTACAAGCTTGTGTGAGATCAGATAAATAACCGCAAATCCGTGAGTAATGATGCTGTTCAGCTCTTTTTCGAGCCGCTTCTCTACAATCTCCGGTATTTCCTCTCCGTACAGCTCACGTGCTTTGTTATAGCTCATCGACCGAATTTCCTCATCGGCCCCTTCGATCTTCGGCGTGTACAAATCTTTTGGAATGATTTGCAGCTCTTCGAAGCGGTCCACGATCGCATTCGGATTTGTAATGACGACTTCTCGCGCTTTTTCTTCCCCCAGGTACATGAACTCTTCGAGCATTTCATTCGTCGTGCGGAAATGCGCGTCCGGCTTGTATTGCTCTTTTAGCGGACTAAATCCGGTAATCCCGTTAATCAGAATCTCACGATAGTCCTTCTCAAGTGGATGAACATAGTGAACATTCCCGGTCGCAATGACTGGCTTCTCAAGCTTTTCTCCCAGCTCGACAATGCGGCGATTGGCATCCATCAGTGCCGCTTCATTGGCAACCAGCTGCTTCATAATCAAATGGCGATTCATTTCAATCGGCTGAATTTCCAGCACATCATAAAACTGCGCCACTTTTTCCGCTTCTTCCGGACTTTTATTCAGCACCGCTTCAAACAGCTCGCCTTTCTCGCACCCTGAAACAACGAGCAGCCCGTCCCGATACTGATTGATCTTCGCCCGTGGAATGCGTGGTGTTTTATACAAAAACTCGGTATGGGACAGCGAGATGATTTTGTACAAATTTTTCTTTCCGACTTCATTCAGCGCATAAATATTGCAATGAAACGGGCGAGAATTGTGCAGATCAAGCCCAACATGATTGTTCAAGTCTGCCAGATTCGTAATGCTTCGTTCTAACACTTCTTTAAGCAGCACAAAAAACACATATCCAGTCGCTTCCGAGTCATCTACAGCCCGGTGGTGGCTTTCGAGGCTAACGTTAAACTTATCTGCAAGTGTATTCAAACGGTGATTGCGCATCGTCGGATACAGGAAACGCGCAAGTTCCAGCGTATCCAGGAACGGATTGTTCACAGGCGGAAGCCCCACCTGCTTGCAGCTGGCCTGCAGGAAACCCATATCAAACTTTGCATTATGGGCAACTAACACAGCATCTCCAACAAATTCAACAAACTCCCGAATCGCCTGATCAAGTTCCGGTGCATCCTTCACCATGTCATCTGTAATGTTCGTGAGCTGCTGAATGTTCAGAGGAATCGGCTCATGCGGATTGACAAACGTCTCGTAACGATCGATAATTTCCCCATTCTTCATCTTCACACCGGCAAGCTCAATGATCGTATTATTAACAACAGACAAGCCGGTTGTCTCTACGTCAAATACAACATACGTATCATCCGCCAGCTCACGCTCCTGTGGTTGGTGCACAATCACAGCTGTATCTGGTACGACATTCGCTTCGATGCCGTACAGCACTTTGATCCCATGCTTCTTCCCGGATGAGAAAGCTTCCGGGAAAGCCTGAGCTACTGCATGATCTGTAATCGCAATCGCCTTATGTCCCCACTCTGCTGCCTGCTTCACAATGCGGTCAGCAGACGCGATGCCATCCATCGCACTCATATTCGTATGCGCATGGAATTCTACTCGCTTCTCTTCCGCCGTATCCATGCGGGATGCCGCAGGCTTAACCTGTTTCAAATCACGGGCGGTCATGACAAGCTCACGCGCATACGTATCTTCCTGTACCGGCCCCCGAACGCGAATCCACATGCCGTTCTTTAAGAGATTCAGCTTTGGTACATCTTCTTTATCTCCCGCAAACATCTTTACCTGAAGTGAGTCTGTATAGTCGGTTATGTTAAACGTACAAAGCGTACGCCCGCTGCGCAGCTCCCGTATATCTAATCCGAATATAAGACCCTGAATGCACGTCCGACCCTGTTCCTCTGTAATTTCACTAATCGGTACCGGATCATCTTTAATTTCGTAGCCAAGCTGTAGCATTTCGTTGGAAGCTGCCACGGATGTTTCTGCTGTCTGGAGCTGATCTTTTTCCTTCTGCTTCTCAAGGAGCGCTTCGAGTGCACGAGAACGGTCTTCTTCTTCTCGTTGCTCGACGAATTGCTGATGCGTCTCCTCGTTTTGTACAATATGATAGCCTACAGACGGACGAATGCCACTTATTTGCTCGACTGCGCCAGAAAGCCAGTCTTCCACCCGACGCTGCTTCATTCTCTCCAATATGACTTCGTTCGGTGCACCAATCTGAATCATCTGATCGCGCACTTCATGTGGAGCCGTATACAAATGCGCAGCCGTCGAATTAATGTGCGGGGCAATTCGGTCCACTAGCACCTTCCAGTATTCCCCGACAAACTCAGGCAGCAGCACCGGCTCCTCATAGCGAAGACTGCAATCTATCGTTGCAATGTCTTGAAACGTCTGGGTGAGCTTCGTCTGGAACGCCTGATACACATTCACCGGAAGCCAGGCTGGAAGCCGAAATGAAAAGTGCCATTTTTTCTCCTTGCGATACACGTCCACTTTCTCCAGCAGCCCGCCAGAAAAATATTGATCAACAAATTCAGGTGGAATCGCCAGCTGAGTGAGCAACATGTTGAATCGCTCGCGCTGGACAGATTTGTTCGTTGTCGCCATACTTATCCACCCCTCCCGTAAAAAGTAAACGCAGGCACCCAACTCGGGGTACCTGCGCACCTGATGCCTGTGGCTGCCTTTATGCCTGCAGTTCGCCTGCAAGTTGTGCAACGTGCGCCAACAGCTCGTCCATATGAATATCCTGACCTTCTCCACTACGGCGCAGTTTGCATTCGACAATACCCTCGCCCGCTTTGGCACCAACCGTAATCCGGATTGGTAGACCGATCAGATCCGCATCTTTAAACTTCACGCCAGCACGTTCTGCCCGATCATCGAGCAGTACATCATAACCAGCTTCACACAGCTTGCTATAAATGTCTTCAGCCAGCTGCTTTTGCTCCTCATTCTTTACATTAACCGGCACAACATGAACGTGGAACGGCGCCATCTCCCACGGCCAGATGATGCCATTCTCGTCATTATTCTGCTCCACACACGCAGCTGCTGTACGGGAGACGCCAATTCCATAGCACCCCATAACCATCAGCTGCTCTTTCCCATTCACATCAAGGAACTTCGCGCCCATCTTTTCGCTGTAGCGTGTGCCCAGTTTAAAGACATGACCAACCTCGATCCCACGTGCAAATGCGATATGTCCGCCGCAGCGCGGGCACTCATCGCCTTCTACTACATTACGAAGATCCGCATATGCTTTCACGTTAAAGTCACGACCCGGCACGACATTACGGTAATGCATATCCACTTCATTTGCACCCGCAATTACATCGATCATATCCTGTACGAGCGAGTCAGCATATACTTCGATCTCATCTGGCAGGTTGAACGGTCCGATGAATCCGAGCGGTAGACCGAGCTGTGCAAGTTCTGCTTCCGACGCCATTTCCAGTACATTCGCATCCACAATATTTTTCAGCTTCACATCGTTCAATTCGTGATCACCGCGCACAAGCCCAATCACAAAACGATCATCCGCTTTGAACACCAGGGCTTTAATGAAACTGCGCGCTTCGAAATTGAAATGGTTCATTAACTGCTCGATCGTTTTTACATCTGGTGTCGGTACTTTTTCCAGTTCGCCTGCTGATGCTACGCGATCCTCCTGCTTATATACCACTTCCGCTTTTTCAAGGTTCGCCGCATAATCGCACGATGTGCAATACGCAATTGTATCTTCCCCGATCTCTGACAGCGCCATGAATTCATGCGTGCCCTTACCGCCAATGGCACCGGCATCTGCTTCAACCGGACGGAAATTCAAACCCGCACGTGTAAAGATACGAGAGTATGCCCCGTACATGCTGTCATAGCTTGCATCCAGTCCTTCTCGGCTTGTATCGAAACTGTACGCATCTTTCATCACGAATTCACGGGAGCGAATCACGCCAAAACGCGGGCGTACTTCATCGCGGTATTTCGTCTGAATCTGATACAGATTGATCGGTAGCTTCTTATACGAATTCAAGTTGTCACGCACGAGGCTTGTCACAACTTCTTCGTGTGTTGGCCCGAGTACAAAGTCACGATCATGACGATCTTTCAACCGCATCAATTCCGGACCGTATGCTTCCCATCGTCCAGTTTCCTTCCACAATTCAGCCGGCTGAATCGCTGGCATCGAGATTTCCTGCGCACCGGCGCGGTCCATCTCTTCACGTACAATTCGCTGCACATTGCGTAGCACGCGGTATCCGAGCGGCAAGTATGTATATACGCCGGATACAAGCTGGCGGAGTAGGCCGGCACGTACCATCAGTTTGTGACTGATGATTTCCGCTTCTGCCGGCACTTCCCGCAGCGTTGGGAGTAATAATGTAGACTGTTTCAACTCATTCGACCTCCAGACTCGACTTCCCTTGCTTCTTTAACTAAAAAAACGCTGAATGTCGTTCCATGTCACGACAAGAATTAATACCATTAAAAATGCAAAACCAAGAAAATGCACCATACCTTCCTTCCTTGGATCAATCGGGCGTCCACGTACCGCTTCAATCCCGATAAATACAAGGCGTCCACCGTCAAGCGCTGGCAGCGGAAGCAGGTTCATAATTCCAAGGTTCACACTGAGTGCTGCCGCCCACTGGATGAGAATCATCAGGCCTTTCTCGGCCGCATCTCCGGTGTACTTAAAGATGCCGACCGGGCCGGACAGCTCCTGAACCGGTACCTGGCCGGTAAATAACTGACCAAGCATCGTATAAATCAACTTCGAAAATTCGTACGTCGTGACAGCCCCGTACTTGGCTGCTCCAATGACTGACTTGGATGTAGGTGCATATACGCCGATTTTGCCAACTTTCCCATCGGTACCCGGGGTTACCGGCAGGGCGAACTGTCCGCCGTCACGCTCAATGACAAAATTCAGCTTTTTGTTCGGTGACGCACTTACAACCTGTACAATGTCTTTCCATGTATGAGTTGCTTTTCCGTCAATCGAGATGACTTTATCGCCTTGTTGCAGCCCAGCTTTTTGTGCAGCCTGCCCCGGAATCATCCGACCCATGACAGGATCATTTGCCGGAATACCGTACGCCAGACCAAGACCTGTCAGCAATACAAATGCCAGCAGGAAATTCGCCATCGGCCCAGCAAAAATCGCTGCTGCCCGCTGTCCGACTGTTTTGCCTCCGAATTGGCGATCATATGGCGCAATCTGTGTTTCTTCATTTTTGTGCAAAATTTTCGCCTGTGGATGCAAAGCATAGCGCACGGGCTCTCCGTCTTCTGTACCACGAATAAACAGATTATGTTCGAGATCGGTTTCCTCCACCGTCACAATCGTGGCATGCGGATGATGAAGGATATCCGTCAGAACAATACGTGTCACAAGACCATCCTGGTCAAATTCAAGCCCAACATCCTGACCGCGCTGAATCTCGATTACTTCCGGATCTTCCCCGGCCATGCGTACAAAACCACCAATCGGCAGCAGACGAAGCGTGTAGCGCGTCTCTCCACGCACAAAGGAGAAAACTTTTGGCCCCATTCCAATCGCGAACTCTCGACACAAAATACCGGCCCGCTTCGCAAGCAACAAATGGCCAAGTTCATGAATAAACACTAGCAATCCAAACACAAGAACAATGGCTAAAACCTTTATCAACGGGGTTCCACCTTTCCTGGTTGTTTGGCCTTCATTAGGCCACTACTCCTGTTCTGCCGCACGGCGTGCCCACGCATCCGTCGCTACAATCTCATCCAGACTTGGAGCAGCAATTGCCTGATGCTTCGCCATGACAGAAGCGATAATGTCTTCAATCGCTAGAAATGGAATCTCTCCCGCAAGGAAGCGAGAAACAGCCACTTCATTCGCCGCATTTAGCACGGCCGGCATTGTCCCACCTTTTCTTCCCGCCTCATAAGCAAACCCAAGACACGGATACCGCTCAAAATCCGGGGCGGCAAAATGCAGTGTACCCATCTTGATCAAATCAAGCGGCTCTGATTCAAGCGGAAGTCGATCCGGGTACGTAAGTGCATATTGAATCGGAATGCGCATGTCTGGCGTTCCAAGCTGCGCCATCACTGCACGGTCTGTAAACTCTACCATGGAGTGAATGATGCTTTCTTTATGCAGCACCGTTTCAATTTTGTCGTACGGCACCCCGAATAGCCAGTGCGCCTCAATGATTTCCAGCCCTTTGTTCATCATTGTTGCCGAATCAATCGTAATTTTAGCCCCCATACTCCAGTTCGGATGAGAAAGAGCTGCTTCCACTGTGACACCTGCCAGTTCATCCCGTGTTTTATCACGGAACGAGCCGCCCGATGCGGTCAGAATCAAGCGGCGAACCTGCTCCACCCGTTCTCCCTGCAAGCATTGGAAAATCGCCGAATGCTCGCTATCAATCGGGAGCAGCGGAACGCCGTGTTTTCGCACAAGATCGGTCACCAGATGCCCAGCTGTCACAAGCGTTTCCTTGTTGGCCAGTCCGATTGTCTTGCCGGCTTCAATCGCCGCTAGCGTCGGCGCAAGCCCTGCGCTTCCCACCATAGCAGCAACAAGAAACGAAGCCTCCGCATGCGTGGCAACGTCTAATGCACCCTCGTCCCCCCACAAGATGCGAACGGAGTCCGGAATACGACCACGCAGCTGTTCTGCCAGCTCTTTCGTCTGTACTGATACGAGTTTCGGCACAAATTCACATGCCTGCTCAGCTAGGAGAGCAACATTGCGTCCCGCCGCAAGTGCTGTGACCGCGAATTCATCAGGATGCTGGCGCACTACATCCAATGTCTGCGTTCCGATTGATCCAGTTGAACCGAGAATAGCTAGTTTCTTCATGGTTCCTCTTCTTTCATTTTATAATAAATGGAGTACATGCAGAACAGGGAATACAATAATCCAACTGTCACAGCGGTCAAGTACCCCACCATGTCCCGGAAGAAACGTACCGGAATCTTTCACATTAAATGTACGCTTAACAGCCGATTCAATCAAGTCACCGATCTGCCCGCTGATCGCAATCACTCCCCCCATCAAAAGTGCCTGCATCAGCGTAACTACCCCACCAACAGCGAACAACACCATGACCAGCATCGCAAGTACAATGCCGCCCATTGATCCTTCCACTGTTTTATTCGGGCTAATCGCCGGCCATAGCTTTGTTTTCCCAACTGCTTTCCCTACAAAATACGCGCCGGAATCTGTCGCCCATATACTAAACAGCACAGCCAGCGTCACAGCCAGACCGTTTTCGATCCGAGTCACGTTTATGTAATGAAAACCAAATCCAACATACAAACATCCCAACAGCACATAAGCGACATCTGGATATTCAATGCGGTTTTTAGAAGCCACCGTTAAAAAAAGCAACAGCAGCACAAATAAAAACAAGTAATCTGTCCGGAGCAAGTCTCCGTTCCACATCCAACCTGGCAGCACAATCAGCCATGTGAAGAAGAGCCCCATGATTCCGTGCACATCAGTAATCGCAATCTGCTTCATACGCATCAATTCAAAATAAGCCAGTGTTGCCAGAAAAAAAACAAGGGCCGTATACCAGACACTTCCCAAATACAAAAGCAGAAGAAACCCGGCCGCCCCTACAATTCCCGTTATAATACGAGTTTTCAAGCACTCCACCTCTATTGTTGTTACAGCGCTCCATATCGCCTACTGCGCCGCTGGTATTCCCCAATCGCATTATAAAAGTCCTGCTGCGAAAAATCCGGCCAGAAGCCATCATGAAAAATAAACTCGCTGTACGCAAGCTGCCACAGCAGAAAATTACTCAATCGCAACTCCCCGCTCGTACGAATCAGCATATCCGGATCAGGTAGTCCTGCTGTTTCCAGATATGAACTGAACACATCCTCCGTAACATCTGCTTCTGCTAGGGTACCATTCCGTACATCTTCTGCAATGTGCCGCACCGCACCAAGCATTTCGGCGCGACTTCCGTAGTTCAGCGCAAAATTCAAAATGAGCCCTGTATTCGTTTTTGTTTTTTCCTGTGCCTCTATGATAGCCTGAAGGGTATGCGACGGGAGCTTCGTTTGGTCTCCCATCATTCGCACCTGTACGTTGCGCTCGATTAACTCACCCAGCTCAATTGTAAGGAATTCCCGTGGAAGCTTCATAAGAAACTCCACTTCATCTGTGGGACGCTTCCAGTTTTCTGTGGAAAAGGCGTACAGAGTCAGCACCTTAACACCAATCTCATCCGCAGCTTTTGTAATTTCTTTCACAGTTTTCATACCCGCCCGGTGGCCCATGACACGAGGCAGCGCACGCTGTCGGGCCCAACGACCGTTCCCATCCATAATAATGGCCACATGCTGTGGAATGTTATCCGGGTCAAGCGTAAGCCCTTCTGGCAGCGTGCTCTCCCCGCTTTTCTGCATCCACCTGGTCAGTTTATCAAGCATACGTAGTTCCCCCGCGCAACCAAATGTCATAAACCCCCTCTTTACGGAGGGGGCATACGTCTTACACTTCCATGACTTCTTTCTCTTTATCCGCTACGGTTTTATCAACAAGTGCCACATATTTATCCGTTGCTTTTTGTACAAGCTCTTGATGATGCTTCATATCATCTTCCGTGATATCCCCGTTTTTCTCAAGCTTTTTGATGCTGTCATTCGCATCACGACGAATATTACGAACTGCAACTTTTGCTTCTTCGCCTTCTTTTTTTGCAAGCTTCACCAGTTCTTTACGTCGCTGCTCTGTAAGCGCTGGAATCGAAATACGCACGACGCTGCCATCGTTTGTTGGTGTCAGTCCAAGATCGGACTTTAAAATCGCTTTTTCAATCGGGCCAAGCATTGTTTTTTCCCACGGCTGAATGAGGATCAAGCGTGGTTCTGGCGTATTAATGTTAGCCGCCTGACTGACTGGAACCGGAGATCCATAATAATCAACCATAACACGGTCCAGAAGAGCAGGCGTTGCACGTCCCGCACGCAGCGTTGTTAATTCGCGTTTCAAAGCCGCAATCGCTTTTTCCATACGCTCTTCAGCTTCTTTAATAATTTGCTGTGGCATGTTTATTCTCCTTTCACGATCGTTCCGATTTTTTCACCCATAATCGCGCGCTTAATGTTGCCTTCTTCCGTAATGGAGAATACAAGAAGCGGGATGTCGTTGTCCATGCACAGACTGGATGCTGTAGAATCCATAACACCGAGTCCTTTATTTAGCACTTCAAGGAATGTGAGCTTTTCGTATTTCTCTGCATTGGCATCGACCATTGGATCAGCCGAGTATACACCGTCAACCTTATTTTTTGCCATAAGAATGACTTCTGCTTCAATCTCAGCAGCCCGAAGCGCAGCTGTTGTATCTGTAGAGAAATATGGATTTCCCGTACCCGCTGCGAAAATTACAACCCGGTTTTTCTCAAGATGGCGCACCGCTTTTCTGCGTATGTATGGTTCGGCTACCTGGCGCATTTCGATAGATGTCTGAACACGCGTCGGCACATTCAGACGCTCTAAGCCATCCTGCAAAGCCAAGCTGTTCATAATAGTCGCAAGCATCCCCATATAATCTGCTGTCGTACGGTCAATACCTTTAGCGCTTCCTGCAAGGCCACGCCAGATGTTACCGCCTCCGACTACAATCGCAACCTGTACACCAAGTTCTACGATTTCTCTAATTTGCTTTGAAATGGTGGAAATGACATCTGAGTCAATCCCGTACCCGACATTACCCGCCAGTGCTTCGCCGCTTAATTTTAATACAACACGTTTATATGCCGGAAGAGGCATGAAAAAACAACTCCAATCCTGTAAAATCCTAATCCTGGTTTAAAAATAGGGAACACAATGTGTTCCCTATTTTTCTTCGGTTTCCCGTTCTTATTGTTTTTTAGTTTGTGCCATAACTTCCTCTACGAAGTTATCCACTTTTTTCTCAATGCCTTCGCCCACTTCATAGCGTACGAAACGAACAACATCTGCGTTGCTTTCTTTCAAGAGGTTTTTCACTTTCTTGTCAGAATCTTTTACGAATACTTGCTCAACAAGGCAAACTTCTTCGTAGTATTTGTTCAAGCGGCCTTCTACCATCTTCTGTACGATGTTTTCCGGCTTGCCTTCGTTCAACGCCTGTGCAGTCAGAACTTCACGCTCACGATCGAGTTCAGTTGTGTCAACTTCTTCTCGTTTCACGTATGTAGGACGAGCAGCTGCAACTTGCATTGCTAGGTCTCTTGCAAGCTCTTCATTACCGCCAGTAAGCTCGATCAGAACCGCGATTCGGCCACCCATGTGAATGTAAGAACCGAATACATTGCCTTCTGGTTTTTCAAGAATTTCAAAACGGCGAAGGTTCATGTTTTCGCCAATTGTTGCGATTTTTTCATTCAGAACTTCCTGCAGAGCAGCACCTTCACCTTTGAAAGCCTGGCCCATTGCTTCTTCAACAGAAGCCGGACGCTGACCTAAAAGGTGATCTGTGATTTCTTTTACGAAGTTTTGGAAGTTTTCGTTTTTCGCTACGAAGTCAGTTTCGGAGTTAACTTCTACGATGCAAGCAATACTGCCTTCTGCTGCAACTGCAGCCAGACCTTCTGCTGCAACACGATCAGATTTTTTCGCTGCTTTTGCAATCCCTTTTTCACGGAGAAGGTCAATTGCTTTTTCCATATCTCCATCTGTTTCTTGTAGCGCTTTTTTGCAATCCATCATACCAGCGCCTGTGCGCTCACGCAGTTCTTTTACCATGCTTGCACTAATTGCCATGGGAAAATCCTCCTAAGAATTGTATGTGCTTTTTTTGTAAGAAAAGGGTGGGAAAGGTTACGATACCCTCCGCCCACCCTTACTTTTCTTGTGGAACCTATACAGTTGCAACCGGTGCAGCTTCTTCACCTTGACCTTGGTTAGCTTCAAGGATTGCATCTGCCATTTTACCTGTTAATAGTTTAACAGCACGGATAGCGTCATCGTTACCCGGAATTACATAATCGATTTCATCCGGATCGCAGTTTGTATCAACGATACCTACGAGCGGGATACCAAGCTTACGAGCTTCTGCAACAGCGATACGCTCTTTGCGTGGATCGATTACGAAAATCGCATCCGGAAGCCCCTTCATGTTCTTGATACCGCCGAGGAATTTTTCCAGGCGATCTTTCTCTTTACGGAGAATGATAACTTCTTTTTTCGGAAGAAGTTCGAATGTGCCGTCTACTTCCATTTTTTCAAGCTGGTGCAGACGAGATACACGTTTCTGGATTGTGCTGAAGTTAGTCAGTGTACCACCCAACCAGCGTTGGTTAATGTAGTACATGCCGCAGCGAGCTGCTTCTTCTGCTACAGATTCCTGAGCTTGTTTTTTTGTACCTACAAACAGGACTTTGCCACCGTTTGCTGCAATTTCGCGTACAAAGTTGTAAGCTTCGTCAACTTTTTTCACTGTTTTTTGCAGATCGATAATGTAAATACCGTTACGTTCGGTGAAGATATAGCGGGACATTTTTGGGTTCCAACGACGTGTTTGGTGACCGAAATGCACACCTGCTTCGAGTAATTGTTTCATAGAAATTACTGCCATCTCCAACGACACCTCCTCTAAAATGGTTTTTTGTAATGCCTCCGTTCTTCGCATCTCCAGTTGAAACTTGCAGCAGTTTTCCCGCTTCAAGCACCGTCACCCGGATTGAAGAACGTGTGTATTTTTACACCGCTAGTAAATATACCATAGGTGCTAAAAAAATGCAACTCACTACTTTATGAAAAAAAACCCTGTTTTTTAAGCATCTGAATGACCATCGCAACTTCTCCGTCACCAATACCAAGCTTACGTGCGATTTCGTGTGGCGACATCCCTTCCTCATACAAGGCCGGAACTTCTCTGTAGTCTTCTTTTAAGTAGAGCATCGGCTGTGCAGAAGGCATAAGCCTGTCTGCCTGACCTGTAACATGTGCCGGCTGATTGGCAAGTTTCTGGATGAGTTCTTCCTGCTGTCCCTGAAGCATATGTATCTTCTCCAGTACCGAAGCAAGTTCTGCTTTCATTCCTGTCATCTCGATATCATGTGCCCGTTTCAATTGAGTAATGGAACGAAGCAGCTCCTTATTTTCCTGATCGAATTCCTGCATAACTGTGGCCAGGGCTTCTTCTGCCGTGTTGCCTTCAACTGTTCGTCTTCCCACCTGGATCATCCATAGTGCAAGAAGTAACAGGCCGACAGTCAGTCCTGCTAACCATACTGTTGTCACTTGTTCCACCTACCATACAGGAGAAAACGAGGCATGTATAAGCCTCGTTTTCTCCCTTTCATTTTATGTGTATATATTAAAGCGAAATATCGAGTTTATGACCAATATACGGATGAAGACTTTCTTCATGCTCCTCATCGTTCAATGCTTTAGCTCGACGGCTTTTTCCATGCCCTTTGTGTTCATTTTGCTTTTCCTTCTGATGCTGATCAATGGTCCCTTCTTCCACATGCTCAGCCCGAATGGTACGGGAGCTGTTTCGTTCATCTTCCTCCTGCTGTTTAAGAGCTAGTGATGCCTGCTCCTGCTGCGGACGTTCCTGGAGTTGCTCTGCTATTTTCCCCATATCCTGCATGCGTGG
The DNA here is from genome assembly GCF_002355375.1 of Aneurinibacillus soli. Taxonomy (GTDB): domain Bacteria; phylum Bacillota; class Bacilli; order Aneurinibacillales; family Aneurinibacillaceae; genus Aneurinibacillus; species Aneurinibacillus soli. The sequence goes on along the minus strand of NZ_AP017312.1, from coordinate 1,801,537 downwards.
AATTGCGATCTGCAGTTCAAGTGCTCGCAATGTCATCTTTTCTCCTCCATTGCCTACAAAATGGTTGAGGTCACTTGGCCATCTTCTCCCAGATAAAAAGCGGAACGACTGTAGTTTTCCTTGATAAATCGTACGGTACTTCCGAATACAAGCTTTGTGCCACTGTACATAATACCAGAACATTCAACCCGTGCGCTTTGCATACCGCTTAACATTTCTTCAATTTCACGCAAGCGCTCTTTAGACTGTGCCAGTTTTTTTTCGGACAACAACTTGGAATTCGTAAATTTAATCTGCATGGCTTTTTTATCAGCCGTAAGCTTCCCTTGCATAGCAAGCTGATCGAGAAAACGCAGGCCCTGATCAGCCTTCAACACGGAAGCTGTATGTTCTTTTACTTCTTTTTTTAAATTTTGTAATTCTTCACGCAACTGCGGCTTTACCCCAACCTCTATACTAGTCGGTGTATTAGTTGCGTTACCGACGATTTTTGCCAGTACACTTTCGCCTGCTTTAATTGAACCACCAACAATTAAGCCTTTCGTAGCCCGACAAATCACCTGGTGCCCAGCACTAACATTACTGTGCATAATAACCTGTGAAATAATCACGTCATTTTCCGCCGTTACAAGCGCATCCTGGATAAAACCAGCTTTCACATCATGTCCAGCTTTAATATATCCTTTATTCTGACCAATCACTCCCTGGGCAATTTCAATTGTCCCATTGGCTTCAAGTGTAGCACCCTCTACACTTCCAGCAATCCGAATATCTCCCCCCGCTTTAACGGTAAAACCCGGATGCACATTTCCCCGTACAACAACACTTCCGACAAAGTCAATATTCCCTACACTGAAATCAAGATCTCCTTTTACCTCATAGACAGAAAGCACATTTAGCTTCCCTTTATCTGTAATGGAAACCTGCCCATCAATGGCTGCATACGCATGCACTTTCTCCTGATCAAGAAGCACATTTTTCCCGATCTGGTAACGTGCTTCTTTTCCATCTTTCGCTACAATTTCGTCACCCGTTACAGATTTACCTGGTGTGCCTTTTGTAGCTGGAATTTTCTTGGCGAGCATCTGTCCTTTGGAGACGTTAAGAAGAGTAAGGACGTTATAATAATCCACATTTCCGTCTTCCTTTTCCTGAGGGCCTGTTTTTCCGGAGGAGTGGATCATATATTCAATTTTTCCATCTATGCCGTGCACAGGAGCACTCCCATGCGCAACTGTTAGGTTCTCATGTGAATAACTACGCGGACTTTCCGCTACTTTGCGAAGCAACTCCTCATCCCGACCGAAGTACACTTTGTTTTTTTCGAGCACAGAAACAACCTCATCATATGTGAAAGTCATTCCTTCTTCAATATCAAACTCCATAACAGCAGTAAGCTTATCTTTTGCAATCTGAATTTTGGCTACATCCGCAAATGTTTTCGGGGGCGACGTCTCTTTTTTTTCGTTCTCAAAATCCTCCATATTCACCCTCTTCTTCCCTGTTATTCATTTAGTAAGTATTCTTTTGATCGCTGTAATGCACCTTTCATCCGAAAGATCGCTTTGGAATGAAGCTGCGAAATGCGCGAAGCGGATAACCCCATAATTTCTGCAATTTCAGTAAGAGAGCATTCTTCATAATAGAAAAGCGAAACTACTGTTCTTTCTTTAGGGGGCAATTTATCAATCGCTTCCGCCAAAATCTGTTTTCGCTGTTCTTTATGAAGCGCTGTTTCCGGCTTTTCAGCGTTTTCATCAGTAACGACTGTTTGCCTGGATTGTTTATGATCCTCATCATCTTGAATCGGCTCATCCAGCGAAAGAACGGAGGCAAAAGACACATCAAGAAGCGTCTGGTTCAATTCTGCTGTTGATACATTTAAGTATTCACTTACCTCTTCATCCGTCACAGCACGCAAATGCTGCTGTTCAAGAATGGTATAGGCTTCTTCAATCTTTTTTGCTTTGTCACGAATAGAACGTGGAATCGTGTCATTTACACGTAGTCCATCAATCATAGAACCACGAATCCGCCACATTCCGTATGTTTCAAATTGGAGACCCCGCATGTAATCGAACTTTTTCAATGCATCAAGCAGTCCAAATCTACCAAAACTGATGAGATCATCTTTTTCTACTGTATCCGGGAGCCCCATAGAAAGTCGTGTTGCCACATAATTTACAAGAGGCAAATACTGCTCAATTAGTTCAAGTTCAGCCTGGCGATCCCCTTGCTCCCGCCAGCGTTTCCACTTTTCAATATCTACCTGCTTCTTTGCCTTTCGCGCCACCGTAGGTTACCCCTTTCTATTCATTGGAGAATACCCGCAGAGCCTGTGCAATTTCTTCAGGATCAAGGGTTGATGATTCATTGCGTGCAACACGAGGGAAATTATTCGGAGAAAACTCCGCAAAATCTCCCTCTGCACGACGCTGCTGATCTTTCCCTGTTTCCACAGGTGACATAGATGTCTCTTCAGGTGTCACAAAGTTGACGTGCTGCCCGATTTCAGTTGATTCTTCATGCGGCGGACGAACTGTTCCTAAAGTCCACCGCATTACAAACTGAGCAACCATGATGACAAAAAAGAAAATACTAAAAATAAGTAAAGATCGAATCAAACTCTCTACGATCAGATTATTTATGAAAGAAAATATAAAAGTAAGCATGCTTACGATACCGGATAATATAAAATTCCACTTCAATGTGCCAGTCCGCATTTTAAATTTCCTTTACACCTTGATTTACTGTACGAATGTTTAACATCCCTGTACAGCTATCTAATTCGATTGTACGGCCACAATTTCCTCCTGTATCTTCTGCTACAATTGGAATTCTTGCTTCTTGAAGCGCTATGCGACATGCTTCCACATTGCGAGGTCCAATGCGCATCGTATCACTTGTGGAGGTAAAAGCAAACATCTGCGCTCCACCTGCCATTTTGGCAACAATTCGACGTGCATTTGCTCCAGCTCGTTCCATATCTTCAATGAGTTTTGGAATAGCCGTATCTGCATACTTAGCAACATTCAGCAAGCCTTTACTCAATGAAGAATCAGGAAGCATTACGTGTGCCATACCAGAAATTTTGCTTTGGCTGTCGAATAATACAACCCCTACACAGGAGCCCAAACCTGTAGTACGGATACGATTTGGAGATTTTGTGATATTTAAATCAGCCATTCCAACTTTTACAATGTTCATTCAAGCGGCACTCCCAGCGCGCGGAATAATTGTGGAAGAGATGCCGGATCCGGCAACAGGAAGAAGTGGCCTTCCAACTCTTCGTTTCCTTCAAAAAATGCAGTATCAATTGTCAGGGCAAAATCTCCAGCATGACCGATCTCCAGCAACCCGTATGACAAGATTGCTCCTGCCATATCAATAGCAACAGCCGGAGGAGAAGGCTGCATATTCAATCTCGTAAAATCCGCAAGAGATGACAAATAAGAGCCTGTTAAAATGTTTCCAATCTCATTGAGAGCAGATAATTCCATTTCATCAAACCACTCATCATCATCTGTCTCAATCCCCATCAGTTCACGAAGCAACTTTTTAGCAGAAGAAAGAGAAATGATAAAAAACATATTCCCGGGAATGTCACCTTTCACCTGCAGAAATACACATACAACAAGTGATTCATTCCCTCCTACAGAGTCTGCAATTTCATCAAACGCAATTATTTTTACTTGTGGCACTTTCATGTCAATCTCCTTAGAGATTAACCGTGACAGTGCGGTGGCTGCGTTGCCGGCTCCAATGTTTCCAACTTCACGCAGCACATCAAGCTGAAAGTCACCGAACTGATCAAATTTCATATTATGCCTCAAGATTTTCTAATTGTTTAATTTCATCCGTATTCAATACTTTGTCAAGGTTTAAGAGAATAAGCAACCGACGGTCAAGTTTCGCAACACCACGCAAATATACTGCCTCGATACCGCCTACTACCTCCGGCGGTGGTTCGATTGCATTAATCGGGATGTCAATGACATCGTTGGCCGAGTCAACAATAAGCCCAACCTCAATTTCACCAACGGCAACAATGATGACACGCGTCGTCTCATTATATACTGCTTCTTCAAGACCGAAGCGTCGGCGAAGATCAACAATCGGGGTTACAATACCACGCATATTGATGACCCCTTTTACGAAATAGGAGGTGCGTGGAACTCGTGTAATGTGTTCTAGACGTTCAATTGATTTTACCTGGTTGACTTCTACCCCGTATTCTTCATCTTTCAGACGGAACACAATCACTTTGATTTCTTCAACGATATCTTTATGATCCAACACGATTGTTACCCTCCTTTATTTAATTAATGCGTTGCAGTCAATAATAAGCGCTACCTGACCGTCGCCAAGAATTGTGGCACCCGAAATGGCAAACACATTAACCAGATACTTGCCTAAGGATTTCAGTACTATTTCCTGTTGTCCAATAAAGGAGTCGACAACAAGACCAGCCATTTTATCCCCTTTGCGTACAATCACAACAGAGATATCACTTTCCTTCGACTCTTCACTATCTGGAATGTTGAAAATCGATTTCAAGGATACAAGCGGTACAATCCGGCCACGGAAGTCAATAACATCCTGCTGGTGAGCATGCATAATTTCATCCGGTGTGAATACTGCTGTTTCGATAATGGAGCTAAGTGGTACAGCAAACTTTTCATCTTCCACCTGTACAAGCATTGCTGAAATGATAGACAGTGTAAGCGGAAGCTGAATCAAGAATGTCGTTCCAGCGCCTGGAGTGGAATCAATACCGACTGCCCCCCCAAGGGATTCAATCTTTGTTTTTACAACATCCAGTCCAACTCCCCTGCCAGATACATCTGAAATTTTATCAGCTGTACTCAGACCAGAAGCGAATAAAAGTTCGTCAATCTGCTTATTAGAAAGATTAGCAGCACCTTGTTCCGTGACAATACCGCGTTCAATTGATTTCGCTAATACTTTTTCACGATTGATCCCGGCACCATCATCTTTTACTTCGATAAAGACATGGTTACCACCATGGTAAGCCTTTAGTTGAACAAGTCCTTCCTCTGGCTTTCCTGCCGCAATACGCGCTTCTGCTGATTCCACCCCGTGGTCAAGCGAGTTGCGTAATAAGTGAACGAGCGGATCTCCAATTTCATCAATAACAGTACGGTCAAGTTCTGTTTCTGCACCAATAATCTCCAGATTGATCTTTTTATTTAAATCTTTCGCAAGATCACGCACCATACGTGGGAAGCGATTAAACACCTGCTCAACCGGGACCATACGCATCGTCAGAATAATGCTTTGTAAATCTCCACTAATGCGGCTCATGTGTTCAACTGTCTCCATAAGCGCACTCTGTCCAGACTCACGTGCCAACTGCTCAAGACGACCACGATCAATGACAAGTTCACTGAACAGATTCATCAGCACATCAAGGCGTTCAATATCCACACGAATCGTTTTGCTTGCTGCTGGCTTTTTGTTTACAGGAGCAGCTTTCTCCTCTTTAGCTGCTACTTCCTTCACCTCTGCAGACTGTACAGTAATCGGTTTAGCTTCTGGTGCTTTTACAGTTTTCTGTTGTTCTTTATACTTCTTTGGATCAATCACAAGCACTTCTACCGATTCAATCTCCGAGACGTTAAGCACTGTCTTTTCGACTTTTTCGATATTTTCTTTTGTTAGCAGCACAATCTCAAAGGATTTTTCGAACTTTTCCTCTTCAATCTCTTCTACACTCGGTGTTGTTTTAATAATTTCTCCAAGCGAGTCAAGACTGTCATATACCATATATGCACGTGCCGCTTTCAGAATGCAGTTGTCTTGAACTGAAGTTTTAATCCAATATGCTTGGAAGCCTGTCTGCTGTGACTGTTCAACTACAGTCAGTTCATATTCATCTAAGTTGCCCAATTTCTGCTGTTCATCCGCTTCAGGTACAGAGACCGCTTCCGCCACTGCTACTTCTGACGTTTCCTCTTCTGCTGCCGGAGAGAAATCACCGCTTAAAATTGCCTGTAGCATCGCGACAACATGGCTTACATTTTCTTTACCATCTCCGCCGCCTGCAATAGAATACAGCATGGTTTCAAGCAAATCTACACATTTGAAAATGACATCCATAATGTCAGAATTAATGACAAGCTTATGGTTCCGTGCTTGATCAAGCACATTTTCCATCTCATGCGTAAGTGCCGCCATGTCTTCAAATCCCATTGTTGCTGCCATTCCTTTTAGTGTATGTGCTGAACGAAAAATTTCGTTAATCAAATCTACACTTTCCGGATCATTCTCTAGCACAAGCAGGTTATCATTGATGGCTTGAATGTGCTCTTTTGATTCTTCGATAAACATATCTAAGTATTGATTCATTTCCATAACCATCCACCCCCCTTAACAATTCAAACAACGAACAAGCTGGTCTGAAATTTCATGCAAAGGTACAACTTTATCGACAACACCTGCCTGAATGGCTGCACGCGGCATTCCAAATACAATACAGGTTGACTCGTCTTCGGCAATGACTGTCTGAATGCCCGTTTCTTTCATCGCCTTAATTCCGGCTGTTCCATCACTTCCCATACCAGTCATAATAATTGCATGTTTAGCAGAGTAAGAAAGCCGAGATATTGATTCAAAAAGCACGTCAACCGATGGCCTGTGGCCGGCTCGTAGCTCTTTTTGATTAAGCGAGAGATAAAAAGTCCCGTCACGCTTCTGACATACTTCCATGTGATAATTACCCGGTGCAATGTAAGCACAGCCCTTGCGAAGCGGTTGATTATCTTCCGCTTCCATCACACTAATTGCACACAACGAATCCAGACGCTGGGCCAGTGAACGCGTAAATCCAGCTGGCATATGCTGCACAATAACAAGAGAACCGTTCAGGTTAGCTGGCAGTCCACTCAAAAAAACTTGAAGCGCCTTAGGTCCGCCTGTTGACGTACCTACTGCAATTAAATGACCAATCCCCCCTGCACAGGAAGACTCGTCTTTCTTGCTCCCTCCGCAGGAGTTACCATTGTTTTTGCATTTGGTGATGTATCAGTTGCAGACATAGATAGCTGCTGTACCCTCCTACTTGCTATGGAGCGCTGATGAATGCGAGATAGCATCTCGCTTCCCTTGCGAAGATGAGTTATATTCACCTGCGCTGCTGCCTTTACTTTTTTTATTATATCGGCTCCAACTTTATGAAGATCAAGTGAGATTGCACCAGATGGCTTTGAAATAAAATCGACAGCCCCCATTTCAAGTGCTCGAATCGTTTCAGTCGCCCCCTGACTGGTCAAACTGCTGAGCATTAGCACTGGCAGTGGATGTGTCTTCATAATAACAGACAACGCATCCAACCCGTTCATGACAGGCATCTCGATATCGAGCGTAATCACATCTGGCTTAAATTTTTCTACAAGCTCAACCGCATCTTTCCCATTACGCCCTTTCGCGACAACTTCAATGTCAGGATCACTTGCTAAAATATCTTCAATAATCTTCCTCATAAAAGCCGAATCATCGATAATAACAGCTCGGATCGGACGCAACACACTCCCCCTCCTCTCGCTTTATTTCCAAAACGAGCGCAAACGTGAAATAAATCCTTTCATACCTGTTTGTTTTGTCTGTTCGTTTTCTTGCTGTAAATAGGAGAGAACCAGGTCACGCATACTGTGGGCGGCTTTGCTAGAAGGGTACACCAGTGAGAACGGCTGCTGTTTTTTCACAGCTCTAGCAACATGATCATCATCAAACACAAACCCTAGCGATCCAACTTCCAAATTAAGAAACTGTCGAGAAACAAGAGAAAGTTTATCTGCCACGAACTTCCCTTCTTTTGCACTGGCTGCCCGATTGACAATAATCTGAAAATGTGCGTCAGGCTTTCGACTATGCGTCATTTTAATTAAGGCATACGCATCCGTCAATGCAGTTGGTTCTGGCGTCGTGACAACCAGAATTTCATCAGCCGCCAACAAAAAACGAAGTGAATTTTCCGACATGCCGGCTCCTGTATCCAAAATAATGACATCTGCATAGCCGTGAAGCTGGGCTAGCTGTTCAAAAAAGTATCGCAGTTTACTCTCGTCCAGCTGAAAAATTTGCGACAGCCCGGAACCTCCCGCTATAAACTGTAGTCCATTAGGCCCCTTCTCAATAATATCCCAGATAGAGAGACCTTTGTCTATGAGATCAACAATATTTTTTTGTGAAGAAATACCTAAAAGAATATCAATGTTTCCAAAACCCACATCCACATCCATAACAACAACACGTTGTCCTTTTTGTAGCAAGCCCAGGGAAAAGTTAAGTGCAATGTTTGATTTTCCTACTCCACCTTTTCCACTTGCCACTGCAATTACTTTTGTTTTGCGGCTACCATGCTGCAAAACGGATGGATGAGATGATTGCTGAAGTAGTTTTTCACGAAGCTGCTGTGCCTGGTCATTCATGTTCACGATCTCCTAACACCAGAGAAACAACACGCTCAGATGTGGCCTGTTCAATATCATCCGGAACATTTTGCCCGTTTGCAAAATAAGAGAGAGAAAGCCCTCGCTCCAGTACAAGATTCACAATGGCTCCATAGGAACGTGTCTCATCTACCTTTGTAAAAATGACTTTCTGGATCGGCACATGACGGAAGCTTTCTGCAACTGCTTTAATATCTTCATACTTTGCGGTCAAGCTTACGACAAGAAACGTCTCAATCGGCTGATGAGAAACAAGCAGTCGGTTTACTTCTTCTACATATTCTTTGTTGCGATAATTACGGCCAGCTGTATCCATAAAAATCAGATCACAGCCAGTCAAACGCTCAATCGTCTGTGGAAGCTCCTCTGCTGCATATACGACTTTCAGCGGGACATTCAAAATATTGGCATATGTTTTTAGCTGTTCAACAGCTGCAATTCGATATGTATCAGATGTAATCATTCCAACCTTCCGCTTATGATGCAGTACACTGGCAGCTGCTAGCTTGGCAAGCGTAGTTGTTTTTCCTACACCAGTTGGCCCAACAAAGCTTACAAATGCCGCATCCTGGTTTAGCGGTCCCGGTACTAGCTGAGATTCATCCATCCAGGCGGTGAGCTGTTTTCTAACTTCTGCCCATACCTTTGTTTCCTGGCTTAATTCTTCTGATGATAACTGCTTCATAACTCTCTCAAACAGCGAAACAATAATATCATCTTCTACTTCCTGCCTTTGCAGGCGCTGGCGAATGGTCATAAAAACCGACGGCATAGCAGCTGCTTTCTCATCTGTCAGCATCAGTTTCCACAGCATATTTCTCATATCGCCAATCTCTTTTGTCAGCACTTGAACGTTTACTTCCGGCGCCGGTGGTATATTCTCCTGTACAGCTTTTTGATAAAGGACAGCAGAAAAATCAACCGTTTCGCTGTCTTTTTTACCAAAGCTTGCTTTTGATACGGGCACAACCTCGATCGGAGTGGCGACAGCCGGTACAGGTGGTGGTGTCGTCTTTGTCGGCTCCGTTCGACGCGGACGTGGTTTTTCAGCATTCGGATCTATTGCTGCAATCACTTCAATTTGTTTTTTTCCAAACATCCCGAGAAATCCACCGGTTTTTACTGGCTTTGTATTTAAAATAATCGCATCTTTTCCTAATTCGGAACGTATTTGTTCCAACGCATCCGACATAGAATCTACGATATATTTTTTTACGCGCATTATACGCTCACCACCCCTATGCTCTGGATCTCAACGTCCGGTTCCAGCTCATTATACGAAAGAACAGGAATTTCAGGCATCATACGTTCAACAAGCTGGCGCAAATACATCCGAATTGCAGGCGATGTCAGGATAAGCGGCTGCTGGCCTGTCTGCAACATATGGTTTACCTGTTCCGAAAGAGAGTTGAAAATACGCTGTGAGGTTTCCGGATCAATCGCTAGATATGCTCCCTGCTCTGTTTGCTGCACAGCGTCCGCAATTTTCTTTTCTAAGGTCGGACCTGCTGTAATAACACGCAACGGTTCACCAGGTACTGCATAATGCAACGTAATCTGACGGGAAAGCGACTGACGAGCATACTCTGTGAGCAAATCAGTATCTTTCGTGTACGGTCCATAGTCAGCCAACGTCTCAAGAATCGTTGGCAAGTTGCGAATCGAGATCTTCTCACGCAACAGTTTCTGTAGCACCTTCTGTACATCCCCAATAGACATAACATTTGGAATAAGTTCCTCAACAAGCGCAGGCGATGTCTCGCGTACATTGTCGATGAGCGCCTTTGTTTCCTGGCGATTTAGCAGTTCATGTCCATAGCGCTTAATAATCTCCGTCAGATGTGTAGCTACAACAGAAGGTGGGTCTACTACCGTGTAACCGGCCATTTCCGCACGTTCTTTCACCTCTTCCGTCACCCAGAGAGCCGGCAAACCAAAAGCAGGCTCCACCGTTTCAATCCCGACAACAGAGTCATCCTCAATACCCGGACTCATTGCCAGATAATGGTCTAACATAATTTCGCCATGCGCAACCTGATTTCCTTTAATTTTAATAACATATTCATTTGGGCGAAGCTGAATGTTATCACGAATACGAATAACTGGCACAACAACTCCAAGTTCAATCGCACACTGACGACGAATCATAATAACCCGGTCAAGCAAGTCCCCACCCTGGTTTGTATCCGCAAGTGGAATCAGACCATATCCAAATTCAAACTCAATCGGATCAATGTGCAGCAAACTCACTACACTTTCCGGACTACGTACCTCATCCATCTCTGCTTCCTCTACAGATGCTTCAAGCGAAGCTGTGTCTGGTTCCATATTTCGCTGAAGGCGAAAAGCAAGGAAAGCCAGCATTCCAGCTACCGGAACCGTACGAAGCAGGCCAATTGGTGTAAACACCCCCATCAATAATACCGTAGCCGCTACAATATAGAGCAGTCTCGGGTAGGCAAGCATCTGTTTCGCTAAATCGTCACCCATGTTTCCATCAGAAGCGGCTCGCGTTACAATGATACCGGTCGCCGTAGAAAGCAACAGGGCTGGTACCTGACTGACTAGTCCATCACCAACAGACAGCAATGTAAACGTAGTAGCCGACTCAGAAAACCCCATATTATGAATGACCATTCCGATGATCAGGCCACCAATGATATTAATAATGAAGATAACAATCCCTGCAATGGCATCCCCTTTTACAAATTTGGTTGCACCATCCATCGCTCCGTAAAACTCAGATTCCTGACTAATTTTTTTACGACGCTGCTGTGCTTCTGTATCCGAGATGGCACCTGCATTCAAATCTGCATCAATCGCCATCTGTTTCCCCGGCATCGCATCAAGTGCAAAACGTGCTGCTACTTCTGCTACCCGCTCCGAACCTTTCGTAATAACCATGAAGTTAATGAGAGTCAGAATTAAAAAGACAACAAAACCGACAACAGCGTTCCCCCCGATTACAAACGAACCAAACGCCTCAATAACTTTTCCCGCCTCGGCGTGGGAGAGAATATTTCGTGTAGATGAAACGTTAAGCGCCAGACGGAAAATTGTTGTAATAAGCAGGATTGATGGGAAGACCGAAAACTGCGATGGATCATTCGTATTCATCGCTACAAGCAAAACAGTAAGCGATATCGAGATATTTATAATTAAAAGAAAATCGAGGAGGGGATTCGGCATGGGAATAACAAGCATCACGACAATAGCAATGACAAATCCCATGACAACCAAATCTCTACGACCCATCGTTTCTCCTCCTTCCATCCATTTCTTAGATTTTTCCTTTTAATCTGTATACATAAGCAAGAACTTCCGCTACCGCCTGGAACAGATCTTCTGGGATCGGTTGGTGAATCTCTACCTGTGCATACAGTGTACGTGCCAGTAATTTGTTTTCCATTGTGATGATGCTATTTTCCTCAGCAACTTTCCGTATTTTAAGAGCAACAAAATCCTGCCCTTTGGCAATTACAACGGGAGCTTTCATGGTCTCTCCGTCGTATTTAATCGCCACAGCAAAATGCGTTGGGTTGGTAATAACTACGTCAGCATTGGGAACCTCTTGCATCATGCGGCGCATAGCCATTTCACGCTGCTTCTGCTTAATTTTCCCCTTGATCTGCGGATCCCCCTCCATCATCTTATACTCATCTTTTATATCCTGTTTAGACATTCGAAGTTGCTTTTCATGCTGGAATTTTTGATACACATAGTCCAGAACAGCCAGCACAATAAGCAGAATAGCTATTGCAAAACCAAGCTGTATAATCAGCTTTCCGATAACCGTAATCATATCTCCGATAGTCTTAGTTGCTAGTGTCAGAAGATCTTCCTTTCCATTCCATAACACTAGCCAAGCAACTAGGCCAACTACCACTGTCTTAAAAACTGATTTGAATAAATTCACAACCGCCTGCATCGAAAAAATTTTTTTTGCACCTTTAATCGGGTCAAGCGCACTCAATTTAAACTTAAGAGGCTCAGTAGTAAACAACATCCCCACCTGGATATAGTTTGCAAAATAAGAAATAACGAGCGCAACAAGTAAAAAAGGCCAGACAATCAAGAAGCTCTGATAGCACATTTCAATCATTAAATTCCGTATGTTTTCTGGTGTAAGTTCCAGTAGCAAATAACGATTGAAGAAGCTAAGGAAAAACTGCTTCATCTGCTCCCCCATGCTTTTTCCTGCAAAAAACAGCAACAAAAATATAGCCAACAAAAGCAATGCAGCAGAAATATCCTGACTTTTGGCTACTTGTCCTTCTTCTCTCGCCTTCTGCTTTTTCTTTGGGGTTGCTTTTTCTGTTTTTTCTCCAGCAAAAGACTGCAAGTCCATCTGGACGTGAAGCATGTACATTAAACGGCCCCCATTATCTTAATCATCTGTGCCATAGAAGAGAAGACCACTTCCAACAGACGGCCGATTACGAAAAAGTACGCCGGAAACACAACAATCAACACAAGAAAACCACCCAGAAGCTTAGCCGGCATACCCACAACGAAAATGTTCATCTGCGGTACCGTCTTAGCTACAATGCCAAGTGCCACGTCCATTACAAATAGAGAACTGACAAGTGGTGCAGCAAGCAGCATTCCCGACATAAACATGTATGAAAACTTCTCCAGCAAAAATCCGGAAATAGAACCATCTCCCCACCCACTCATCCATTTGTCAAGCGGAATGGCCTGATAACTAGACAGCACACCTTCAATTAATAAATGATGCCCATTGACCGATAAAATAAATAGTAATGTTAGAACATATTTGAAATTACCCATCAGCGGGGAGTTCATGCCCGTTAACGGATCAATAACTGATGCCATGGCTAAACCTAACATCATATCAATAAAAGAACCCGCCGTTTGAATAGCCGACAAAAGAAGTAACCCAATGAACCCAAGAATGAGTCCTACCAGTACTTCTTTCAAAGCAAGATATACATACTCCCAATCCAATTGAATGGTACCACTCGCTTTAACTAGCGGAAATGCAATAAGTGCCAGAAAAAAAGAAAGCCCTACTTTATACATGGCCGGTATGTTTCGTGCAGAAAAAATAGGTGCTACTACAAAAAACGCCGTAATTCGAATAAACACAAGTAAGAAGGCTGGCAGTAATTCTACTAATTGCATCATGCGGCTACCCTATAAATTTGTATAAATTAGCCAAAATAGTAGAAGTAAAATCAAGCAAGTGATTAAGCATCCATGGTCCGAATATAACTAAGGCTACCATCGTAGCCACAATCTTTGGTACAAAAGCAAGTGTTGCTTCTTGAATGGATGTTGTCGCTTGAAAAATACTAACCAAAAGGCCGACTATAAGTGCAATCCCTACTAGAGGCGCACTTGTAAGCAGCAGGGTAAACACTGCTTTTTGGGCAAGTGAGATAATAAATTCCTGTGACATTGTCTACTCTCACTCCTATTGATAACTTAGCAACAAAGACTTAACAACGAGATACCAGCCATCTACTAGAATAAACAGCAAAATTTTAAATGGAAGTGAAATCATTACCGGTGGAAGCATCATCATCCCCATCGCCATCAAAACACTAGCTACTACCATGTCAATAACAATAAAGGGAATAAAAATCATAAACCCCATCTGCATCGCTGTTTTTAATTCACTAATTGCATACGCTGGAACGAGCGCGGTCAGCGGTATATCTTTTACTGTCTTCGGTTTTGGAGTTTTTGTATAATCCAAAAACAAGTTCAAGTCTTTCCCACGCGTATGTTTTACCATAAAGTTCTTAAAAGGATCAACCGCTCTTTCCAGCGCCTGTTCCTGTGTAATCTGCTTGTGCAAATACGGCTGAACCGCCTGTGTATTTACCTGTGAAAACGTAGGTGCCATGATAAAAAACGTAAGGAACAATGCAAGTCCTACCAGAACTTGTGTAGGTGGTGCCTGCTGCGTAGACAGTGCTGTTCTCGTAAATGATAGGACAATGATAATACGCGTAAAACACGTCATCATAATCAATATAGAAGGTGCCAGTGAAAGAATCGTAAACAGCAGTAAAATTTGCAGCGCTACTGATACATCTTCTGGATTTTTGGACGTCCCTAGCTTAATATCGATTCCCGGGATAGGCACAGACGCCGCATGACCGGTTTCAGGTACGAAGAGAAAAAGCACTACCAGCAATACAGACGCCATTATGTGCAAACGTTTCATATTTCTTATTCCTTCTCCTCTTCATTAAACAATTCTTTCTCTACACGCTGGCGCCGCTGCTTTGCCTCTTCCATCTTAGACTGAAACAGTGCTTGAAAGTTTCGATCCGCTGGTTGCCCTTTATCAATTTGTTTCTTAGAGATTCGGCCCATTAGAGTTTGAAAGCTTGAGATAGAAGAGACAGACTGTTGCCCCTGCGATTCGAGCAGAGAAATAATCTCATCTACTTCTTCCCCTTCAATATGACGTAGCAGATTAATATCTTCTCCTACACCAACTAGGTAAAGAGAAGACCCCACCTGGATGATTTGTACCGATTTCTGCGGCCCCACAGAGCAACCACCTAGAGATCGAATTGCTGTTCTTCCAAAAAAGATGTTCGTTCTCTTTCCTAAAAAGCGAAACAATATGTAAATGAGTCCAATAATCAGAGCAAGAGCTAACATAGTTTGAATCAGCAACATCGGCATGCTTGTCGTCGGTGAATTCGAAATTACTTCAGGTTCATTAAGAGCGGACTTAGTCGGAAGCGGAGCATTCGCATACGTTTGCCCCGCTCCCACTGCCCACCATATACCTGTCAGAAAGCTACATACCTTCAAATGTATTCTGTGTTTCATATCAGATGGCTCTTTTCTATCCTAACGTCTTTTTAATTGCTTCGATTACCCGATCTGCCTGAAATGGTTTTACAATAAAGTCTTTTGCTCCAGCTTGAATCGCATCAATTACCATTGCCTGCTGACCCATTGCTGAACACATGATCACTTTAGCACTTGAATCCAATTTACGAATTTCTTTCAGCGCTGTAATTCCATCCATTTCCGGCATTGTAATATCCATTGTGACAAGATCCGGGGACAGCTCTTTAAACTTCTCGACTGCCTGAGCACCATCGCTAGCTTCCCCAACTACATTAAATCCATTTTTCGTCAGAATCTCTTTAATCATCATGCGCATGAACGCAGCATCATCTACAATCAGAACTTTATTGCTCATATTTAAATACCCTCCTTACTTGCATCTACCATTATTGTAATTTCTGCATACGATCCCACTGACTAATGATATCCGTTACACGCACACCAAAATTCTCATCAATAACAACCACTTCCCCTTTAGCGACAAGTTTGTTATTTACTAGAATATCAACTGGCTCACCCGCTAGTTTATCAAGTTCGATGATCGAACCCGGTGAAAGATCTAAAATATCTTTAATTAATTTTTTAGTACGTCCAAGTTCAACCGTTACTTTAAGCGGAATATCAAGCAACATATCCATATTTTGCGGCAATCCCTGCGGCACAGTGCTATTTCCAAATGCCGAGAACTGCACAGGCTGTACATTTGCCTGTGGCTGTGGTGGCTGCGGCGGATAGGCTGCATATCCTTGTGGTGGATATGGCGGATATGGTGGATAAGCCGGCTGCTGCTGGTACAGACTTGGATCCATATACGGTGGTGGATAAGCGGCTGGGGGCTGCTGTGGCGGTTGCCCATAGTCATGTCCCATCCCAGCGGAAACTGGCTGTTGTTGCGGCATAGGCTGCGGAATAGCCGGTGGTATTTCCTGTACAGTCGGAGCTGGAGTTGAGTCTGGCATCGGTGCTGCCGGTTCTTCCCCCATGCCACCAATAAGCATATTTACCATCGATTTTGCAAATGGAATTGGTATGAGCTGCATGATGTTTGAATCAATGAGTGTTCCGATTTTCAGGCGGAACGAAACTTTAATAAGAATATCATCTTGCGGAATGTTCTCTGTTCCTTCTCCATGTGCCAGATCCATCATATCAATTCCTGGCGGAGAAATATTAACCAGTTTATTGAAAATTGTTGACATCGATGTAGCAGCTGATCCCATCATCTGGTTCATCGCTTCCTGTACAGCACTCAGGTGAATCTCGCTCAGTTCCTGTGGCGGACTTGTACCATCGCCTCCCATCATTAAGTCAGCGATAATTTGCGCATCCTGGGTACGTATCACAAGCAGATTGATTCCTTGAAAACCTTCGGTATATTCTACATGCACAGCCACATACGGCTGCGGAAACTGACTCTGTACATCCTCACGACGAATCGCACCAACTTTTGGTGTTGTAATATCCGTCATCTGACCAAGAAGACTAGAAAGTGCTGTGGCTGCACTGCCAAATGTGATGTTTCCAATCTCACCGAGTGCATCCTGCTCAAGCGGGGATAAGATATCATCAATATTAAGCTCCTGCTGATCTCCGGTCTCTTCCCCTTCATCTTCCAGATTGTTTTGCGTTAACAAAGCATCAATTTCATCCTGGGAAAGCATTTCCCTACTCATCTTCTTCCACCCCTTCTTCCTCCAACGCTTTTTCAATCAATATTGCGGACCGACCTCTAGAAGTTCCCGGCGTGGCAAGATACTTCGCCTTGCGTCCAATCAGAACTTTTACTTTATCTTCCGTCCGCTGATCGAGCTGGATGACGTCTCCTAGAGCTAGATTTAAAAACTCGCTAACAGAAATTGTAGATGTTCCAAGCTCTGCAATCAGAGGGAGCTTTGCGATTCGCACTCTTTCCTGAAGAATTTCTATTTCACGCTCATCCCGAGTCTTCTTTTGTGTGGATAACCAATAATGAGCAGAAAGCTTCACCATTAACGGCTCAAGCACAACATGTGGCAAACAGAGATTGATCATCCCGGTTGTCTCTCCGATTTTTGTACTAAAGGAGATTACAGCCACTGTCTCATTCGGTGACACAATCTGCATAAACTGAGGATTCACTTCTAGCAGTTCAAGTTCTGGCTCCATGTCGACTACATTTTTCCATGCTTCCATAAAACTGTCCAAAGCTCGACTGAAAATTCGTTCCATAATAATGGTTTCGATTTCTGTAAGCGCGCCTGTTTTATTTGATGTTGTGCCCGCTCCTCCTAAAAGACGCTCAAGCATCGCATAAGCAATATTTGGATTTACCTCCATCACCATACGACCTTCAAGTGGCTCCGCTTCAAATATATTCAAGATAGTCATCTTCGGTATCGAACGAATGAATTCCTCATAAGGAAGCTGGTCAACAGATGCAACACTTATTTGCACAAACGTTCGGAGCTGCGCTGAAAAATAAGTAGTAAGCAATCGCGCATAATTCTCGTGGATACGTGTCAGTGTACGAATCTGGTCTTTGGAAAAACGCAGCGCCCGCTTGAAATCATATACTTTTACTTTTTTCTCCAACTCTTCTTTTTTCAGCTCTTCCGCGTTCATTTCCCCGGATGAAATCGCTGCAAGCAGCGCATCAATTTCCGATTGGGACAAAACTTCACTCATAAGTGTCACCCCCTTATCTGCGTCATAATAACCTGCACTTACATGTCAATAATTTTATGTGTTGTAATAACCTTCAGAACTTTACCTTCTGTGAGAAGCGGATTCAGCCCTTTTTTTATCGCGTCTTCCATTTTCGCAATTCCACCAGCACCCTGAATATCTTCCGGTTTCATCGAAGATAAAGTTGTGATAATAATATGTATAACTTGAGGCTTACGTAACTCTAGCTCTTGTCTTGTCTTCTCATTCTCAGCCTGAATGGCAAACTTGGCTAGAATAAGCTTACCATCGATAAGATTAGTCCGAATCTCATCTGTTTCAAATGTAACTTTTTGGAATTCAGTAGCACTCATCTGCTGGATTTCCTGCTGATCCGACTTTGCTGCTGGCGCTGGCTTAAGATATGTTTGCCAGAGCACAAACGCTACCACACCCAGAAGTGTTACCGCAATGAGCAAAATGATCATCATGTTAATCAATTTGTTTTTGAATAACCCTTTAAGCATCTTCCAACCCCTCCGCTTTACGGTCTCGTTTCTGTAACTGCATTGTTTTAATCACATTAATCTCTCTATAAAAATTGGTCAGGGCTGAAAGAACCTCGGGAATAGATTCTCTGATAACAAACTTTTTTCCGTTGACCAATGTAATCATCGTGTCCGGTGTTGCTTCTACACTTTCGATCAACAATCCATTTACAATGTATTCTTTTCCATTCAATCGGGTCAGGCGGATCATCTACATCCCTCCAGTAAAAAAAGCGGGGGAGGAGTGAAGTCCTCCCCTTTCTATATTATAGTATGATGAAATCTATCGTTTTAAGTTTACAAGTTCTTCAAGAATCGAGTCAGATGTTGTGATAATTCGGGAGTTTGCCTGGAAACCACGCTGTGCGACGATCATCTCGGTGAATTCTTCAGAAAGGTCCGTGTTGGACATTTCAAGCATCCCTGAATACACCGGACCACGTTCTGCAGAGTTTGGCGCTCCAATCATTACCCCTTTAGCACCACCTGTTGGAGCATGACCTGCCGTCGTATCTCCTGCCATAAACAGAACCGTATCATCAGCCATGTTACCATTAGAGGAACCATTAACTTTATAAAGATTGTTTCCTGACTTTTCTAAACCACCCGGGTTTGCTACTGTTGCAAGACCTACTACCATTTTGCTTACTTCATTTGAGTTTGCAGCAGGAAATACCATAAGAGCTCCGCCTGCAGCAGGAACTGTCCCAGTCGGTTTTTGATCATATACTACTGTTATACTGCCGTCTGTACCAATCGAGAAGCTTTTCACTTTTACTGGAACACCATTTGTAGCCGGAGCAGTCGGTGCTACCGCAAGACGGTTTCCTGCCTTATCTTGTAAAAGATTAATCTTTTGAAGTGTAGTAGGTGTTGTTGCATTACCATCTGTCACCGTACCCATTACATACATTCCATTAGAGGTAGCAAGATTTCCATCTGCGTCTACACCAAAGTTACCCGCACGAGTCAGAAAGTAATCTTCCTTGGTCATGGCATTTTTAGTGGCATCCACTTTACCTGTTGGGGAAACAATGAAGAATCCATTTCCCTGAATCATTAGATCCGTAGGCACATTTGTCGTCATTGCTCCACCTTGTGTATGGATCGTATCAATGGTTGAGATTGTAGAACCAAGACCAACCTGCTTCGGATTTGTACCGCCGGAAGTAGCAGTCGGAGCATTCCCTCCGGACATCGCCTGACTTAACATGTCCTGGAATTCGATCCGACCCTTTTTAAACCCTACCGTATTCACGTTCGCAATATTATTTCCGATTACGTCAAGCTTGTTCTGGAATCCGCGCAAACCACCAATAGCTGAATACATCGAACGTAACATAATTTGTTTCCCCCTGTTTTTAAAATGTACCGCGTCTGTCAGTCAGCGATACCGAGCTTCCTCTGTAAGGGCCGGCCCGTACTTTTACAAGATTACCGCACTGTCAATATTTGTGAACACATTATCTCCCATCGAAGAACGGTCAACAGCTGTAATTACTTTTTGATTTGGGACATTGACGATATATGCAATATCGTTCATAAGAATAAGCGACTCGTTTGCCCCTTTTGCTTTTGCTTTCTTCACAGCGGATGAGAGACGGTTTAAGTCTTCACTGCTTAGCTGAATTCCCCGCTTTTCAAGCCGCTGTATGGCATGATTCGAAAATTCGATCGACTGCTGCTCTTTGATTTTCTGCGAAAAAATAGCCTCAAATGATATTCCCTGCTGTGAAGAAGAGGCTGGCTTTGCAATCGGTTGAGGCTGAGGATAAAAAACCCGTCCTGCCTTTATCTGGTTCATGATGCTGACCTTTGATTCGTTTGAGCAGAAGTGGTTGGGTTCGTAAGCGTCTCAACAAGTCCTATCGCTACTTTAGCGTCATCTTCCATAATAAGCTGGGTTGTTCCGTCTTTCATACTTACCGACTTTACAACGCCCTGCTTCGGCACATCTTTGTACGTCGTGTTTCCCATGGCATCTACTTCTTGCACCTTCTCCGTCCAGGTTACATTCTTACCAATCATTCCAGAAAGACCACCAAGTGTCTGGGATTCTGCTAGCGTACTCATCATCTTGTTCATATTCGTCATCTGCTCAAGCGTACTAAATTGGGCCATCTGGGCAATAAATTCACGATCCTGAAGTGGTTGAGTCGGATCTTGATTTTGTAGCTGAGTTACGAGAATTCGCAAAAAGTCATCTTTCCCAAGCATAGATTTTTCTTCTGCCGTCTTATTTACATTCTGAAAAGAGTTCTTGTACATCGTGGTGTCGATTATAGGCATGTATCTGTTCCTCCTCTCTTTATGAAATCATTATAACACCTCAGTTTCTTCAGCTATTCCTTCTTCATTCAACAAATCTTCCAGATTAAAGGCTGGCTTCTCCTCTTCCTCTTTAGAAGCTTGTTGCTGTTCTCGTTGAGAAGATTGCTCCTTGCCCTGTCCATTCAGCGTATCCTGATTCGTTGAGGAATTACCGGCAGATGTCTGCAACTGTGTTACTTCCAGCTTCTCTACATGGAGTCCGTGCTGCATCAGAGCCTGACGGAGCTGGTTTAAATGCTGCTCCACAGCCTCTTTCCCAGCAGCGTTTGCTGTAATGAACTGTGCCATAATATTTCCGTTCAATGCACTGATGCGCACATCAACCTGACCAAGATTTTCCGGAAAAAGACGAATGACTGTTTCCATCGCCCCTGTACCTCGATTCAACTGAACCTGTTTCAGGACCAATGTTTCCATCTCATTTACAAAGAAACGGGACGGGACAAGCGGGATATGGGCTTTTCCTGCTGAAGCCACCTCTTTACTCCCAATAGGTGTAACATCACTCAACTGATGATGCATGGCCTTCACTGCATCTCCTTCGCCCGGAACAACCGTTTCTATTTCTTCAGCAGTTGCAACTGTCGGCATAGAGGTTCCAGACTTCTCCTGATCTTTACCAGATTGCTGCTGAGACAATGCTCCCTGCTCGGTGGCAGTCTGTGGTTTCATCGGCAGTACAACAGCCATCTCCTGTATACCTTTTGCTTGTTCAGCGCTTGCTTCCAACTTTACAGAGTTTGTGGCAACAGTCGGTATATTCGCGCCTTTTAACATAGTAAGTACCTGCTCGAATTTTGCCTGAAGCCCTTGCGACATACCCTTGATTGGATTTACTTCGGCTGCCTTCTGCATACTAACAAGCATATCATACATCTTTTTCATCCATTCTTCTGGGGAAGCGTTCGGTAGTATAGACTGAACACCGTTCCCCTCGGCTGGCTGCTGCAAAGCAGACTCTTTTTGTGGCAATTGCGCATTCATAAGAGCATACAGTTGCTGAATAAGTGTTTGCAGTGCCGGGTTATCTTCGAGCTTTGCTGGCAGACCGTCTTCTTTTATAGTCTGCAAGATCTCGTCAAGAATGCTGTCCATCTGCTCCTGTTTACTTCCCGTTTGAACCGAACTACTTTCCTCCACTTTGTCATTTACCGGTGCTGCAGTTGCTTTCTCCAGTCGATCAGCAAATGAAGAGGACGCGATCGGTTTCGATGCAGCAGTTGATTTCGATGTGACAGCTGGTTTCGGCATCATTACATCCAGTTTATTTGTCCCCTGTACCATGTTTTTCACCTCCTTTCTCTACTTACTGTTTGACGCATTAATACGCCATCAGTTTCTGGCTAATTTTTGCCGCGAGTGCACCTTTTTTCAGGTCATTTGTAATGCTTGATAAAATGTCTCCTCGCTTCTGCTGATCCATGTTACGCATGACTGCAAGCGCTTTTTGCTCATCAGTCCGGAACAAGTTTTCAACTAGAACAGCAGCACTTGCTGGTTGCATCGTTGCGATTGAGGCTGCCACTTCTTCAGCTGATGCGTTATTTTTTACAATTTTAATTTCGTTCTGGATAGCTGCCTGTGCTTCTGGCGTAGCATCCGGCATCTGTCCCAGACTCATCTTCTGAATGAGTACGGTCATATCGGCTGCTTTTTTAGGATTCATCTTGGCCATAATAGAAGAACGATCTTCTGGCTTCATAACCTGAAGAAGATTAGCCGCTTCTTCAGGAGGCATTTTCTCAAAAATGGGAGCTGCTTTACCAGCAGACATCGCTGTATATATTTTAGCTAACTGCTTCATTTCTTTCAGGCGTTCTTCTGTAGCCTTCTGCTGTGATGCTTGTGCAGCTGTCGTCTGTGCAGACGTAGCCTGCTGGGCCTGATCCTGCATTTTCTTTTCTTCTTGTTGTTTCTGTTTCAATTTGTCAATCTCTTTATTTTTTAAGTCAAGCTGCTTTTGCAAATCACTCACACGCGCATCTGACTTGGCGGGTGTAGTCTCAGTCTGTGTCGTCTTTTTTGAATTTGGCGCAGCTGAATCCGGGATTAGCTTCTCAACCACCGGCACTTGATTCAATCCCTTCGCCAGCATCCCCACGACGTTATAGCCAAACATCTGCGCAATAATCGCCGATAATACAAGCGTAAATAGCAAAGGGATAAAAATAATGTAAAAGAACCATTCCATCTTACTATAGGATTGTTCCTCTGCTATTTCTTCCATAAAAAACACCCCTAGACCGAATTCACTTTTTGTCTGAAATAGCGTGCTACCGCAATTTCATCCAGCTCTCTCTGCTCCGTTTGTTTTTGCAGCTCCCTATATTGTTCATATGCATTCTCTTTAAGCTTCAACCAGACTTTTTCATCCATAACCCGCTCTGTCAAAAGCTCCTGCTTGGACTCTACTTCTTTTTCAGCCTGCTGCTTTGTACATGCCGCTTCTATGATCATGCGCTGCAAATGTCCAATATACTCGTAGCCACTTCGCAGTTCAGCAAGGGAGATCTGACTTTCTTGCTGAAGCTTTTGTTCCATCTCCTGCTTATTCTGTTCTAGATGTGTAAGCTTTTGCTCTTTGATTCGAAGCGCTTGAACGGAATGACTATAACTCATCTCCGCTTGCTCTTTTTCCTTGCCTTTAACATCAAGAATTTTTTGAAACGAATAAACAAATGACATGAAAGCCTCCTGTCTATGGTTTAAAACGTACTGGTCAACTGCGCAATGGCATCTTCAAGCGTGGATACTTCATCCGTCCCTTGATTAGTATATCGTAAAATCGTATCCCTGTACTGAATAGCCATGTCAATATCCCGACTGGCTCCTGACTTGTACGCTCCAATGTTAATCAAGTCTTCCGCATCCCGATATACAGCAAGCAATCGTTTTAACTCATTCGCCGCTGCCTGATGCTCAGGTGTAACAATCTCCTTCATTACACGGCTCACGCTTGCCAGCACATCAATAGCAGGATAGTGACCGCTATGTGCAAGTTTACGACTTAGTACGATATGTCCATCTAGAATACCACGTACCGAGTCAGCAATCGGGTCGTTCATATCATCCCCCTCGACAAGCACCGTGTAAAACGCAGTAATCGATCCTGCAGGTGATGTCCCGGCCCGCTCAAGAAGCCGTGGTAATAGAGCAAATACGGAAGGTGTATACCCCCTGGTAGCAGGCGGTTCTCCAATAGCCAGTCCTACTTCGCGCTGTGCCATTGCAAATCGAGTAACAGAGTCCATCATCATCATGACATTTAAGCCCTGATCACGAAAATATTCCGCAATCGCCGTTGTCAAAAGCGCACCTTTAATCCGAACAAGTGCTGGTTGGTCAGATGTAGCGACAACTACAACCGAACGGCGCAATCCTTCTTCTCCAAGATCGCGTTCAATAAAGTCAGCAACCTCACGTCCCCGCTCTCCAATAAGACCAATTACGTTCACATCCGCTTCTGTATTGCGGGCAATCATACTTAACAGCGTACTTTTGCCGACACCGCTCCCGGCAAAAATCCCGATGCGCTGTCCTTTCCCAACTGTTAGTAGCCCATCTATCGCCCGTACTCCTACAGAAAGCGGTTCTGTAATACGCGGGCGAGACAGCGGATTCGGTGGTTGATTATCAACTGGATATTCTGATAATGTGTCAGGAAAAGCCCCTCCACTCATCAGGCGTCCGTTCCCATCGAGCACTTTACCAAGCAATTCCGGACCTACTTTTACCGTCAAAGGTTTTCCAGTAGCCACAACATCACATCCTGGCCCGATAGATCCAAGCTCCCCAAGCGGCATAAGCAGCACCTTATTGTCTTTAAACCCGACAACTTCTGCTTGAACAGGAGCGCTAGAGTTAGCCGGATAAATATGACATACCTCACCGATACGTACAGCTGGCCCCATCGACTCTACCGTCAACCCGATTACTTGAGATACTTTCCCATTCACGCGGATTGGATTCAAATTTTGAAGGACAGACATATATTTTTCAAGCGTAAACATGTCCTTACTCACTTTCTCCTGCCTGAATCTCAAGCAGTGCCTTTTTTATCTCTGCAAGCTGAGTATCTACCCGTGCATCAATATTACCAAGTGATGTCCGAACAATACAGCCTCCATCCACAGCAGATTCATCCGGCACAACCGTCAATTCCACCTGACTATCGAGAACATCGACAAGCCGTGCACGGTTCTCTTGCACGTATGTATATGAATCCGGATTTACCGCTACTGTAATCGTTTTGTATTCCTGCGTATGAGAGAGCGCCCGGCGAATGAGTGTAAGAAGATGCTCCTGGTCACATTCAAACTGTTCTTTAATGACTTTACGAGCAATCTCAAGCGTAAGCTCTAGTACAAATGGCTCTGCTTCCCCAATCTTCCTTCTCTTCCAAGCAGGCGCCTCTGCGAGAATCGAGCGGGCTTCTGCAAGTGCATGAGAATACTCTTCTAAGGCTTCCTGGCGCCCTTGTTCACGCCCCTGCTCGACACCGGAGATGAAACCTTCTTCTGACGCTTGTCCGCGGACAATCTCATCTTCCTGGCGTCTAGCCTCCCACCAGGCATCCATCTCACTTTGCGCTTCCTCCATCATCTTCCTTGCCTGCTGGCGTGCTTCCTCGAGAATGGATTGTGCCTCTTCTTCTGCCTGCCGCAACCGTTCCTGATGCAATCGTGCGGTTTCATCTTCTTCCAGCGTCATATCCGCATCCTCTAAAGGATCAGGATCTGAGGAGGGAAACACTACTGCTTCGATAACTCGCTTATCTTCTACCGCTGAATAAAAGGAGGATTTAATAATTCTAGACAATGATCTCATCTCCTCCACCACGGGCGATAATGATTTCACCTGCTTCCTCTAAACGGCGGATGACGCCAACAATACGGGTTTGCGCTTCTTCTACATCACGCAAGCGTACAGGTCCCATGAATTCCATTTCGTCTCTAAACGTATCCACCATACGCTTCGACATATTGCGGAATACAACATTTCGCACTTCTTCATTTGCCACTTTAAGCGCAAGCATAAGATCCGCATTTTCCACCTCGCGAATCACACGCTGAATGGAACGGTCGTCGAGTACAACAATATCCTCGAATACGAACATACGCTTCTTGATTTCTTCGGCCAACTCTGGGTCCTGAATCTCAAGCGTATCGAGAATAATGCGCTCTGTACTACGGTCTACATTATTTAACATGTTAACAACTGCTTCGATACCGCCGGCCTGTGTATAATCCTGAACAACAGTTGAAGACAGCTTCTGCTCCAGCACACTTTCCACCTGACTGATAACATCCGGTGATGTACTTTCCATTAGCGCAATCCGGCGTGCTACTTCCGCCTGACTTTCCTGCGGAAGAGCAGACAGAATGATTGCGGACTGTTCTGGCTCCAGGTAGGAAAGCACAAGGGCGATCGTTTGCGGATGCTCATTTTGGATAAAGTTGAGGATCTGACCCGGGTCTGCTTTTCTTGCAAAATCAAACGGACGAACCTGAAGATGAGCGGTCAGACGATTAATAATATCAAATGCTTTTTGCTGACCAAGTGCTTTCTCCAAAATTTCTTTCGCGTAATTAATACCACCTTGCGAGATGTATTCCTGAGCTACACAAATCTGATGGAATTCTGTTAGAACGGTTTCTTTCTCTGAAATATCAACTTTTCTCACATTGGCAATCTCAAGCGTGAGTTGCTCGATTTCTTCTTCGCGCAGATGCTTAAACACCTGGGCAGAGACTTCCGGACCGAGCGAGATCAAAAGAATCGCGGCCTTTTGTCTCCCGCTTAGCTCCTTTGCCGAACGTGCCATGTACATCCCCCACTTTTATTCGTCTGCTAACCAAGATCGCAACAGGCTGACAAACTCTTCCGGACGCTGACCTGCCAGCTTCTCCAGCTGCTTGCGCACAAGTGCCTCTTCCCCATCATCTGCATACTCAAGATCCGGAACCTCAAGTGCTCCTGGCGCTGGTGCTGCCTGAACTTCTTCGATAGACTGGTTACGACGTCGACGAATGATAATAAATGCAACAATCGCCGCTAATACAACCAGTCCGATACTACCGTATATGATCCATGGATTAGTTCCGCTACTCGTATTTGTATTCTGAATCACAAAATTCCCTGGGTAAATTTGCACACGGCTAGTAATTTCTGCTGGCGTAAGTGCTGTACCTTGAGCAGCTAAAGTAGTCCGAACAACGTTAGATACAACATTCTCAATATTCGTCTTTGTGTTACCTGGGAGGGTAACAGAACCACCTTGCTGTTGTGGCTGTTGTAACTGTAATAATGCTGGGTCTACAGCGACACTAATCGAAATATCCTCAATTTTGTACGGCTGTCCGACGATATTTTTAGTAATACGGTTCACTTCACGGTTCACACGATCTTCAGTGTGCTCATGCTGACTTTCTGCGCCACCAGAATTACCTGCACCCGGATACCCTGGGATTTGTGATTGTCCAGTCCCAGTTGTGCCGCTTGCTTGCGTGCCTTTCCCGCTGGATGTGTCCTGAATTTTCTCGGAGCTAATGACAATTCCTTCATTATTGTCTTTGTCTACCGGTTCTACCAGCTTCTCTTCTGCCTGCGTTTTGTCAAAATTCAGTTTTACATACGGATACACAATGACTTTATTTTGTCCGAGAATGCTGCCAAGCAGATTTTGAAGATTTTTCTGAATATCGTTTTCGATATCTTTCTTGATCTTGCGCTGCTTGTCATATTGATCAAGCCCATATGCTGCGTCTTCCCCGTTACTTGCTTCAAGCATTCTACTGCTTTGATCCGTAATCACAATGTTTTCTTTTGGAAGATTCGGTACGCTTTTGGATACAAGATTATACAGCCCATCAATTTGCGGCTGTGTCAATTCTCGACCCGGTTCTACTGTTACAACAATAGTAGCTGTCGCTTTTTGTGTGTCTTCATTCGGACGCACAAATACGCTTTCCTGAGGCATTGTCAGAATGACATTAGCCTTCTGTACCCCATCTATCGTCTTCAGCAAGTCGGCAAGCTGCGTCTGCATTGCATCCCGTTCCACAACACTAAACTGGCGATCTGTCATGCCCATGCCGATATTCTGGCTAAAGATATCCAACCGTACGCCTTCACCCTTCGGTACACCTTTTGCTGTCAGATCGGCAGCCAGGGTGTATTTTTCTTTCTCAGGAACCAGTACGGACGTGCCATTCAACTGATATTTACCCTGATATCCCATCGTATCCAGCTCTTGTTTAATCTGGGCTACATCACTTTCCGTTAGATTCCCACCAAAAAGCGGAACATACGTCGGTCGAGATGCGATATAAATGCCCAGCGCTGCTGAAATAAGAAGAAATGCGGCTATCGCCCCGGCAATTACTTTTTGCTTTCTTGTAAAGCGGTTCGAAAAACCTGCTAGCTTCTCCCGCATTTGCTGTACTCTTTCGTTCATCCTCCACCCCGCCAATGACCATAAAAATAATTACTAAATTTGCATTCTCATAATCTCTTGATATGCCTCAACTGCTTTATTGCGCACTTGCATCGTCATTTCGAGCGCAATACTTGCTTTTTGCGAAGCAATCGCTACCTGGTGAAAGTCCTGCACCTGTCCGGTAGCAAGACCCTCATTCATTTTATCTGCTGTTTTTTGTAAGCCGTTCACATCATTTATAGCATCTCGCAAATAAGAAGCAAATGATTCGGTTACTTCATTCGGTGTAGGGGTAGGTGTCTGCGCAATCCCCTGCACCGACGCAGTCGGTAGGCCCATGGAAATTTTTTCGATCATAAAAATTTCTCCTTGTTTAATACGTCTTATGCTTTTCCGATTTCAAGCGCTTTGGTTGCCATTGCTTTAGAAGCGTTAATCGCAGCCGCATTCGATTCATACGCCCGTGTCGCCTCCATAAGGTCTACCATTTCTTTCAACATGTCTACATTCGGGTATGAAACCATCCCGTTCGCATCCGCATCTGGATTAGAAGGATCATATTCTGTCTTAAACGGTGTCTTGTCTCCTACTATAGACGTAACCCGAACTCCACCTTCTGCAGGTGGTGCTCCACCTGGATTCATCGACGCTTTCAAAACACTGTCGAATCCACCATTAATTGGCTCCACCTCTACCATTTTACGACGATACGGCTGCCATTTCCCATTTACAAATTCAGCGCGTGTTGTGTTTGCATTAGCAATATTGCCCGCTACTACATCCATACGTACCCGATTTGCACTCAGGGCTGAAGCACTAATATCGAACCCTCCAAATAGTGCCATACTTATTTACCTCCAATAACCATGCGAAGTTTAGCGAAATTTCCACCTGCCTGCTGAGCTAAAGCATTATACCAGAGCTGATTACGTGCAAGATTCGTCATTTCATAATCTAAATCTACATTATTTGCTGAATTCTGCATAGGGCCTGTTGAAGAATCTACTTGGAGATGAGGCTGTACCTCGTTAATGTTCGGTGTTCCAAAAGCTAGATGTTTCTGATCAGTCCTATATGCGCTAAAAGTCGTCGCTGACTTCTGCATCGCTTCTTGTAACTCCGATTCAAAAGTAACGCTTTGTGTTTTATAATACGGTGTATTTACATTAGCAATGTTGTTATTTATAGCCTTTTGCCTCATCGAAGCAGCATCTAATGCTTTTTCTAAAGCAGAAAATGTCGGTGTTATAAGCATATGTTCCCCTCCGTCCTATAACTTTTTTCGCGCTTTTTTCAAGAATTGTCATTCCACAAAAGGGAATTATTTCATGTAATTACACTTTTTCTGTATGTATCAAGTTAACATCTACTATATTACCAGATAGTTGTAAACGAACAAAGCCCCATCTTCAAGATAGGGCTTTGTTACCGAACATAAATTTTAAGCTATTACGAAGTCTTTAATTTTTCCAACTCTGGGAGGAGCTTTTCATTCAAGATCTTGATATAAGTACCTTTCATACCAAGGGAACGCGATTCGATAACACCAGCACTTTCTAGTTTACGCAGAGCATTTACAATTACCGAACGCGTAATACCAACTCGGTCTGCAATCTTGCTCGCAACGAGAAGACCTTCTCTTGCATCCAGTTCTTCAAAAATATGTTCCACAGCTTCCAGCTCACTATACGAGAGAGAACCGATGGCCATCTGTACGACAGCTTTACTACGTGCTTCATGTTCAATTTCTTCAGCACGCTCACGCAGGATCTCCATACCGACAACGGTAGCTCCTACTTCTGCAAGTGCCAGCTCATCATCAACAAATTGACCATTAACTCGCGCCAGCACGAGTGTACCAAGACGATCCCCACCACCAATGACCGGAACAATCGTTGTTTGGCTTTTGCGGAATAAATCTTTCATTTCTACAGGGAAAGCCGTATACGGGCTTTCGATATCCAGATTTGAAGATGTTTCGTCCACGCGAAGCAATTGCGTGCTGTAATCTCCCGGAAAACGGCGTTCTTCAAGCATTTTGTGAATGCGTTCATTGTCAATTTCCTGTGCAAGCGCATGGCCAAGAATTTTACCTTTGCGGCTTAATACGAATATATTTGCCTCGATGATTTCGCTTAATACTTCCGCCATCTCCATAAAGTTAACCGGATGCCCTGCTGTTTTTTGAAGCATACCGTTGATGCGACGGATTTTTGACAGTAAGTCCATTAGTGTGAATCCTCCTTAAAATTTTACAAAATATAGCGACTCAGATCGCGATCTTCTACAATCGTCGCAAGTTTCTCTCGTACGTATTGCGGCGTAATGGCCACTTTTTCAAGTGTAACATCCGACGCTTCAAATGAAAGGTCTTCTAGTAGCTTCTCAAGAATCGTATGAAGTCTTCTCGCACCAATATTATCGGTATTCTGATTGACTTCAGCTGCTAGTTTCGCAATCTCTTTAATAGCATCGTCAGAAAATTCCACTTTTATTCCTTCTGTTTCTAATAATGCTATATATTGCTTGGTTAAAGCATTTTTCGGCTCTGTTAAAATTTGCACAAAGTCCTCAACTTTTAGGCTATCTAATTCTACACGAATCGGAAAACGTCCCTGCAACTCCGGAATTAAATCGGAAGGCTTCGCCATATGGAAAGCCCCGGCCGCAACGAATAGTACATAATCGGTTTTAACTGGACCGTACTTCGTCATTACAGTTGATCCTTCTACAATCGGCAGAATATCACGCTGTACGCCTTCCCGCGAAACTTGTGCGCTATTTGACTCTTTTCCTGCGATTTTGTCAATTTCGTCGATAAAGATGATTCCGCTCTGTTCTGCTCGCATAACCGATTCCTGAATAACATCATCCATGTCGATTAATTTCTGCGCTTCCTGTGTTATCAAAACTTTCCGGGCTTCCCGAACCGGAAGTTTCCGTTTTTTCATTTTCTTTGGAAGTAGATTTCCGAGCATCTCTTGCATATTCATCCCCATCTGATCCATACCTGAACCCGCAAACATATCAAACATAGACGGAGCTGCATCTTCGACATCAATTTCTACAATCGTTTCTTCAAGCTGACCCATCGCAAGTTGATGCGCAACCTGTCTGCGCTGCTGGACCACAGAAGCATCTTCAGACTCAGAATGGGAAGAAGTAGAAGATTGCTGACCACCGAAAAACATCTCAAGCGGATTTTTATATGGCTTGTTATCTACTTTGCCTGGCACGACTAACTGAACAAGGCGTTCATTCGCCAATGTTTCCGCTCGGTCCTTCACGGTCTCCATTTTTTCGACTTTCACAATCCGAATAGCTGTTTCAATCAGGTCACGAACCATAGATTCCACATCTCGACCCACATAGCCGACTTCTGTGAATTTGGTTGCTTCTACTTTAATAAATGGTGCCCCAGTCAATTTAGCAAGCCTACGGGCAATTTCTGTTTTACCAACGCCTGTTGGCCCGATCATCAAAATGTTTTTGGGAACAATCTCATCACGAATCGATTCTTGCAGCAAACTGCGGCGGTACCGATTACGCAGTGCAATCGCCACGGAACGCTTCGCCTGCTTTTGCCCGACAATAAACTGATCCAGTTGCTCAACAATTTGTTTCGGAGTAAAACGTTCTGCCTTATTCAAAGCAAAGCCCCCTTTAGTTGATTTCTTCTACAACTAAATTATGATTCGTGTACACGCAAATATCTGCCGCTACCGTCAGAGCCGCCGTCGCGATTTCTCGCGCCGTCATTCCTTCCGCATGTTGCTTGAGCGCGCGCCCTGCTGCCAGCGCATAATTCCCACCTGAACCGATCGCGAGAATACCATCATCCGGCTCAATAATTTCACCGTTTCCGGAAATAAGAAGCATATGATCACTGTTCATCACGATCATAAGCGCCTCGAGCTTACGCAGCACTTTATCGAGCCGCCAGTCTTTCGCCAGTTCAACCGCTGCACGCTGCAAATTCCCATGATACTCTTCCAATTTCGCTTCAAACTTCTCAAACAATGTAATGGCGTCTGCAACGGAACCAGCAAATCCTGCGATGACCTGACCATGGTGCAAACGGCGAACCTTCTTAGCGGTCTGCTTCATTACCACACTGTTGCCGAATGTGACCTGTCCGTCACCTGCCATCGCCCCGCTACCGTTATGCCGCACCGCAAAAATCGTTGTCGCATGAAAAGTCATATCCATTGCATTCCCTCCGCTTCACAATTTTAAGCCCGCGGGTGCGCCTGATTATAGACGGCGCGCATTCGTTCACGGGTTACGTGCGTATAAATCTGAGTAGATGAAATGCTGGCGTGACCGAGCATTTCCTGTACACTACGCAGGTCTGCACCATTCTCCAGCAGATGTGTCGCAAATGTATGCCGAAACGTATGGGGGCTCACTTTCAGCACATCACTCGCCTGTTCTACATAGTCTGTCAGCATCCGCCGTACGCTGCGGTCGCTCATTGCCTGCCCCCTTGTATTCAAAAACAACGCCAGGGGTGCGCTTTGTTTTACAAGAGCCGGTCTTCCCCTCTCTATATAGGCACGGTACGCACAAAGCGCATGCTGACCAAGCGGTACATACCTCTCTTTTGCACCCTTGCCAAGCACAAGTGCAGTCCCCACTACTACGTCAACAGATGACAGGGTCATTCCAACCAGTTCAGAGACACGAATGCCGCTTCCGTATAAAATTTCGAGAATTAACCGATCCCGCAACCCGAATGGTGTAGCTGTATCCGGAAGGGCAAGTAGCTGCTCCACCTCCTTTGGAAATAAAAAGGTAGGCAATCGCTTTTCGAGCCTGGGTGTTGCAGCCATCGCGAACGGATTGTGTTCTACTAGTTCTTCCCGGAGCAAAAACTTGTAAAAGCTACGCAAGCATGACAGCCTGCGGGCAATCGAACGGCGCGAATACTCTCGTGCATGCAACTCAGACAAGTATTGTCGTACGCGTGCATACGAAACAGCAGCATAATCTACAGCCACATGCTGCCCCAAAAAGGCGGTAAAGTCGCGAATATCCTTCTCATAGTTCGTAATCGTCAAGGGTGATGCATTTTTCTCGATCTGCAAGTATTGCTTAAAGAGCACGCGCATCGTATCTGGTTGCGCATCTTTCATACGTGTACCCCCTCACCGGGTAACGATTAGCAAGGCGTGTGAGACACACGCCTTACTTGTAATAATCTACCGAAAATACACTCTTTGCAGGGAAAACCTTGCTTTTAATCGTGGTTAGTATAACACACCCGCGTAGCTGTCGCAACTTAATTGGAGATCATCTCGGTACAATTCTGAATTTTATCCAGTGCTCGTTCAGCCATTTTTTCATATCGTTCTTTTTTGTTCCGAATTTTTTTCTCAAGCGGCGGAAGAAGTCCGAAGTTAGCATTCATCGGCTGGAAGTTATCCGGGTTCGCGGTTGTAATATAATGTGCCATACTTCCCATTGCTGTTTCCGGCGGGAAGACAATGGGCTCAAGTCCTCTTGCCAGGCGAGCGGCATTTATCCCAGCTACCATCCCGGATGCTGCTGATTCTACATATCCTTCTACACCGGTCATCTGTCCCGCGAAGAATAGCGTTTCCCGATCCTTATATTGATATGTCGGTTTCAACAGGCGTGGCGAATTGATAAACGTATTCCGATGAATGACACCGTAGCGTACAATCTCGGCGTTCTCAAGTCCTGGAATCATACTGAACACCCGCTTCTGCTCCGGCCACTTCAGATGTGTCTGGAATCCGACAATGTTATACAACGTACCTGCACTGTTGTCCTGACGCAGCTGCACAACCGCGTATGGCTGCTTGCCTGTACGAGGATCATTCAATCCGACCGGCTTAAGCGGACCAAACAGCATCGTCTGTCTGCCACGCTTCGCCATTACTTCAATCGGCATACATCCTTCAAAGAAAACCTGCTTCTCGAATTCTTTCAACTGCACTTCTTCTGCCGTAATCAACGCCTCATAAAAGGCATTGAACTCTTCCTCATTCATCGGACAGTTCAAGTAGGCAGCTTCTCCTTTGTCGTAGCGCGAAGCAAGAAACACTTTTTCCATATTAATTGTTTCTTTATCAAGGATCGGCGCGGCAGCATCGTAGAAGTACAAATACTCTTGCCCGGTCAGTTTCTGCAGCTGCGCAGACATATCCGGAGATGTAAGCGGTCCGGTTGCGATGACTACAATTCCATCAGGAATTTCTGTAATCTCTTCGTGCCGTACTTCAATACGAGGATGATTGCGCACGCTGTTCGTGACAGCTTCCGCAAACTCATGGCGGTCTACCGCAAGTGCGCCCCCTGCTGGCACGGAGCAGTTGTCTGCTGAACGCATAATGATAGATGAGAAGCGTCGCATCTCCTCCTTAAGAATACCGACTGCATTTGTCAAGGAATTGGCACGCAGTGAGTTGCTGCATACTAACTCCGCAAATTTGTCTGTATGATGAGCCGGTGTCTGCTTTACCGGGCGCATCTCATATAAAATCACATCGATACCTTGTTCGGCAATCTGCCAGGCAGCTTCACTGCCCGCAAGACCTGCGCCGATGACGGTTACTTTTTCCATGCTGTCTGTATGCTCCTTACGTTATAACGTTTCTTCCTCATAATCGCATGCTACACACTGGACAGAAGGGCCTTTGTTCTTGCCTTTCCCCTTCTTCTCTACCAGCATCCCTGAACATTTCGGACACGTGCGCGGCAACGGCTTATCCCAGGATACAAAATCGCAGTCCGGATACTGGTTGCACCCGTAAAACATCCGATTCTTCTTACTTTTACGTTCTACGATGTGTCCGGTTTCACATTTTGGACACGTAACCCCAATTTCTTTGACAATTGGCATCGTATTCCGGCAATCTGGAAAAGCCGAACACGCAAGAAATTTGCCATACCGCCCCATCTTATACACCATCGGGCTATTACACTTATCGCAAATGACGTCAGATACTTCATCCTTGATCTCGACTTCTTGCATATGCTGTTCGGCAACTTCCAGACGTTTCGCGAACGGGTCATAAAATTCTTCGAGTACGCGCACCCAGGCTTCTTTGCCTTCCTCAATATGGTCGAGGTCATCTTCCATCTTGGCGGTAAACTTCGTATCCAGAATTTCTGGGAAGAATTCTTCCATTAGACCAAGTACGATCTCACCTAATTCAGTCGGAACAAAACGACGCTCCTGAAGCGCCACATACCCCCGCTTCTGAATCGTATCAAGCGTCGGCGCATACGTACTCGGGCGGCCAATGCCGAGCTCTTCGAGTGTTTTGACAAGACGCGCCTCTGAATAACGCGGTGGCGGCTGGGTAAAGTGTTGCTTCGGCTCAATCTGCTCTGCAACCACTTCCTGTCCTGCTTCAAGCGGCGGTAGCATTTTATCATCTTCTGCCTGCGCGTCATCTGTTCCCTCTACATATACCTTCATAAAGCCTGGGAACTTAACCTGTGAGCCACTTGCCCGGAATACAGCATCTCCAGAGACAATATCCGCTGTGACCGTATCAAGCACCGCAGACGCCATCTGGCTTGCGATAAAGCGTTCCCAGATCAGACGATACAGTTTAAGCTGATCACGGGATAAATATTCCTTTAGAGCTGCTGGACTGTATGAAACAAATGTGGGACGAACCGCTTCATGCGCATCCTGTGCTTTTTCTTTCTTGCCAAACTGGCGTGGTTCACTAAGTGAATATTCCTGTCCGTACGCATCAATAATATATGTTTTTGCTTCTTCCTGCGCAGTCTGGGAAATGCGTGTCGAGTCCGTACGCATGTATGTAATCAAACCCACTGTGCCTTCTTTGCCAAGGTCAATCCCTTCGTACAGCTGCTGAGCTACCATCATGGTTTTAGCAGCGCGGAAGTTCAGCTTGCGGGCCGCTTCCTGTTGCAAGGAACTCGTTATAAAAGGCGCTGCCGGATTGCGCTTGCGCTCTCTACGTTTTACATCTGTAATACGGAATGTCCCATCTTTCAAATGATCAAGCAGCTTGTTTACATCCGCTTCTGAAGCAAGTTCTGTTTTTTCCTGCCCATAGCTGTAAAACTTTGCTTCAAATGCTCCACCTGCTGATGCAAGATGTGCGGTTACCGACCAGTATTCTTCTGGCACGAATGCATTGACTTCTTTTTCTCGGTCAATGATTAGCTTCACAGTTACGGACTGAACACGGCCAGCACTCAAACCTTTTTTTACTTTTTTCCAGAGAAGCGGAGAGATATTGTAGCCGACTAGACGGTCTAAAATACGGCGTGCCTGCTGCGCATTAACCAGATCCATATCGATCTTGCGCGGATTCTTAAATGCCTCCTTCACTGCCTGCTTCGTAATTTCATTAAATACAACGCGGCATTCGCCGCTATGGTCTATATTCAAACTATGAGCCAGATGCCAGGCGATCGCTTCCCCTTCGCGATCGGGGTCAGCTGCAAGATAGACGCGCTTTACTTTTTTGGCGGCATCCCGTAACTCTTTTAATACGTCGCCTTTGCCACGGATGGTGATGTACTTCGGCTCGAAGCCGCTTGTGACATCGACGCCCATCTGGCTTTTTGGCAAATCTCGTACATGGCCCATGGATGCTTTCACAATATATTTTTTACCTAAGTATTTTCCAATTGTCTTCGCCTTTGCGGGAGACTCCACTATTACCAGTGAATCTGCCAAGCAAGTTTCCCCCTTTTATAAAGAAAAGAATTCCTCCTATTATTAATTACAAAACTTACGTTTGTCAAACCTCTTTCTATGGCTTTACCCGAATATACGCCTGTCCAGGCAGTTGCATGATCTGTTTCTTCATCTGCAAAGATAACAGAAGAAAGTGTAAATAGGAAGGAGAAAACTCCGTTCGACATAAAATCTGTTCATACGACACTGACTCCCACGGAATCATGCGCAAGAGCGCCGCTTCTTCGCTACTGAGTGATTCGGGCGCACCGGCAACTTCTGCATTTCCTACATGTGTATCCAATGCAAGCTCAGGATATTCAAACACAATATCATGAACGTGCTGAACCAATTTAGCGCCCTGCTGAATAAGCCAGTGGCAACCGGCGCTTTTTGGTGAATGAATGGACCCCGGAACAGCAAATACATCACGTCCCTGTTCGGTTGCGAGATCAGCCGTAATAAGAGACCCACTGCGAGATGCGGCTTCAATCACAAGGATGCCGTGTGCAAGCCCACTTATAATCCGATTGCGTTCGGGGAAAAAGCCACGCTGTGGCCGTGTTCCGGGAGGATACTCAGACAGCAGAAGGCCTTGCTTTCGAATCCTCGCACCTAATTGCCGGTTTTCTGCGGGATACAACCAGTCGATTCCACAGCCAAGGACAGCAATCGTACCGCCACGAGCTTCAAGTGCTCCTGTATGCGCTTCTGCATCGATACCGCGAGCCATACCCGATACAACAACCAGCCCCCTTTCTGCGAGCTCCCTGCCGAACTGACGCGCTAGCTGCCGACCATATTGCGTCGGTGTCCGCGTCCCTACAATCGAAAAGGCAGGACGCGTAAGTAAATCGAAATTTCCGTCTGCATATAACAGCTCAGGTGCGTCCGGGATCTCGTACAGCCACTCGCTATATTTTTCATCTCCATAAACAAGCACGGTAATCCCTCTACGTTCCCATTCTTCCCTGTTTTTCCGAGCTGCCGCAAGATCATACTTCCGACGGATCTGTTCTGCTATATTCTCTCGCACACCGAGCATGTGCTGAATATCCAGTGCTGTACAAGATGTAAAATCAATAGGTTCAGCCAATTGGCGGGCACGACGCATAACCATTCTGCCTACTCCTGGAATCATTGATAATGCAAGCATCATTTCTGTCAAGTTTTCCATTTCCATTCCTCCCTATTAGGTCTCTTTATCTTTTTCTAGGTAATAATTGGAAATCCTTCCTCAACAAAAAAAGAGGACGTCTATGACGCCCTCTCCCTGTAATCACTTCTTTATTATTTAATCGTTTTGCAAATTTCAAGCAGATTATGCTGTCTGAGCGCTTCAATCATCGTGTCACCCATTACAGACGGAGTTTTCGCTACTGGAATGCCGCATGCTTCCATTGTCTTGATCTTCTCGGCTGCTGTACCTTTACCGCCAGAGATGATCGCGCCAGCATGTCCCATACGTTTTCCTGGAGGAGCAGTCTGACCGCCAATGAATCCTACTACCGGCTTCTTCATGTTTGCTTTTACCCATTCAGCCGCTTCTTCTTCCGCTGTACCACCGATCTCACCGATCATGATAACCGCTTCTGTATCTGGATCTTCATTAAACAGACGGAGACAATCGATGAAGTCTGTGCCGTTAACCGGGTCGCCACCGATACCAACCGCAGTGGACTGGCCGATACCATTTGTTGTAAGCTGGTGAACCGCTTCATATGTAAGCGTTCCAGAGCGGGATACGATACCAACTTTACCTGGTGCAGTAATATAGCCAGGCATGATACCAATTTTGCATTCGCCTGGTGTAATAAGACCCGGGCAGTTCGGTCCGATGAGACGGGTTTTGCTGCCTTCCATAAAACGCTTAACTTTTACCATGTCGAGTACCGGAATACCTTCTGTGATACATACAACAAGTTCGAGTTCTGCGTCAACCGCTTCCATGATTGCATCCGCTGCGAACGCTGGAGCAACATAAATAACAGAAGCATTTGCACCTGTTTCTTTTACCGCTTCTTGAACCGTATCGAATACAGGGAATCCTTCAACCTCTGTACCACCTTTACCAGGTGTAGTACCACCGACCATTTGTGTTCCGTAATAATCACGGCAGCCTTTCGCATGGAACAAACCTGTCGCCCCAGTAATACCCTGAGTGATGACTTTTGTATCTTTATTAATGAGAATACTCATTTCCTAAGCCCTACCTTTCCCGGATTATTATTGCACAAGTTTAACGATTTTTTCTGCGCCGTCTGCCATGGACTCCGCCGCCTCGATAGCAAGACCAGATTCATTCAGAATCTTCTTGCCAAGCTCAACGTTTGTCCCTTCAAGACGAACAACGAGCGGACGGTCAAGACTCACCTGTTTCGCCGCTTCGACAACACCTTCCGCGATAACGTCACATCGCATGATGCCACCAAAGATGTTAACGAAGATACCTTTTACATTCTCATCAGACAGGATGAGCTTGAATGCAGCTGTTACTTTCTCAGTTGTCGCGCCGCCGCCAACATCGAGGAAGTTCGCCGGGTCGCCACCGTAATGCTTGATGATGTCCATTGTCGCCATTGCAAGACCTGCACCGTTAACCATGCAACCGATGTTACCATCGAGCGCGATGTAGTTCAGATCGTATTTAGATGCTTCGATTTCTTTCGCATCCTCTTCATCAAGGTCACGCAGTTCCTGTACATCCGGGTGACGGTACAGGGCATTAGAATCAAAGTTCAGTTTCGCATCAAGTGCCATAACATTACCGTCGCCTGTTACAACGAGCGGATTGATTTCTGCGATTGAGCAATCTTTATCAACGAATGCTTGATAAAGCGCCATCATAAATTTCACTGCTTTATTTACAAGATTTTTTGGAATGTTAATAGCGAGTGCCAGTTTACGTGCCTGGAATACTTGCAGACCTACCGCAGGGTCAACAACTTCTTTAAAGATTTTTTCTGGCGTTTTTTCTGCTACTTCTTCGATTTCTGTACCACCTTCTTCAGAAGCCATGAGTACTACACGGTTCGTATTGCGATCAACAACTACCCCTACGTAGTATTCTTTCTGAATATCGCAGCCTTCTTCGATAAGTAAGCGCTTTACTTCTTTGCCTTCTGGGCCAGTCTGGTGTGTCACCAGCACTTTTCCGAGAATTTCCTTGGCATATGTCTGAACTTCGTCCAGATTTTTGGCAATTTTAACGCCGCCCGCTTTACCACGGCCACCTGCGTGAATTTGTGCTTTTACTACATACACGCTGGAAGTTAATGTTTTAGCTGCTTCAACTGCTTCTTCTACGGTGAAAGCTACTTGGCCATTCGGTACAACGACACCGTACTGTTTAAGTATCTCTTTGCCTTGATACTCATGGATATTCATTCTCCATCCTCCTAACCTTTCTCATATAAACGCACTCAACTTGTCACACAGTTTTCATTGGACAAGCAGTCATGCTAGTACAGTATAGCTTATTCGTCATAATTCGGCAAACTCCTGTTAAATATGTAGAAATTTTTAATTTTTTCTAAAAAAAAAGCAGCAGCGCTTTACCCGCTGCTAACTCCTGTGTATATTTTTAGATGGCGTATTTTAAATCACGTCGGGAAATTTCATCCTGGAGTAGTACAATGAAGTCTGTTCCTAAATCCAGAGCAATTGCCTTAAAATATGCTTCAAGCAATACTTCGTTTGAAAGAAGCTCCATCTTTTCTCCTCCTTATCTATTACTCTTTTCCCATATTGTAGCATTTTAAAAAAAGCCGAACAACTCGCGCTTATCCACATGCTTCTGTGAATAAAATGTTTAAACTTTGTAAATTATTCGATAAAACCTGCGTTTTTTCTGTTGATATTGTTATCCACAGCGAATCATGTCGAAAAAAATTTTTCGGCTGTCGATTTATCGTTTCCAATCAGCTCGATCAAGCACCCGATACTGAAGAGCTTCCGCTATGTGTTCTTCATGTATTTCTTCACATCCATCCAGATCAGCTATCGAGCGCGATATCTTGAGAATTTTATCATAGGAACGATTACTTAGCCCAGTCGTTCGATAAATGGCAGATAAAAAGCGCTCCCCCTCTCTGGAAAGCTGCACATGTGTACGCAGAACCGCGCCGGACAAATCCGCGTTATACTTATAGTTCGTTTTTTCATAACGCTCACTCTGACGAGCACGCGCCTCTTCGACACGTCTGCGCATGTCCAAAGAAGATACCGACAGACGATCTAGTTCTTCTGCTTCCACCCTCGGCACTTCTACATGCATGTCCATCCGGTCAAGCAACGGACCGGACAACTTACGCCGATACCGCCTGACTTCAAGTTCTGTACATGTACAAACATTTGTCTGATCTTCAAATTGATAATAGCCGCAGTTGCATGCGTGCAGATAACAGTTTGGATAACAGTATAACGAAACAGCGATCACTCCCGGTAGCGAAGCAGACTGA
Organism: Aneurinibacillus soli; assembly: GCF_002355375.1. GTDB lineage: Bacteria > Bacillota > Bacilli > Aneurinibacillales > Aneurinibacillaceae > Aneurinibacillus > Aneurinibacillus soli. The sequence goes on along the minus strand of NZ_AP017312.1, from coordinate 1,760,114 downwards.
TTTTCTGAACACACCTGGCGGAAGAATTAGAAAAAGCAGGATGGATAGAAATTTGTTCATTGTTGAGTTAGCTAAACAAGCCAAATTGACTAAGGAAATGATTTCTATGATCGAAAGGGGTGTTTACACTCCCAAAATTAAAACCCTGAAAAAATTATCTGAAGCACTCGATATACCGATCTGGTATCTAGGCTGCTTTGAAAACCTACCTGAAGATACGTTAGGTCAGCGTTTGCGAAAAGCAAAGCTTTATGCTGGGTTGATCTCATCAGAGTTAGCGCAAATACTTTCAGCGAGTCATAGATCGGTCTGTAGTTGGGAACGTGATGAAGCTATTCCTTCTCCAGAAAATAAATTAGCTGTTGACGAATTCATCAGAACGCAATTGTCAGACTAGACAGTCAAATAGTTGAACAATAAACTGTATTATAAGGAAGAAAAAAATTAAACACTGTCCTATAAAACAAAAAGCCCGGTCAGCGCCGGGCTCTTCTTATTTCTGTGGTGTCCATATAAATTCTTTTTCGGGTTTATTCTTAGAGATGACAATCAGATTCTCTATCGCCTGGAACGTAAGTGCGCCGTATCCAAGTTGCTCACGAATTTCTTCCGGGATTGGGACTCGACCGTGTTCATCAACCTTCAACCGATATTCCATCTACATCATCCCCCTTTGCCCTATTATACAAGTAACAGGATGAAAAGGGAATAAAATACATTTATTCTAACAAACGAGAAATAAAAAGGACTTTTAAATTTTTTACAGAATTATACTTAAAATATAAACATAGATAAATAGGAGTGAATCGCATGGTTCCATGTAAAGTATGTAAGAAAGAAGTAGCAAAAAGCGCTATAACTTGCCCGCATTGTGGTGCAAAACTAAAAATGCATCCAGCAGGAAAATTTTTCATAGGATGTTTAGGTATCATCGGCATTACTATCTGTGCCCTATTGTTTTACTTATACGTCAGTTACGACGTCAAATGAGTTTTATGAAGATTAAAAAAGCTATACAGATAAATTTAATCTTATAGTCGTGCTAAGGAAAAAATCCCCTCCACCCAAACGGGCAGTGGGGTTGTCTTATTTCCTGACACTTCTATAGTATAGTAAGAATTTCAACAAAAAATAATGCAGAGCCCTTATTTAGATAGATCTTTTAGTCAATTAACAAATTTATCAAGTTCAAACTGTTCCCAAATATCAGGGTATTCTTTTTTAAGTTCCTTCTCCCCTCTAGAATTAACGAAACGAAAATCAGCAAACGGAATTCCTTTATGAAAATACTCACGGAATTTTTCGAGATTGTAAAGAATTAGTTCACTAAATTCACAATAAATCCAATACTCAACAGATTTAATGTACTTATAGGTACCTGCAATTCCGCCATTTTCAAATTCAGGTGTTCGAAGTTTGTACGGCTTCATAGGCGTAGAGTTATCTTTACCTTCAGAGTCAATGGCCAAAAACCAAAGAATAACCATACATATGTAAGACGATGCATTTTCCTCTACTTTGCTAAGAAGAAACTCTTTATTTTTAATAGCCTGCGCCATATAGTACGCAGTTCTTTTGTCTAGGCTTTCTTCTATCTCCACCGGTGGTTTATGAATAAACAGAGGCTCATCTGTATTGAGATAATCTATTACATGATTAACATACTGATAAACTGATAATGTATCACCATGTTTAATTTTAGCTGTATAGTCTCTAAAAGAGTGCCTATATTGTCTGCGTTTAGAATATATATCATATACAGATTGACCAATTAAAATTTGATCAGCATCTGCCAAATCCATTATTCTCTGTGCCGTATTTATTCCTGAACCAGCTAAGTTCAAATTATCATTTATGTCTTCGATTAAATTGTCCCTATTAGAATTTATACCAATACGAACCCTAAAATTTAATTCCGGATCCATGACCTCTCCATTATGCAACTCAATCTCCTTTAATATATTTAACGCTAATATCATAGCGGCATCATATTTAAAATTTCTATTAATCAATCCTATACACATGCCATCACCAGAAGGAGAATAAATAACATTAGCTGGCATTCTATCATCTTTTGGAGCTTCTTTTACAATCTCAGACACAGCTTTTTTGACAATGTTGTTTAAACTACTTATTATATCAGCCTGAGCTTCAACACTTCGATCTTTCGTATAATCTACAATATCCAAAAAAACATAATCAACATGAACAATCTCTACTTCCCCTACCTGAGTACTATCCACCTCTTCTATCTGAGTACTATCCACTTCTTCTACCTGAGAATTACCGACTTCTTTCATACAATCCCCCCCTTGTAGCTCTATAATTATTATAATTTTTTAGAATAGATTTCCAACATTTTTTTGCATAGAGGGATCGAAATACCTTATAATTATTTAGAAATTAGGTACGATATAGCTAAAAATTATGAGGAGGGCAGAAAGTGATAAATGACACTAACAATCCCCAAGATGAAAAAGTCGAGGACAAGAAAATAGAGTTGCTTTATAAAGCGATCGAAGATAATCAAAATACCATTCGCTTTACAGATACTAAAGCCGGAGCAATCTTGGTTCTTACCGGTATTGTTATAACCTTCTTTTCAGGATTTTCTAAAGACTTTTATACATTCATAAAAGGGCTACTATACAAAGAATCTACTAGTGGATTTGAAGTTCTTGCTTCCCTTGCATATATATCAATGAGCTTATTAGGAATATATTTCATAATACGTGCTATTAGGCTTGCGCTTCTAGTTATCTCCCCAAAAAGTGGTCCGATTAAAAGCATAAAAAAAGATACTCCCAAATCAATTCCAAACTTATTTTATTTAAATGAGTTAGAACCATCGATCGAAGAATCAAATATTTTTAATGATGAAGAAGGTACTTTTAAATTGACCTCGCCAACAAGCTATCTTTTAAATGAGTTAGATCATCTTACTGTTGCAAAAATACAACACATATTAGTGTATGAGTTACAAAAAGTTTCTTATATACGTGAAATGAAAATTCAACGGGTTAAATGGTCAATAAAGTTTTTAGGATACGGAACTCTGATTCTCATAGCAGTTACTTTTGTCGTTGTTATCCAAAATCTTTTTACATAAAAATACAAACAGGGAGTTGAGATTAATGGCGATAATTAAAGAAGACGAACTTAAAAGAGTAATATTAGAAAAATATGGACAAGCTAAGCAAACTTTAAATACTAACAAACTCTTACTAGAAAAATATGGTGCTGCAGTTTCAGATCGTATCCCCGGATATGAAGCTGAAAAAATGAAATTTGGAGCATACCATAAAGATGAATTTGTCGCTTTTTTTGCCGATATGCGCGGCTCGAGTAAACGAGCAAAGGACTTAAGGCCAGAGGATAACTTTTTAACCCTTCATGCTGTCATGCCTGCACTAATATATATTGTTGAAAAATATGGTGGGTATGTTATCGATCTGCCTGGAGATGGTATTATGGCACTATTTAAAGAAGGCGAGAATAGGAAGTCTATTCAATGGTCAGAAAGTAAAAAGGACTTAAATACTAAAGAGCTAGCTGTTTGTTGCGGAGAAGAGTTGCTCAGCTCTATAAGCAGGGTTGTAAATCCTATTCTATTATCTGACAATATCCCTTCAGTTGTGTTTGGTGTTGGTATCGATAGCGGTCCTGTTGTTGTTACTAAAACAGGAACAGATGGAACGTTTGATACAAAAGCACTTGGCGACTGTGTAAATATGGCAGCAAAGAAATCCCACGGACATAATGAAATATGGGTATCTAAAAATACATATGATAAACTTCCTACCTCCCAAGGTTTACAGAGAAGCCTAGATGAACCAGAATGGTATATTAAGAAAGTGAACTAATCATAAAACCCACTAACCTAGGTCGGTGGGTTTTACCTTTTCCTATAGCTAAATACCACACCAGCACCAATTGGCGTATAACTGAACATATCCAGCCCCGGATCTCATGTTACTTTTAGCACGTCATGCCATGCTTAATTACGGAGTCTATCCATTTACCTTTCTCATACCAGCTACTACACGTACCTCATCAGCCAGACGACCGATCTCCTTCTGCTCATCTGCATTCTTGGCTTCCTTCCACGCCGCCTGTAAATATGCAATCACTTTCTCCGCGTCTGCTTGTTTCATCTTCGGTTCCTCCTTCTGAGTAGTTGTTGTCGGTTGCTTTGCTGGGACATACGCTACGCCGATTGCCGCCAATACGCCGCGTCCGATTGCTTCGGACAATCCAGACAGGAATGCCGAGTCTTTCATATATGCCGCATCGCTCGGGTGATCAACGAACAGACATTCCAGCAGCGCTACTTTCACTTTTACTTGCAGCACACGCACATCGGTACGAATCTTGATGCCCCGATCCCGGATATTGAACGGACGCAAGTACTGCATGACTGAATTGTGTAGGGTACGAATCTGCTCATTCTCGCTGTAGCATAGTGTTTCATAGCCAGTGCCGCCACCAGCGTTCATGTGCAGCTCCAAGTGGAAGTCTGCACTCGACTGGTTGCTGATTGCTACCCGGCGTTCCAGGTCCTCACGTTTATTTTGTTTTAAGTCCGCTGCACCCGATAGGGAGCGTTCCCCTGTACGAAGCATGACTGTTTTAACGCCATGCCGCTTTAGCACCTCCTCAACCAGCTGTGCCAATTGCAGCACTACTTTGTATTCCTGCACGATTCCGCAAGCACCCGGATCTGGAAGTCCATGACCTGCGCCGATTACTACGATTTTGCTCATACGATTACCCCCATAATTTATCTTTGATCAATTCAATGTCGTTTTTAATTTCCTGAAAGCTATCAGATAGCTTATCAATAATACCGATGAGCCTTGTCTCTCGCTGTCTGCTGTCCCACAATACATAGACAACCAATGCCACGAACAACCCGTATTCCTTAGCAATTTTAAACAACCATTCTTCCATTCCTACATCCTCCTCACCGCCCTTCTGGGCAAAAAAAGCCTAATTAGGCGCTCGAAAACACTAATAAATATCGATTTAATAAAAATTATCTTCTTGGTGATAATAAGAAAAAATACAAAGGGTGATTATATTGGCCAACATATCTAATGAAGAACTACGCGAAATTTTGTTTCCTGAAGCGACGAAAGCTTTCCTAGAGGAACACCCAGGTTGTTACAAAAGAGCAGCAAAGATGTATGCTGGTGAAGCAGTAAAATACTCAGGAAAGGCATTAAAACATGAACTTGTAAAAAATAGAAACAAAGCCGATGAGATAGTTATTATGATTGAATCTAATCCAAGCTTTTTTCCACAATAACTTACAGTCAGAAGCAGTGTTGGCAGGATGAGTTCCTGCCAACTTTTGATTTATTTATCTTACAAAACTTAAATTTGTAGGTTAGGCAAAATAAAAACGACCTTCTCATATAAGAAAGCCGTTTGTTATGCTGCAACTGAATCTTTCAAAGTGTTCAGTTGTTCATCTATCCAGCTATATTTCTCGCGCAAGATTCGCTCGGTGTCTGCCTTATACCGCACCGGAACTTCTGCCCATGTCATACCGGAATAATTGATTTTATAAGCGTAAATTGAAGCCATCAGACGCCACCTCCATTTTTTATTTCGTCAATTTGTGCTTGAATATCAATGAGTGCACTCATGATTGCTTCATTCGCATCTGCACTTTGGACGCTCGTATCCATCAGACCAGACATAATGGCATCCAGCGCTTCCTGTTGTTGATCTACAGATGTTTCTTCTTGCTTCTCCTCCACCATTCCATATAACCATTCGCCTTCCTCTTCAATCATCCATAATTCGTTTCCCTGTTGTTCAATACGTGCCATCTATAACACCACCTGTGCGATTACTCCATTCCCGCCGCCTGCTCCATTATAAGGAATAACGTTTCCGGAAGGAATCTTTCCATACGAACCACCGATCCCACCTGCTGCGGAAACAATCCCGTTATTTGTTGTGTTTAGTGAAAGCAAAACAATGCAACCTCCACCGCCTCCTCCACCGCCTCCGCTTCGTGAGTCGGTTGTTGAGCTATCATAGCTACCATTTTCCCCATTCACTCCATCGGCCCTGATCGCTCCACCAGAGTTAATGATGATATTCCTCGCTTCGATGATAATGACACCGCCTCCTGCGCCACCCATCCCTCCTCTCGTTCTACCATACGCAGCGCCGCCTCCACCGCCTGCTCCGCCTCCAGCATCCATATTTCCTAGTAACTTAGCGATTAGATTATCTGTTGTGCCAGAAGTAGAAGGACCTTGGGAAACACCGATCCCTCCGAGGACGCCTGTGTTTCCTCCATCCCCTCCTCCTTTTATTCCATAGACATAAGAGCCCCCACCTGCGCCCCCACTGCCACCTATAAATCCGTTTTGTCCGGGGCTTCCGTTCGCACCAGTTCCGCCTGGATCATTCCCATACATTCCACCTGGTGCTCCTAGCCCGCTCACCGTTATCAATCCATTTACGGTCAATGTTCCTTTTACTAGCAAAACCAAAACGCCTGTATTCTTTCCTCTCGTACATGTGAGAGTTTTACCTGCATTTACCGTCAGATTATTATACCGATACAATCCACTCGTTAAAGTCGTGTTTGCAGCTACGGTCAGATCGCCATCTGCCCCATCTCCGAATCGTTTCAAGAAAGGAAATACGATCCCCTGACCTGCCCTGATCTTCGCATGTAAACTTCCATCTGGATCCCCTGTTTCCATCCTGTTCCCTACCATTCGGGTCAGGAACGCATAGACTCCTTCCATCATGCCGAACATTATGCTATCCCCCAATCTGTTGCTACGCCGTTTATGTCATAGACAGGCGTCATCTTCTCGACAATCTTCCATGTTTTATCCGCAGCAGGAAGCCAGCGCCAAATATAATTGACTAATCCATCAGCCCGATACTCTATAATCGTCTTCCCGTTCTCTCCGTAAATCCCATGCTTCAAAAGATAGGTTCCAGGGGTTTTGGCAAACACTTTGACATGCAACGCATTGCCAATGCTCCACCCCCCTGTCACACCGGAACGGGAATAAGCTGGGTAAGAGACATCTTGCGTTGTCTCGCCTACCCATCGAATATGATTGATGGAATCACCCGCCTTTTTCATCACAAGCCAATATTGAGCTCCTGCTGTCAGACCTGAAAGGTCAATTGGCAAACTAATGTATCCAGAGCCAAATATTTTTGCCGGAAACGTAACCGATTTAAGTAAAACTCCTTCGCTACTTCCATTCGGATTAAAACTTGCATCCCTGATCTCGACGGTCATGTCAGCCCCGGCCCCGTACTTCTTCAGATCCAACTCAATGCGCCCGATGCTTGTCTGTCCAGTCAGTACAAACCGGACCGCATAGGACGCAAGGGAAAGATTGTTCTCTACCGCACCGCTGCCAGTCTTGACTGCTGCCTGGTCTCCATCAAAAATAAGCGTAGAGGACTGTGCTGTAAAAATGCTATTCATAAGACGTTCCTCAATAGGATCGCCATTTTTAAATGCGTAAAGTGTCATTCTGCATCCTCCTATCCTGCTGCCAATGTCAACCGACACTCAATCGTCAGTGCCATATTCGACGCTTTTGAAATAGGAGTGACCAGCCGATTAAACAGCGTACCGCTTCCGATCTGATCCGTTCCGGCCAATACGATCCCGAACTCTTTCCAATCGCCATTCGCTTCACTGGAAAGTAGATACGTGCGCAAACGCAGCATATTCGCCTGGCGCGTCTTCGCACTAACTGGCTTTCGGAATACTTCCTCGTGCAGCATTGTGTCTGTGGAAGCCGCTGCTGTTGTCCCTGTCCCCATCGCTAGATGGAAAGGAATGATACTCGGCTTTTCCCCAATAAAAAGAGCGGCCAGGAACGACAGGCCGCTCAATACCACTATATTTTTTTCTTCGATGACCGTGCCGTTTTCATACTCAAACGTCCAATCACCCATAATATTGATCCCTTCGTTCATGCGCCTACCTCCGTAAATCCAATCAAAGCATCCGGGTCCCCGATCCGGTATGGGAGCGTCCGAGGTACTGCCTGTATTTCATCTGTAATGCCGACTGCATCCTGCCCGTAGGAAAACTTGTGAAGTAGTTCCGTTTCCCCAACCTTCTTCTTTTGTTGCGCGCTGACCAAGGCTTTCAGGAAGTCTGCGATACCGAGAAGACGCCCACCGTATTCCACTCGGTATGTCCAAAGCTTACCGCCTATTGTTGGCTCTATCGTTACTTTTTGTACGAGAAAAGTTCCTTCAATGCCTCGATCCGACAGAGAGATCTCCACTAGTTGTCCTGGTTGCCAGCCATTTACTTCCGTTTCAAATGATCCTTTGACTTTGGGATTGGCATTCTCACGCAGGTCCGCATTACCGGCCGCTTCTGCTGCTTCAATCGTTACGAGCGAATCATCCGTGATCACATGCTCATAAACGCCGTCACCACCCTGCACAGCTGTAAGTTTCTGTTGACTCTCTAAATCTTCGACCATCGTGATGACATCAACATCATACTTGTATGTCCAAGATATCGTCGTACCTGCTGGTATGGTTGCGACCTGATTGGATGCCTTCACGTACTTCTCCTGAACATTCACAAGGTATGGGTAATCCTCTTCCTTATCAACATTTTCAATTCCTACTGAAACCGAAATTCCACCCACTGTAAAACTCAATTCATGGGGTTGGTGGGGTAAAATCCATGTTCTGGCCGTACCATCAGATTTAATTTCGTAGGTAAAGAAGTCGGACAGCATCGTGCCACCTCGGACATATACACGATTACGTAGCCCTTGTGTATCTATCGTATACTTCATACTTCTGAATCGCCCACCCGACACCAGTTTTAGGGGCGCTGGCTGTACAAGTTCATCGGCGCTAAAAAAACTGATATTCTGCTGATAGTCCACCATCCAGTGCCAGCCGATATAGTCACAGAGTTCCTTAAAACAATCAGACGGTTGTCGATAGTTGAATACGATACTTTCAATCGTGGGAGCACCGGCTCGAATCCCTTTTACAGTGAAACCCGGACAGTATTTTGACACGATATCGCGAAAAATCGCGTCTGCTGGTTGATCTTCATACGTTTCCACCACAAGCTTTTGATCAACTCGATCTGTATAATCATCACATTCTACCTGCCACAAACGATTCGATCGATCAGGAAGTGTCTTACCGAGCGTAACTTTCACAATGGTGCCGCCAAAAAGGCGACCAAGCGAGTCATCCTCGATGATTGCTTCCTCTCCCTGTGCCGGTTTTTTACCGCGTACTTGGAAGGAGCAGGTATCAATCTGATACGTCAGAACACTCTCAATCTGTAAGGTATCTCGTTCATAGTCACGCCATCGATCTACCCCAGCGATATAAAGATGTCGTGCCATTATATCGTCACCCTCCGCTTCCTCAACTCTCGTAACAAGTCATCTACCTGATCTGCTGCGCTTCCCCGTGGAAGATTAATGTTAATCGTATTGCCGCCGTACTGATTCGTAGTAGAGCGCCCGCCTACACCGCCAATCCCAAATACGAACTCCGATGCATCATCCGGCTGGGCCATAGCCGATACAGCCGCCACCTGATTTACCACTCGACGTAAAGCTGGCATACCATCTTGAATGCCATCGATAAAAGCCCCCATCATGCCAGGTCCCCACTCATCTAATGTACTGAGAGGGCCGACCTTTGCCGGACTATGCGGCATGTAGCTATCTACAATCTGTGTCATGTTGAACATAACATCATGCAAGCGACCGAACTGACTTTGTACAGCACTGATAAAATTGGTCATTAAATTAATGCCCCAGTTGTTCGCTGCATCTACAAGAAAGTCAAAACGCTGTTTAATAGAATCTGTCGTTTCAAACAGAAATTTCTTCATGTCGTTCCATGTTTTCTTCAGATCCGCGTCCATCTTGTTCCACAACGTTTGCAACTGCGTAGTTAATGACTGCCAAAGCGTAACGGTTTTGGTTCGGATACTTTCCTGTTCTTGCGCCATATTCATGCCCGCTTGCTGCCAGGTGAACAGCACGTTTTGCGTCATGTCTTGTGTGTTCTGTACCACGGCTGTTTTCTGCTGGACGCTGGCCTGAATCACACCAGATGCCTGCTGTGCCTGTTGAACAATCGTACTTGCATCTGTTGTGCCACCCATAGCCGGGAATCCCGGCATACCAGCAAATGCGCCTTTCAATCCTGGAAGTGCCTTCGTGATGGATTCTGCTAGGCGTGTGACCATCTCTGCGCCTTTCTTGTCTGCCTCTTCCACCATCTTCTTCAGCTCATCCGTGGTGTTTTTTGTGATTTCCTCATTCTTTGTCTTCCACTCATCCGCATACTGTTGAAGCTGTTGGGCTGCTTGCACACGAAGATTAGCCATCTTGCTGTACATTTCCTGCTTCGTTTCCTGAAGCTGCACCGTAGCTTCATTCTTTGCCAACTGATTCTTTTCTCGCCAAAGCGACACATACTGCGTCAGCTCCACATCAGACAGACTGTTCAGTGCCTCAATCTCACCCGCTGCCTTCGGTCCCATATCGCGAAGTTCTTGCAGCAGTCCGTTGTCCAAACCGCGACCTTCCAGCGCAGTCATATTCCCCTGCCAACCTGCAAAGGTATCGACCTGTCCGCGCAGGTTATCAAGTAACTGCTGGCCGGATACATCTTTCATCTGCACCGCATCAAACAGCCCCGTGAAATCCCGCAGCGCTTTGGCCCGGCTTGCCAGCTCATTCTCATACTGATCCGTCAACTTCTGCTCGTCTTCTAGCAGCTTGCGATTGGTATCCTCTACCTTCTTAGCATAGTCTTCTTGCGCTTTGGCCAGATCATCACGGTATTTGTCTGCCAGCTCTCCAACCTTCTCTACGGTGCTTTTGATTTCGTCCTGCTGTTCCCGAAGTTTGGCGTTGGTCTTATCCGATTCTTTCTGCACTTTTTTATTGGCAGCTTCCAACTCGTTTTTCTGTTCGATAATCGCTTTGTTCGTATTGCGTAGCTCTTTTTCCAGCTTGGCCTGCTCGGTTTGGGCCTGAATGTACTCCATATAGGCTTTCCGCGTTTCTTCCGCATCTGCACCTTTTACCTTGCGGGCTGCTTCATATTCCCGATTCAGTTCAGCCACCAGCTTCTGCTGGGCCGCAATACTCTCGCTCGTCTGCCGACGCTTCAATTCCAGTTCAGCCAGATCCCCAGCTTCTGCATCCAGATTGGCGAGTTCGCGTTCATGCTCGGCGTTCAAACGTTCGATATCTTCTTTTGCCCGTGCTGTTGCACTCTGATTGGTCGCCAGCTCCAGGCGCACATCTGAAATCTTCCCGGCCAGCTCACTCAGCGTTTTGGCTTCTTGGGCGTACTTATTGGCGGCTTCTGCCGTTTCCTTCGACAGTACCCCTTTCGTTTTCGTCAGCTTCTCATACGTGCCACGTACCCGGTTCACCAGCTCCTGTTGAATCTTGAACTGCTCATTTAAGTTCTTCAGTTCGAAATCCAGCAGTCCCTTCGGATTCTTCGCGTTGATGATTTCCCCCAGTTCAAATTGTGCTTTCAAGCCGCTGAGTTTGGTTTCCAGTTTATCTGTAGCTTCTTTCATACCTTCAAGCGCTTTTTCACCCAGGGTTTTGGACGCCTTTTTCACGCGGTCTTTCTTGCCTTCAATCCCCTTCGCCAGACCTTCCCCGGTCCATTTTCCAAGCTTTTCTGTCTCTCGCGAAGGAGAATGAATATCCAATGCCGTTTGAATGGTCGTCTTGACCAAATCGGCAAGCTGGCGTGCCTTTTCAATCACGGTATTCGTCATCGATGAGATCCCGTTTACTAATCCTTCGATGATGTTCCGTCCGATTTCAGTCAGATTAATTCCCCGGAAGAAGGTGAGAATACTGTTCCAGATATTGACGATGGTTGTTTTGACTGCATTCATGGCTGTCGAAACCGCCGTTTTCAGTGCGTTGAAGGCATTGACTACGTATGTTTTGATCGCATTTACCACGGAAGAAATGGTGCTTCTAATCCCATTCCATACGGATGAAATGACAGCACGAATTCCATTCATCACCGAAGTGATGACGGTTCGAATCCCATTCCAAGCCGAGGAAATGATCGAACGTATTCCATTCATGACCGCTGCACTGGTGGATTGGATCAGACTCCATCCTCGCGTCACGACTCCCTGCACAGCACTGATAGAGCTAGTAAACACACCCTTGATGGCGGTCCATCCTGTCGTGATGGCCGCTTTAAAGCCTGTCACAAAAACCTTAGCTGCCGATAGTGCCCGACCAAACAGCGTTAGCTGAATCATGTTCCAGAGGAACTGCACCGCTCCCACTGTCGCCTGCTTGACGCCTTCCCAAGCTTTGCCCCAATCGCCTGTAAACACTCCAGCAAAGACTTTGATCAGCCCTTGAATCACGCTCATTGCACCAGAGATGACACCCTTGATATTCTCCCAGACAGACTGAATAATCACCTTGATAACTGCCCATCCAGCTGATACCACAGGAGCCAAGACTGTCATGACCGTAGAGATAACCGTTTTGATTCCATTCCAAACATTTGTAGCCGCCTGCATGATTTGCGTACCATTTTGGGACCAAAACGTTTTCAGTTCGTTCAGCTTCTCCGCAACAAATGTATTTACCGCTGTCATAGCTTGCGTAATGGCTGACTTTATCGTGGTCATGGCACTGGTAACGTAAGGACCGATAATCCCCCACACTTCCATCGCTTTTGCTTTCACGATGTCCCAGTTCTTATACAACAGAACACCCACCGCAACAACAGCAGCAACCCCGGCAATAATTGGAGCAAATGAGATCCCTGCAATCGCTCCTGTAACACTCGCTATCACGCCAGATATCGCACCAAATGCAGAGATAAACGTTCCGATTCCAGCAACAACAAGACCAAATACAGCTACGATTCCCAATACCGCCGCAGAAATAGCCGCGCCTATCGCAATGAATTTCTGTGTGGCTGGTGAAAGATTATTAAACGCATCCATGATTTTCTGTATGTGCTCTGCTACAACGCGAACTGCCGGGGCAAGCGCATCTCCGATACTAATTTGCGCCGTTTCAAATGCTCCCTGTAACTCTTGAAGGGCACCCGCCAAGTTATCTTTCATCTTATCAGCAGCTTCTTTAGATGCTCCGCCAGAATTTTCGAGTGATCGGGTAAGTTCTTGAATCTTAGCAGATCCTGCCTCGATGAGCGCAATCATTCCGGATACAGCTTCTTTTCCAAATAACGTTGCAAGTGCAGCATCACGCTGTGCATTGCCCATCCCTTGTGTTTTTGTTTTTAACTGTTCGATAATGCTTACGAATGGAAGCATATTCCCTTTTGAATCAGTCACTTTTAAATTCAATCCATCCATAACCTTCGATACTTCTTTAGACGGGTCTACCAGATTGAGCAAAGCTCCGCGCAATGTTGTACCTGCCGTTTCTCCTTTAATCCCAGCATTACTCATAATCCCCGCAGATGCTGCTAGTTCTTCAAGCGACATTCCTAGCGTCTTCGCTACTGGTGCGGCATACTTGAATGTGTACTGCATATCTTCGACACCAGCAGCTGTCTTATTGGCCGCCATCGCCAGCACATCTGCCACATGCGTAGATTTAGAGGCTTCCAAACCAAATGCATTAAGAGCCGACGAGACCGTGTCCGCTACGAGTGCCATATCTTCACCAGATGCTTCAGCTGCCGCGATAACACCCGGCATAGCCGCGATGATTTGATTCGTGTTATATCCTTTCGTCGCCATCATTTCCATGCCTTGTGCCACTTCTGTCGCTGATTTCGACGTGCTGGCACCAAGTTCGAGCGCCTTCTGTTTCAACCTTTCCAGATCACTTCCAGAAGCATCTGCAATCGCCCCGACACGCGACATCTCCGCTCCGAAGTCCATCGATTTTTTCACCGCAAGCCCGATGGCTCCGCTAATCGCTGTAGCCGCTATTGCGAACGGCTGGGCAATCTCTGAACCTACACTTTGCATACGCTGACCAACATGCTGTAATTGTTCGCTCATCCGATTGAAAACCGAGGCACTTTTCTTCGCCTCTTCATTCACCTGTTTGAGCTCGTTTTCCATTCGGTTCAATGCAGCTTCTGCTTGGTTTGCCTTGATCTTGTTGTTCTCCAGCTTCTGATTGGCATTTTCGACAGCCTGCACGCTCTGTCGGTACTGTTGCTCAAGCTGTTTGACCTCTTGTTCCAAACGTTGCGTTTCCGCTGCATTGCGCCCGACTGATGCCGTACTCGCTTCATAAGCTGCCTTTGCTTGATCTAGCCTCGTCTTTACTTCCGCTGTAGCCTGGGCATGACGTTCCAGCTTGGCAACCGAATCCTGCACGGCATTCTTATGCGTATCCATCTTTTGTCGCTGCACGTCAATTTGTTGCGACAACATGCTGGCTTTTAGCCGAAGCTGTTCGGTTGTATTCCCGAAGATATCTAATCGAGAGCTCGCCGCTTGAAACTCGCTCTGAACTAGCTTCATTTGTCTGTTCAACTGTGAAATACCGCGTGTAAACTGGTCGCTATCTAATCCAAACCGAACGATAATATCCCCGAAATCTGACATTCCTTCACCCCCTCTCTATATCACCTGATCAATGTAGCCCATCGGTTCTTCTTTCTCTTTCCGCTTATAGAACAGCAGTTCAAAGTAAAAAAGGATGTCCATGTTGTCGATATCGCACATGGTCCATCCCTGATTCATGAGATTAAGATACAATTCTTTAATAAAGTCGGAAGGGGTTATCCCTTCATCGGGGAGTTTGGGTCCACACCTGTACCTGTAACCTTGCTCACTTTCCCGACTACCTGATTAATCGTTTCCAAAACAGTCGGAAGAAGCTTATCCGCTTCAACCCCATCGTAAAATTCGTCTCTACTAAATTTCCCATCAAAAACTCCTACAACATAGTCAATGATTTCATCCAAACTTTCTTCTGTTACGATTCCACTTTTCATTAACTTTTCTATCGCAATAGCACGCCGAAACATACGCCCTGAAATAAATCCTGTCGAGAATGTCTTTGTCTCACCATTTATACGCAATGTGATTTCCATATCAATTCCTCCTTTATGTTAAAAAAGGAGATGCTGATCGCATCCCCATCTACGCCGTTTTTATTTGTCTAGGCAGCTGGCTTTTCGTACACTTCAGTAAACCAGGTCGCCTTGGCTGTAAATCCAGTTTCATCTTCATCGCCAATTGCCTGCCAAGCATTATCAAACTCTCGCTTGATAAACGTCGCCTTGGCTTTTGGTGTCTGGAACTTCGGTTTGTCCTCTCCCGTTTGATATTCCTGCTCAGGAAGTTCGAATTTCCCTTTGTACATCCAGACAAAGCGATAATTCCCGTTACTTTTCTTACTGCGGAACCCAAGCGCTACATACGGCGCTGTATCGTCCGCACTCTTAATGAGCACACCCTTTTCCAACTTGTGCCCAAACAACTTAGCCTGTACAGCCAGCGGTAAATCTTTCACCTCAATTTCGACTTCAATCTCACCCAGCGCTGTTGCCGTCTCAGATGGACCATCATCGGCATACAACGTCTCCGTGTTTGACTTCGGTTTAATTTTGGCGTTAATTGCGCCCGCGATTTTCTCTGGTGTTTCGTATACTGTACCCGTGTTGTCATCCGCTACCAGAAGAGCAAAATACAAATCCTTCAGGCCTATCTGTACTCCTGCCATCTTCATTCCTCCTCATGTACCACTGTTGTTTTATAACGCATTCCTTTGTGGAATATCTCCGTGTCTTCTTCATATAAATCCTGAGCAGAGTAGCGCTGAAAACCTAACTCCTTCATCGTTCGTGCGACCTCTTGCGACACCTCTGAAGAAGGGGTCTTTGCCCAAACATCAATCTGCACGCGAATTTCACTGGATATAGCCGCATCATCTGCATACTGATCGTCCGCATTATTCAATTCAAAAAATGTGATCCGGGGAAATTCATTCGGGCGAGGCGCCTTTAATGGATAAATACGCTTGCCTCCTAAAAGAGAAACAAGCACCTGATTCGACTCAAGTGCTTGTACAATCTTCGGTTTCAAGTTAATCATATGCCAAGCGCTCCTAGGATTACTTCTTTTACTCTTTGCACTGCTTCGCTTTGCTTCTCTGTAACAGCTGGCTCCATAAATGGTTCAGCAGACATTTTGCTGGTTCCCCATTCCTTGAACTTCATGTAGAAATAGTGAGAGTTATCATTTTTCTGAATCCCAATCTCCAACAGTTTTGCACCGTTGATGACTTTAACCGGACCTATTTTGATATTGTCAGCTGCGTGCTTTCCAGTACGCCACGTCTGCGTTTTCCCCTTTGGTTGTCGAGGAGATGGGCTACGTGGAGCTCTCGCTTCGATTTCACTCCGAAGCACTTCGGCCCCCTCTTTAAGCGCTCGGCTTTCTACCGTCTTAGCTTTGTTCCCCAAAGACTGAAGTTTATCCAGTAGTTGCTGCATCCCCTGCACTTCCATCGTCGCCATGACTCGCCACCTCCTTGCACATTAAGTGCAGCTCCCGGTGCCGCTCATCCGGATCAATCATAGATTGAATCTCAAAGATTCGCATCCCGTACAACAAGCGCATGTCCGGCGTTATACCAAGACGATACCGCATCCGAATCCGCACGGTATTCTCGGCATTTACTGCTGCCGCAGCAAAGTATTCTCGTCCGCGCAGGGGTTCGACAGCAGCCCAGACAGTCGCAACGTCTGTCCAAGATTCATCCTCAAATCCCTCTTCATTACGAATGGTTGTCCGACTTTGCAACATCACCCGGTGCCGCAGTCTTCCGATGTTCATCCGTGGCCCGCCCCTTCCGCTGTGGCTTCATCTCTTCTCCAATAAACTCCATATCTTGCAGATCGGAAGCTCTTTCCTCATCTTTCGTTTCGTAAACACTACCAGACTCGTAATAGGCTGCTGTATTCTTATCCACAAAAGCATTCAGTACCGGATACTTTGCCATTTTCCTCACCGCCTTACCTGTAATCTTCCAGCTGAAGAATGATACTTTCGAGCGCAAAGCTGAACTTATCCATTCTCATGCTTGGATCACGATTCTCATAGTGAAGTGCCACGTAGAGCATGACACCGAGCTTGTACAATGCACTCTCTGATTCTGGCACACCTGCATTCGCAAGGTATTCTATCGCCCCCTGTGTAAGAAGCTCCAGAATCATATCATCCTCGCTTCCATCGATACGTAGATATGTTTTCAACTCATCCAATGCCGGACCTGCCATTCAGCATCCCTCCGTTATACAGTCGGTGCTTTTTTCGCAATGCGGAATGCTGATTTTAGCTTGATCTTGTGGTCCACCCATGCAGTTAGTGCAAACAATTCAATACCTGTTTTCACATCTTTGTCGCGGTCATACAGCGCTTGTGGATCATAATTGAAGTGTGAATAGCGCAGATCACCAACGACCGGATTGACTGCTGCATCGCAAAATACAACTGGTTTTCCGAGAACTTGTTCAGGTTGCGCGCTGTAAAGAGCCGTACTGCCGTTCGCCAGTGTCTCGATGATGTCCAGATAATCCGCATAGCGCATAGTGATTTTGGCATTCTCGCGGTAATCTTCGTGCAGGTCAGCTAAAGCAGCTTTGATTGCCTTGTACAGATCAGCACCTGTAACTTCCTTGATACCGTTTTGTACCGAGTAGAAGGACATGTGCTCCTCACCCGCCTTAGGTGTAGTAGCAAACGCCACTTTCTTCTCCTTAGCAGCCAACCCGCTTTGCAAGGCTTGATCTACCGTTTGGACAAGGTTCGTATCTGTTGCAGTCAGGATCGTTTCGGAGATCGGAACAAACACCTTGAATTTGTGACGCCCAAAAGTGACAACATCACCTTCGGCCTTAATCTCTTTTGCTGTTTCTGTATCCGCAATAAAATCATCGTCGTCAAGTGTGAAGTCGATCTTAGGAATTTCAAGATTCGTCACACTTGTGAACGTCGAATGGTCGCGCAACGGGTTCTTAACGAAAGGTTCGTGCAGCAATTCATTCGTCATCGTTGTCGGCAGTATTTTCTCGCCGCCAGTTGTATTGTTATCACCGAGTGCAGCTTTTACGTCGCTCGAAATGTTGCGGCCCCGAACCGTTGCACGGTACAGTTCTGCCTTCGCAGCCGTAATCTTTGCTTTCGGATCGGCAGCCCCTTTGATTGGGTTACGTTGCAAATTTTTCAGTTGCTCGGCTTCCATTTCGTCGTGTTCTCTTTGCAAGATGTCGAACCGAGCTTTCAGATTCACTTCTTTCGTTTCCAAGGCCTTAATTGTTTCAATGTCAGCATCTGGTTTCGATGCTTCTGCGATCTTTTGTTCCTTAGCTGCAGCAAGTGCTTTTCCGAGTGTTACCAGGTCATTTTTGAGATCAAACAGTGTTTTAGGCATTCAATATACCTCCCAGGTATGAGTTTAAATTTTCAAGCTCAGATTTTGTGTTTTGAATGATTTTTTGGCGGTTTTCGTCCGTAAAAGCAGCAGGTTGCGGTGCTGGCTCGGCCATTTCAGCCACTTCCTCCGGGACATTCCGGTATTTAGCAAACAGGTCCTTACTGATAGAAGCCGCAACTTGCTTCGATTCGCCTACCACATCGCATAGACCGTAGTCAAAAGCCTCCTGAGCCGTTAGCCACGTCTCATTGTCCATGAGTGTAGTCAAGTCCTCTTCAGAGAGCGCGTCACCAGCTTTGTCGAGGTATGACTGTCGTAGAGAAGTGTTCACCTTATCCAGCATGTCTGCAGCTTCTCTAAGCGCATTCGAATCACCAGCTGTATACATCCACGCATTATGAATCATCAGCATGGCGTTAGAAGGCATATAAATCGTATCTCCAGCCATCGCAATCACCGAAGCAATAGAAGCAGCCAGTCCATCTACATGCACGTTTACATGAGCTTTATGACGCTTGAGCATGTTGTATATCGCTACACCCTCAAACACATCACCGCCTGGCGAATTGACGTATACGTTCAGTGTCTTGATCTCACCGAGCGAATCCAACTCGCCTTTGAAACTCTTAGCTGAGTGCGCATAATAGCCGCCACCCCATGACGCAATCTCGATGTACAAATAAAGGTCAGCCTCAGTACTCGTTTGGTTTTTAAATTCCCAAAACTTCTTGCTCACTTGCTTTCACCCCCTTCCGTTCACTTGGCGGCGTATCAATTGGATACAAATCACCACTGATATAAAGCTTCTCTCCACCTACTTCCGGTGGTAGCTCCTCCCACGCCCGAATCTCATTCGGCTTAAACACACCCGAACGCACCATCTTGAAGTAGAACTCGCCCCTGGTGGATGTATCCCCACGTAAAAGAGCGCTCAGATTGAACTTGAAATACAGTCCTCTCTGGCGCTCCTGTGGCGTCAATAATTTTCGATTGAATTCCTGCTCGTATTGCCGGACAATCGGCAACAGCGTGTAGGTCACAAACTCAAGACTCATCTGCTCCATGCTGGAGTAGCTGGCTCCATCCGTTTCCCCCAGCATGCTAACTGGCATATTGAACACTGTTGCGACCCGCGTGCGCGTTATTTTTTCAACTTCAAACACCTTTGTATCAATAAAATTTCGTGTGATTGGGTCAATTTCAACGCCTGACTCCTGGATCAGAACACCGCCGTTGTCCTTGTAAAACGACTTGAAGTTTTCCAAAATCTCAGCTTTCTTCTCTTTACCGATATGAGCAGCGTACTTCAAAATAAACGAGGCATGAATGCCACCCTCCATCTGACTAAGACTGAACTCACGGACCTCTCTGTCAAAATCGATAGTGTTGCGCAACACATCAATTGGGCTGATCCCTTTATAACCGTTTTGCGTGGTATGAATGTGTTTAATATGGATCATATCGAGATTGTGGACGTAATAACGGCCTTTTTCGCCATTGATCTCATACCAAAGTTCACCCGTTTCCTGCTCAACAACAGGCTCGACACATGTCGGGTCGAGTATGACCAGGGATGTAACACTGTAGTGTCTACCGTACATCTTCAGTGCATAACCATTACCATGCACGTTCCTGTGTGTCTCAAGTATCCGAATGAAATCAAAGCTCGTCATGTTGTTGTTAGGTGAATTGGAGATCAAATCAGATAGCTCCGTATAAACAGGGCTGAACTCCTTAAAAAATTTGAGTGGAAGAGTCGCCATCGAGTTCGATAGACGCGAAACTGCCGCAAATATCGTTTCGTTGGAAGCGAGCTTGCTATTATTACCGCTTAGAAATATAGACCGACCTCCACGAAACCACTTCGAAAAGTTCTCATCAACCTGAGTTGCCTTGTTTCGGATCACCTTCCAAGCCATCTTGGTTCGCTGCCATAGATTCAAATTGTCATCACCCCCTTAGCAGGTCTTTGATCGATACAAAGTCAACGTTGCCACTCGCAGTTGGAACGGCCAGTTTCTTCATAACCACGGTGTGCGCATTCAAAAAGGCCGCAAAACCGTCAATTTTACGGTAGCGACCTTGTTTGGTAGGCATTTTATTGCGATTACGGTCCTCAACCAACTTCACGTTGTTGATGTACCAACGAAATAGCCGATTATTGTTGAATACTACTTTCCCATCCAAGAACAATTCTTTGGCATTGTCCAATGCCGGACCAAGCGTAAGAAATCCCTGTCGCACCACTTCGCATTCGAATCCATGTGCCTTCAATGACTCGACAAGACCGAACGCTTTCGCCGGATCATACATAATATTTTCGATTGGAAAACGCTCAGATTTTTCTACGAACCAGTCGAAAATGTACTCTTTTTTCACGTATTCTCCCGGAATAATGGTTAAAAGCCCCTCTTTCTCATATACGCGATACGGGATATTCTCATTTTCCTTCTTCACTTTAGCTTCCGGTATCCACGTATGAGATAGCACAAATACTCGCCCATCATCAAGAGGGAATTCAAGGCATGCACTCGTAAAATCTTCACTGTCAGAAAGGTCAAACGAGCCGATGCATCCTTTTCCTTCAAGCAGTTTCTCATCAATCACGCTGTCATTCCGCTTAAGCACTTCAAACGACAGGAATGACTGCTCACTATTGTCTACAAAGAGATTGAATTGCTTCGTCACCCAGTCATTGTACTCTTGCGGCACATGACGATCCGTATTGAAGTCCTGCACCAGTTCCGGGAGGTTGAGCGTAACCCCGACGTTCGGATTAGCTTTAATCCACATGGCCGGATTCTCGATCTCATTTTCATCGTCGAGCTCGGCCATAAAGTAGAATTTGCGCTCTTGTTCCAATGCCCCGTTCAGAACATCCGCAGCAATCTCGTAATACTCTATCAGTGGGCCGTCAAGCTGGTATCCTGCTGTTGTAATGTATACGACCATTGGTTGCTTACGAGCCGACCACGAACGTTTGATGACATTGATCAGTTTAAAATCCTTGAATTCATGGATCTCATCAAAGATGCCAAGATGAGTATTCAGGCCATCCAACTTCTCGCTATCAGATGCACGGGCTTCTATGGAGCTGAAGGTCTTGTCAAAATATATCCCTTTCTGATTCTCGCGCACTCTCTTGCGCAGAGACGGAGATTTCTGGACCATTGCCCGACTCTCATTGAAAAGCTCCCCCGCCTGCTGCTTAGTGTTGGCAAGTACATACACCTTTGCGCCTCTCTCGTTGTCTTTCGATAAGGAGTACAACGACAGACCACTAATCTTTGTTGTCTTCCCGTTCTTCCGACCAATGAAAATAAGCCCCTCACGGAAGCGACGGACTCCAGTATCTTTATGCACCCAGCCATACAACGATCCGATTGTGAAGTGCTGCCACGGTTGCAGGACAAGTTTTTGATAATCACCTTTTGATGGTCGACAGTATTGCTCAATGAATTTGATCGGACGGTGTGCGCGATCCTCATCAAAGATGTACGGAAAGTCTTCTGTGCCTTGTCGCTCCAAATCGTTTAAGTGCCGCTGACAAGCTTGTACAACCTTTTTACCAGCCACGATTTCCCCGTTGATCACACGCTCTGTATACCAAGTTGTAAGCAATTTTGGTGAGAAATCATTGAGAATATGACGCTTTTTAACCTGTTTTTCGTGCCATTTTCTATACCATTTTTCAATCTCTTTCGGACTAGAAGTTATCGAAATCGTCGTCATCGTCGTCCCCAGCCACCCCTACTTTCTTACGTTGAGCTGGTGTGAGTCCAAGTGATTTCAGAAGATTATTGAGTGTTTGAACGGTCTTTGTAACCTCGATTGCCAGCGGATTTTTAACGGTGTTCGTAGCCCCGGATTTGTTAGTATGTTCAAGCATCAACGGGGTTTTCTCCACCTCTTTTTTAAGTCTCCGGTAATATTTGTGTGTCTCGATATAGAGCTGAATTAACTCCTCGTCTGATTCTTGGTAGTTATCACCGAGATACTCCCGAATCTTCTTCGCAGTGGGTACCGCCATATCACAACACTCCCTTCCAGGGCACCCCCCTTAATCTAAAATTTTATGCGTGGTACAAGCGAAGGGCCACGCCGGTCTGTAGCCATATCCCTTTCCAACTTGCAGGGTAGGGGGGCTTACTTACTCTTCGCTATCAAACTCTCGTTTTAAACGATCCATCTCACGCTTATTATCCTCCGACAATTCTTCTATCTGCTTACGCAAGCGATTAGATTTGTTTAACGTAGTGGCATGCTGTACCTCTCGTCCTAATGCGGTAATCTTGGCCTGGTTACGTCTTACCTTCTGATTGGTATAGAAAGCTGTATACTGCCTTTGGCAATGTGGACAGATAAAGTAATTTCGCTCTACTCCATTATCAAGCTTCTTCTGTTCGATAGAAGTTAGCGAAAAGTCTTGCTTGCAATCATCGCAATTAACCATTGTATGTTGTGCTTCCAAAGTCTTCATCACCCTTTGCTATTTTTTATAAATTCTATATTACTTCATGCGACCATCACCACACTTCTTGATTCGCTTGCGATCGTATCACTTTCACCTTACGCCTCTTCTTTGGTTTATCCTTACTCTGTCCCTTCTCTGGATGCAACTTGTTATGACAGGCATTGCATACACTTTCCAGGTTGTCTGGATCAAGCGCACGCTCTGGTGCTTCATCGAAGTGTTCGATGTGGTGTACTGTGTCAGCTGGCTTGAGCTTCATGCCGTGCCTGAAACATGGCTGACACAGGTAGTTGTCGCGCTTTAATACATAGTCCCTGCACTTACGCCAAGCAGCACTATCATAGAATCGCTTAGCTTCCCTGTTTCGTTTGTGCTTGTCATAGTATCGGTCTTGTTCATGGTTACGTGCCATCTACATCATCACCCACCTCCGTTTTAGGGTAAAAGAAAAAGCGTCCAACATGGACGCGGTTATATCAGTCAAATAAACTCGGGTTCCTTTGAAACCTTACTGCTCCTGAATTCGCAGAGGTAATACGAGATAAAACACCCATTTTTTCTAATTTTTTCATCGTAAACACTAATACTGAAGAAGATAATTTAATATATTTTTCATCCAGTTTTTCTCGTAAATCTTTGAATGTAAATTCTTGCCCTATTGCATAACTTTCTTTTATAACACTTTCAATCATTTCTGTTATAGCATTGTTATTTTGATACATGTTAGAAGCTTCTATAAAAACATTCTCCTGTTTTTGTTTCTCTCGTTCTTCAAGCGCTTTTAATATCGCTTCCTTATCAATTTCTTCACCTTCTGAACCTCGAATCATTTCTTTAATTTCTTCCTGAAATTTTATGCTCTCTTCTATCCTTCCAAGTAGTTGCTCCTTTAAAGAATTGATTTCAAACACTTGTTCCTTAGTACTTTCTATTAATAATTGTGACTGCGACAATGCTTTGTTGATTTTTTCTACAGATTCTTTTAAGTCCAGGACATTATTTTTTTGTCCACCTATATCAATTAGGGTTATAACAATCGCAAGTACGGCTAAAATAATTGACACGAGGGTCGCCCCGAAATTTAAGCTCTCTCCAGCTCGCGTAGAACCACCGAAGAAAAAAGAACAGACTGATATCAATATGATTACCAAAATAATACACAAATAAATAAAATCTCTTCGTGGCATCGTAAGTTGTTTACAATCATCTAGTTTATTAGACATAGTTCATCCTCCCTAGCCATCATAATTCGACAATAAGAAGTATTATCCTGCAACTGTAGCGTTATGAATTACTTTCTTCACGATCACCTACTACCAGGCAACGCTGAATACAGTGCCATACTCTACTGTTTATCTGCTATGATATAAAAGTTAAATCCAACATAAGGGTGATCACCTTGACCGAAGCCAACAAAGAATACAACGGTTATGACACAACCATCGTTTACGACTACAAAGAGTACCCTGATACTGTCAGTGGGCGCTGTGATAATTGTGGTAACGCCCATTTCAAAAGTTCTGTTAAGGATACGATTTTCACTAGAGAATGCAGAGAGTGCGGCATGAAGAAAAGTATTTAACCCTACGAGATGCGGGGTTTTGTTTGCAAAAGAAAAAGCACCCAAGCGGCGCTTTAATGGTTTACATATATTTACTGATTGATCCTTACGCTTTGTGGAACAATATTATTGCACTACGAAAATAAGGAGGTACTACTCATGAGTTGTAACCGTCCTCTTCTTGAAGTCAGGGCTGGCGATGAATTAGATGCTAGGTATCCGTATCGATATGATAATGGAGGATGTAATGGTGGAGGGTATCGAGTCCCTTTAGGTCCAGACACGTCTGTGTGTCATATAGAAACGGAACCCTGTATGTCGTTGCCTGATCCTAACTCAGATATCGCAAGTGCATCAGGAAGGGTTGGGACATGTCCTGTCATACGATGTAATCATGGTCCAGGACGACGTTAGATTATTTGTGACCCTTACCTTTACTCACGTAGGGTAATTAGCCTTACGTGAGTTTTATCTAAATAACAAAATATAAAATTCGTCATTTCACACTATCGTGTATATCGCCCAAAACTATACCACTCCCAAAGTTATCAATTAAAGAAAGGCCGCTCCCTTGGAACAGCCCTTCTCTTATCTCCTGATACTCTTATTATCTAATTACGGATTCAAGATTTTCTGTACGATCAGCGCCAGATCACCATCTTCTACTTTATCGTTTTTATCGACGTCGGATTTCGGGTTTGTCCACTGCGCTTTGTCTTTGGAGTGGTGAAATCCGGCAATAGCTACGTCACCCAGGCTGTACTTGCCGTCTCCGTTTACGTCAGCATCAAATCCACCTGTTACTGTAATCTCCTCACCATCAACTGTTGCTTCTACCTCGGTACCTTTCGAGTCTGCTACTAGACCGGTAGCAATGTCAATCTTGCCTTTTCCTGGTGTATTCTTCGCTTTGAACGTCAGCTTCA
This sequence comes from Aneurinibacillus soli, assembly GCF_002355375.1. GTDB lineage: Bacteria > Bacillota > Bacilli > Aneurinibacillales > Aneurinibacillaceae > Aneurinibacillus > Aneurinibacillus soli. Next base: position 1,734,713 of record NZ_AP017312.1, on the reverse strand, counting down.
GTAGTTGTGCTTCTCCGTTCACTCCGTACTTTTCACCATTACTTGCTACGATAAATCGCAAGTCTCCCGGTGCTTCTTGTTTTTCATAGTAAATATGTAAGCCAGTGCTTGCTGGTTCTGCCTTTACGAATTCGAACAGATTTGTATCGTACTTAACTTTTACATCTTCAGCGTACAGGTCTTTAGCATTTTTAACGATAGCGTATGTGGTAAACGTTGTTCCACCAGCTACAGTTGTTTGTGGGGCTTGGATATCCATAGCAATATCTTTTTGCAAAACTGTTGGATCATATTTTGACAGCTCACTGTTTTGGTCAATATCGATAGCGGAAATTGTCATAATACCTGTAGAACCCCTAGTAATTTCTACCGTATGTACCCCTTTAGACAATCCTGTTTTTTCATAAGCAAGAGCATCTACTACCATACTACCACCAGTTAGGTTATTTGCGTATTCTACAGGAGTTCCTCCATCGATAGAAATCTTATGTTTAGCTCTGTTAGACCAACTATATGCAAGTATTCTGATTTTATCACCACTGAAATTAAATCTTACTGTATGATCCCCTGAAGTAGGAGTTATCATATCAATACTATCATTTCTAAACCAACCACTTCCTCCATATTTAATATTAGGATCATTATCTTGAAACCTTTTCCATCCACTTTCTGGGTTTAACAACTGTTGACCAATCGTCGCAGCACTTACGCTAGATACAAATGCGGTCATCACTAGCATTAAAGAAGTTAAAAACAGCAAAACCTTTACCCTTTTCATATGCATCCCCCAATAAAAATAGATTCTTACTCCCAATATATAGAATAACATTATTTTTATATATTTGGTAATACTTTATATTTTTAGAGATGAATATCTTCCAAAAACAAAAGATCGCTCCCCTCGGAACGGCCCCTTCGCTTATCTTTCCTGCATCCAGCATACCACGCTGCGCTTTTGACTCGCAAAAAACGTACAAAGTGCAAAGTAGATGCTGACATGTAAAGCAATGTCCAGAATGTAAAGCAAAAAGCCTGTCTACGCTGACAGGCCTTCCCTCATTTCCTCTTCATACATAATCCAAGCCAGATTTCGCACCATTGACCGACGAATCGTATCAACTGTTGTCCGACTCACATCAAGCTGCTGAGCAATCTCATACATCTTCATACCGTCTAGTATTCCCTCGGCTACTGTACGCTCACGCTCGTCACGTAACGCCGCCACAGCCTCTTCCAGCTTCTTTACCTTGCGCTCATATCGTTTCATACGCTCCCAGTTCCGTAGGAGCTTTTGCGCCTCTCTATACGTTACATCCGAGTTTACACCTTGCGCCTTTGGTAGCGACGACTCAATTCCATACTGAGCTGTACCAGCTCCAAGCATGCCCTCCCAAACTTCACGGGACTTCTCTTTGTTCCTATCCTCATAAGCTTGAATCGCATCGATTTTCTCAGCCATCCAACGATAGTCGCGTAAGTCTTGCTCTACCCGTTGCACAGCCTCAATTGCTGGCTCTAGATCCAAGAACGCTACCTGCCCGTCATGATCCTTCAACTGCGCCGCCTGGTGCTCCTCCCACTGTGGGCATCCCTGCACCTTACCGATATGCATGTCATGAATGCGGCACATGCTTGACTTACCCCACTGTGAACCTGGACACTTCGCGCAAACTTTCTCCAAGAAATACTGATTATTCATGACTACTCCCCCTGCTCATGGTAAAATATTCTTGTGAGTCAAGAACAGGGAATCCCCTCAACAGTTGGCAGACTGGCGAGGGGCATTTTTATATGAAAAGGAGTTCTTTTAGATGGAGATAGATAAACTTTATAAAATAGTAAAAATCACATCCTTGATTATCATCGCTATTAGCATTGGGAATATATCGTTTCAATTTGGTGATTTAATTCAAGCATTACGCAACATAGCCACGATGCTAAGCAACCGTTAGTTACCTTCCAGCAGCTCCTGGTTATCGTAGATGTTGCCGATGACCACGAAGTCACGGTAGTCACACAGACCGTCTAATATATTTCCTACATGGAATGTGTATTTTTCAAAAGTGACGACTCTTACGTACACTTTGTCTCCTGATCCGGGCCAACGAACAATATCCCCCTCATAAATCTTCCGACCATTCCGATCACGTAGACCTGTGTATTGTCCAACTGTTTCCGGAATAACAGGCTCGCAATCTATTTCTTTATTTGAATTTTCAAATAAGATGTTTGGGCTTGGTACAGAACAATAATCTCCGTAAAACCAACCTTCTTTTTCTTCATCAATGCTCTTTCCACGAAACTTAACCTCTCGCATTCTATCTCTCCTTTCAGTCTCTCACATAACCGAATATCATCTGCCTTGGAATCGGCTCATTCCGATGTGTAAGATTGACTCCTAACATAGTGAATGTCGCTGTATCAGAACAGCCTTTCACCATGTACGTAATTTCTGTACTCCAAACGAAGTGCTTCTCACATTTCGTGATTTTAAATCCCTGATCGATGTGCTTACCGAACCTGTCACCTGTTCTACTCCGACCAATGATTGACTCCCTGATCGCTTGCAGAACAGAATCTGCCTGTTCATCTGGCTTGTCTACTTTTGGAGCCTCGAAGTCAAGAGTACACTGGTTGCCGATCAGCTGTTTACGTCGTTCCTTTTTCAGTCTCTGTACAGGTAACTGAGGTGGTGATATATCTGGAATAGCCGGGAATAGATCAAGCTGTTCTACCTCATCCATTCCCCTCACCACTTCCTTTTTGTTCAAGTTGCTTGGCTCGCTCCTTCTCGAATAGTTTGATTGCCTCGAACCACGAGACAGGATATTTGAAATATAGATGAACGGCTTTCCCCCACGTTCTAACCATATGGTTGTACTTGCCTTCATGTGATGCGCTACGACTACGACACTCCACAGGTGATTTCAACTCCCAGAAAGGAATTGGACCGTACACATGGGCTTTGCAACCGTGGGCTGAAGGTTTAGTTACCTGAGTTACTTCAACGAAATCGAAAATGCTGATCTGATCCATTCTGTTCCTGTCTCCTTTCCCTACAAAATCACCGCATTGTGAGCCACCTGCCAGCACACTCAGCACCAGCAGGCAACCGATTCTGTTAAAACTACCCTTGAAGACAATCCTCACATTTGCGAGGATATCCTGGCTCTTCCCAGTCCTCCATATAAGAGCCGCACACTTCACACAAAATACCTTTCAAGATCATGTCTGAAATTTCACCCATGTTTATTCACTCCCTCTGGTTCGCAGGCAACCGTCTATGCAATCACTTTCCACCCACGCTTTTTCCAGCGCTTCAATTCACTCCACCGGATACGCTCGTACCGATAGATCACCTGAACCGTGCCGAACCCTTGCTCTTTGCGACTGAGCAGGTAGTAGCGAGCTTTTCTCACGCCGTATCGCCACCACGCATCTCACGGGCAATGCGCTGCTTGTACTCTCTCCACTGGCGTTGCATCTTCCCGAGAGGTAGATTCATCTCTGTCGCAATCTTTGTCCAGCTACCACGTTTTTTCTTCTTGTCCAACAGGTTCGGGAAATCGAACTCAATATCCGGGAACACAGGAGCTTTCCCACCGAGAATGTACTCTTCGATCTCTTCATCAGACGGTACCTGTTCAGTAGTCCCTGAATCTTCTACTTGTTCTTCTCCGACAGCATCGGTCTTGTCCTCATCTTGTCCGGCTGTGTCTGGTTCCTCATCACTTTCAGGCTCTTGCACTTCCCCCTCAGACTCCGGTTGCTCCTGACCCTGCTTCCACTCCCACCACTTGGCTGCCAGTGGTGCGACACGCTTTCGATACTCGTCCACCAGCTCCACGATCTTACCGGACGACATTTCCAACTCTGATGCCAGCTTCATGTATGTCTCACCCTCCAGACGGCGCTTGACGATATTAGCGAAGTCATACGGTAACTCATCATAGCTTGGTGCCATACCGCTGAGAATGAACTCGTCAATGACCTCACGCTCGGCCTGCTCCTGTTCTTCTTTCGTTGGGATCTTGGCAGCCGGCAGACCAAGATTCGCTTCCAGTTGCTCTCCTTCCGGCTTCACCTCAGACACAATGCCTTTGTCATCGACCTTGTACTCCTTGATTGGCTTGTTGGTTTGTGCATTGATCGTGATATTGTAGTTGACCACCAGTGAATCAAGTGTGATGGACGCCTTGCCACCAGCAAGAATGTCGTCCAGTGAGTCCAACTTACCCCGCAGTTGCTCTCTTTGTACGATCAGGACGATTTCTTTCTCTCCAGTTGGCTTTGTGACCATTTTCTTTACTTCGCCGTCAAATTCCATGTATGGCATGATTGTTTCCCCCTTGTTTTAGATAACCGATAACTGCTGTGTCTGTTCTTCCAGCACCTGCACCTTCACCTCAATACGCGGCTTCTGGCTGTAGAACTTCCCGGCTGTTATGCTTACGACCTGGCTGTCATCCTTCCAGATCACTTTGTTCAGCGCATCCTTGATGCCCTTTACATAGTTGTCCACGTCCGGCTTGCTTGTTGGCCTAATCTCTCCGGCTTCTGCCTGCGTTTTTTTCTTGTTGCTGTAGCTTTTCGGGATGGACCGATACACATTCACTGTGAGCACCAATGGTCCTTCTAAAAGCGCTGCTGGCGCGTGATCGGCTGCTGCCAGCTTGACGTACTCTTTGTAGCCCCGGGACTTGCTCGGGTCATACATGCGGGCTTTTCCGGCGATCATGGTCGCTCTCGGTCTGCCTTGTGCGACCGGCTCCCCATATATCGTAAATTGAATCATGCCTTCTTCCTCCGTCTTGGTATGCTAATAGGCTTCTTGTATCTCCCGATATCCAACGGCAGCGCCTGGTACTTTGCCAACTCCTCAGGCGAGAGACAGTATGTAGCGACTTCCCCTGGTGTATTTGTCTCAAGCTTTTCCCTCGGAATCAGCGTCCTGCCACGGCCCCGTTCGTAAAAACTCCTCATGCCCCATTCATCTCCCGAAAGCGTTGCGCCGCTTGTTCGCGCCGATAGCTTTGCGCCTCGTTCTTCACGATGATGCTTGTCCCAATAATCCGGTCATGAATACGCTGTGCCTTGATCTCGTCTTCTTTAGCAGGATTTGATGGCATAAACCGAACTAGTAGATCAGCTGGAGAAAAATTCGTCGTGTACAGCACCGGCTTTTTCTTCCGATACCGGCCATCGATCACCCGGAACATCACGTCTAGTACCCAGTCATTAATGCGCTCCGCTCCTATGTCATCTAGCACCAACAGATCGCAATCCCGAAGCGCAGCCATGACTTCGCTCTCCGTCTCCTTCTCTCGCTTGTTAAAGGTATTTCGAATGCGTTCCAGCAGTTCAGCCATCGTCTGAAAGACAACTGTTTTTCCGTCAGCTTTTACTTCGTGTGCTACAGCTGCGGCCAGATGTGATTTTCCGTTACCAGGTATCCCCCATAGAAGCAACCCAAGCTCCTCCGTTGTCTCGAATTCTCGTACATAGTCAATCGCCATCCGATAGGCTTTCTCGTTACCTTGACGCTGTGCAAACGCTGAGAACCTGCATTCTTCAAACCGTTTTCCAAGCTCAGAAATATCGAATTTGCGCTCAATTACCTTTTTCGCAATCAGCTCCTCTGCTTGTTTCTGCTGATAGACAAATCGATCAATCTCGCATTGGCAACGACTCTGTACAATACGCGGTTTGCCAAACAGCTCAATGCTTGTCTTCGGAACATGCCGACCACATATCGGACAATGGTGCTCTCCTTTTGCATCCTCAGTGAGAGAGGGCATTAAGCTCGTCACGGAGCGCTGGATCAAGTTCTCTGCTGCCTGCATGTAATACATCCTCCTTCGTTTTTTCGATTTTGAGATCATCTTGGTTCTGACGGTTCAGCATCAACATGAGCTTTCGGTACGCTTCGTCATTGCTGGTATTCCGCAAAATCCCTAGCGTGTATTTCTCTCGCTTGTCATCATGCTTTTCAGCATGATTCCAAACCGCATAATTGATTTGGTTTGAGGTGTACTTTTTCATCTTCACGAAAACTTGAAGTAAGACGCTACTGGCGACCTTGCAAGTATTTCTCGTGAGACGAATGGTTTCGCAATACTTGATCAACAGCTTTTTACTTACACCTGAAGGCAGTACGTCGATGTTCTCATCGACAAAAGAAATCGTATCGGCTTCCGAAGCCAGTTGCTTTTTCTCAGGAGCGAGTGACGTATTAGGTTTATTGTTCTTATTGCTGTTACTATTGCTGTTTATAATGCTGTTAATAAATAAAGGTTTTCCCTTTTCTTCGCTTGCTTGTGCCATCGCTTGCACCATTTCTTCATCTGCTTGCGCCACTTCACTTTTGTTAGCGAGTGAATCCCAAGCAGGACAAGGGTTTTCGTTATTACTGGCTTGCGCCATTTCTTCGTTCGCTTGTTCCTCTGCTTGCGCCATTTTTCCGTTTGCTTGCGCCGTTTTTTTGTATTTTGATAGGTTTTGATAATCGAAATAATGAACAAGCTCTATCCTTACACCACGCTTCCCTTTCAACGTTTCCGTCTGAATCACACCACTTTTTTGAAGGCGAGAAAGTGAATTGTCGATCTCCTTCCGTGACCATCCTGTTTCTCGTCCCAGTTCCGAAACATTGATTCGTGCTACTCCTGTGTTCCAATCTGCCTTTTCAAGCAAATGATAAAAAAGGAGTTTGTCCCGCAAATTCCTAATAGAGAGCCGGGGCAGGACTACAAACCCCGATGTCTCCATGCCTTTCTGTTCTTCCATGCCCCGACATCCCCTTTGCTAGATTGATAGAATTGGGCTCGTACTGCGCCCTGTATTACGCTCCTTTTCGACTCTGACGCTTTGTATTTGGCATCCGATCCACGTAGCCTAACGGGTCATTCTGCTCGTCAAAAGGGCAAGTCATCATCCGATATATCAATAGGTGGACTGATCATTGCGTGTATATCCTCTTGCGGTGTTTCTTTAAGTAGCTTGATCACATCGCTTGCCTCTTTTGACGTCAGCTCAGTTGTACTCTGCTTCTTGGTTAGATACTCAACTAGACGTTTGATCCCGTCATTGTCCAGCCCTTTATCCTTCGCCGTAGCAAAGATGGCTTTACGTTGGTTATCTGTGGCTGGCTTACCTTGGGAGCTGTTTGTATTTCCGTTCATTTCTTTAATCTTTTCTGTTAAAAATTGATCAATTTCCTCAATCGATTTCCCGTCTTTGATACAATTTGCAAACCAAGATTCCAACGCATCTGGATTTCCACCACCTGTTTCCCACTTAGCTCGAATGGCCGGAGTCGGTTTTAGTACTGACTCTTGCGGCGTTTCTTTAGTTGTCTCCCCATCCGGTAAGTCCTCGCCAGCGTAGATGTATAATCCTAGCCCGTGAAGCGCGATGGCTTTAACCAGGCACCGCTGAATACTGGTATTGATTTGAAACGTGTTTGGCTTCGCTATAGGCTTATTCGAGTTATCCAGAACCGGGTGGATCTGTGAAAGTGTGATCCCGTGACACGTTACAGCCACTTCTACAAAGTAACCGCAGTCAGTACTCATGAACGGCACCCCGTTGAACCGAATCACTTCCCAGGTGGCTGTCGGATCGTGCTTCCGTAGTACATCCACTGCCCACGCCCATGATAAGTACGTAAACTTTCCTTTTTTCTCTGTATGGGCGCTCACATCGATTTTGGCTAACTCAGCAAAGTAATTGGTGGCTACCTGCTCCACTGTACTTCCTCCTTACACATCGTTTCTGCATCCCGAACACACCACACCGTCTTGCTGCTTCGTAGCCCCGTCATGAACCGGGAGAGTCCGTTCCCCCGGCTCAATCGGAGCTGTGCATATCGCGCACTGTTCCATGTAGGCTACCTCAGCGAGAATTCATCTGGCCGTTCGTTTAGCTCCACATGCGGAACCACTTGGCCACATTCGTCTACATAGACTAGCTTCCCGTCCACTTCCGTTTGCGTGAGCACCTTTTTGAAATCGCCCCACTTCACGGTAGGCTTGCGCTCGATAAATTCCGGGTGATTCGCTTCCAACCATGTCAGGAGCTGCTCATCGTCGCGCTTCACTTCTGGCTGCTTCTTCTTGAATGAAGGCTTGCTGAATGGAAGCTTGAGCGACTTCGTGATTTTCTTCTTACCAGCTTCGATCTGCTCCTGAATAGTTTGCTGAAGATACAGCATCAGCTTACCTGCGAAGAAGGAAATGGTATCGAGGTATGGCTTTTTCGCCTCCTCTTTCCACTGGTTCACGATATCGATCTTGCGCTGTAATGACTCAATCCGTTCCTCAGCCAGTACATCGATCTCATCGACTTTGAGCTGCGCTTCGTTAATGCGCTCATCTGCCCACATCGCGCCTTTCAGGTCCGTTACCTGCCACCCTTCCTGTACTTCCATCGCTTCTGCTAGCATGTCGTCTAATCGTTCAACTGGTACTGCCATCCTAATTCCTCCTATGCGATTTCCTCGCCGTATTGTTCTTGCTCAAACTCACGGATAATAGCATTCATGTCGATGCCAACGATGTCAGCCATGTCTTTCATGCCAGCTAGGAAGCCCTTGTCATACAGGCTGCTAGACAGGTTTGCCAACAGCATTTTAGTTGCCGTGCGCTGTTCTTCCGTCATCCGACTTCCTCCTATTTGATTTTCAATGAACACCGTGATAAGATTTCAGTAACTATTTTTGAAACTATGAGTGACCGGTTGCCGCCGGTCGCTTTTTTATTGCCTACGAATCTCACCAGTTGCATAGTCGATTCCGATAAGCATCTGTTCTGTCTTGATAACATTAGCTTCGACTTCAATGAAATCAGCATTACAATGTGGGCACTTAGTCAGATCATTGTCATCAAACTCATAGAACTTGTTCTCGCACACACTACACTGTACTGTGCATACCTCAACCGCTGTTGTGCTATTCTTCACCCTGTTCACCTCCCCTCACAGCACATCTCGCATATAATCCCGCGTACCGCCTGGAATCTCGAAATACTTCCCACCACAACTTACAACCTGCTTATTAAGATCAAACGTCATAGCTGCAACTTCCAACGTGTCTCGAATCACTGGCTGTGCCCAGATCCGGTCGTACAGCTCATCCACCCGATCAACACCAACTTCATCAGCGAGGATTCGCTTGAACACTTCTTCATTAATCAGCAGGCCGCGATCTTGGCGTTGCATCAGGAAGTCAGCTACCTTCTCGGTTACGGCATCAATGTCGATAGTTTGGTACATTACATGTTCACCTCACTTGTCTTTGTTAGTGCCAGCGCCCCTGCCCCTACGCTGACGTTACAGCCCTTTAGCTGCGCCTATGTAATTCTGGTTGTTGTAGCACTCGGAAGTGCTGACAGAGCCATGAGCACCTGGGGTGGTAGGCAACCCGCAACTCTGTCAGCAGGCCCGAAGGCTTGCTGTTTATACGAACGTGTGTTATGCTTTTTCTGAAAAGAATTTCTTCTTTAAGCTGTTTGAGTGTCCCCACACTCGGCAGCTTTTTTATTTGCTATCATCCCGCCGATCAGCAAGCGATCTGGCACCAATTTTGTCATGGCGCATGCTTTACGCATTTCGCGAGCTGTCATGAGTCGGCTGACATATACAATCTGGCTCATCGCATTACCCTCCCTTTCAAGATCACAGTACGTTCTTCCGTCCACTCTTCGAACGTTTCTAAATCTGCCATCAAACACCCGTATTCAGTCCAGCACTGTTGCGCATGCTCTCTGTGACGTTGTGCCGCTGCCAGTCCGTATGCTGTTTCCATCACAGCGTGATCATCTGCTGTCTCTGCACGCTCTTTGAGCTTGTCCATGCGTTGTTGTAGTTGTTTGGTCATACACTTACTCCCTTCCTCGCATATCCGCGATCAATCATCTTTTGGTTATGTTGGCTTACCAACTGCGACACATCCGTCATCTCACCTAGCCGAATCTTCAATATTTCAATGTTGTGCTCCACATCCATAAACTGGTCTGTGTGAAGCATCAATTCATCCCATTCTGCCGGTGTGAAATCTTCTGGACCGCGCTTGTTAATCACGATGTCCTCCCCTGCTTCAATAGCAGCTAATGCTTCTTTCAATTCCTGTCGCAACTTCATCCAAATGTCCGACAGATTCATGCTGATGTTATCTAGGTGTATGTATCCGTATCGAGCACCGATCGGGCAGTATTCCCGGCAGTAGCGCTGAGTGATATCCGGCCTGCCGTATTCTCGGCTCATTCCGATTACTACATCAGGCCCTGGAACCGTCTTGCCATCCTCATAGTTGGAAAGGGATTTTGTTGCCACTTTTATACGAAAAGCTGCCTCTTCTCTACTTAAACCAGCGCATTTTCGTGCATCTCGGAACATGGCTCGCTCTCCCTCCCTGTGAGAAAATGGATGTGAGGTACATGGTCCTGATGATACGACTTGCGTTTGAACACATAGATCATCCTTTCTATTCAGTTTTCAAGGACCTATTCGCATTCCAGGTCGTTAAGCAAATCCATCTTGGCAACAGCGCCATACTGCTCTTCGTACTTTCTCACGCAGTCTTTGATGTGCTGCTCAAGCCGGTTAGCTGGGATAAACAAGCGATCTTCTTTCTTTCCCCGGATCGACTCAGCAACTTCGACTGTTACGCAGTTGTTGTCGGCGTGGACATACACAACTTTCTGGAATGGCTCGAAGTCTTCACCAGTTGCGGCGCAATAACGAAGGGTTGTGATTTTCAAGCTGACTCACCCCCTATCAGGCCGTTCTCGCGCTGGATGCGATCCGTCACGGTTTTGAGGAGCTCATCCACCTCTTGTAACGCCTTGTTCTTCGCTTCAGAAGCTGGCTGTGGAACAAGTTGGTTGAGCACATCGTTGACATAGAGAGTCGCATTCACAACGCTTCGGAAGTCATCAGCGGTGCGTGGTTTGGTTTTGGTCATGCGGTTTCCTCCTTCTTGGAATCTTTCTTAACCGGAGCTTTTATGAAGTGCGTAAGCCCTTCTTTCATCGCTTCTGGATCAGGTTCATAGATGCGTCGAACCGTGATTCCAGTCGGTTGTCTGATTGGTTTTTTATCCAAGTGGTTCGCCTCCTCTCCCAGTAGGAGCGTTATTTATTTGTAGGATTTTCCTATCTCCTGTCGAATTTTGGTTGTAGGAAGAGCGTTTGCTTTGGTCGGCGCGTTCTTCCCAGCCCAGATAGACAGGAGGTGTAAATATGAGCAAAAAAATCGATGTACAAAAGCTTGCAGCTGAATTAAAGATTGATAACAATGAATTATTTTCAGAAGCTGTTAAAGCCATGAAAAGTGAACTGCAAAATAACCCTACTAACAGCAACATTCATATCAGTTTCCTTTTAGATGTAGCAACAAGACTTAGAGATCACTCTGAGCAATTTACAATTCAATTAATTCAAAAGGTTGTTGATGAAATTAAAGATTGATGCCTCTTCTTTTTAGTTCGTTGATAATTATTTGAGCCGTCGCCTGTTCGGCGGCTTCCAACTTCTCAACCCGCGCTTCCAGATCGGCAAAGCGTTGCTCGATGCTCATACTCTCACCCCCTTTCGTGAAGTGTGTGGTTAGGCTGAGTGATACGATTTATTTGAGCATTGCTCAACTTTATCTTCAAAAAAAATTTCTCTGGTTAGATCATTCAAATCGATGTCAAACATTTTAGCGATAACAGGAAGATGTTTCGCATCCAGTTTGTTCTCACCTGTCTCGATACGAAGATAGCCGCCTGCTGTTTTCAAACCGATAGCATCAGCCATTTCTTGTAAAGAAATTTTCCGAGAAACCCTTAACCCTCTCAGTTTGCTATAGTTCATTTATTTCACCACCTTTTTATTGATGTTTGCTCAACTTTATATCTAGATATTATTTGAGTTTTGCTCAAATGTCAATCATTTATTGCTAATTAATCAAATTTATTTTTAATAATCTCAGAAAATGTTATATTTGATTTGATGAAACAGCAAAGGAGGTAGACCGTTGACTCTCGGTGAAAGACTAAAACAAAAGCGTAAAGAACTGAAAATGACACAAGCTGATGTAGCAAAAAAGCTTGGGGTTGATAATACTACAATCTCTAAATGGGAGTCCGACACTTACCAACCTGATGCTGATAATCTTAGGAATTTGGCTGATTTATTATTAACTACTACTGATTATCTTACAGGTCGTATAAACGATCCTTCTGAGTCAATGACTCAAAATGATACTACTATCAATGTCGCCTTTTCCGACGGATTCAAAGATTTCGACAAACTGGACCCAGAAGAACAGGAAATCGTCATGGATACAGTTGCTGACATGATCGCCCGGTTCAAGAAGAAGAAAGAGGAACTTCGAGCGAAGAAAAAATAACCCTGCCTGAACCACTTGGACAAGCAGGGCTTTATTATAGATATCTCAGAAATTTATTACATAAAAGTAAATCTATATAAAACGGGAGGTTTCTATGGAGGCACTAGGCGTAAACGGTCAGATCGAAGTGACACAAAACAAAGTGATAATCAAAAGAAAAGGCATGCTTGCTAAGATGACACAAGGTTTAAAAGGTGATAAGGAAATTCTGATTAAGCAAATAACCTCTATTCAGTTCAAAGCCCCGGGGACGTTTACAAATGGATATATGCAATTCGCGTTTTCAGGCGGATCAGAAAACAAAGGTGGATTATTTGATGCTACCAAAGATGAAAATACCGTCATGTTCAATAAAAAACAGCAGCCAGATTTTGAAAAAATCAAAGCATTAATTGAGGAAAAAATGGAGGAGGCTACTACCGCAGCAACTCCTTCCGCTCCAATTGATACAGCAGAACAAATCAAAAAATTTGCTGAACTACGCGATGCAGGAATTTTAACCGAAGAAGAATTTCAAACAAAGAAAAAACAACTACTTGGTATTTAAAGCCCCCACCGGGCTCTTCTTTTACACCTAGATACGAACGTACGCTTGTATGCAGGAGAGGAACTATGCTTCATTACTACACAAAAACAGACCTCGAATCATGGATTGAAGAACAATACCAACAAGCAGGCATCGTATCTCCTGCACATCTGTCACTGTCGGAACTTTGCGATGTATTTGGAATCTATATTGACTATACATCTGGACGAAGTGCTGCTGTATGGGATGACGAACTAGCTATGGTGTACCTTGATCGCACTCTCTCAGTCCGTGAGCAGCGCGCTGCCTTCTTTCACGAACTTTGCCATCCATTACGCCATACAGCTCGCCAGCACGAAAGGGTGCCTGCTTTACGCGGTGTGGAAGAATGGCAGGAGATGCAAGCAAGTCAGTTTCAACTCTATGCTTCTGCGCCTTTCTATATGGTTGAGCAATTAGACTTTACAGGCAGACAAGTAGCTGCGACGATTGCTGAAAGCTTCGATCTTCCCTACTCACTCGCTTGGCGTCGGTGGGAGCAGATCGAGCGCCGGATTTTTCAGGCTCGGCTTGATGAAGAATTTCAACGTTACATAGAGCGAGAAGATCAAATGATTTTGTTTGATCGTACTGTTGCTCAATGACAAACTAAGCATTTTAATCACCTCAGAAAATCCCTACATATCCAGACCCTTCTTTTTCAGAATATATTTTTTGGTTGGGGGGAAATAAAATGTTCAATGCTACCGCTAGAGAAAAACTAGCAGACAAAGTTGGGTACGAGCGTTTCGTATTAAAAGAGTGCGTATTAGCTGTCGGAGAATATTTAGGCAATGTATCAGACCGCATAGATTTTGAATTTGATGATTCTCCAATTACTACTGTCTGTATGTATGTCGAATCTTCTTTATGCAGTGATGCCGTTTCAAAAGCTATTGAAAAACTCAGCCCTTTGATGTTTACAACTTCTTACAAAGTGCTAGATATGATTTTCGAGTGGTTGTTAGCCCAAAATCAAATCAGTCGCGATGGTGGATTTACAGGTAAAATCCAAAAATTAAGAACCGATTTATTTACTCCCCCTCCCTCTCTTGAAAACGAAGAGCATTTAATACAGACTCTTGTTGCGTTATATGACACTTTACGTCCTTACAGAAATGCGCTAGTACATCACGGTTGGGGTAATATCGAAAAGGGAAACTTGCATTTTACTGTTGAGAAACCAAAAATAACAAACAAAGAAATTACTCTTAAACAAGTTATATCCTTCTCAAATGCAATGAGTTTGCTTTCGAGTGAATTAATATCTCCAAATGGACATCCTTACATCATAAATACAATCAAGTGGCTACTTGACCATCTGCAAACATTTCACGGTGTCGAGCCCTTTAATATTGGAAAACCCGCTCACTATAACGTAATACATAGAACAAATATTAAGACGGAGGATATACCAGAAATTGATTTAAAGTTCATTCGAAAAAGGTTAGATCGTAATGATCCAGGACATCCTTTTTCATTTACCATCTTTATTCATGTACAAGAGGGTGATGTCGTGCGCAAATGGCAATTTGAATCAAGCCAGTTAGAAGAAATAGATACCTTGATATTAGATGATAAATGGAATGATTATTTAGCATAAAAATAAGCATGTCATTGCTGATACGCCTACTGGTTTTTGTTTTTGTCGCATACGCTTCATCAATGTATCCCAAGATTTCAAACTTTGCTCCACAATCAGGGCAGCTTTCTTGATTATCGGTTTCTGTATCGCAGAACGGACACGTATATAATATTCTAAATTTTATATCCTTAATTTCTCTATGTTCATGACACAAATCAGGGTCGGAAGGTGTTCCTTGAAATTCATTTCCGCAAACTTCGCACTTGCCAAAAAAGCGAGGAGACACATAACCTTCTTTAGTGGTTTCAGAAGGAATAAAACGAGTGATATTCAATATACTTATTCCTTTCGCTTTTTATTTTTAATAACAGCATATCCATGAGTGCCTTTGCTTACTAAAAGGCCCTTCTTTTTAACAAAAAAAACAGAAATAGAAGGTGAAATAAATGAGTGATTCAATTACTAACTCTGCAAGTAATCAAGCTGATCCAGAACAAGATTACATACATTTTAAAGCAAATATATTAGATAAAGAAGGAGAACTCACTTACATCTCTAATGAACTTACACGAATTAGCAATAGCAAACAATTTCTTCCTGGTTGGTACTTCTTTCGAGATCACTTCTTGAATAAACACTATGGATCACATGCAACCAACTTTTTAATTAATATTCTGGACGGACAATTACCTAATCTAAATCATCTATTAGCACCTAATAAACAAGCAGAACTAGGTTTATTTGCACATAAACACCGCGCTTTTCTCAGTAGAACCACAACGGCATCAAGAAATCCATTTTCATTAGCGTATATTGATACCAGCTGGAGTGATTATGAGAATTTAGTTCTTAACTTTCTACGTGCAGATGGAGAAAGTCTCGAATTGCACTTTGATCTTGACCAAAAAATTAGATTTATTCTGTTCATGTTAAATCAAATACCTGGAGACTTAGTAAGATACAATAAACATTTAGATAGTCAATACTTTGAAGACCTACAAAAAATCTCTAAGTCCCTCTCTGAAAGGGTAAGCACAGATGAGTAACGAGAACGCCGCTTCTTTCAATCCCACTCCCAATACATCCCTATCTTCTTCATTTAAAGGAAGCAGCTCATCAATGAGTGCCCAGAGAAAGAATGTTGCACAATTCCCTCCCGAATATATTACAATGATTGTAGAGAACCTAAATGGGCTGAACGAGTCCTTCCAGGAAATAGCATCGGGACTTCATGGTTCATCAAACGGAGGAGGTGGCGGTAATATGGATGATCTGAAAAGAAGGGTTGAGAACCTTGAAAAGAAAACAGACAAGATGGAAGAATCCATCAGGGGGATTGACTCCAAGGTTTCTGTCATCCAAGAACGCCTTAATAATATACCGACTTCTGCTGATCTGTTAAATACTGAGATGAGAATAACTAACGCTATCACCGATGCAATTAAAAGCGTGCCTACAGAGGATCGGATTAAAACCGTTATACGGGATGTAATAAAAGATGATGATGTTGCAAAAAAGACCTATGTGAAAGAGCAGGTCACTAGTGCGAAACTTTGGATTGTAGGTTCTATTATTTTCGCTATCGTTCTTGCAATTGTCCGTTTTGGATTTAAATAAACCTTACTCAATAAAAGAAGCCCTCCCAGGGCTCTTCTTTTTCACCACTAAACAGAACATACATTCCTATTATTCGCAGTTTTACCCACACTATTCACAGGAGGGCTATACATGAGGGTCGCCGTCTACATCCGCGTTTCCACCGAAGAACAAGTCGAGCGCGGTACAATCGAAAACCAAATTGAATTTGCTACAAAATATTGTGACCTGCACAAGCTCGAAATCACCGAGTGGTACAAAGACGATGGTATATCCGGTACAATTCCACTAGAACAACGCGAAGCTGGAAAGCAGCTCATCCAAGATGGCAAAGACAAAAAGTTTGATCTGCTGCTGATCTACCGCTTGGACAGGCTTGGCCGAGCTGCCCGCGTCATCCTGAACGCCGTACACGAGCTGGAGGGCTACGGTATCAAAATCAAATCCATGACAGAACCATTCGATACCTCTGACCCTTCTGGACGCTTCCTGCTGACCATTCTGGCCGGTGTAGCCGACCTTGAGCGCTCCACTATCTTAGATCGTCTCTGGCAAGGTGCTAACCGTGCAGCACGGGACGGAAAATGGATTGGTGGCATTGTACCTTACGGCTACCGCGTCAATGAAGATGGGTACTTGGAAATAAACGAAGATCCTTTACCTGGACTTGATCTCTCGGAGGCTGGTGTCATTCGCCTGATCTTTGACCTCATAACCAACCAAGACTACGGCTCCATCAAAATAGGTGAGCATCTGGATGCCCTCGGAATTCCTACGGCATACACGAAAGATAAACGGAAAGTAAAACGAGGTGATGGAAAGAGACGAGAAAAAACATCAGGTATCTGGCAACAAAGTCGGATTCTAGGGATTCTAAAGAATGAGGTATACAAAGGGATTCACTTCTACGGGAAACGTGCCTCTCGCCAGCGTGAGCTAATAGAACGTACTGTACCGGCCGTTATCTCAGAAGAACAATGGGAAGAGGCTCAGAGAGCCTTGAAACGCCACCGTATTGAGTCTCAAGTCGGCTCGCTGAATAATATACTCAAAGGATTAGTGAAGTGTGGAGAGTGTGGCAGAAGTTATTACTTGCACTCTTACGGCCAAAAAGGAAAAACGCTTTACTATTATGTATGTCTAGGGAAAACAACGCATCACACAAGAAACGGAGGGCGATGCTCTTCCAAAAATGTCCCACGTGAATGGTTAGATTCCATGGTGTGGAATGACATTCTGAACTTCGCCGCCAATCCCGGAAATATCTTAGAGGAACTGAAACCGGATGTGGAGAAACAACAAGATAACCGAGAAAGGCTTCAGCAGCAGCGCAATCTTCTGCGTAAGGCGCTGAAGGAAAAGGAAACGGAAAAGCAGTCGATTTTAGATTTGTTCCGGAAGAAATTTATTTCCAGTATAGATGTGGAGATTCAACTGGGGAAAATCGAAAAGGAAACAAAGCAACTGCAACAAGAAGAAAAGAACCTATCCTTCCTGATCGAGAATGAGCAGGTTGTAGAAACTCAGTTGCAAAATGCAGAATCTGTATTGAACGAGTTACAGACGAAGGTAAGCCAGGATATAGATTTCGAAGCAAAGTTTAGAATCGTCCATTCCCTCGTAAAAGAAGTAAAGGTTCATACGATCAAAAACCCAGAAGGACGCGACAAAGCTGAGGTTGCAATCAGGTATCTTTTTATGCAAACTCCTATCCACATGGGCACGGATTAAATGCGGACAGTAAAAGAAAGCGTGAGGGCAGGGTGAGCTTTCGACCGCTTCGAATTAATACAATCTTCCCATCTTCAAGTGGCTGGCGCATCGATTCCAGTACAGGCCGAGAAAACTCTGCCCATTCATCAAGAAACAGCACGCCAAGATGAGCCAAACTCATCTCCCCTGGCTTAGGCCAGGTCCCTCCTCCCGCTATTCCAGCTGGCGTAATCGAAGTATGAGGAGCACGGAATGGGGGTTGACCTCGCTGCTTAAATCTTTCTTCTAACAAGCCACAGGCACTATATATCGCATCCACTTCCAGCTCTTCTTCTTCATCAAGCAACGGCAAAATCGTGGGGAATCGATAGGCCATCATGGTTTTCCCTGTTCCCGGTGGACCAACCATACACAAATGATGCCGTCCGGCAGCTGCCACTTCCATCGCCCGCTTGACGTGCCGCTGCCCCCTTACCTCTGAAAAACAAAGATGAGAAATTTGAGATTCCATCTGGCCTACACGTAAGCTATCCAGTTTACTGATTTGTGCCAACTCTTCATCCGGACAGGCAAAAAGATCTACACATTCCCGCAAGGTGGCCGCCCGCAAAAGCGGAAGCCGAACACGCCCGACTTCCTCCCCTGTCTCTAATGGTACAACAGCCCCAGATCCATTCTGTTTACGCGCATCTAAAAGCATAGGCAAAAGACCCGGAACCGAGCGCAAACGTCCTTCTAGCGACAACTCTCCAACAAACAGCCAGTCCGCAAGACGATTGCGAACTTCAATCTGCCCGCTTGCAAGCAGGATCGCTACCGCGATGGCACAATCAAGCATGGAGCCTGCTTTCCGCATATCAGCAGGCGCAAGGTTAACCGTAATTCGCTGCAATGGAAAGGTAAATCCGCTGTTTTTGATCGCCGCCTTTACCCGCTCCCGTGCTTCTCGTACCGAAGACGCCGCCAGTCCACTAATATCAAAATGCGGCAGACCATTTGTAATATCTGCTTCTACCTCAATACATTTTCCTTCCACCCCGTATACAACCGCACTTTTTACACTGGCGAACATATTTACACTTCCTTTTTTTACCATAATTATACTATGGTGTATCCGCTGTGTATATGCCTGCTGTCAGGATTGTGGAAGTTGTAAAAAAACATAAAAAACCCTGCCAGGAGCAGCAGGGTAAGATGGAGGTGTTTCACATCGAGTACACTATTACAGTATGCGGTGTATTTTCTTTTTTCATGGACAGGTGCCTTGCAGGCGCACCCATTTTACGGCCCTTTTTCAGAAGGCATTCCGCATATGAACGATGTCCATCGCCCCACTATAGGATTTCGTGATGATGACGGCATCAAACCGGAACCGTCGTCCCCCTCCATACTGCTGCATGTAAGCAAGGGCTGCGCCGTGTATTTTCCGCTGTTTATGCGGGGTGATCGCCTCGCTCCCATGCCCAAAACGGGTCGTACGACGAGTTTTTACCTCGACAAACACAAGCTCATCTCCGTCGCACATCACAAGATCAATCTCGGCCGTACGTATGCGATAATTACGCGCCACAATCTCATACCCGCATGACTCAAGATAACGGCAAGCCGCTTCTTCCCCTTCCAGACCAAGCTCCCTTCTGCTGTTTGACCCACTCATGACGAACGACTCTGGCGGTCTGTCCGATAAACAAACGCCAGCAACTCCGCGACAACCTGATACAACTCAACGGGAATCTGTTCGTTTAATTCAAGGCCTGCGAGTACCTGCACAAGAGACGGATCTTCCTGAACCGGAATCCCATTCTCTTTTGCCTGCTCGACAATCTTATCAGCAACCAGCCCTTTTCCTTTTGCAATCACACGCGGCGCGTCCGCTTCCTGCAAATTATAACGAAGGGCGACAGCGCTTTTACGCGGATATTTCGCCGGCTCTCTCATATGCGGAAATCCACTCCTTTATAATTTGCCAGACTCGACGGTGGAGTGGCAAACGGTTTGGATTTCCCCTGCGAAGCAGTTGGCTCCGAACTCGCTGTACTTGCTACACCCTCATCTGGTATAGGTGACACACGTATCGAAGAAAGCCTATAACCCTGTTCAGCCAGACGAGCTTCCAGCGGGCCACGCAGTGCACTCACCATCTCCGGGATCTGCTCTCCGTCATTATACAGATGAACAGATAAAATTCGGTTGACAACCGAAACATCAAGCATCGTCTCACCCATGTTTTGCATGGATAAATAAAAAAACAGGCGACAGTTATCAGGGTCAAGCTCTCCATTCCTTTTGCGGCGCGACTCCACTTGAATGAGTGCATTTTCTCCATCTGGATTACCTGGCATCGGGAGTTGAAGTGCCACCTGGACAAAAGCTGAATCAGGCGCATTTGCTGTCATCAACTGCTGACCAGTAAGTTGGTGTATTGCCAGCTGTACTTGCTCACGCACTCCCTGCGGCAGCAGCTGGGCATCTTCATGCTGCAATAAGTGAAGCAGGGCTGCTTTCACATTTTGCGACACCGCCTGCTGCGACTCATTCTCCGTATTGATAGAAGCAGACGGCATAGCAAGCTGAGAAGAAGCCAGCTCCCGCTCATGGCGCAATCCAAGGCGATCAAATAATTCCATCACGATCGTCTTTGCTGCCGAAGCATCTGTCTGCGGACGAGTGGATTGCCACGCAGTGTGTTCATCAGTATCCGCCGCCTCACCACGATTCCCGGCGAGTATCTCCGCTGTCTGCTCCAGAACTGCACGGGTGCTACGGAGCGCTGGAAGCGCCTGCTCCACGGCTTGCTTCAGTGATGGCGAAAGTAGGCTCTGTGGCTGCTGTACCGCCTGCTCAAGCGAATCAGCCAGGCCCGTAAGCGAGCTTCCAATGCTTGTATTAGCCACAAATGCACGCAATGACAGCACGGTTTCTTTCGTAACCGGGAGCCCTTTCTTAAACGCCAGTAGGGCAGCATCGAGCGTCTCTTGATTGTTTCCAGCCTCGCTCATTACCTGTTGAAACGCACGTAGCGAATCTGCTTTCAGGGGAACATTCTGATCCACCAATGTTTTTAGCAGTTTCATATTTTCTTCATTTACCGATGCACCCAGACCGCGTGCCAGCCCCTCAAGGCCAGGGTCAGCCGCCACGTTTGGCTGGCCGGGCTGATTGATGACCTTGAGCGTAACAGGCTGACCGCCTGGCTGCACCTGTAACCATGTCCGCTGGCCCAGTTCAAGCGGTGTTTCTAGGCGCGCGGTTACCGTAAGTCCACCCAGTTGAACCGTAGCCATATTGTCCGGAAACAGCTTCAGCACCTTACCGGAAAACACCTGACCTGATTTCAGCTCGATAACAGATGAACGAACCTGTTGAATCTGATCCAGCATTTGCCCAATCAACATATTTTGAATCATAGCCAGTCCTCCCTCCCCATGTTAATCCAGCAGCACACCACCAAAGCTTAGCCGGTGAATTGGACACGGACCAAGCTTGCGCAGACCGGCTAAGTGCTCGGCTGTTCCATATCCCATATTAGCGGCAAATCCATACCCCGGATATTGCTCATCGTACGATTTCATCATCCGGTCACGCTCCACTTTGGCAATAATCGAAGCGGCTGCAATCGAGATGCTTTTTCCGTCTCCACCAATGATGCTTTTCTGCTCAATTGTAAGTCCTGGAATGGTGACCGCATCATTGAGCGTAATCTGGGGCGCTGGTGACAAATTCAGCACCGCTTCGCGCATCGCTGCAAGTGTGGCCTGATAAATGTTAATCTCATCAATCACCCCGCTGTCTTTGCCAGCAACCGAAACCGCAAGCGCACCCTCCATGATGACTTCGTACATCGCCTCACGCCGGGCAGCCGGAACTTTCTTCGAATCGTTCAATCCCGGCAAATAAAAATCAGCGGGGAGAATAACAGCTGCTGTGACGACAGGACCGGCAAGCGGGCCACGTCCAACTTCATCAACACCGGCAATATAGCTGTATCCTTGCGCCCACAGCTCCCGCTCCATTACACTCATCTCTTGCCAGCGCATTCGGTCTGCTTCTACACGCGCGCGAGCACGCTGCCACTGCTTATATGCATTCTGCACCCCGGAACGGCTATCTGCTTGAATGTGCGCCTGTTCATCGGGCGTCAGCTCTTTCCGTTCCGCAAGCCACTGTTTTACTTCTGTTATCGTCATTGCCTTCATGTCTGATAAGCCCCCTTCTTGCTCTCCTGTTCCCATTTATAACAAAAACGCGCAGCCAGGCCGCGCGTTTTACGAGATGTATGCTGTTTAGTACGGCGTAATATCGTCCATATTCACACGCGCCATATCAACGGTGAACGGATCATTCGGACGTTCGAGGGATATGGTGCCGATCTTTCCGCTACGTAGCTCGCGTAGAATCAGTTCCGACACTTTATCGTAATCAATATAGCCACCGCTCACGACGCAGCCCCGACGCCGTCCGATCGCATCGAGCACATCAAGCTTATTCTCTGGAATGTCCGTAAGCTGGTAACGTGAAGCGAGCGCACCCGGATAGTGCATCTGCAAATACGCAACCACAAACAATGCGACTTCCTGAAAATCAATAATTTCATCTTTAATCGCGCCGCTCGCCGCAAGACGCAATCCGACAAGCGGATCTTCAAACTTCGGCCACAGAATCCCCGGCGTATCAAGCAATTCGAGTACTTTGCCAACTTTCACCCACTGCTGCGCCTTCGTCACAGCCGGGCGATCTCCTGTCTGCGCTACTTTGCGCCCAGCCAGGCGGTTCATAAGCGATGATTTACCCACATTCGGAATGCCAAGAATCATCGCGCGAATGGCTCGATCCTGCATCCCTTTGGCACGGCGCTTCTCCATCATCTCTTCGACAAGCGCCTGGCACTCCTGCGGCAGTTTATTCACTCCGCGACCCGATAGTGCATCAAGCGGAAGAGCTCGAATCCCCTGATCGGAGAAGTGCTGTACCCATGCTTTCGTTACCGCTTCATCGGCCAGATCCGATTTATTGAGCAGAATTAGACGCGGCTTACCTGAGACAATCTCATCAATCATCGGATTGCGGCTCGAAAGCGGGAGACGCGCATCTAAAAGTTCAATGACAACATCAATCAATTTAAGTTTCTCTGTTACCTGACGACGCGCTTTGGCCATATGACCCGGAAACCATTGAATTGTCATATGACATCACCTACATTTCTCATTAGTGGAATCGAATTTTAGTATACGGCCAGATTACGACCTCGGACCGGCCAACCATTTCTTTTATGGCAACCGGACCGATGATGCGACTGTCCTGGCTGTTCTGACGGTTATCTCCCATTACAAAAACATGACCCGCAGGTATTTTTTGTTTCGGAAAATCATCCGTCAACTTATAGCCTTGCTGCTTTGCCTGTAGTTTATACTGGGCAAGATACGGTTCATCCACCGGCTTGTCATTTATGTACAGCTGGTCGTTCTTCATCTCTACCGTTTCACCTTCTGTAGCGATGACCCGCTTAATGTAGTCTTTCGTAGCGGAGGCATGAAACACGACAATCTCTCCACGTTTCGGTCCATTCAGATGATAGACAAGCTTGTTGACAATCAGACGCTCGCCATTTTCTAAGGTCGGCATCATAGACGAACCATCAACGAGAAACGGAGCGAATAAAAACGAGCGAATGATCAGTGCAAGAATGATAGCGATACCGAGCGCTTTAATCCATTCCCATGCTTCATTTTTCTTTTCTCCGTTTGGCGAAGACTGCTCTGTCATGGACATCCTCCTCGCTTTTTTATTATCGCTGCACTGCAAAAAAGGAGCTTGTATACAAGCTCCTTTTCGCATTAGCGACGAATTTCTTTAATACGTGCTGCTTTACCCACGCGATCGCGGAGGTAGTAAAGCTTCGCACGGCGAACTTTACCGTAACGGACGAGTTCGATTTTTTCGATTTTCGGGGAGTTCAGCGGAAGTGTACGCTCAACACCTACGCCGTAAGAAATCTTACGAACGGTGAATGTTTCGCTAATACCGCCTCCACGACGTCTGATCACGACACCTTCAAACACCTGGATACGTTCGCGCTGACCCTCGACTACTTTCAGGTGAACACGTACTGTATCGCCCGGGCGGAAGCTAGGGACGTCAGTTTTAAGGCTCGCTTGTGTAATTTCACGAAGAATCTGTTGCATTCTGTTCAACTCCTTCCAACAGATGTTCATTCCGTATGCGAAGTCCACGGTCTTATATCAGCCGCAACCTCAAAATAGGAAGAGGACCATCTTATTCAGAGGGCCGATTAAGCCCACAAAAAGTATAATATCATAACGGCTTTCCTGTTACAACTGCTGTTTCAGCCGTTTGGCAATTTTTTTTACTTCCTCACTAATCCCTTCGGCTTCTAGCAAGTCCGGACGGCGTTCGAGTGTTCGACGCACCGCTTCTTCAAGACGCCACTGCTCGATATTCTCATGGTGACCGGACAAAAGAATATCCGGTACGGTCCATCCCCTGAACTCAGCCGGGCGTGTATAGTGCGGATGCTCCAAAAGTCCCGTACTGTACGAATCTGACACCGCAGACTGGGCATTGCCAAGCGCTCCCGGTTGCAGACGTACGACGCTATCAATAATGACCATCGAAGCAAGCTCTCCACCCGTCAGCACATAATCCCCAATTGAAATCTCGTCGGTAACCAGATGTTCGCGAATGCGCTCGTCATAGCCTTCATAATGACCACAAATAAAAATAAGGTGATCCTCTTCCGCCAGCTCCTCAGCCAGCTTCTGGTCGTAGCGCTGCCCCTGTGGACACATGAGAATGACACGCGGACGTTTCCCAGGCTCTTCTGCCCCTGATCCCTCCACTGACGGCTCGATCAGTGATTCAACCGCGCGGAAAATCGGCTCGGCCTTCAGCACCATGCCGCCGCCACCGCCATACGGCATATCGTCTACCTGCCCATGCTTATTGCCTGAAAACTCCCGGAAATTCACAAGACGGAACGAGACGAGCCCTTTTTGCTGTGCCTTACCAACGATGCTTGTCCCGAGCACGCCTGTAAACATTTCCGGAAACAGTGTTAACACATCAATCTGCATATGATCCTCCTAGATCAGCCCCGGCAGAAGGTAGACTGTAATCCGTTTATCTGCGATGTTGATCTCACGCACGACGTCATCAATGTATGGAAGCAGGATGTCGGGTCCTTTATCTGGCTTCACAACCCATACATCGTTCGCGCCTGGCTGCAAAATCTCTTTGATTGCCCCAAGGCGTTCCCCTTCGTCTGTAAAGACCTCACAACCGATAATGTCCTGGAAATAAAATTCCCCTTTGTCAAGCTCACCCCGGTCTTCGGCACGCACTTTAAGCACCCCGCCTTTAAACTTCTCGGCCTCATTGATTGATGTAATTCCTTCAAACAAAAGAATATAGAAGTTTTTGTGAGGGCGAGCGGAAGCAACCGTCAGTGGCTTCGGCTGCGAAAACGACGGATGGAACAAATACAATACTTGCCCTTTTTTGTACCGCTCTTCCGGAAAATCTGTTTCTGAGATAATCCGCACTTCCCCGCGAATTCCCTGTGTGTTAACAAGCTTGCCTACTGTATAAAACTCACTCACCACGTTTTCCTCCTTCACGAATTTCGGCTACCAAACCATCGACGAGCACAATTTCCGCCCCACTCATCCGATCGTCCCACCGATCTCCGACACGAATTTCCACTTCGCTCTGCACCGTTGTATACGGAATTTCGCTTCCGTCCGCAAGTGATGCGATGTGTTCAAGCTGGTTTGCAATCCCCGCAAGCTTCTCTTCACGGGCGGCTTTTTCCTGGCTCAGGCGACGCTCCACAATAGCGATAGCATCACGGCCCTTACGCTGCGCTTCATGCATCAGCTTCTTGGCTTGAAAATCGAGCTGTTCAAGTTCTAGTCGATATCGCTCCTGCATGCCGCAAAGCTCTGTGTTTAGCTTCTGCCGTGCTGCTTCGGTCAGCACCATCAGCACTTTAATTTCCCGCTTAATTGTTAGCATGCTCATCCTCCCGTCAGAAGTCAGGCGCTAAATGGAAGAAAAGCCGGGAACGTTTCCGCTCCCGACTTATCTGTCAGCTGTTATCCTATTTCGATTGTGACACGTTCGTTCTCTTTGAGAGCCTTCGCACCAACAACCGTACGCAAAGCGCGGGCAATACGGCCCTGCTTGCCGATCACCTTGCCCATATCATCAGGATGAACAGACAAGCGATACGTCTTGCCGCGCTCCTGCGCCACTTCTTCAATCACAACAGAATCGGGATGGTCGACAAGAGCTTTTGCAATCACTTCAAGTAATGATTTCACGCTGTTTATCCTCCCGCCTGTTTATGCCATTACTTCTGGCGTTTTGCTTCGTGGAACTTCTGAAGCAGACCGTGCTTGCGGAACAGGGTGCGAACTGTATCAGTCGGCTGTGCACCTGTAGAAAGCCATTGCATAGCTTTCTCTTCGTTGATTTCAACGATAGCCGGTTGAGCTACTGGATTGTATGTGCCGATTTCTTCAATGAAACGGCCATCGCGCGGTGCGCGGGAATCTGCTACTACTACACGGTAGAACGGAGCTTTCTTTTGACCCATACGTTTTAAGCGAATTTTTACTGCCATTTGTTATTCCCTCCATGATTGTGTTTACACACTAATTAATTATTATAACAAAGTCATCCCTTAATGAAAAGACTTCATTTAGCATTTGTCATCCCATAAACGGGAATTTGAACCCGCCTTTTTTCTTGGCTTTGTCGGTCATCTTCGTGAACTGCTTCATCATCTTCCGCATGTCATCAAACTGCTTGATCAGCCGATTGACTTCCTGAATGGTCGTGCCGCTGCCCTTGGCGATGCGTTTGCGACGGCTGGAGTTAATAAGCTCCGGCTGCTGCTTCTCCACAATCGTCATTGAGCGAATGATCGCTTCGACGCGGCCAATCGCCCCATCGTCAATCTTGACATCTTTCAGACCTTTCATTTTGTTCATGCCAGGCATCATGTTAAGCAGTTCATCAAGCGGTCCCATCTTGCGCACCTGTGCCATCTGCTCCAGGAAGTCTTCGAACGTAAATTCCGCATTACGCATTTTCCGTTCCAATTCCTTTGCCTTCTCGACATCCACATCTACTTGCGCTTTTTCGATGAGCGTCAGCACATCACCCATACCAAGAATCCGGCTCGCCATCCGCTCTGGATAGAACGGCTCAAGCGCATCCATCTTCTCACCCATACCGGCGAATTTGATTGGTGTGCCGGTTACGGCTTTAACAGAAAGCGCGGCCCCGCCTTTTGTATCCCCGTCAAGCTTAGTGAGGACAACGCCGGTCAGTTCAAGCTGATTGTTGAAGCTCTCTGCTACATTCACCGCATCCTGCCCGGTCATCGCATCGACGACAAGCAGAATCTCGTTCGGCTTGGTGATCGCTTTAATCTCTTGTAACTCACCCATAAGCGCTTCATCAATGTGCAGGCGGCCTGCCGTATCGATCAGCACATAATCAAGGTGCTGTTCTTTTGCATGTTCAATCGCCGCACGCGCAATCTCGACCGGACTTGTCTGGTTACCCATCTCAAACACCGGAATATCCAATTGATTGCCAAGCACTTGAAGCTGCTTGATCGCGGCTGGACGATATACGTCACATGCGACAAGAAGTGGCTTACGGTTCTGTTTGCCACGCAAGTAATTAGCAAGCTTACCGGTGGTTGTTGTCTTACCGGCCCCTTGCAGCCCGACCATCATGACGACTGTCGGCGGACGATTCGATACAGCGAGCTTGCTCTGGCCGCCGCCCATCAGTTCCGTCAACTCATCGTTTACGACTTTAATAACATGCTGACCCGGTGTCAAGCTCTTCAATACATCTTGTCCGATGGCCCGTTCTTTGACACGGTTCACAAAATCTTTGACGACTTTAAAGTTAACGTCTGCTTCGAGGAGGGCTAGGCGCACCTCGCGCATCGCTTTCGTTACATCTTCTTCGCTTACTTTACCTTTGCCGCGAAGTTTGTCAAATGTTGATTGCAGTCGGCTGGCTAAACTTTCGAACGCCATAATCCGCCTCCTAATCTATCTCCATTTCTAATGCCAGAAGCTTGCGGGTGATCTCACAGGCACGCGAATCGCCACTGCCTGTCGGACACAATTCTTCTTTCAATTCCACAAGAAGCGCCTGTCGCTTCTCATAGCGACCAAGCAACCCGAGCTTGCTTTCGTACTCCTCGAGCATCTTCGCCACCCGCTTAACCTGTTCAAACACCGCCTGACGGCTAATGTTCTGCAGTTCGGCAATCTCACCAAGCGATAAATCGTCCCGGTAGTACAGTTCAAAATACTGGCGCTGCCTCTCTTTCAACAGCGGGCCGTACATGTCGTACATCAGATGAATGCGTGTCGTTTCTTCAAGCATCGGATTCATCTCCCGTGTCCAGACGTTCGGTGTAAAGCTTGAATCCTTTACAGGAACTAATCATACCGAACGCTGAAACAAGTGTCAAGTATTTTGTCTTTACTCCCCGAGATTTTCTTCCTCTTCTTTTTCAATTGCGCCCGCAAACAGCGCGTGAACGAACTGCTCTGGATCAAACGGTTGTAGATCGTCCATTTTCTCACCGAGCCCGACGTATTTTACTGGCACATTCAACTCGTTGCGAATGGCGATCACAATGCCACCTTTTGCCGTACCATCAAGCTTTGTGAGCACAAGGCCGGACAAGTCAGCCGATTCACTAAACGCTTTGGCCTGGCTGAGTGCATTCTGACCGGTTGTCGCATCGAGCACGAGCAGCGTTTCATGCGGTGCACCTGGAATCTCCCGGGAAATAACCCGCTTGATTTTTGCGAGTTCTTCCATCAGATTGACTTTATTCTGCAGGCGGCCTGCAGTGTCGCACAGTAACACATCCGCTTTTTTCGTACGGGCTGCCTGGATGCCATCATAAATGACCGCCGCCGGGTCTGATCCCTGCTGCTGCTTCACAACTTCAACGCCTACACGCTCGCCCCATACTTCCAACTGCTCAATCGCTCCGGCACGAAACGTATCGCCTGCTGCCATGACTACATTCTTCCCCTGACTTTTGAACATGTGTGCCATTTTGCCGATCGTTGTCGTTTTCCCTACCCCATTAACACCGACGAATAGGATGACATTCATCCGGTCCTCTTCAATGTTAAGTGACAGGTCTTCCTCTTTATTTTTCAACAAGCCGACCAGTTTTTCAGACAGAAGCGGCTGCAAGTCGTGTGCATTTTCAATTTTTTGCTTCCGCGCTTCGGAACGTAGATCGTCAACTAACTCCATAACGGTTGTTACGCCGACATCGGCTCCGATGAGGATTTCTTCTAGCTCATCATAAAACTCATCATCAATTCGCTTGTAGCGGCGGACGAGGTCTTCGACTTTCTCAAATGCGCCCCGTGTTTTCGTTAGACCTTCTTTAAACTTGTTTGTAATGACCTCAGCCTGGCCGGAAATTTTTTCTTTCAATTTCTTAAAGAAACTCATGGCATGTATCCTTTCTATGCAAAGTACGTCTATGTAGCCGCCTCTTCTTCTAAGCGTACAGAAACTAATTTAGAAACACCTGATTCCTGCATCGTTACCCCATAGAGCACGTCTGCGCCTTCCATCGTGCCTTTGCGATGGGTCACAACAATAAACTGGGTGTTGGCACAAAACTCGCGCAAGTACTCAGCAAAACGCTTGACGTTCGCTTCGTCAAGCGCGGCTTCGACCTCATCCAGTACGCAAAACGGCACCGGCTTGACGCGCAGAATCGAGAACAGAAGCGCAATTGCTGTTAACGCCTTCTCCCCGCCAGACAGAAGCGCTAAATACTGAAGCTTCTTACCCAGTGGCTGGGCGACGATCTCAATGCCTGTCTCAAGCAGATTGTCTGGGTTGGACAGCTGCAGATCCGCCCGTCCACCTCCAAACAGCTGAGTAAATACCATCTGGAACTGTTCACGAATCGCTTCGAATGATTCCTTGAAGCGGCGCGACATCTCGCTTTCGATATCTCCGATCACCTGATAGAGCGTTGCTTTTGCCTCACTCAAATCACGGTGCTGGGTTAGGAGGAATTCCTGGCGGTCATGCAGCCGCTCATATTCTTCAATCGAACCAAGATTCACCGTGCCAAGCGCTGCCATCTGCTGACGGGTTTGCTTGACGATTGTTGCAGTTTCTTCCAGATTATCCGGAAGTGGAAACTTTACCTTCGCCATCTCATAGCTCAGTTCATACTCTTCCTGCAGCTTATTCAGCAGCGTATCAAGCTCGACATCCATACGCTCACTTCGTACCTCATGACGGTGCAGCCTATCTTCGACATCTTTTACATGACGGCGACGTTCTTTCGTATCTGCCTCATGCTGGGCAAGCTTCGCATATACATCCTGCCGCTTCTGACGTTGCTCCTGAATGTGTACGGTATACTGCTCTTTCTGGCTACGCAAGCTGCGAATACTCGCATCAAATTTCTCTTCTTCTTCATCACTTGTAGCGGCATCAGAATCAAGCATAAACAGCGCTTTTGTCGTCGCTTCGAGATCTTGTGAAATAACCGCAAGTTCCTGATTCAAGCGCCGCTGCTCTGCAAGGCGTGCCTCATGCTGCTCACGTCTTGTTGCGACTTCCACTTTCAGCTCCGTGATGCGAGCACTGAGCGCTTCTTTGCTTGTTTCTTTCTCCCTGCGGCTCGCTTCTGCAAGCTCAATTTCCTGCTGCTTTTCCTGATCGGCAATCGCAAGCTCTTCTAGCTCTTCTTCAATGATCGCAATCCGACGCCGCGCCTGATCCTGCTCCCCTTCAAGCATGGACTGGTCATGACGGAAAAATTCCCATCGTTCCGCGATGTTCTTCTCCGCTGAATCCAGTTCTCGCAAAAGCCTACTGAGTTCCTGCTCCTGTGCGCGAAGCTTCTCACCGCTCACCCGGCGTTCTTCTTCCCGCGCGGCGATTGCTGCTGCTTCTTCCTCCAGTGCCTCCAGACGTGCATACTGCTCGTCATTCGCCTGCTTCTGACGGACAATGGCAGCTTCAAGCTGTTCAAGTTCCCGCTGGCGGCCAAGCAAGTGATTCGACCGCTGCTGCACAGAACCCCCACTCATCGAACCACCTGGATTCACTACATCCCCTTCCAGCGTGACAATGCGATAGCGATAGCCAAGCTGACGAGCCGCCGCATTCGCCTGCTCCAATGTCTCGGTCACAATAACGCTACCTAGCAAGTTGTACACAATGGAGGAATAGCGCGCCGCCGCATGCACAAGCTCGGCAGCAACACCGATTACACCGGGAAGCGCAAGCACGCGCGATCGCTCCGAATCCGGAAGCGTACGTGGCTTAATGACGTCAAGCGGCAAAAATGTGGCCCGCCCGGCCCGTCGACTTTTGAGAAGGGTAATTGCCTGGCGACCAACCGACTCATTGGCAACAACCACGTGCTGCATCGCGCCGCCCAGTGCCGTCTCCAGCGCAATCTCATACTGTTTCTCGACCGATATCAGTTCCGCCACAGCGCCTTCTACGCCTTCAAATCCGCGTTCGCGTGCTTTCAAAATCTCCTTAACACCCTGCATAAACCCGGAAAACTCCGCCTGCATATCGCGCAGCACATCGCGTCGTGACACGAATCCATTCAACTTATGTTCGCCCTGACGCAGTTCCTCAAGCCCCTGTGTTCGCTCATCCGCATACTTCTTGCGGGCAGACGCTTCATCCTGAAAAGCAGCCAGGCTATTCGCCAGCTGCACACGAACATCCGAGAGTTCCTGTTCCAATTCAGCACGGCGGGCCGCAATGCTGTCTTTCTGGGCAATCAACTGTTCATTGCTCTGTGCGAGACGCTCTGCTTTGTGCCCGCTCGTCTCGATTATTTGTTCATGGTGGCGCACTTCATTGCGCAGAGCTGCCATCTGGTTGAGAATTTCAAAATAATCCGCTTTCAGCCGTTCAATATCTTTATCCGTAAACGTCGTGAAATTCGCGTATCGTCTCTGCTCAGAAGACAGTTCTTTTTCCAGCTCAGCAAGCTGGATAGAGGCCGTATCAACCTGCTCATCAATCTGCGCAAGCTCCTGTCGCAGTGCTTCCTGCTTCTCACTAAGCCCGACTGCCTTGCCGCGCGCATCCTGCTTGTTGCGGCTGAAATTGCGCAAACGC
Source organism: Aneurinibacillus soli (assembly GCF_002355375.1). Lineage (GTDB taxonomy): Bacteria > Bacillota > Bacilli > Aneurinibacillales > Aneurinibacillaceae > Aneurinibacillus > Aneurinibacillus soli. Next base: position 1,702,671 of record NZ_AP017312.1, on the reverse strand, counting down.
TCGCGCAACACCTCGCGCAGCCCTTCTGCTTTCTCTGTTTCTTCCGTTACAGTAAGCAGTCGCTGCTGTAGGTCCTCAAGAACACTGTCCTGCTCGGATGCATATGCTTTTAAATCGGCCACTTTCGCATCCATGCGGTTAATCTCCGCCGCGCATTCTACCTGCTCGTTCGTCAGTTCCTCTACTGTCTTTTTGAGTGCTTCCCACTCTTCATGCAGCACATCAAACTGCTTTACATACAGGCCAATCTCGTGGCGTGCTAGCTCTTCTTTCAGACGTACATACTCGCGTGCCTTATCTGCCTGCTCGGCAAGTGGCTCGATCTGCTCGGCGATCTCGCTCATAATATCCTGGACGCGCACAAGATTTTGCTCTGTTTCGTCCAGTTTTTTTACGGCTTCCTTCTTGCGTGCTTTGTATTTCACAATCCCAGCCGCTTCTTCAAACAGTACACGCCTGTCTTCCGAACGTGTACTCAAAATCTCTTCGATTCGCCCCTGGCCGATGACAGAATACGCTTCCTTGCCGACACCCGTATCCATAAACAGTTCGACAATATCACGCAGGCGACAGCTCTGACGATTAATGGAATATTCACTGTCTCCCGATCGATACACGCGCCGGGTAACCGTAACTTCAGAAAAATCCATTTTCAATTTCTGGTCTGCATTATCAAGCGTGAGCGATACTTCACAGTAATTCACTGGCTTGCGGCCATCACTACCGGAAAAAATAATATCTTCCATTTTGGCACCGCGCAGTGATTTTGCGCTCTGCTCCCCTAGTACCCAGCGAATCGCATCCGAAATATTGCTTTTCCCGCTGCCGTTCGGACCTACGACGGCTGTAATGCCCGGCACGAACTCCAATTCTGTCCGGTCTGCAAACGATTTAAACCCTGTAATTTCGAGGCGCTTTAGAAACATCTCCAGCCTCCCTGCCAAAAATTCAAAGCTTCCTTCACTTTATCATGTTATTGCATAAGAAAAAACGTCCCGTCGGCTTTTTTTAGCCGAACAGGACGCAAAAACTTGCACAGCCACCCTACAAATCTGTAAACGAGAGTGTACCGACTGTAGACGAGCTCTCCCAACTCACCGTATAGCGAGGGTGGTCCCGATCCAATACGAGCTTCGATTCATCCCGCATCTGCTGCGCAAATGTCCGCCATACCATTCCCTTAGGACCCCGCACTGCTGTCTCATCTGCCGGATGAATGCGCACATTCAGGCAAGCCTGTGTGTCCGGAACAATCGCCTCCATCATCCGCTTCAGCAAGCGGCTGAATAATTCCGTTTCCACCAGTTGGCGAAACGAAGGATGGAGAGGACCGGCAAGCACAGTTCCTGCCTGGCGTAAATCATCCGAAGAGTGAAGCCCCATCCGAATGACCGGAATGCCCGCTTTCAGTAACGGAAGCCATACTTCGGCTGTCCACTGTACCGCTTCGTCTACGGTCAGCGGCACATATTCTCCGCTACGGTACATCCCTTCAAGCTCCGTACCCGCAATAACGAGCGCCGGATAAATCCGCATAAAGTCTGGACGGAGCATGGCAGCCGCCTGTGCCGTACGCACACTAATCGCACGCGTATCTCCCGGAAGACCCGGCAGAAGCTGTAAGCCAAGCTGCACAGTTGGATACTGACGAATGATCGCAACCGCACGCTCGACATGGGCTGCCGTATGCCCGCGTTTAGCCCGGGCCAGCACCTCATCGTCAAGCGACTGACAGCCAAGCTCGATAGACGTCACGCCATACGATAACAAGAAATCCATAATATGCGGCGCAATATAATCCGGACGCGTGGACAGGCGAATACCGGATACCTTACCTGCTGCCACGAATTCATGAGCGATACTGAGAAGCATCGTCTGATATCCGCGCGGCAACCCTGTAAAACTGCCGCCAAAAAATGCAATCTCCACCGTCTGATCCGAACGAATGGTAGCTAGCTGTGTTTCAATCGACTGCCGCACATCTTCTTCTGTCAGCTGACGCTCCCGCTTCTGCCCGGTAATGCGTGCCTGATTGCAAAACACACAATCTTTCGGGCAGCCCTGATGAGGAACGAACAGCGCGATGTTAACGTGCCGCTTCACGCCTGTCTTTTGACAGCCAGCTCTTTCATCGCCATCGAAGCTGCATGCTGCTCTGCTTCCTTCTTGGATCGTCCCTTTCCTTGACCGAGCACATTGCCATTCAGTGTGACTTCAGATACGAACTCTCGGCTGTGCGCCGGACCCCGTTCCTGAACGATCGCGTACTGAATCTCACCAAGACCGTCACGCTGTACGAATTCCTGCAGTTGGCTTTTGTAGTCGGTTACGCGCATAAATTCACCGCGATTAATACGCGGATACACGTATGTCTCCAGGAAACGGGATACGGCGTCCATGCCCTGATCGAGATACAGTGCACCGATGAAGGCTTCGAACACATCAGCAAGAAGCGCGGGGCGGAATCGTCCGCCTGTTAGCTCCTCACCCTTGCCAAGCAAAATCAGATCGCCAAAGCGAAGCTGATTAGCAAACATGACAAGCGACGGTTCGCATACGACAGCAGCCCGTAATTTAGTTAACTCACCTTCCGCCATTTTCGGAAAATGATGGTACAAAAACTGCGAAATCGTCAGCTCTAACACCGCATCACCGAGAAATTCAAGCCGCTCATTATCCTGAAACGGCTTGCCCCGGTGCTCGTTTACATATGAGGAATGTGTAAAAGCTTGCCGGAGCAGTTTTTCATTTTTGAATTGGACACCAATTTCATTCTGGAAACGTGCAAAGTCCACCGCTCTCACCACCGCACCTTACTCGACAAACTTTTTGAAAACGAGGGTTGCATTATGGCCACCAAAACCGAGTGAGTTGGACATTACTACGTTTACATCCATTTTTCTCGCTTCATTCGGCACATAATCAAGATCACATTCCGGGTCCGGCGTTTCATAGTTGATCGTCGGCGGCACGATCTGATCGCGCAATGCAAGTACAGAAGCGATTGCCTCGATTCCGCCTGCTGCACCGAGCAAGTGACCCGTCATCGACTTCGTAGAACTGATTGCTACGTTGTATGCATGATCGCCGAGCGATTTTTTAATCGCCATCGTTTCAAACTTGTCGTTGTATCCTGTAGACGTTCCGTGTGCATTAATGTAGCTAATATCTTCCGGCTTCACTTTTGCATCCGCAATCGCCATATTCATCGCCCGTGCTGCACCTTCTCCACCCGGAGCCGGTTGTGTCACATGATACGCATCCGCGCTCATGCCATAGCCAACGACTTCTGCAAGAATCGTCGCACCACGTTTCTTCGCATGTTCAAGCGATTCAAGAATGATAATGCCAGAACCCTCGCCCATAACAAAGCCATCGCGGTCCTTCTCAAACGGTCGGCTTGCACGCGTAGGCTCGTCATTACGTGTAGACAGTGCCTTGGCATTGCTGAATCCCGCTACTGCTACCGGGCGAATGGATGCTTCCGAACCGCCTGTAACCATGGCATCAGCGTGACCACGCTGAATGATTTTGAATGCATCTCCAATCGAGTGCGTCGCACTTGCACAAGCTGTAATCGCCGCACTGTTCGGTCCCTTGGCACCGAGTGCAATCGACGCCTGGCCAGATGCCATGTTTGCGATCATCATTGGAACGAAGAACGGGCTAATACGGCGCGGTCCTTTCTCCATCAAAATTTTGATCTGATCTTCCATCGTGCCAAGGCCACCAATGCCCGAACCAATATAGACACCAATGCGCTCCGAATTTTCTTCGTTAATTTCAAGACCTGCATCTTCAACGGCCATCTTAGCTGCCGCTACCGCAAACTGTACAAAACGGTCTGTACGCTTCACGTCTTTGCGGTCAATATAGTCTTCCGGGTTAAAATCTTTTACTTCGGCTGCAATTTTCGCCGAATACTCTGTCGTGTCAAACGCCGTAATCATGCCCACTCCGGATTTACCTGCCAGCAGGGCTTCCCAGAATGTTTTGGCGTCATTGCCGAGCGGTGTGACCGCACCGACACCTGTTACTACTACGCGATTTTCCATAGTTCACCTCGAAATATAGCTAGATGTGGAGAAAGTCCCGCATAAAACATACGGGACTTTTTCCTAAAACAGTTACTCTCATATTACTTGTGGGACTGTATGTATTTGATTACATCACCCACAGTTGCGATTTTCTCTGCGTCTTCGTCAGAAATTTCAAGATCGAATTCGTCTTCAAGTTCCATAACGAGTTCTACAACGTCCAGAGAATCCGCACCAAGATCATCTTTGAACGAAGCTTCTTCTTTGATTTCAGATTCGTCAACACCGAGGCGATCTACGATGATTTTCTTTACGCGTTCTAATGTGTCTGCCATTTGCTTCACCTCCTCTCAATGAAATGTCATTCGTCTATTATACGATGCCTTACATGTACATGCCACCATCAACATGAAATACTTGGCCCGTCATGTAGGAAGCTTCGTCTGAAGCAACGAATTTGACGACATGTGCCACGTCTTCCGGCTTGCCAAGACGGGCGAGTGGAATCTGTGTCAGAAGCGTATCTTTCGTATCTTCCCCAAGCACCGCTGTCATATCGGTATCAATAAATCCTGGTGCTACCGCATTTACGGTAATGCCACGACTTGCCAGCTCACGTGCAACGGATTTGGTCATGCCGATCACGCCCGCTTTCGCTGCAACGTAATTCGCCTGGCCCGGATTCCCCATAACACCGACAACAGAAGAAATATTGATGATACGGCCACTGCGTGCTTTCATCATCGGACGTGTTACCGCTTTGATACAGTTGAACACGCCTTTAAGATTGGTCGCGATCACATCGTCAAATTCTTCTTCTTTCATACGCATCAGCAAGTTGTCGCGGGTAATGCCTGCATTATTGACGAGAATATCAACGCTACCAAGCTCATCAATCGTCTGTTTCACCATCGCGTCTACTTCTGTGGCATTTGCCACGTCTGCCTTAATCATGATCGCTTTGCGCCCGAGTGCCGTTACTGCATCAGCTGTCTCACGCGCAGCCGCCTCATTGCCTGCATAATTGATCGCTACATCCGCTCCGGCTTCTGCGAGCGTAAGGGCAATCGCACGGCCAATGCCACGTGAACCACCTGTAACAAGCGCCACTTTTCCATTCAGCATTCTAGTTCTCCCCCTGTTCCGCTTCCGCCAGCACGGCAAGCGCCTTTTCGAGTGTTGCCGCATCCTGAATGGACAGCGTTTGCACACTACGGTCTACTTTTTTCACAAGTCCGGTCAATACCGTGCCTGGTCCGATCTCAATAAAGCGGTCCACGCCTTGGTCAAGCAAATAGCGCACCGTATCTTCCCATAGCACAGGCGATGCTACCTGCTCAATAAGCGCATGGCGAATATGATCGGCTTCCCGTACGGACTGTGCAGATACGTTGGCCACAACCGGAATGTACGCATCGTTCACCGCATAATCCGCAAGCTTACCTTCAAGCTTCTCTGCAGCAGGCTTCATCAACATCGAATGGAATGGCCCGCTTACATTGAGCGGAATCGCTCGCTTCGCACCGGCAGCCTTGGCAGCTTCGCTAGCACGCGCTACCCCTTCCGCACTGCCAGAGATGACGATCTGTCCCGGCGAATTCAGATTCGCTAGCTGTACAGGATATCCGGCTGTTGTTACTTCCTGGCATACTGCATCAAGTGCATCTCGCTCCATGCCCATAATAGCAGCCATTGCACCTTGTCCGGCCGGTACTGCTTCTTCCATGTACTGTCCACGTGCCCGAACGATCTGGACAGCGTCTTCAAACACAAGCGCATCAGCCGCTACGAGTGCCGAATATTCTCCCAGGCTATGTCCGGCGGTAAAATCCGGACGAATGTTACACTTCTCATTTAATACGCGGAGTACCGCAATGCTTGCTGTCAAAATCGCTGGCTGCGTATTCGCTGTTAAGCGCAATTCATCTTCTGGTCCGTTAAAGCAAAGCTCGGAAAGTGAGAATCCAAGTGCTTCATCTGCGGCATCGAATACTACCTTAGCCGATGCTTCTGTTTCGTAAAAGTCAGCTCCCATGCCGACAAACTGCGATCCCTGTCCTGGGAATAAGAATGCGGTTTTGCTCATTTATTCCACCTCTTTTTTCTCAGCCGTGCTCCATTTCATCACCGATGCACCCCATGTAAGTCCGCCACCGAAGCCGACAAGCACAAGCGTGTCACCTTCTTTGATGCGTCCCTCACTTACCGCTTCATCAAGCGCTACCGGAATGGAAGCAGAAGACATATTGCCATACTTATTAAGATTAATAACTACTTTATCATCCCGAAGCCCCAGACGTTTTACCGCTGAATCGATAATGCGCAGGTTAGCCTGATGCGGAACAAGGAAGTCTACTTGCTCTTTCGTAATCCCGGCTTTGGCTACCGCATTGTCTGAAGCTGTGTTCATCGCACGAACAGCGAACTTGAACACCTCGCTGCCCGCCATATGCACATAATTATCACGGCTGCCCGGCTCTACTGTCGCGACCGGCTTGCGGGACCCTCCCGCCTCAAGTTTCAACAGTTCCGCGCCGCTTCCGTCCGCGCCCAGCTCAAATGATAGAAAACCCATGCCCTCTTCTACCGGCCCGAGCACAACCGCACCCGCTCCGTCCCCGAACAGCACGCATGTATTCCGGTCCGTCCAGTCGACAATTTTTGAAAGCGTCTCAACGCCAATGACGAGCGCATAGCGGTACATTCCATTCTTAATAAACTGGGCGGCAACCGATGTGCCATACAAAAAGCCCGAACACGCTGCCGACAGATCGAACGCCGCCGCTTTCTTCGCGCCGATTCGCTCTTGCACCAGACAGGCTGTCGATGGGAAAAACATATCCGGCGTAGCTGTTGCAATAATAATCAGATCGAGCTGCTCTGCGGAAACACCAGCTTTATTCAGTGCATTTTGCGCCGCTTTGACTGCCAGATCAGACGTTGTCTCTCCTTCTGCTGCCATCCGACGCTCACGAATGCCGGTACGTGTTACGATCCACTCATCTGATGTATCTACCATTTTTTCCAAATCTGCGTTTGTAATTACCTTGTCTGGCAAATAACGACCAGTCGAAAGAATTCCCACTGCATGCTGTGTACTATGCATGTAGATCCCCGCTTTCTTTTTGGATTTCATGAGCGATCAGCCCATTGACACCTTGCGCGATAAACTTGCACGCCTGCTCGATCGTACGCTGAATCGCCAGGGCATTCGAAGAGCCATGCGCTTTAATGCAGGTGCCCTGAACCCCCATGAGCAGGGCACCTCCGTGCTCGGTGTAGTCCATTTGTGTTTTCACTCGTTTGAATCCCGAGCGAAGCATCATGGCTCCAAGCTGGCTCGTCAGACTGCGCGTAAATTCTTCTTTCAACGCGCCGAGTAATGTCTTCGCCATACCTTCCATTGTTTTGATCAAAATGTTACCGGAAAAGCCGTCACACACAACCACATCACACACATGCTCCATGATGTCGCGGCCTTCGACGTTTCCGACAAAATTCAGAGAACTATTCGTTAGCAACCCGTATGTCGCTTTCGTCAACTCGTTCCCTTTCTTCTCTTCGGTTCCTACATTCAAAAGCCCGATGCGCGGTCTCGATACTCCCATGACCTTCTCTGCATAAATGCTTCCCATCACGGCGTACTGCAGGAGATGTTCCGGATGGGCATCCATATTGGCCCCCGCATCTAAAATCATCACACCCGCTCCATCGACCGACGGGATGATCGGACTGAGTGCAGGCCGATCAATCCCTGGAATGCGTCCGGTAATGAGAAGTCCAGCTGTCATTAAGGCTCCCGTATTCCCCGCGGAGATAATCGCATCTGCTTCTCCGTTTTTCACCATTGTGACACCGACCACGAGAGAAGAGTCCCGTTTGCGTCGAACCGCCTTTACCGGCTCTTCCTCAGTCGCAATCACTTCTTCCGCATGGCGAATTTCAATATTTTGCGGTGCGTCTGCAAGCAATGGACGGAGTCTTGCTTCATCTCCAACAAGCACAAGACGCGCTTCCGACATTTTACGCGCCGCCGCAATCGCCCCTTCTACGTTCGAGTTCGGAGCGAGATCTCCGCCCATCGCATCTATTGCAATAATCATATGTCCTCCTGTTTGCCACTGGCATGCGCATCAAAATCTGGCATACGGTACACACGGAATGTCCCACTGAATACGAGCTCATCCTGCACGCGTGTCTCGACTCTGACCTTGCTCTGCTCTCCCTGCGTCTCTCGAACAACTGCCTTAGCCACAAGACGCTCCCCGAGTCGCACTGGCCGCACATACCGAATGCGAGCCGCTGCTGTAAGCACGACAGCTGCATCAATGACCGCTACAGCAAGCGAATTGGCCTGGGCAAAAATATGATGCCCCCGAGCCACATGTGTACGGGAAAAAATATGTTCCTCTGTAATATCAAGAAGAGAAATAGCAGAATGGTCTAGCTGTAGATCAACCAGTTCCCCGACTACCTCTTCAATCGGAAGAGACTTCACTTCTCCATGATTTTGCTGCGCGACATTCTTAATACGCTCGCGCACCTCAGGAATTCCCAGTTCAAGTCGATCAAGCCGGATCGTCTGAATGCTCACTCTAAAATGCTCAGCCAGTTCCTCATCCGTATAAAACGGGCTTTCTGCAAGAAGCATGTGGAGCGCTTCCTGGCGGCTCTTCTTACTAAGTCGAGCCATCGTTTCACCACCCATACTGCTAGTGCGTATCTGCCGTACTTATGACCAGCTACTAATAGCAGTATATAGAACGAAATAGAAAATAACAACCACAAATTTAAAAATGTGTATGAACTACATTTTCGTGCTAAAAAGTCCGTTTCCTGCATACACAGAAAAGCAGCCAAAACATGACAAAAAGAGACAGGATGATCGAAATCATCCTGTCTCTTATGATGCATTACGCATTGTTCACAACCTGGTTGCCTTTGTATGTGCCGCAGCTTTTGCATACGCGGTGAGCCAGTTTCATTTCGCCACACTCAGGGCATTTTACCATGCCCGGCACTTCAAGTTTGAAGTGAGTCCGACGCTTGTTTTTGCGAGTTTTCGATGTACGTCTTTGAGGTACTGCCATTTATCCCACCCCCTTCACCGGATTACAATAAAAATCGTCAATTTGATGGGATGTCCACCAAAACAACAATCATCATACCTGATTTTGCTGAGCTTGAAAAGCTTTATTTATCCTGCTTTCCAAAAAGTTCACCCAGAACCGCCAGACGCGGGTCGATGCGTTCGACAACGCAGCCGCAATCTTTGTCATTCCGATTCGTCCCACACTCCGGGCATAGTCCCTTGCAGTCATCACTGCAAACGAGCGTATGCGGCAACTCAAGTAGAACCGCGCCTTCAAGATAAGGCGTCACATCCATCTCTTCGCCTTCGATCGGGTGAATCTCCATTTCGTCATTGACTTCAAACTCAATCGCTTTCTCGTCCATGAACGTCTCCTTGATTCCTACAGTATAGGAATAAGGAAAATGTTTTAAACAGCGGGCACACTCCATAGTCAGTTCACCCGTCAACCGGCCTTCTACAATGAAGAGACCAGTGGCTGCGAACGCTTCTCCGGTAAAATGGGCCGGCTTTGCTTCGACAAGCTGGAGATGACGGCGAGTTAGATTCAATTCAACCGTCTCATCAAGCGGTAAGTGTCTGCCATGCAACTGTATCAGTGCATTTTTTTGAAGTTTCATAATTTGTGACCTCATTTCGAGCAACAAGAATAATTATATCGGCTTATCACGTGTCATGTCAATCATAACATGCTAAAATCAGGATAAATACATCGGAAAAAGGAAGTGATCTGCGATGCGAACGGTTGGGCTCGTTGTAGAATACAATCCCCTCCACAATGGACATGTATACCACTTTACGGAAGCAAAAAAACAAACAAAGGCGGAGGCAGCTATTATCGTGATGAGCGGATATTTTCTTCAGCGTGGCGAACCGGCAATTGCAGGCAAATGGGCCCGTACCGAGATGGCGCTTCGCATGGGCGCCGATCTGGTACTGGAGATCCCGTTCGCGTATGCAGCCCAGAATGCAGAGCAGTTCGCATTTGGGGCCACAGCCACGCTTGATGCGACTGGCATCGTCGACACACTATGCTTCGGTTCGGAAAGCGGACAAATTGAGCGCATCCAAAAGCTCGCTTCCCTTCTGACAGACGAACCAGATGTATTTCGCACAGTTTTTGCTCGAGAACTAGCAAGAGGTGTCAGCTATCCAACTGCCTATGGCCGTGCAGCTGCACAGCTACTTGGCGATGCAGACGCACAGAAAGACACAAGTGAGCCAAACAACATTCTCGGATTGAACTACTGTCTGGCACTCCGCCGCCTAGGTAGCTCGATTATTCCTGCTACCATCACACGTCAGAAAGCCGGCTACCATGATACGGAAATGACTGATACACGCATCGCCAGCGCCACCGCCCTGCGCAAGCACCTGCTTGAATCAGGGAGCCTTATGACCATCGAGCCTTATGTGCCGTCTTCCACACTGGCAGTACTTGCAAACGAGCAGAGTTCAGGACGGTTTCCGGTTACATGGGACGCCTTTTTCCCGCATGTGCAGCACACCCTGCTTACCCAGACACCAGAGGAGTTAGCTCTCCTGCACGAAATGACAGAGGGGCTTGAACATCGGCTGCTCGCGGCCCTGCCACACGCTGCTACGTTCCATGAATTGATGGAATCACTCAAAACCAAACGATACACCTGGACACGCCTGCAGCGGCTACTTCTGTATAGTATGCTCCATGTGACACGTGATCAAATGAAGCAGGCCACAGCAGAAGGTCCTTCCTACATCCGGGTGCTTGGCTTCTCGGATACAGGGCGTGAACTATTACGCCAGATGAAAAAAACGGCACGCGTGCCGATCCTAACACGCGTACCAAAAGAAAAACATCCGCTGCTTGCACTTGATATACGAGCTGCCTCTGTTTATGCGCTAGCGTATCCGACTGAACTGCGTCTGCGTGAGATGCAGCGAGAATACTGGCAGACACCCATCATGCTTTAGGCGGGAGACTCTTCAGATAGTTCAGGGCATCATCGACCGTGCGCACAGGCACGACTTTAACCTTCATGCCAAGCTTCTCTGCTTCTTCTTTCGCTTCCACATAGTTGGAAATCATCTTTGAATTCGGCTTTACTTCGTTATTCGGCGCAAAGAAAATATCCGCATTCATCTTCTCGGCCGCCCGCACTTTATGATACGCGCCCCCGATCGGTCCTACGGTTCCGTCCTGGCGTATCGTACCCGTACCGGCAATCCGATAGCCTTTTGTCAAATCTCCCGGTGTAAGCTGACTTAAAATCTCCAGCGTAAACATCAGCCCTGCGGACGGGCCGCCGATGCTTTCCGATTGAATCTCAACCTTCTTTGGCACCCGTACATCCCGCGCTGTCATCGGGCCGTCCGGGTCCGGATAGGCGATGCCAATTCCGGCACGCGGCTTCTCCCCGGCCGCTACCGGAAGCGGCTTGAGCGGCACAGAAGCGGTGATCTGCTTGCCGTCACGCATAAGCGTCAGCTTAGCTGTATCGCCCGCCTTATACTGATGCAGGACATCGAGCAGTTGCTTCGAATTCCTTACAGATGCGCCCCCTACCTTCGTAATCACATCCCCGATCTGCAGGTACTGTTTAGCTGGCATATTCGGCACAAAAAAGACGACAAGTGCTCCCTTCTCTGTTACCGTAACCGGCAAACCAGCTTTGCGAAACGCTACCATCATGGCGTTTTGCTGCGAGTTTTTCATATCAAGCAATTCACGCTCATTGTACTGCTCGTCCGTCTCGTACGGACTTTTTACTGTTTCTTCCTTTCTTAATTCTGTATATGGATCAAGCTTGCCTACTACATATCCAAGTACATTAGCCGGTCCCATGCGCACCGTCGTTAGCATCAGTGTCCCTTTTTCATCCTTCGCTTCGCCCTCTACCGTTACGATCGGCTGAAGTTCAATCGCCGATCCGGGACGTATGATATAATACGATGTCGGACAAAGTGCGATACCAAACAAGATAACCACGATCAGCGCTCCGATCCCGAATGCGCCCCATCTGCTATTTCCAAAACGTCTCCGGCGGTTCATATACCCTTCCTCCATTCTGTAATTTTATCCTGAATATGCGGGACCATTTGTTGCGCCGCTTTGCGCCCCTCTTCCACAATCTCCTCAATATTCGTAAACGCCGTCGAACTAAAGCGTCCCACATCAGGTCGGACCATAATATCCGCATGCACCGTCCGATGACGAAAAATCTCCCGCTCCATAATATCTACCGATTGAAAGATTACATCAAACAACGATTTGACAGGAGCATCCGACGGAGCAAGTGCTACATCCACACCAATCGTCAGATCCGCCCCCATATCGCGTACCACCTCAATTGGCACCCGGTCGACTACGGCACCGTCCACAAGTAAGCGTCCATTCAATTGATACGGAACGAAAATACCTGGAATGGATGCACTGGCCCGCACTGCTTCATACGCTGGGCCCTCCGTAAAAATCACACGCTCTCCGGTTCTAAGGTCAGTAGCAACGATGGCCAGCGGGCGCTCCATCTCTTCGATCTGTCGCCCTCGTGTCAACAGCTTCACAACCTCACGTAACTTCTCGCCGATAACAAAGCCCATTCCTGGTACACATAAATCCAGCCAATGCTTTCGTTTAAGATTGACGGCCAGCTTTTCCATCATCCCCGGTGTCAATCCGCTCGCATACAAGGCAGCTACGAGACTGCCCATGCTGCTTCCCGCCAGATAAGCCGGTTCGATACCGTGTGCCGCAAGCACTTCCAGCACACCGATATGAGCGAATCCGCGTACCCCTCCTGCACCGAGCGCTAAACCGATGCCAGGCATCTTCCCTTCCTGCTTCTCCATTGTTTCCACCTCGCCCGGACTCCGGCAAACGGGTCTATTTTGCCAGGCACGTCCGTACATATAAGATAAGCTTAAATTTCGGTAAGGAGATATGTCCATGCACTCGTTCAAACCGTATGTAACCACACTGCTGCTTGCCGTGTCCTGCTTTGTCATCGCGACAAGCCTACTATTGTTCCCGGAAGCGTCGTTTCTCGCAGCACTGCGCGGCCTAAAAATCTGGTGGGATGTTGTATTTCCGGCGCTACTTCCGTTCTTTATTACGTCTGAAATTTTGCTCGGCTTAGGTCTCGCCCACTTTATGGGTGTCCTGCTTGAGCCGCTCATGCGACCTGTTTTTAACATTCCAGGCTCCGGCTCGTTCGTCTGGACGATGGGATTCGCATCCGGCTACCCGATCAGCGCCAAGCTCACCACGCAGCTACGCACCAGAAATCTCATCTCCCGCGCCGAAGGAGAACGCCTCGTTTCTTATACTACGACAGCAGATCCCGTATTTATTACTGGTGCAGTGGCTGTCGGTTTTTTTCACAGTGTCAAAGTCGGCCTCGTCCTTATGGCCGCCCACTACATAACCGCCATCATGGTGGGGCTTGTCATGTCGCGGCATGCCCCCCATGCACCACGTACCCCGTATGCACAAACAAGCAACCGCTCCCTTCTAACCCGCGCCTTTCTTGCGATGCACCGCGCCCGGCTTGAAGATGGACGCGCACTCGGCAAATTAATGGGGGATGCTGTGGCCAGTTCGCTGCAAACTCAGCTAATGGTCGGCGGATTTATTTTGTTTTTCTCGGTGCTTCTGACACTGTTTATGAAGCTGAATCTCATTGCCCTGCTGTCAGCGGCACTCGGCGGACTGCTTGGGCTGTTTGGTGCTCCTGGGGAAGCGGCGCAGGCTTTTGTGTACGGCTTGTTTGAAGTCACGCTCGGTGCAAAGCAAGCAAGTGATCTATTTGCTTCCTACACGCCTGGATTCGTGCTGGCAGTTGCCAGTGCGGTTCTTGCCTGGGGTGGGCTGTCTGTCCATGCACAAGTCGCCAGCATGCTTGCCCAAACCGATATGCGGTATGGACCCTTCCTCTTTGCTCGCGCCCTTCACGCTGTACTCGCCTTTCTCTTCACGTATACGGCAGGATCGTTTTTATACGGGCGATTACAACAAGCTTCTGCCGTCCCGACCTGGGCAACCAGTCTTGCGCCAGAACAGCTGTCCCTATGGAAGCAACCATCTTATTATACATTTTCCCTCCTAGTATGCGCCGCCTCACTCACCCTTACCGCACTGCTCTGGCAAATCTATAGCTGGTTTCGCATGCGAAAAGAACCCCGCTAGCTTTAGCGGGGTTCTTCGCTGAATTTAGCACGCAGCGCACGCTCGACATTCGGCGGCACAAGACTGCTCACATCAGCTCCATATTTTCCAACCTCTTTTACAATACTTGAACTTAAGAACGAGTACTGATTGTTGGTCATCATGAAAAATGTCTCAATCTTGGTGTCAATTAGGCGGTTGATCGAAGCCATCTGCATCTCATATTCGAAGTCTGACACAGCACGCAACCCTTTAATAATGGCCTTAGCCCCCCTGGTATGCATATAGTCGATCAACAGCCCATTAAACGTATCGATTTCAACATTTGGAATGTCTTTCGTCGCCTCCCGCAAGAGTTCAAGACGTTCTTCAACGGTGAACACCGGGTCTGTCTTGTTCCGATTAATTAATACAGCAACAATTACTTTATCAAAAACTTTAGCACCCCGCTGAATAATGTCAAGGTGGCCATACGTAACCGGGTCAAAACTGCCCGGACAAACCGCGATGCTCATCCACTGCACTCCCTTTTATGTATCTATATTTCCTTGCGGTAAATCGTAATAACTGTCTGTCCGTATGCAGTCTCCCGTATCTTCATAAGACTGCCGATCTGCTCACCTAGTTTATCTTTGGCGTCATGTTCAGCTACAACAAATGCACCTGGTGCTAGAAGGCCATGATCATTCATAATCGCAAGCTGACTCTCGATCTTCTGCTCGGCATAAGGCGGATCGAGAAACACAAGGTCAAAAACAAGGTCTCGTTTAGCCAGCGCGTTCAACGCCCGATTCGCATCATTACAATACACTTCTGCCTGATCACGTAGTCCGGTAGCATCGAGGTTTTTGTAGACAACGCTTACAGCCTTGCGATTCGCGTCCACAAAAATACAGTTCTCCACACCCCGGCTGAGCGCTTCAATTCCAAGGCCGCCCGTGCCCGCATACAAATCAAGCGCAAGCCCCTCATCAAAATAAGGCCCAATCATATTAAAGATCGATTCTTTTACTTTATCAACTGTCGGGCGTGTTCCTCTGCCCGGTACAGCCTGCAGTGGATGTCCCTTCTTCGAACCGGAAACTACTCGCATGATTCCCCTCCGTACTGTATGTAAACGCCGTTAGTATAACACAAACAAAAATTATGGTAAATGCTTGATATTTTTCTACGCTTTCATGTATAAGATGCACCATTTGCGTCCACAATACTAGTAGCGGTACGGTATGCCCGTACTGCCGACAACCGCGGAGAAGACTTACGTTTCCCCATAAGCTCTTCCTCCGGTTTCTCCTCTCCCATTATGCAAGCTGAACGCGTTGCGTTTAGCATGCCCGCCCGGCCTATAACCGGGCGGTTTTTTTTATTTTTCTGGCATCTCTTGATTCGCGTCGAATATGGTAAAATCAATAGCACGCATATAGAGAGGTGACCTAACTTATGAAAGATTTCTGGCTATCCATCTGGCATTCAATTTCACATTATGAAGATCTAGAGATGTATATCCGCCTGTCAATGGGCGCCCTGTTCGGGTTCGCTATTGGTCTTGAGCGCACCGTTCATTCTAAACCGGCTGGCATTAAAACCTATACATTTGTAACAGTCGCTGCGACCCTTCTTACCCTAGTGTCCATCCATACAGTGGATCGTTACTCCATTCCTGGCCGCACGATGATGGACCCACTGCGCTTAGCCGCCCAAATCGTGAGCGGGTTAGGCTTTCTCGGCGCAGGACTGATCATTCAAAAGAGTGGTTCTGTCAAAGGCCTCACTTCTGCCTCCATGGTGTTTTTTGCCGGTGCAATTGGCATTAGCATCGGAGCTGGCTACTATTTAATGACCACGTATGCCATGCTTGTTATGTATGGCATTATCAGCATCGGCCACTTCCTGGAGGATCGTCACACCGGGCTTTTCGGGCAGAAGAAGCCACTGAAAGAAAGCGAAGATGATTAATCTTTTATTTTCGTAAGAAAGTACTCATCCTGCTTCAAGTACGCCCGCAGTGCTCGATACTGCGGGCTGCTCCAGAACGCTTCCCCCCGCACCATATCGGCCGCCTCCTGACGTGCCACCTCAAGCATTCGATAATCCTGTACGACATCCGCTACTTTGAACTCCGGCAACCCACTCTGCTTCGTCCCGAAGAAATCTCCCGGCCCACGCAGTTCCAGATCACGCTGCGCCACTTCAAATCCATCATTCGTCTCGGTCATAATCCGCATCCGCTCTTTGCCGGTCTCAGACTTCGGGTCTGCAATCAGGATGCAATACGACTGCTCAGCCCCCCGGCCTACACGCCCACGAAGCTGATGAAGCTGAGCCAGCCCGAACCGCTCGGCGTCATAAATAACCATCACCGACGCATTCGGCACATTAACACCAACCTCCACAACTGTCGTCGAGACAAGCACCTGCACCTCATTGCGGCTAAACTGCTGCATGACTTCCTCTTTCTCCCGTGGCACAAGCCGCCCATGCATGAGGCCAACGCGGTACGTGCCCGCAAAATGCTGGCTTAACTGCGCATGTACATCAATCGCATTCTGCAAATCAAGCTTCTCAGATTCTTCAATAAGCGGCGAGATCGCATACGCCTGCCGCCCCCGATCTAGCTCCTTACGCACAAACGCAAGAATGCGATCAAGCATATCATGGCGTACCCAGTACGTCTCAATCGGCTTGCGTCCTGCCGGCAGCTCATCAATGGTCGATACATCCATATCTCCGAACGCCGTAATGGCCAGTGTACGTGGAATTGGCGTCGCTGTCATAAACAGCACATCCGGATTCAACCCCTTCTCCCGCAAGATACGGCGCTGCTCCACACCGAACCGATGCTGCTCATCAGTAATGACAAGCCCAAGCCGCGCAAAATACACGTCTTCCTGAATAAGCGCGTGCGTACCAATCACGATCTGGATCAAGCCCGACTGCAACCCACTCAGAATGTCGCGCCGCTTTCGCACGGTAGCACTTCCAGATAACAGTGCCACTTCAATCCCATGCGGTGTCAAAAGCTCGGACAATGTCTCATAATGCTGTTCAGCAAGAATTTCGGTCGGCACCATGAGTGCTCCTTGATACCCTGCCTCCACCGTAGCCAGAAGCGCGATCGCAGCGACTACGGTTTTTCCAGAACCAACGTCGCCTTGCAGTAGTCGGTTCATACTATAAGATGCCTGCATGTCATCCAGAATCTCTTTCACGACCCGCTTCTGCGCATTCGTTAGCGGAAACGACAGGCCGTGAATAAACTCGCGTACCTTTTCAAGTGGAATGTGCTGTGCCACTCCATCACGCGATTGTCGGTTGACCGCATGATACGCCTGTAATCGCAGCTGAAACAGCAACAGCTCTTCAAACGCAAGTCGGCGTCGCCCCTGCTTGCCCGCCTGCACACTTTCTGGAAAATGAATGTTACGAATCGCGTCGCTACGGGAGGCAAGTTTATACTTACGAATGAGATCATCCGGTAGAATCTCGTCAATTGCACCTTCGAACTGCGCAAGTGCCGATGTGATAAAGCGGCGAATCTGCTTGACCTGAATGCCACCCGTTGTCGAGTATACGGGCTGAATCGTACCTTCCTGCACGCCCGCCCGCTCCGTATCGAGAAAATGCTGTTCGCTCACCATGATCTGCAGGCGGGCACGTTCAAACTTGCCAGACAGCATGATTTCGCGCCCGGCACGCAGCTGGCTTTTTAAAAATCCACGATTAAACCAGATCGCCGTAACGACAACGTTATCAACCACAACTTTAACCGTGATGCGTGATTTCTTAGCCCCATAGAAGCGAACGACAGGCTCCCCATACACAGTGCCGGTAATCGTAATTTTCTCCCCATCCTCTACTTCGCTTACATCACGTACTCGGTAATCTTCATAGCGGTACGGAAAATACTCCAGCAAATCTTGTACCGTCTCAATCTGTAGCGTCGCAAGTTCGAGCGCTCGTTCCGCTCCGATTCCTTTGACAGCTGTTACAGGCTGCATCATGATTTGATTGCTCACATTTTTGATCCAGCGGGATATCCGACTTTCATTCAGGGCGCGTCCTGTCGGTTTCCCCGCTCATCCTCCCTGTACAGTTTCGCGCAAATATTGTGCCACCAAACGGAAGAAGGACAGGATACCGCGCCACCAAGGCGTGTAGTCCCGTCCCTTACACATGTACTACGTTTATGATTGCGAAGTCTCCGGGTATAGCGCAAGCGCTAACAGACCCGGACCACCGTATGTGCCGATAACCGGCCCAAGCTGAGCGAGTACCGCCTCGTCTGCTACATGGAGCTCCTGCTCGATCTGTCCCTTAAAAACCGTCGCCTCATCACGATCTGTCGTATAGACAGCAGCCGCTGTTACCAGGCGTCCATTCGCATATTCCTTAGCCAGTTCCAGAATACGGGCGACCGCTTTTTTCTTGCCGCGTACTTTTTCCACGACCGCTACCTCGCCACTCTCATCAAACATAAGAATCGGCTTAATATTCAGCAGCGAACCGACAACAGATGCCGCCTTGCCAATCCGGCCACCTTTCTGCAAATACATGAGCGTATCCATGACAAAATAAACCCGGTGTGTCGGAATGAGTGTATGAACAAGATCGAGACATTCTTCTAGCGTACCACCGTTGCGCAGAAGGCGTGCTGCCGCGACTACAATCGCACCAAGCGCATATGAAGCGGAGCGGCTATCGATGACATGCACCTTGACCTTATCTTCCACCATACCCGCAGCAAGCGTTGCGGTCTGGTACGTACCACTCAACGCACTGGATAAATGAATGGAGATGATTTCCGCTTCCGGATCACGCGCTGCAATCTCTTCATATATATTCACAAAGTCAAGCGGTGCCGGCTGTGACGTGCGCGGTAATTGCTCTGATGATGTTAGTTTCTCATAAAATTCACCTGCAGACAGCGTAACACCATCTAAGTACGTCTGACCTTCCACATGCACCTTAAGCGGCACAATCGGAATGTTTAATTCTTGCATAAGCAGCTTGGGGATGTCTGCCGTGCTGTCTGTTACAATATATAGGTTCATTCTTACATACCCCCTTCCCAACCTTTATTCAACAGCAATAATAAAGGCATACAGCGGCTGTCCACCTTCATGCATTTCTACTTCATACGAGCTGTATGTCTCACGGATGTGCTTCTCCCATGCATCGAGCTTCGCTTCCGTCGGATCGGATCCGTATAGAACCGTAATCAACTCATCGTCACCCTCGACCATATGAGTCACCAGATTCGTTGCAACTTCATACATATCTACTCCAGCTACCACGATCTCCCCGTCCTGAATGCCGATGAAGTCACCTTCTTTGATGTCAATCTCATCAAGCTTCGTATCACGCACCGCATATGTGACAAGACCCGTCTTAACAAGACTCACTGCTTCGATCATACCGGCTTCATTATGAGCAAGCTCAGCCTCTGGCGCAAACGCTAGCATCGCTGACATGCCCTGCGGAACACTGACCGCCGGAATGACCGCAACCGGAATATCGACTAGCTCAGCGGCCTGTTTCGCTGCCATCACAATATTTTTATTATTCGGCAGAATAATCACATTCGATGCGCCACTCGCCTCAATCGCCTGCACGAACTGCTCGGTACTCGGGTTCATTGTCTGACCACCCTCAATAATCGTACCAACGCCCAGACTGCGGAAAATCTCAGCAATACCCGCTCCGCTCGCAACCGCGATAATGCCGTATCGTTCACGCGCTACCTCCGGCTCTACCACAAAATCAAGCGGCGGTACCACATCCGGAAAAACAGACGATGCCGTCACCTGCTTTACTTCCTGACGGCGCAATACAGCCTCGTGCTGGAGACGCATATTTTCGATTTTAATGCGATCAAGCGGGCCATACTTGTGTGCGAAGGAAAGTACATCTCCCGGCTCTTCCGCATGAATGTGAACTTTGATCAAGTCGTCATCCGCTACAACAAGCAGAGAATCACCGTACTGACTGATACGATCACGGAATGCTTCCATACGGAATCCATCCATCTCACGCAGGTGTACCATAAATTCGGTGCAGTATCCGTACACAATATCTGCTGGATTGATGACATGATGCATCTCTTCGTGTGTCTCACCAAATATAGCGGCCCCGGATGGAGCTTGTGGCTTGTTATCCACGTCTCGCTTCTCAAATGTTATTCCTTCGTTAAGCGCCTGCAAAAAGCCTTCATATATGTAAACAAGCCCCTGACCGCCAGAATCGACAACGCCCACTTCTTTGAGTACCGGAAGCTGATTCGGCGTATTATCAAGCGCACGCTGTCCCGCAGCTACAAGCGCTTCAACTACTTCTTCTACCGTGCCGCGTGCTGCCTTACGTGCCGCTGCTGCTGCTTCGCGAGCAACTGTCAGAATCGTTCCTTCCACTGGCTTCATGACGGCTTTGTACGCCATGTCGACACCTTGCTGGAACGCATCCGCCACCTGACGGGCATCCGCCTCCACAAGACCTGTCAATCCCTTCGCAATCCCCCGGAACAACTGAGACAAGATGACACCAGAGTTGCCACGTGCCCCCATAAGAAGACCGCGCGAAAATACAGACGCCACTTTCTCGGCTGTCTGTTCGGCTGATTTCTCGAGTTCTGCTACCCCCGACGTAAAAGTCAGGTTCATATTCGTTCCTGTATCGCCATCCGGCACCGGAAATACATTTAATGCATCAACTTGTTGAGCGTGCTGCGCCAAACGTGCTGCACCTGCTTTATACATATGACGAAGAACCTGTCCCGTCAGCGTACTGCTTTTCACGTATTGTTCCTCCCTCATACCCTTAGGAGCTCTTTTCTCCACGGACACCTTGCACATAAATATTCACATCATCTACTTGCAACCCAAGGTTTTGCCCAAGCGCATATGTCACACGACCTTGCACACTGTGCGCTACCTCGGAGATTTTCGTGCCGTAGCTGACGATAATATACATATCAATTACAGTACGGCCCTCTTCCTGCCGCACTTCGACACCGCGTGACAAATTCTCGCGACCGAGAATATCAGCAATTCCGTCTTTCATCGTCCGGCGTGAAGACATGCCAACAAGACCGTAACACTCCATCGCCACGGCGCCCGCCATTGTCGCGACAACCTGACTGTCGATTTCAATTCTTCCGAGCTCTGTGCTGATCTGAACACCCATGCTTTAAGCCTCCCCGTTTTCATTCACTACGTTCTCTCGTAGATGCCTGTATCTTACCCATTTTACTACAACGATACTTTTTTTGAAAGAATCGTTGTAAAGGGTAAATTCTTGACAGACATCTTGCTTTTGTAAAATGCGTATGCTATCATACTTGAGTATGTAATGAGAGTCACTTTGCTTGACTGCATCTCAGGGAGGTGGAATTATAATGGCACGTGTATGTTATGTAACAGGTAAACGAGCTAAGACTGGTAACAAACGCAGTCACTCGAACCGTGCAAATAAACGCTCTTGGGGCGTTAACGTACAAAAAGTACGCATCCTGGTTGACGGAAAACCGAAGCGTGTGTACGTGAGCACAAAAGCTCTGAAATCCGGCTTAGTTACTCGCGTATAGTCACACGTAAAAAAAGCACCCGCTGTGGTGCTTTTTTTTATGCCGTGCCTCACTTTTTTCCGCCGAGAAGTATACGAATGAGTCCCCCCAGAAATTTCGGCAGCTTAATGGTATAAAACCGCATGATGAACCCTCCCTTTTTTATTTCCATCCGCAGGCATTTCTACCTGTGCGCCTCACTCGATTTACCATATGAGAGTTGAAGATAAAATATGAACAAAAACAAGTGCCTATTTTTTGTGAAACGGACAGCCAGCGTATAAAAAAGAGGAGAAGCATCTGATCACTTCTCCTCTTATCCTATGCGCGCCTACAGCGCCTTATTCGCCGCATCGCGAATTGCTGCAATCGCCTGCCCACGGTCCGGCTTACCAAATACCGCATTACCCGCTACGAGACATGTTGCGCCCGCCGCAACGACAAGCGGTGCTGTCTCGGTATTAATGCCGCCATCAATCTGGATTTCTACTTGATTCTCAAGGCCGCGCTCGATAAGCATTGCTTTGAGCTGACCGACTTTCTTTATGACTTCCGGAATGAACTTCTGTCCGCCAAAGCCCGGATTCACAGACATGAGCAATACCATACCAATATCCCCAAGCACATGTTCAAGCGTTGATACTGGCGTAGCCGGATTAAGCGACACACCCGCTTTTACTCCCTGCTCTTTAATAAGATGGATCGTGCGATGCAGGTGCGTGCACGCTTCCTGATGCACCGTAATCATCTCGGCTCCACTTTTGGCAAACTGCGGAATGTACAGATCAGCATTTTCAATCATCAAATGTACATCCATAAACAGTTTCGTATGCGGACGAATTGCCTGCACAACAAGCGGTCCAATCGTAATATTTGGCACGAAATGACCATCCATCACATCGACATGCAGCCACTCTGCTCCACCCTGTTCAACTTCTTGAATCTCCGCTCCCAGGCGGGAAAAGTCTGCCGACAAAATCGAAGGCGCGATTTTTACCATGATGCTAATACCTCGGCTTTCTCTCTTTAATTTCCTGCAAAAATTGCAGGTAATGCTCATAGCGGGACGACTGGATGTCTCCTCCATCCACCGCCTGCCGCACCGCGCAGCCCGGCTCGTTCACATGCAAGCAGCCACGGAATTTGCATTCCCCGAGCCGCTCCCGCATTTCTCTGAAATACAGTCCAAGCTCAGTTATGTCTCTAACCGAATGGAAATCAAGCGAGCTAAAGCCCGGCGTATCCGCGACCCAGCCGCCTTCTGGCAGATAGATGAGCTCCACATGACGCGTAGTATGCTTACCCCGGCCCAGCTTGTGACTGATCGGGGCGGTTTCGAGTTGAAGTTCACTGAACAATGCATTGAGAAGCGACGACTTGCCAACACCGGACTGTCCGGCAAATACGGACAGATTGCCAGCTAAATGGGCGCGAATCTCCGCAAGCCCACTCTGTCCTTTGGAACTTGTCACCACGACCGGATAGCCCATCTGCTCACAGCTACGACGAATCTCCGCAAGCTTATCACCATCGTCTAATAAGTCCGCCTTAGTTAGACATATGACCGCCTCTACCCCGGCTGCTTCTGTATGAACGAGAAACTTATCAAGAAGCTGCGGATTGAAAGCAGGCTCCGCCAGTGAGAAAACAAGAATCGCCCGGTCGATATTAGCAATCGGTGGACGAACTAGCTCACTTGTGCGCGGTAGCACCTCCGTAACCGTGCCCTCTGACCCGCTTACTTCATACATCACTTCATCTCCGACAAGAGGAGTTATCCCCCGCTTGCGGAATACGCCCCGTGCCCGGCACTGCCAGTAGGCATCGCCATCCTGCACGTAATAATAGCCGGCAAGTGCTTTTACGATACGGCCTTTCGGCATGAAATCCCTCCTGTGCTACTGTGCATCGTTATATCCAATATGTTTTTCATCGATCTGTTGGCCATCGCGGAAAACTTGAATGACCGCTTCCTGTGACGGTGTGACGACAATCGGAACCTTGAATTCCATACTTTGGCTGATCGGCGTCTTCTCTACCATCCGGTTTTTGCCTGATGCGTCGGTTACGCGAATCTCTATCGTGGCCGTCTCACCCGCATTCAAATACACTTGTACCGGCGTACGAACTCGACGTGCTTCGTCCGGCAGACCCGAGCTTACCGTTACGCGTACCCAGGTTCCTTTTTTCAGTTCTGTATCAGCCCGGTATGATTGATCAATAACTGTACCCTGTGGCTGATAGCTACTTTTCGTCTCCGACTGTATTTTCAGGCCCAGTCGGCTCATCTTTGTCTTCATCTCTTCTTCTGTCAACCCAACCAGGTTTGGCATGACGATTTTGCCTCCCCCTTTGCTAACCGTGAGGACAATCTCTGTTTCATCTGCAACCACCTGGGCACCTGCTTCTGGTGTCTGGCTCAGTACGGTACCGGCTGGCTGACTATCATTTGCTTCTTCTTCTGTCCGCACATTCTTGTAGCCGCGCAACTGATCAGCTAGATCATCAATATTCTTGCCAACAAAATTCGGCAGCCCCGCCTTCTGTTTGCCCTGACTTACGATCAATTGAACTTCCGAGTCTTTTTTCACGGACATATTAGCAGGAGGCGTCTGTTTAATGACATGGTCTGCTTCCACAGTTGGATCAAATTGCTGCTGAATGACTGGCTTTAAGCCAACTGCCTCAAGCTTCTGGCGTGCATCTTGAAGCGATAGTTTCTCAACCGCCGGTGTTGTCACATCCGGAACGTTCAGCAACGTAAACCCGTAGAAGCTTCCAACAAATGCAAGCGTGAGGAACAGCACAATCCCGAATCCCCAGGCAAGCACACGTTTCCATGAGCGTCCTACTGATTCGTCCTCATCTTCTTCCGGTTCCTGTGCTGAGTTTTGTTTCACCGCAGCCGATTCTGTAGAAGTAGAAGCCTTGCGCCATTCTTTGACGGGACGTGCTTCTTCTGGCTCATCCCATGACTTCTTACGCATCATCTCCGGCTTGATGGCCGGAATAATCCGGGTAATCTCAGGGTCTTCTTCTATCGCATACTTCTCCGGCAGCAAGTACACCGGCTCGTCACGCCGTTCCGGCAGAAGACATGTCCGTAGCTCTTCTAGCATCTCATTCGCCGATTCAAACCGGTACATCGGGTCTTTCGCTAGCGAGCGAATGATGATATTTTCCACGCTCTGCGGCAAGTCCGGGCGCAGTTTACGCGGTGGAATATACGGCTCCTGTAGATGCTTCAGTGCTACGCTGATTGGGGAATCGCCTGAGAACGGCAGTGTGCCGGTCAGCATCTCGTACAGCACAACACCGAGCGAATACAGATCGGACTTCGCTCCGGCCATAATGCCTTTCGCCTGTTCTGGCGAGAAGTAATGCACAGAGCCAAGTACTGAACCTGTATGTGTGATCGTCACGGACGATACAGCACGCGCAATCCCAAAATCCGTTACTTTAATTCGTCCATATCGGTTAATTAAAATATTATGCGGCTTAATATCACGGTGAATAAGCTCGTTTTGATGCGCGTGATCAAGTGCGTCACATATTTGAATCGCAATATTTACTGCTTGCTTGACATCAAGCGGCGCGTGTTCGTTAATGTACTGTTTTAATGTCATGCCTTCTACGTACTCCATGACGATATAGTACATCTCGCCTTCCTGACCGATGTCGTAAATGTTGACAACATGCGGATGAGAAAGGCTGGCTGCCGCCTGTGCCTCCCGGTGGAAACGGGCAATAAAATCATCGTCATTGCCAAACTGGGAGCGCAGCACTTTAAGCGCTACGGTTCGGTTCAACAATGTATCACGGGCACGGTACACAACCGCCATCCCGCCTTCGCCGATTTTTTTCTCTATGTCATAGCGACCGCCGATTTTTTGTCCTTCCATCTGTACGCCCCCTCCTTTCATTCCACACCCTCTGTCTCATTACGTAAAAGGATGACCGTAATGTTGTCTTCCCCTCCTGCTTCGAGCGCGCGGGCAATGAGTGTATCCGCCATTTGCTGGAGGGAGCCTTCTTCTAATATATCGGCAATTATCTCTCCACTCACCTTACCCGAGAGCCCGTCCGAACAAAGCAAAAGCATGTCTTCCTCATCCCAATGTAAGATGCTAAAGTCTGCCTTGACTGTCTGGTCTGTTCCCAATGCGCGCGTCAAAATATTGCGGCGCGGATGGTTTGCCGCCTCATCCTGTGTAATCTGATGATTGCGGAGCAATTCATTCACCAGTGTATGATCGCTCGTAATCTGCTGCAACACACCGCCACTATATCGATAAATCCGACTGTCCCCGATATGGGCAAGCACACCAAGCTGTGGGCTCATCAGCGCCGCTACAATCGTCGTGCCCATTCCCTTGCATTCGGGATGGGCATTAGCATACGCCAGAATTCTCTGGTTAGCCGCCTGAATCGCCTCATTCAACGTGCGCTGTCGTTCATCCGGTGTCATCGAACTATGCATGACCTGCATATGCTCGCAGATGCTCTCTACGGCCATCTGACTTGCTACATCTCCCGCCTGATGACCGCCCATTCCATCTGCTACAATCGCAAGCGTCCAGCCGCCGTCATAGTTCTGAATACGGCCAGAATCTTCATTTGTCTGCCGTACACAGCCAATATGCGTCTGTATGGCTGACTCCATTGTTCATCACCCCTGTGTCTGCTTTGCGTGCTGCGCCCGCAGCTGGCCGCACGCCGCAGCAATATCACTGCCGTGTTCGCGGCGGATTGTCACATTGATGCCTTTTGCGTCAAGAATCCGCTTGAAATTAAAAATATCATTGCGTGAGGTGCGCACGTAATTACGCTCCGGTACATAATTGACCGGAATCAAATTCACATGGCACATCATGCCCTTAAGGAGAGCCGCCAACTCTTCCGCATGCTCCGGTCGGTCATTCACACTGCCGAAAAGCCCATACTCAAATGTCAGGCGGCGGCCGGTCGTATTAATGTAATAGCGACACGCATCCATCAGTTCATCCATTGGATAGCGGCGGTTAACTGGCATCAGCCGGGTACGAATCTCCGTGTTCGGCGCATGCAACGAGATCGCCAGGTTAATCTGAAACTTCTCATCAGCGAAGCGGTAAATGCTTGGCACAATGCCGCTTGTCGACACCGTAATATGGCGCTGACCGATGTTCAACCCTTTTTCTTCATTAATAATGCGCAGGAACGCAAGCAGGGAGTCATAGTTCTCAAACGGCTCGCCAATGCCCATGACGACAACGTGGCTGGCGCGCTGCTGCTCTGCATCCAGTGCCTTCTGTGCGGCAAGCACTTGTATGACAATCTCGCCCGCTTCCAGATCACGCTTCAAGCCACCAAGCGTAGACGCACAAAATGTACATCCGATCCGACAGCCCACCTGTGTTGTAACGCAGACGCTGTTGCCATAATCGTGCCGCATAATAACCGTTTCAATTGCGTGCCCGTCATGCAACGAGAAAAGAAACTTAATCGTACCGTCTGCTGATTCCTGACGCGTAATTTCTTTTAATACGTCCAGGGAGAAGGATGCAGCAAGCTTCTCGCGTAATCCTTTCGACAGATTACTCATCTCATCCAAGGAGTTCACACGCTTCCCATACAACCAATCAAATACTTGTCCGGCACGGAATGCCTTCTCTCCGTTCTTCTCCATCCACTCTTTGAGCATCGGGAGGGTAAAACTATACAATAAAGGTTTCATATTCGGTATCACCAGTTCTTCCTTCAAAAGTTCACATCACATTGTATCACAAAACTACGCTTCCTTCGCTGTATTTGTTCGCTGCAAGCGGGAGATGAAAAAACCATCGGTGTGGAAATGGTGCGGGAGCATCTGCATATATCCTTCGGTAAGCGTTGGATATTTATGACGCACCACCTCCGGCATATCATCAGCCAGCGTTCCATCCAACTCCCACTCCGGGTGGTCAGCCAGAAAGCGACGGAGTACGTGTTCGTTCTCTTCTGGTTCGACCGTACATGTGCTGTACACGATTTTGGTGTCAGGGCCTGCGAGTTCGGCCGCTGTCTGCAAAATCTCATACTGAATCCTACTGATCGCCTCTGCATCCCCCGGCTTCTTCTGCCATTTGATATCTGGCTTGCGGCGAATAACGCCAAGGCCAGTACACGGCGCATCCACGAGAATACGATCAAATGTCTGCCCGGCTAACAGCTTTGCCGCATCACGCGCATCGCCTGCTCGCCCTTTAATAATTGAGATGCCAAGACGGAATGCATTCGCTTCGATCAGCTTGATTTTATGGTCATGTATATCCAGGGCGGTAATCTCGCCCCTGTTCTTCATCAGTTCAGCTATATGTGTAGTCTTGCCACCCGGAGCGGCACACATATCAAGTACCTGCATACTAGATGCAGGTGCCACTGCACGGGCGACAAGCATCGAGCTTTCATCCTGCACCGTGCAGGACCCACTCGCATACGCCGGAAGTTCCGTAATGTTGCCGAGATCATGTGCCACTACGCCTTCCGGTGCTACTGCAGACGGCGTGAGCGCAGCATCCGGAGTCTGCCTTGCGATCTGCTCGATCAACTCATCCCGTGTCACGCGAATTGCGTTAGCTCGCAAACTAAGGGCAGGCGCTTCATTGTTGGCCGCACACATCGCTTCCGTCTCCGCTTCTCCATATTGTTCGATCCACGCACGCACCATCCACTCCGGGTGGGAATACGCAAGGGCAATCCGCTCCACCGGCGGCAGATTCGTGGGAATCTCAACTTTTTGTGGTTCACGCAGGCGACTGCGCAGCACACCGTTCACCATGCCCGCAATGCCAGCATGTCCAAAGCGCTTCGCGATCTCGACCGCTTCATGCACCACCGCGCGGTCAGGAATGCGGTCCAGATACGAAATCTGATAAAAGCTCACCCGCAGCAGATTTCGTGCCCATCCATCTAACTTACCGAGCGGCTTGGATACGAATTTACCAAGCATCCAATCAAGTGTATGGAGGCGGCCAAGCGTCCCGTATACCAGTTCAGTCGCAAGCGCCACATCACGCGGAGCAAGTGCCGCTTCCGCAAGCGCATATTTTAGTTCGAGATTGCTATACGCCTGTTTTTGTTCTACATCTGTCAGCACACGCACGGCCAGTTCGCGGGCACTGCGTGGAGCAGGAAGTTTACGCTTACTCATGAGTGTTCTCCGTTCCGAATGTCATCCCAGCTTCGACCACCGCGCTGCCGCGCACATAGTCAGACACTTTCATTGCTTTTTTTCCGGCGGGCTGTATTTCTATCAGGCGAAGCACACCGTCGCCTGTCTGCACGTCAATGCCGTCTGCTGATACGGACAGTACGGCGCCTGGCGTCTGCACAGCACTTTTTTCGGTTAGCACCTGGCTGTTCCACACTTTCATTACTTGATCGTTCAGTGTCGTATAAGCGACCGGCCACGGATTCAGTCCGCGTACCTGGTTGAACAGCGCACGTGCAGACTTTGCCCAGTCCAGCTTCTCGTCTTCACGCGTGATATTCCACGCAAATGTTACATTCGACTCATCTTGTGGCTCTGGTGTAATCTCCCCACCGAGTAGTTTTGGGATGGTGTCGAGCAATAAGTCCGAACCAGCTGCGCTTAGCTTGTCATGCATCGTACCGACGTTGTCTTCGTCTGTAATCGGCACTCGTACTTGTGATAACATATCACCTGCATCCAGCTTCTCGACCATGTACATAATCGTTACGCCTGTTTCTGGCTGACCGTCGATGATGGACTTATGAATGGGTGCTCCACCCCGATAATTCGGAAGCAGGGAAGCATGTACATTAATACAGCCATGTTTCGGGTAATCGAGTACCTCTTTCGGCAGAATTTGTCCAAACGCAGCGGTTACGATTAAGTCCGGCTCATATGCCAGAATGTCTGTGACACCGGATACTTTCAGTTTTTCCGGTTGCAATACAGGTAATCCAAGTTCGATGGCCGCTTCCTTAACGGGAGGGGCGGCAAGTTGCTTTTTACGGCCTTTCGGACGGTCTGGTTGTGTCACAACCGCTACCACTTCATATCCATTCTGCACAAGCTTCTGCAAGCATGGTACAGCAAAATCCGGTGTTCCCATAAATACAATTCGCACAGCTAATGTCGCTCCTTTTTGTATCCAAAATAAAAGAGGGAGAGGGAAATGTTTCGTTCCTCTCTTCCTCTCCTGTTCTCTCACTCTATTTATTCGCGCCCGGAGTATGTTTTCTCTGCCAGGTCGATGAACAAGACGCCATTCAGATGGTCAATCTCATGCTGAATCGCGCGTGCCAATAATTCTTCCCCTTCAATAATAAACTCATTGCCATCACGGTCAAGCGCTTTGGCCTTTACCCACTGGCCACGGCGCACATCGCCAAGCAGCCCAGGAATACTCAGGCAACCTTCTGGACCGAACTGTTCACCCTTCATCTCCAAAATTTCCGGGTTGATCATCTCAATGATACCGTCTCCGACATCAATGACGACGACACGCTTCGTAATGCCCACCTGTGGAGCGGCTAAACCTACGCCTTCTGCCTCGTACATTGTATCTGCCATATCATCAAGCAATTTATGAAGATTGGAATTAATTTTTTTGACTTCTTTGCATTTTTCCCGAAGAACCGGGTTTGGATGCTTTACAATCATGCGAATGCTCATTATTTCTTTCCTCCGTCACATCATCATCTGCGGATCAACATCGACCGTCAGCATAATGCCTGTTTTTTTCCGCTCGTCATCGAATGCCCGCACCAAACGATAAATGTCAGGCAACACGCGCGGATCGTTTTTATATTTTACCATGCATTGAAATCGATATCTATCTTTTATGCGGGCGATCGGAGAAGCGACCGGACCTAAAAGAAAGGCACCGGATGGGATAATCTGCCGAAGCTTACCTGCGAACTGCTCCGCTTTCTTGACAATCAGCGGTACATTCTCGTGCGTAAACGTAAATAAAATCAAGCGACAGTATGGCGGATAGTTTTTCTCATAGCGTTGCTTGATCTCTTCCACGAAAAACGTGCTGTAATCATGGCGGCTCGCCAACTGAATGCTATAGTGCTCCGTATTGTACGTCTGCAAAATCACTTCCCCTTGCTTCTCATGCCGTCCGGCTCGCCCGCCCACCTGTGTAATCAGCTGAAACGTTCGCTCTGCCGCCCGAAAATCAGGCAGATTAAGCGTACTATCCGCCGCTAGCACACCGACAAGCGTTACATTCGGGAAATCAAGCCCTTTGGCGATCATCTGTGTACCGAGCAGCACATCGCCTTTTCCTTCGCGAAAATCTTGCAGCAACTTCTCATGCGCACCTTTGCGCCCGGTCGTATCCACATCCATTCGAATAACCCGAATACCCGGAAAATGGCGAGATAATTCTTCTTCTACCTTTTGCGTCCCCGTGCCAAAAAAACGAATATGCTCGCTGCCGCATTCCGGACAAAGCGTAGGCTCACTCTCCGTATAGCCGCAGTAATGGCAACGCAGCGTCCGGTTGCTCCGGTGGTACGTAAGCGAGATGTCACAATGCGGGCAACCTGCCACATACCCGCACGAACGACACATCACGAACGTGGAAAAACCGCGTCGATTCAGAAACATCACCATCTGCTCTTGTTTTGCCAGTCTGTCCTCAATCGCCTCTACAAGCGATTTACTAAACATCGTTCGATTGCCTTCCCGTAGCTCCTCCCGCATATCGACAATATTGACCACAGGCATCGGTCGGTTATTCACTCGCTCGTCCATCGTAAACAGATGAATGCGTCCCCGCTGTGCTTCATGATATGACTCCATCGACGGAGTAGCGCTGCCGAATAATACGACTGCCTGGTGATACAACCCGCGATACTGCGCGATTGTCCGTGCATGATAACGCGGGGTTTCTTCCTGCTTATACGACCCTTCATGCTCTTCATCAAGAATGATCAATCCAAGATTGCGGAACGGGGCAAAAATCGCGGAGCGTGCTCCAATCGCTACTTTCACCTGGCCGCGCCGAATTTTGCGCCATTCATCATATCGCTCACCTTGCGACAGACGGCTGTGCATCACAGCTACTTGATCCCCGAATCGCCCCTTAAAGCGGTTTACCATCTGCGGTGTCAACGAAATCTCCGGGACAAGCAGAATCGCTTCGCGCCCTTGTTCAATGGTCCGCTCCATAATTTCGAGATATACTTCCGTCTTGCCGCTACCCGTAACCCCGTGAATCAAGCATGGGTAATATTGAGGCGGATTCATGCCTTCACTAATTCCATTAATGACGGTCTGCTGCTGCGTGGTGAACGGGTGCTTTTCAACAGGTGCAAATGTGCGTCCGGCGAATGGATCCCGGTAGTTCTCCACTTCTTCACGACGCAAAAATCCTTTGTCGATGAGTGCCTTCACCGTCTGATTGGATACGCGCAGTAGTGCTAGAAGCTGCGGCTGATCAATAGCTGCATAATGGTGAACAAAATGCGACAGCACCTCTTTCTGCCGGGCTGCTGACTTCGGCAACTCCACCTTAGCCATTTCAAGCTGCTCAAGCGATACGGCTGGCTCAATTACGGTCACCGTCTTTTTAGTCACGCGGTCGCCTACGATCTGCTCCACGATAATGCGACCCGCTTTCATCCCGTCTGTAAGCCAAGAAGCAGCCATCGGGAACTGCTTAATCAACGCATCCCACGCGATGGGCTGGCGGTTTTTTATATGCTGGTAAAATGCCTGCTCATCCATCAGCCCCGATTCAAACGCCATCCCGGCCGATGTAAGCGACACTTGCTTCTCGTAGCTAGAGCGAAGCACAGCTGGAATCATAGACTGAAGGGCTGCGTACTGCGTACACATATAACGTGCGCTCATTTTGCGGGCAAGCTCGACCATCTCTTCTGTCAATGGTGGCTCGATATCCATCACGTCAAGCACTGCTTTTACCCGGTCTACGTCTGTCTGCTCTGCAAGTTCAATGACGAATCCTTGCAGCTTGCGCGGACCGAATGGAACAGAAACGCGACTTCCTACCCGAACAAATGGCAGAAGAGCTGCGGGAACCGCATAGTCGAATGGGCGGTCCGTATCGACGACCGGCACATCGACAATCACGCGGGCATACATATTACGCCTCCTGCTTCCGGGCCGCTACTACCGCATCAAGAATACGGTCTGCAATGTCGGCTTTGCTCATCTGTGGGAGCTGCTGTGCCTCTCCGTCACGCGTATAGATCGTCACAATATTCGTATCTACGCCGAATCCGGCACCCGCCTCTGCCACATTATTGGCGACAATCATATCCGCCCGCTTGCGCTCCATTTTGCCGCGCGCATTTTCTTCGACATTTTCTGTTTCGGCAGCGAATCCAACGAGGAACTGATGCATCTTACGTGCGCCAAGCTCGGCTAGAATATCACGCGTCCGCTCAAGCTCCATAACCAGATCGCCCGATTTTTTCTTCATTTTATTTGTATGTACGACTTTCGGACGATAATCGGCTACGGCTGCTGATTTGACAACAATGTCCATCTCATCATAGCGGGCGATCACCGCCTGATACATCTCTTCTGCCGAGTCAATCTGTACGAATTCCACACCCGCTGGCGGATTCAGATTCGTTCGACCACTGACAAGCACAACGTCCGCCCCTCGCTTCACCGCCGCTTCCGCAATTGCGTAGCCCATCTTGCCGGATGAATGATTCGTAAAAAAGCGGACAGGATCAACGGATTCGCGTGTCGCACCTGCCGTTACGAGCAGTTTTTGACCCGCAAGATCGCAACGCGTCTCTGCCGCGAAGTACGCTTCAATCTCACTGAGAATATCGAAGGGCTCAGCCAGACGCCCTTTGCCAGTCCATCCACAGGCAAGATAGCCTTCCTCTGGCTCCACAAATCGATGGCCGTATTCCCCAAGGCGCGTAAGGTTGCTCTGCACCGCTGGATGGTTGTACATATTCACATTCATCGCCGGTGCAATCCACACCGGCGCTTTTGTTGCCAAATACGCGGTCGTCACAATATCATCGGCAATTCCGTTCGCCATTTTTCCGATCGTATTAGCCGTTGCTGGCGCAACCAGGAACAAGTCCGCCATATCCGCTACATGAATATGTGAAATCACATGCGGATTCGGCTCCTGAAACGTATCAGTCAGTACCGGATTATGCACAAGCGACTGAAACGTAATCGGTTGCACAAATCGTGTCGCAGACTCCGTCATCAGCACCCACACATTCGCTCCCTTCTGCGTCAGCTTGCTGCACAAATCCGCAATCTTATAAATCGCAATACCACCTGTCACACCAATTACAATCGTCTTTCCCTCCACTGCCGCGCCTCCTTCTCTATATTTATAACGTTTTTCATATTAGCCAAAAGCATATTTGAAAGTGGACCACCAAACTGCCGTGGGAAATGGGAAGAGAAAAAACAACGGAACGCCTTTGCGCACCTACCCAGCAGAAGAAGGCTGGCGGACGTGCCTTTGCCCGCAACCTACTCCTTTAGGTTCTGCTACGGAAGCGCTTTGCGGGCGAGTCCGCCAGACTTCTGGAGCGGCCAGTCATACTTCCTGCCGTGCGCAACGAAGTGACATGGTTTTTCTCTTCCCATCTCCCCCACAACAGTTGGTGCTTCCACCTTTCAAACAGACTTTCTCGCGCAAGTCATGAAAAAAGCGCCATCGTCCCCTTCCGGTTCGGATATGCGCCTTCTTGCGTGATTATTTCAGCCGTTCAAACCCAATCTTACCCGCATACATTTCTTCAAGTGCCGTACCTACATGCTTATAAGCAACCGGCTTATCAATCAAAAATCCGCTTACTTCGCGCATCTGACGGGCACGCTTTGACGCAATCGTTACAAGTGTATATTTGCTGTCCACGTTCTCGAGCAGCTTATCAATTGACGGATAAATCATGTTAAAAAACCTCCTCTATCCAGTTGCGATACTTCGCAATCTGGCGTTCCTTCTTACAATGTTCCGCTACCACAATCGCCTCGATGCGTTCGCATGCCTTGTCCACCTCGTCGTTGACAACAACGTAATTATAACGGTCCATCAACTCAATCTCAGCTTTGGCCATCGTCATGCGATTGTGGATGCTTTCTTCAGTCTCGGTTCCGCGACCTGTAATTCGCGAGCGAAGTTCCTTCAGATCTGGCGGTGCGAGGAAAACAAAAATCCCTTCCGGAAACTTCTCCTTCACCTGAAGCGCTCCCTGCACCTCAATCTCTAGAATCACATCGCGCCCACTTGCGAGTGTATCTTCTACAAACCCGCGTGGTGTACCATAGAAATTACCAACATATTCTGCCCATTCAAGCAGCTGGTCATTCTCGATCATGTGTTTGAATTGTTCCTTCGTTTTGAAGAAATAATTCACACCGTCCACTTCACCTGTACGTGGTGTACGCGTCGTCGCAGACACCGAGTATACCAGGTCTTTCATGTGCGGGCGCAGGGCGGCACATACAGTACCCTTACCTACACCGGACGGCCCTGACAACACAATCAATAACCCTCTGTCGTGCTTCATACAATCCCCCGTTTAGCTTATTCGTCTGAATCATCATCTTTACTTGTCAACCGATGTGCCACTGTCTCAGGCTGTACCGCTGATAAAATGACATGGTCACTGTCTGTGACAATAACGGCACGCGTGCGGCGGCCGTACGTCGCATCGATAAGCATGCTACGATCCCGCGCTTCCTGAATGATCCGCTTAATCGGAGCGGATT
The DNA here is from genome assembly GCF_002355375.1 of Aneurinibacillus soli. Classification (GTDB taxonomy): domain Bacteria; phylum Bacillota; class Bacilli; order Aneurinibacillales; family Aneurinibacillaceae; genus Aneurinibacillus; species Aneurinibacillus soli. The sequence continues at coordinate 1,667,115 of NZ_AP017312.1, read as the reverse complement.
CGGGACTCACAATGGAAATGATGCGATTAGCGGATACGATATTGCCGAATCCGATATTAATCAGCTTAATGGCCATGCATATGCCTCCCTATTTTAGCGGGATATAGAGTTATCTTCTATTTTACTGCTTTACTCTATATTTTGCACCTGTTCTTTCACTTTTTCTAGCTCAGCTTTCAAAATCACCACTTTTTGGCTGATTTCGAGGTGATTCGCCTTCGCACCCATTGTATTAATTTCCCGGTGGCATTCCTGCACGAGAAAATCAAGCTTGCGGCCAATCGCATCCGGTTCATCCATAATCGAGCGGAACTGGGCAAAATGGCTGGCGAGCCGTGTGATTTCTTCGGCAATGTCAGCCCGTTCTGCAAACAGCGCCACTTCGTGAAGCAGGCGGCTCTCATCAATCTCGCCCCGCCCCTGTATGTATTCTTCGATCCGAGCAAAGATCCGTTCCCGGTATGTTCCTGCCACAGCCGGAGCCAACGCGGCCAACTCTGCTGTAATGTGCTCCATAGCAGCAATACGTGCCAGTACATCTTCACGCAGCGCGGCTCCCTCACGCCCCCGCATATCCATAAGTGCATCCACTGCTTCTTGCACTGCAGCAAGCAACGGCTCCCGATACGTTTCCACATCCGACCGCTCTTCCCCAACATGGACGACATCCGGGAGAAGCAGAAGGTCTTTCACCGTCAATTCACCAGCCGCCCCGAGCTGTGCTGCCATCTGCTCGGCCGCTTCCTTATATTGACGGGCAAGCTCCCAATTGATCTGCAGGGAAGACGGCGTTTCATCTGCCACCAGCGTGATGAATACATCGATTCGCCCGCGCTTAACCCGGGTAAGCACCGCTCGACGAACTGCGTCTTCAAGAGCTGTAACCTCGCGCGGCATACGAATCGCCACTTCACTAAAACGATGATTTACCGAGCGCATCTCCACCGTAACGCTATTTGCCTCTGTACGGGCTTCTCCTCGCCCATACCCAGTCATGCTGTATACCATACGTTTCTCCTCTCGCCATTCGTAGCCGAACCAGAATTTATCGAATGCCCCAATGTCCCGTAAATACTTCTTCCGCAGGGCCCGTCATATAGACGTGACCATCTACTTCGCTCCATTCAATATGAAGGTCTCCGCCTTTTAAGTGAACAAGTACAGTCCGATCAGTCCGACCAGTCAACGCACCCGCTACAACGGTCGCGCATGCCCCTGTGCCGCATGCATACGTCTGACCGCAGCCGCGCTCCCACACACGCATTGTCATTTCTTTGGGCGAAATGACAGAGGTAAATTCAATATTGGCTTTGTTCGGAAACATCTCATGCACTTCAAGCGGCGGACCCCATACGTCTACTTCAAAAGTAGCCGCATCATCCACAAAAATGACCGCATGTGGATTGCCCATCGACACGCCCGTAAAACAAAAATCGCGCCCATTCGCCTGAATGGGGTGCTCAACAATCGGCTCCCCATCTACCGCGAGCGGAATCGCCTGCCCACCAAGAATCGGTGCGCCCATGTCTACTTTCACCCGATGCGCCCGACCTTCTTTTGTTTCAATCCAGACACGTTGCAGGCCAGCCCCCGTCTCGACTGTCAGTTCCGTACGAGACACAAGACCGTGATCAAACGCATATTTCGCAACACAGCGCACCGCATTGCCGCACTGCTCTGCTTCTGAGCCATCTGCATTCATAATACGCATCCGCACATCTGCATGTTCAGACGGCAGAATAAAAACAAGCCCATCCGCTCCAACACCAAAATGGCGATCGCACATGCGCTTCGCCATCTCAGCTGCATCGGTCGGCAGCGTTTCAAAATGGGCAACGACGATAAAGTCATTGCCCAGTCCATTCATCTTCGTGAAATTCACGTTTATCTCACCCTTCTCTGTTTACCGGAACGGGCAAACATCAGCGAAAACACGCCGGTTGCAAACGTCGGAAGCCCGCCAAGCAGAAGAACAAGTCCCCATTCCGTACCATTGAGTGCCACCGTACTAAAGATCGGTTGCAGTACCGGAAGATAGATCACCGGAAGTACAAGCAGCACGGATGACAAAACCGCCAGCACCAGGTATTTGTTTTGCAGCGGATTGCGACTAAATATCGAGATCTCGCTTCGGCAGTCAAACACATGAATGAGCTGCGCCATGACAAGTGTAGCAAATCCTACTGTCTGGGCGCGGATCAGTTCATCTGGATGCGCAAGCAGCGTGATCCAGAACGCAGCCAGTGTGGACACACCGATCAATACGCCGCGTGAGACGATTTTCCACGCTAATCCACGAGCGAACACATTCTCGGTACGCGAACGCGGCGGACGCTTCATTGTCGCATCTTCCGGCTGGTCCACACCGAGCGCTAACGCAGGAAGCCCATCGGTTACCAGGTTGACCCACAAAATCTGCACCGGCACAAGGGGCAGCGGAAGTCCGGCGAGCATCGCAAAAAACATGACCATGATCTCGCCAACGTTTGATGCCAGCAAGTAGCGAATAAATTTGCGAATGTTATCGTAAATTGTCCGCCCTTCTTCAATGGCCGCTTCAATGGTTGCAAAGTTATCGTCGGCAAGCACGAGCGCAGCCGCTTCTTTCGTTACATCCGTTCCGGTTATCCCCATTGCAATGCCGATGTCTGCCGCCTTAATTGCCGGAGCGTCATTCACTCCGTCACCTGTCATCGCCACCACATGCCCCTTCTTCTGAAGCGCCTTGACGATTCTTAGCTTATGCTCCGGCGATACGCGTGCATACACGTACACATTGTCTACAATTGAATCGAACTCACTATCGGACATATTATATAAATCCTGTCCATTTACTGTCAACCCGCCCGACGGAAGGATGCCAAGCTGTCCAGCAATGGCTTCCGCTGTCGTCTGATGGTCGCCCGTAATCATGACTGTTTTGATTCCGGCCTGACGGCATTTCTGGATAGCGTCCCGCACCTCTTCCCGTGGCGGATCAATCATACCTGTCAATCCGACAAACACAAGTTGGCGTTCTGCTGACGTATCAGTGGCCGGTATCTCCTTGCCATGCACATCCCGATACGCCAGCGCCAACACACGGAGCGCCTGTTTAGCCAGTGCTTCATTCGCATATGAGATTTGACGACGTAACGCTGGCGTAAGCGCCACCGCCTGCCCTTTCCACAAAATATGCGTGCAGCGTGACAACAGGACATCCGGAGCGCCTTTCGTAATAACGACCCGCTTGCGGTACGCATCCTCGATCACAACCGACATCATTTTCCGTGTGGAATCAAACGGGAACTCCTTAATGCGTGTCCATGTTTGCGCAAGCGAATCCCGCGTAAGCCCGGCTTTGCCACCGACAACGAGCAGTGCTCCTTCTGTCGGATCTCCGTTCACTACCCACTCTTCTGTCGCACGACGGAGAATGCCTTTCTTCTCGGCTTTCTCCTGTGCAAGCCGAGCGTTATTGCACAAAACCCCGAACTGGAGGAGCTTATACAACGTCGGATTCGCCTGTGCCCGCATCGCCCGCTGTCCTGTGAAAAATTCACCCTGTGGCTCATACCCGGTACCGCTTATTTCTACTACACTGTCTTCCATCCAGATGTGTGTAACGGTCATTTTGTTCTGGGTCAAGGTTCCCGTTTTATCCGAGCAGATCACACTCGCACTGCCAAGTGTCTCAACCGACGGCAGCTTGCGCACAATCGCGCGACGCTTGATCATACGCTGTACCCCGAGTGCAAGTGCCACGGTCACAATTGCAGGCAATCCTTCCGGAATCGCTGCTACTGCCAGGCTCACACCCGCAAGAAACATATCATACGCATTCTGCCCGTGCAGAATGCCCGTCCCAACTACAACCGCTGTCAGAAGTAGCGCGACAATGATGAGCACTTTACCCAGCTGCTCAAGCTTCAGCTGAAGCGGCGTCTGCAGCGATTCAGTCGTCTGGATGAGATGAGCGATTTTTCCCATTTCAGTCATCATGCCCGTTGTGAGCACAACGGCATACCCGGTTCCAGCCGTCACCATCGTACCCATGAAGCCAATATTCTCCTGATCACCAAGCGGAAGAGCTTCATGTCGCAGGACAGCCGCCTGCTTCATGACCGGCACAGATTCTCCAGTCAAGGTTGACTCTTCTACATGCAGTCCATTCGCAGACAAGAAACGGACGTCGGCCGGAATACGGTCTCCGCTTTCCAGATAAATAATATCCCCCGGCACCAGCTCCCGCGCGGGGACGTGTGCAAGCTCCCCATCCCGAATGCAGTACGCCATCGGGGCTGTCAATTCTTTGAGCGCAGAAAGCGAACGTTCGGCACGGAACTCCTGGACAAATCCAAGAATCCCGTTAATCAATACAATGGAAATAATGGCGATGGCGTCTACGTATTCTCCCAGGAAGCCCGAAATTAATGTTGCTGCTAGCAGCACAAGAACCATAAAGTCTTTAAACTGCCCGAGAAACAATAGCAAAAGTGATGGCTTTTCCTTATCTGCCAGCTCATTTGCCCCAATGGTTTCAAGCCTCTCCTGTGCTTCTGTACCTGTCAGTCCCTGCCGGGTATCTGTTTTGAGAATTCCGGCCAATTCGTCATCTGTATAGCTGAACCAATAATGCTGTCCACTCATTCAAGTACCTCCTTTGCCCCGTCCGGTGTAGTATTCAAACCTACTATATTCTGACAAGCTCTAAAAAATGACAGGCTATCTATTCTTTCCTCTTGAGATTCGAAGGGAATAGCTCCGTGTCAGCTTTTTATAAGAGGTCCCCAACGTTTAGTGGTGGGAGTAGGAGAAGAGAGAAGCCGTTCGCTTCGGTACGCTTACAGGGAAGTGACAAAGCGTCTCCCGCCTCCGCTCCTTCACTACAGTTTGAGGAAATCCATACCATTGCAAACAAAAAAGGGGCTAGTCTCTATAGCTGGAGAGATAGCCCCTTAACTACTTCGTTATTCCGCTTCATTCTGCGCGTATTTTTCTCCCGCCTCTGTTATCGATGTCTCATCCAGAAACGTCTGAAGTACACGGTTTCCGCTTCCGCCCCGTTGCAGCACAACGCCAGACAGCAATCTCTCTTCCGCCAGATCTTCAATCGCCTGCCCGAATTCGACATCATCCACCCCGACTGTTGCACTATCAGGGATGCGCCCCTGCACAAAATGCTGTAAAATACGCTTTTTAAGCTGCCTGCTCATCAGAATCCCTCCTTGCTACAAGCATGAGCTAACATTCCACTTCCTATCCGGCACTTTTTCCAAATCGCGCCTTGCATGTTCGCGTCGCTCTTGGCACAATAAAGAGATGGCTAGTTTATATTTCAATAATGAGGTGATCATATGGCTTTTGACGGCATTGTCACGCGTGCGGTGACACACGAGCTGAACGAGAAGCTGGCTGGCTCCCGGATCGCAAAAATCCACCAGCCGACCGATACAGACATCGTGATGCAAATTCGCACGCGCAGCGGCAGCGTCCGCCTTCTGCTGTCGGCGAGCCTGAGTTTTCCCCGCCTTCAACTGACAACCGCAGCGTATCAGAATCCGCTTGAAGCGCCGATGTTCTGCATGCTGCTCCGCAAATATTGTGAAGGAGCCGTCATCGAGTCCATCCGACAGGTGGACATGGAACGGATTGTACATATTGATGTGCGCGGACGCGACGAATTAGGTGACGATCGCGCCAAACGTCTTGTGCTTGAAATTATGGGGCGGCATAGCAACTTGATTCTCATGGACCCAGAAACCGGGCTCATCCATGACGGGCTGCATCATGTCACGCCTTCCGTCAGCCGCTATCGGGTCGTCCTTCCGGGCCGACCATATCTGCCGCCACCGCCGCAGGATAAGCGCAACCCACTTGATACGTCTCGGCAGGAATTTCTCGCCCGTATGAAGTTTAATGAAGGAAAGCTGGACAAACAGCTTGTCGGTTCCTTTGCTGGCATGAGCCCGCTTGTCGCAACGGAAATCCTGCATCGCGCGGGTCTACCGACAGAAGATGCGCTCTGGAATGCGTTCCGCTCTGTCATGGATGATGTAGACGCTCATCTGTACACGCCAACCATTGTACGGACAGCAACAAAAGAATATTTCTCGGCCATCCCGCTCACCCACCTGCAAGGTGTGGCAGAAGCCTTTGATTCCATGAGCGCCTGCCTCGAAGCTTTCTATCAAGGCAAAGCGGAGCGCGATACGGTCAAGCAGCGCATGCACGATTTGCTACGACTCGTAAGCAATGAGCGCGATAAAAATGCCAAAAAGATCGAAAAGCTGAAAGAAACGAAGCGTCAGGCCGAAGATGCCCATGTGTATCAACGGTACGGCGAGCTGATTACCGCCAACATTTATCAGATGGAGCGCGGGCAGATAGACGTGACGGTGCTGAATTACTATGAGGATGATTCACCGGAACTAACGATTCCACTTGACCCAAGGCTGACACCTTCCGAGAACGCCCAGGCGTATTTCAAAAAATATACGAAGGCCAAAAACAGTCTCGCTGTGCTAGATGAACAGATCGCAGGTGCGGAAGAGGAAGTCCGATATCTTGATATGATCATCCAGCAGGTCGAAAGTGCCGGTCTGTCTGACATTGAAGAAATTCGTGAAGAGTTGACCGAAGAAGGCTATCTCCGTGCCCGCACCGGACGAAATCGGAAGCCAAAAACGAAAAATCCGGTACTCGAACGGTATACGTCAAGTGAAGGCATTGAGATGTATCTTGGCAAAAACAACAAACAGAACGAGTATTTGACGAACCGACTCGCAGCACCGACAGATACATGGCTGCATACGAAAGATATTCCAGGTTCTCATGTCGTCATTCGCAGCACGGAGTTCGGAGATGCCACGCTTGCGGAAGCGGCAATGCTTGCGGCGTATCACAGCAAGGCGCGGCAATCAAGCCAGGTGCCCGTTGACTATACACTTGTACGCCACGTCAAAAAACCAAAAGGGGCAAAGCCTGGCTTTGTCATTTACGAACAACAAAAAACGCTGTTCATTACACCGGATGATGCTGTGTTGCGCGATCTGGCCCGAACGAAAACTACAACGTCTTGAGGAATAAACGATGTCAAAAAACTCATTTTTGAAAGGAACGCTCATTCTGACTGTAGCGGCTATTGTATCGCGTGTGCTCGGTGTCGGGCAGCGCGTACCATTGCAGCACATTATGGGCAACGACGGGATGACGCTGTACACGATCTCCTATAACGTCTACAGCATGCTCCTGATCATCGCAACACTTGGCGTACCAAGCGCACTAAGCAAGCAGATTTCGGAATATACGGCGGTCGGCCAGTATCATGAAGCACACCAGACATACAAGGCGGCGCGGAATTTTGCGCTCGTTACAGGTGTCGTGATGTTTCTATTTATGATCATAATCGCACCGTACTATGCGGAATATGCCTTAGCGCCACAAGCAGAGCTGGCAATCAAAGCAATTGCTCCAGCCATGCTTCTCTTCCCGCTCATTGCGATTATGCGCGGATACTTCCAGGGTCAGCAATTCATGCAGCCGACCGGGCTTTCCCAGGTCATGGAGCAAATCCTCCGCGTGGCAACGGCGGTCGCACTGCCGCTTATTCTGCTGCATTATGGATACAACAAAGATGTAGCCGTAGCAGGCGCTTCATTCGGTGCCGTGATGGGAAGTGTCGCGGCAGTGGCGGTCATGATGTATTTCTATAAAAAACACCGACCGGCTCAGAGGAAGCGAGTGTCTGAACAAAAAAACTATACAAAACTCACATATCGCCAAATTTATGGCAAGATGCTGCGTCTGTCCCTGCCTATCACGATTTCTGCGATGGCCGTACCGCTTTTGTACTTTATCGATTCATCGACATCTCTGCGGCTTCTGACTCCGCAGAACGAACGCATATCGGTGACGTTAAAACATACGGAAGCGACAATCGGTGGCAAAGAGATTACGCTACCCGTCGCGCCGTATTTGTACAAGAACAATACGACGATGATTCCGCTCGAAGAAGCGAGCGTCGCGATGGGAGCCGATCTTGTCTGGGATAAAAACCACCAGCGGGCCTTTTATGAACGTGGTCCGGTCAAAGCAACTCTTGTCATGAACCAGCCTGTTGTGCTAAATGGAAAAACGTTCGGCGGTCCACTCCAAATCGCTGCCGGTACGGATGTGCCGTGCGTACCGCTCCGTTTCTTTACGGAACAGCTGCATGCGTACAATGAAGCGGTAGATACAGTGGGGATTCTCGGCGGAAGCGCCCAGTCACTCGCTGGTCTGCCGATCATTCTCGCGATTGCGCTCAGTTCGTCCATCATTCCGGTCGTATCGGCCGCGTATTCGCGGCGCGACCATGCGGAAGTGCAGCGCATGAGCTCGATGGCGCTGCGGATTGCGCTCATTACGGGTGTTCCGGCAGCACTGTATTTGACAGTGGCGGCGTATCCGATTAATGGGCTGCTGTTTAAAAATACGGATGCTACGTACTTGAAAGCGGCGTTTATTATCGGAGCGTTATGTATCGGTACGATTTTCCAAGTTATGATGATGACATCATCCGGCATTCTGCAAGGGCTTGGCCGTACGGATTTACCGATGCGCCATGTTATTATCGGCGTGCTTGTCAAACTGGCGGGCAACTATGTATTTGCTCCGCTGTTCGGTATTTACGGCATTATCCTGGCAACATCACTCTGCTTTATTGCGGTTATGTCGCTCAATATTCGGGCGATTAATCAGTATACAAAGCTAGCCATTCTCGGTGAACGCTGGCGCGGTTTTCTGCTATCCTCGCTTCTTTTGTCCGCTATTGGACTTGGCATCATCTGGCTTGGGTTTACGGTTCAACCACATCTGCTGATTCCAGAGCGCCTGTTCTTCGGACTCGAAGCGGCGATGATCGGCGCATGTGCGCTGACCGCCTATGCGCTAGCCTTATTCTGGCTTGGCGGCATTGATGTACAGGATATTCGCTATTTCCCGAATGTGGCACAGAAAGCGTATCGCATGCTGTCCCGCTATCGGATTGTACCCGCGTATGTGGAGGAGCAGAAGAGTCATATGAATTAGCATCGTGTTTGACGGATTAGATCTGCCCAATGTATGGTGGAGGAGCGGAGAAGGAATGTACCTGTCACTTCGGTACGCTTGCAACGAAGCAACGCAAGGCCGCTTCAGGAACCTCGCACACTCTGTCCCCAAAAGGACAGGACGTTTTTTCGCAGAAGGGTTGGGGACAAAAGGCTCGTGTGCGCGAACCCTTCCGCTGGGTAGTCGCGTACAGGCGTTCATGGCCCCTTCCTTCTCCACTCCTGACTATGTTGGGTAATGCTCAAACCATCAAGCATATGCTATCGATGAAATTACTAACTAAAAAACAAGAAAAAAGCGCGTGGGTATCCATGCGCTTTTTTCTTGTTTTTACTCATAATTACGTGCTATTAAATTGCCTGTTAATCGAATGTTGCTATCACTTAATTTAATTCATATAAAGCTTGCGGTTCAATTTTTAAATACTCCGCGCCCTCTTGTCTTGAAAGCAGTAGCTTTTCATGGCGAATGATTTCATATACATATCCAATACTTTTTTCTTTACTCCCGAAACACCAAGTCCAGATCAATCGTCATATCTTCAAAAATGCCGACTTCTACCTTATCCTCTTTCCCATACACCCCAGATAACACATACTGTTCATTGAGCAAGCGATACACTTCAATCGTTTCATTTTGTGGCTCTACAATCCAGTATTCTTGTACGCCCGCCCGTTCATACAGCTTGTATTTCAACCATCTATCCCGTTTGCCTGTAGAAGGAGAAAGAATCTCAACAATCAGGTTTGGCGCTCCCTTGCATCCTTTATCGTCTAATTTGTTTTTATCGCATACAACTGTAATATCAGGCTGCACGACATTGATTTCCTTGTCATCCGTTTCATTTTCAACACCCAAACGAACATCAAAAGGTGCCGCATATACCTGGCACGATTTGTCCCGCAAGTAACTCCAAAACTCTCCAAACAATCCACCTGAAACTTGTTGATGCTTTCGCGAAGGTGCAGGACTCATCGCGTATGGCACCCCGTCAATCAGCTCAAAACGTTCATCATCCGACCATCCGAGATAATCCTGATATGTGTATGTCCGCTTCAAGTCACGTTCCGGTACACTCATGCCATTCACCTCTACTGGATATTTTTCTTATTGTAGCACAAAAACGGGCGGGATCTGCTAACGACAAGCGTGGTGAAGGAACGGGAGAAGAGGAACTATGAGTTTCTGCTTTTACATATGTAATCGCAATAATCAAAGTTTGTTTGACAGATAAGCAGCAAAGTAAGTCTGCCAGTCTCCTGAAGCGGACAGCCCCCGCTTCCCTGTCACGCATAAAACCGCGACGCACTTCTCTCTTCTTCGCTCTCCGCCTCCATACTTTGCTGACCTCTATTCCATCAAACAAACTTTCGATAATAAGGAAGAAAAATTACAAAAAGCCAATGACATCCTGCACAGGACATCATTGGCTTTTTGTATTTACATATATAACGACAATGATCGAAGTTTATTTGATGTGTAAGCAGCAAAGTACGCCGGAAGCGAAGAAGAGAGAAAGTAAGGAGCTTTTTTATGCGCTTCCCCAGCGGAAGGAGGCTGGCAGAGGGGCCTTTGCCCGCAACCTGCTCCTTCAGCAATTCTTCGGAAGCGCTTTGCGGGCGAGTCTGCCTGACTCCTGGAGCGGACAACCCCCGCTTCCCTGCCACGCATAAAACCGCGACGAACTTCTCTCTTCTTCGCTCTCCGCCTCCATACTTTGCTGACCTCTATCCCATCAAACAAACTTCCGATGATGCATTACCCTTGCCATTCAGCCGGGTTCTGTCTCCAGGAAGCAAGTGCATCGAGCTGGTCCGCCCGAATCGTTCCTTTTTCCTGCGCCACTTCCAGCAGAGCTGTATAGTTGCTCAGTGTATCAAAAGCGAATCCCGCTTCCGCAAACGCCGCTTCCGCTTTCGGGAACTGATACGAGAAGATGGCAAGCACAGCTAGCACTTCTCCACCCGCTTCTTTAATCGCTTGCGCCGCTTCAATCGAGCTGCCGCCTGTCGAAATCAAATCTTCAATCACGATCACTTTTGCGCCTGCATCGAGCTTGCCTTCGATCTGGTTGCCTTTGCCGTGTCCTTTTGGCTTCGAGCGCACATACGTCATCGGAAGTCCAAGTTCTTCCGACACCCATGCCGCATGCGGGATGCCCGCTGTCGCCGTTCCCGCGATCACCTGCGCATCTGGATACTGCTCACGAATTTTTTGCGCGAAGCTTTTGTAGATCAGACGGCGCACGTCCGGGAATGACATCGTCATCCGGTTGTCGCAGTAGATCGGGCTTTTGATGCCAGATGTCCATGTGAATGGCTCGTCCGGGCGGAGAGATACCGCATCAATGTCAAGCAGTTTGCCTGCGATTTGTTTTGCCAGTTCAGTTTGTCCCATTAGTTCGCACTCCCCTTCACTTCTTCCAGAATCGTATGCAGCGCCTGCTTTGGATCAGCTGCCTGTGTAATCGCACGTCCGATTACAATGTAATCCGAGCCTAATTTAAATGCATCCGACGGCGTTGTAATGCGATGCTGATCGCCAGCATCGGTTCCTTTCGGGCGAATGCCTGGTGTTACCGTTAAAAACGCCGAGCCGCACGCTTCTTTAATAAGCGGCACTTCTTTCGGAGAAGCAACGACGCCATCAAGACCGGCTTGTTTCGCTAGCTTTGCATACTGCACCACACAGTCTTCTACTGAGCCAGCAATGCCAAGTTCATCATTCATCATCGCCTCTGTTGTACTCGTCAGCTGCGTAACCGCAATGAGCAGCGGGCGCTTCTGTCCAGACGGCGTGCCTTTTTCCAGTCCTTCTCGCGCAGCCTCCATCATTTTCAGGCCCCCGGCTGCGTGAACGTTCACCATATCCACGCCAAGCGAGGCGAGACTTTGCATGGCACCACGCGCTGTATTCGGAATGTCATGCACCTTGAGATCGAGGAACACCGAATAGCCTTTGTCTTTCATCTGCCGAATATAGTCCGGGCCAGCTGCGTAATACAGCTGCATGCCGATTTTTACATAGACGCCTGTTCCTTCGAGCAGACGGACACAATGATCCGCCTCCTGTGCACTCGGATAGTCGAGCGCGACCATAATCCGTTCATTCATGTTCATCACTTCCACGCCGCTCCTGTCAGTTCCGTAATGGAGTCTACCCCGTAATCCGCAAGCTTTGCTTCGAGTTCATCAATGATCGTCGGGCACGCATATGGATCTACGAAGTTCGCGGTTCCGACTGCTACCGCTGATGCACCTGCCATGAAGAACTCAATCACATCATCAGCAGACTGAATACCACCCATCCCGATGATCGGGATGTTTACTTGCTGGCTCACATCGTGAATCATCCGAATCGCTACGGGCTTAATCGCAGGACCGGACAAACCGCCTGTACGGTTCGCAATAATCGGACGGCGCGTTTTCAAGTCGATACGCATGCCAAGCAGCGTGTTAATCATACTCAACCCGTCCGCCCCAGCTGCTTCCACCGCTTTCGCAATGGCCACCACGTCCGTTACGTTCGGGGATAGTTTAACGAATACCGGAATGGAACTTACTTTTTTAATCTCTTCGGTCAGCTGCGCCGCAATCACAGGGTCTGTTCCGAATGTAATCCCGCCACATTTAACATTTGGGCACGAAATGTTTAGTTCGATAGCGGCTACGTTCGGCGCCTGGCAGACGCGCTCTGCTACCTGTACATAATCATCTGTCGTTGTACCGGCTACATTGACAATAACCGGCAGCTCCCCGAACTGTTGCAGCCAGGGAAGTTCATAGTCCATTACATCGGCAAGACCTGGATTTTGCAGGCCAATCGCATTGAGCATCCCACCCGGTGTCTCTGCGACACGTGGCGTTGGATTGCCCTCGCGTTCTTCTACAGTCGTCGCTTTAACTGCCACAGCTCCCAGTTTGTTCAGGTCATAAAACTGTGCGTACTCTCGGCCGAAGCCAAAGCAGCCAGATGCCGGCATAATCGGATTTTTCATCTCGATGCCTGCAATGTTGACTGCAAGACGATTTTTCATCGCTGCCATTATACGCGCACCTCCCCGAATGCAAAGACTGGACCGTCCGAACAAATCTTCTTGTATTTCTTTTTGCCTTCTTGTGGCTCCTGTACCGAACAAACGCAGGCAAGACAGGCACCTACGCCACAGCCCATGCGCTCCTCAAGTGAGATATAGCCTTCTTTATTAAGCTTCTGATATGTATCTTGCAGCGCACGCAACATCGGCAGCGGACCGCAAGAATACAGCACATCCCAGTCAGCTGGCGCAAGACCGTTTGCCTCTGTCAGCACGTCTGTAACGAGACCTTTTGTGCCTGCGCTTCCGTCCATCGTGACCACATGCCCCGTGCCGAGCTCAGCCAACTCCTCTGTCAGGAACACTTGAGACGCTGTTCCGAAACCAATCACGAATGTAACTTTTACCCCACGGGCACGCAGCTGCTTGCCCAGGTAATACAACGGCGGAACACCGATCCCACCACCGATGAGCAAAGCATGCTCACCATCTGTGCGAGTATCCACCGGGAATCCCTCGCCAAGCGGGGCCAGAATATCCAGTGACTGACCTGGTACTGACTCACTTAATACACGGGTTCCGTGTCCATCCGCACGAAAAATCATCGTAAGTATCTGCTTATCCGCATCTACATCGCAAATGCTGATCGGACGGCGCAGCAGCGGGTCAATTCCCGTACCGCATTTGATATGGACGAACTGGCCGGGACGAGTCATTCGTCCCACCAGTTCCCCCTGTACTTGCAGGCGGTAGATGCGCTCTGCGATTTGTTCATTTGCTATAACAGTGACAAGTCCCTTATCCAAGCGCGTACGCCCCCTTTTTTACTTTGCGTCTTCAAAATGCGGCATTGATTCTGCTGTAAATGTGATCGCTTCAAGCACTTTAAGGAGTGCGTGTGCAGTGTCCAGTGATGTGAAGCATACTACACCGTTCTCTGCCGCTTCACGACGGATGCGGAAGCCATCACGTGCAGGTAATTTGCCTTTCGTCAGCGTGTTCAGTACGAAGCTTGCTTCCCCTTCGCGAATGATATCGAGCATGTTCGGAGCATCTTCGGTCACTTTGCGAACACGAGTGACTTGCATTCCTTCTTGCTCCAGGTATTTTGCTGTGCCTTCTGTCGCCATAATTTTGAAGCCGAGCACACTGAAGCCTTTGATGATGTCACACGCTTCTTCTTTATCTTTATCCGCTACCGTTACAAGCAGAGAGCCGTGTGTCGGGATTTTCATGCCGGATGCAATCAAGCCTTTGTACAATGCTTTGGCCAGATTTTTATCGCGACCCATTACTTCCCCGGTTGATTTCATTTCTGGTCCGAGCGTTGTATCGACACGGCGCAGTTTGGCAAACGAGAACACCGGCACTTTAACCGATACGTGATCAGCTTCTGGATGGTAGCCAGGTGTGTAGCCAAGTTCCGGAATCGTTGCTCCCAGAATAATTCTCGTTGCGATGTTTGCCATCGGCAGATTTGTAATTTTGCTTAAGAACGGTACAGTACGTGATGAACGCGGGTTAACTTCAAGTACATATGCTTTGTTCTTATGAATAACGAACTGAATGTTAAGCAATCCTTTGATGTTCAAACCGCGGGCAATGCGGGTTGTCATATCGATCAGTTCGTCCTTCAGCTCCTGGGCAATCGTCTGTGTCGGATAGACCGCAATCGAGTCACCGGAGTGTACGCCTGCGCGTTCAATGTGCTCCATGATGCCCGGGATGAGGACATTTTCGCCATCGCTAATGCCATCTACTTCTACTTCCGCACCCATCAGGTACGTATCAACAAGTACTGGATGATCCGGGTTGATTTTAACCGCTTCTTTCATGTATGTTAGCAATTCACTTTCATTATACACGATTTCCATCGCGCGTCCGCCAAGTACGTACGACGGACGAACGAGTACCGGGTAGCCGAGTCCGTTTGCAGCTTCCACAGCGGCTTCTACAGATGTAACTGTTTTGCCTGGCGGTTGTGCGATGTCGAGAGAGCGAAGCAGTTTCTCGAACTTCTCGCGGTCTTCTGCGGCGTCGATATTTTCAAGATCTGTTCCGAGAATTTTGACACCAGCTGCTTCGAGTCCAGCTGCCAGGTTGATCGCTGTCTGACCACCGAATTGCACGATGACGCCTTCTGGTTTTTCTTTTTCGATAATGTGCAGCACATCTTCAAGATACAGCGGCTCAAAATACAGGCGGTCCGATGTACTGAAGTCAGTTGAAACGGTCTCCGGGTTATTGTTTACGATAACCGCTTCGTAGCCCATTTCTTTGAGTGCCCATACGGCATGTACAGTCGAGTAGTCGAACTCAATCCCCTGACCGATACGGATTGGGCCGGAGCCAAGTACGATGACGCGTTTTTTGTTCGTTTCTTCGCGCTCATCTTCTTCTTCGTATGTTGAGTAGTAGTACGGCGTTGCTGCTTCAAATTCAGCGGCGCATGTGTCTACCATTTTGTATACTGGGACAAGCCCTGCTTGTTTGCGGGCCGCTGTAATGTCGGCTTCGATCGTACCCGTTAAATCAGCGATGCGACGGTCGGTCAAACCTATGCGCTTCGCCTGGCGAAGTGTTTCATAATCCGGTGTGCCCGCTTCTTGCTTCAAGCTCGCTTCAAAATTCACGATGTTGCGGAATTTGGCGAGGAAGAAGTAATCGATTTTCGTTAATTCATGAATTTGTTCATCTGTCATGCCACGACGCATGCCTTCCACGACGAGGAACAGGCGCTCGTCGTCCGCTTTCACAAGGCGACGTTCGAGTTCTTCCTGCGCCAGCTCTTTTGCTTCTGGCAGGTCAAGACTATGCAGACCGATCTCGAGTGAACGAACCGCCTTGTGGAGCGATTCTTCAAGCGTGCGACCGATTGCCATGACTTCGCCTGTTGCTTTCATCTGTGTACCGAGCTTGCGATTAGCCGAGATAAACTTGTCAAACGGCCAGCGCGGAATTTTCGATACGATATAGTCAAGTGTCGGTTCAAAGCAAGCGTATGTCTGCTTTGTAACCGGATTTTGTAATTCATCTAAATTATAGCCAACCGCGATTTTTGCCGCCATTTTGGCAATCGGGTAGCCTGTCGCTTTGGACGCAAGTGCTGAAGAACGGCTAACGCGCGGATTTACTTCAATGATGTAGTACTGAAAGCTATCCGGGTCAAGAGCAAGCTGGACGTTACATCCACCTTGAATGTTCAGGGCACGAATGATTTTGAGCGATGCGGAGCGAAGCATTTGATACTCGCGGTCCGAGATTGTCTGACTTGGTGCGACTACAATACTGTCGCCTGTATGAATGCCGACCGGGTCGATGTTTTCCATGTTACATACAACGATGGCATTGTCATTGGCGTCACGCATTACTTCATATTCAATCTCTTTAAAGCCTGCGATGCTTTTCTCAACCAGACATTGCGTGATTGGGCTGTATTTCAGGCCGCTTGCGACGATTTCACGCAACTCCTCTTCACTTGCCGCAATCCCGCCGCCTGTGCCGCCAAGTGTGTAAGCCGGACGCACGATGATCGGGTAGCCGATCGTGTTAGCGAAAGCAACCGCATCTTCGATTGTATGGATGATGTCGCTCGGTGGAACAGGTTCATTAATTTCTTGCATCAGCGAGCGGAACAGTTCACGGTCTTCCGCTTTTTTGATCGCAGTCAGATCTGTGCCGAGCAGACGCACGTTTTCTTCTTGCAAAATGCCAGCTTCATCAAGCTCAATTGCAAGGTTCAGACCTGTCTGACCGCCGAGTGTAGCAAGTAGACCATCCGGCTTCTCCTGACGGATGATGCGAGCGAGAAAATCTTTTGTTAATGGCTCGATGTATACTTTGTCTGCCATATTCGTGTCGGTCATAATCGTTGCCGGGTTGCTGTTCACGAGAATAACTTCAAAACCTTCTTCTTTCAGTGCCTGGCACGCCTGTGTGCCTGCATAGTCAAATTCAGCAGCCTGACCAATTACAATTGGACCAGAACCAATTACGAGGATTTTTTTAACGTCTGTTAAGCGCGGCATGATTTTTTGTCCTCCTTCACGAATGTTGCTACGTTCTCTAAGAAACGATCAAACAGATAGTTCGAATCATACGGGCCCGGTGCTGCTTCCGGGTGGTACTGTACCGAGAAGGCACTGTGTGTTTTATGGGAAAGCCCTTCGACGGTTCCGTCATTGAGGGCGACATGACTGATCTCAAGGTCCGTGCTAGCTACTGACTCAATATTTACGGTGTAGCCATGGTTTTGCGATGTAATGTGCGTGCGGCCCGTTGCGAGTTCCTTTACTGGATGGTTGCCGCCGCGATGGCCAAATTTCAGCTTTTCTGTGTCTGCACCGCAAGCGAGTGCGAACAATTGGTGGCCTAAGCAGATGCCAAACAGTGGATATTCACCCAGTATATTTTGAATCATCTCAATCGCCTGTGGCACGCTTTTCGGGTCCCCAGGTCCGTTCGAAAGCAGAATGCCGTCCGGGCGGATACGACGGATTTCGTCTGCTGTGACGTTATACGGTACGACAATCACATCGCAGCCACGGTTCGTCAGCTCACGCAGAATCCCGTACTTTGCACCGAAGTCAACGAGTGCGATGCGCGGGCCGCGTCCTGGCACCGGGAACATGTTTTTCGTCGATACGCGAGCCACTTGATCTTCCATCAGCGGCTGATTCATTTTTGCAAGGATCGCTTCTACCGGCTCCTCAGAAGTTGTGATGATTCCCTTGAGTGTACCGTGCTGACGGATAATGCGGGTCAGCTTGCGAGTATCCACTTCGGAAATCCCCGGGATGTTGTATTCTTTGAGCAGATCATCAATCGTCTGCTCGCTGCGCCAGTTGTTCGGCACTTCGCAATGTTCACGAACGACGAAGCCATGAACAAACGGGCGAAGCGATTCAAAATCATCACGGCTGATGCCATAGTTGCCAATCATCGGGTAGGTCATTGTTACGATTTGCCCGCAGTATGACGGGTCAGATAATACTTCCTGATAGCCTGTGATTCCTGTATTGAATACGACTTCACCGAACGATTCGCCGGTGGCGCCGAATGATTTTCCTTCAAATACGGTTCCATCTTCGAGTATGAGTCTCGCTTTTACTGCCATTAGTGAACCTCTCCTTTTCCGTTCAGATCATCTGCCTGCCATGCAATCACACCGTCTACCATCGTAAGCACCGGCCAGCCTGCAAGCTTCCAGCCTGTGAATGGTGTGTTATGTCCTTTACTTGCAAATGTTTGTGGATCTACTTCTTTTTCTGTCTCCAGGTCAATGACTGTAATGTCGGCGATCGCACCTTCTTCTATTGTGCCGTATGGCAAGTTGAATACGTCTGCCGGAACTTTCGTCATCCGATCCACCACTTCCTGAAGCGTGAACGCTCCGGTTTTAACAAACTTCGTATACATGAGCGGGAAGGCTGTTTCCAGTCCGACGATACCAAATGGAGCAAGTGCCATACCGCGTTGTTTCTCTTCGGCTGTATGCGGTGCATGATCCGTTACGACCATATCAATGGTGCCATCTTTCAATCCTGCTACGAGCGCATCACGGTCACGCTGTGAGCGAAGCGGCGGGTTCATTTTGTAGTTCGCATCATCACCCGGGATGTCTTCATCGCACAGGATGAGGTGGTGTGGGCATACTTCTGCTGTTACCTTTACCCCACGCTGTTTCGCATCACGCACGAGACGGACACCATCTGCTGTACTGATGTGACAGATGTGGTAGTGTGCACCAGTTGCTTCTGCCAGGATAATGTCGCGGCCAATGTGGATCGTTTCTGCTTCCGATGGGATACCTTTAAGCCCTTGCTTCTCACTAAACACGCCTTCGTGAACACAGCCACCTTCGATCAGGCTGTCATCTTCGCAATGCGCGACGATTGGCAGACCGAGTTCGACTGCGATGTGCATCGCGTCTTTCATCATTTTGCTCGACTGTACGCCTACTCCATCATCCGAGAGCGCCACCACTCCTGCTTCTTTCAATGCTGCCATATCAGTCAGCTCTTTGCCAAGCTCACGTACTGAGATCGCACCCATCGGCAGAACACGGACGCTGCCTTCTTCTTTTGCTTTTTGGAGGATAAGTTCGACTGTGGCCGGTGTATCAATAACCGGACGGGTGTTTGGCATGCAGGCTACCGTTGTGAAGCCGCCGCGTGCTGCCGATGCAGTTCCAGTCGCAATCGTTTCTTTCGCTTCAAAACCCGGTTCACGCAAATGAACGTGCATGTCGATAAATCCTGGTGTGACGAGTTTGCCGGATACGTCTACGATCTTGTAGTCTGCCCCTTCAATCTGCGGAGCAATTTTTACAATTTTATTTCCGGCTACCAGAATGTCCAGCGCCACGATTTCTCCATTAACTAACAACTTTCCGTTTTTTAGAATGGTTCCCATATATATCACTCTCCTAAATGTTAGTATGTAGCAAAACACACAGGGCTTCTCAACCTGTGTGAAGGTAAGAAGCCCTGTGTGATGAGAGGCGAGCATTGCACAGAGCTTCTGTCTCACCGGACAGGATGGCTATACGCTTGCTTGCAGTTTTACGTTTCATCGTTCACGGCATCCTTACCAGACTCACAGGACTGTTTTAAAGGATTGCGTTTATGACACTTGCTTATGAAGTTCAGCGGCGGACTCACCGAATGCGACTTCCTTATTCGGCAGAATCGCATGCAGGAATACCCCAAGAATCGTGGCCATCGCGATGTTATCAATTGTCAGGTGGGCCAGGAAGTTACTGAATTTAATTTCATGGAAGTCCATTTTAAACCCACCAATTCCAGTTACCAGCACGATTGCTGAGATCACCATGTTGCGCTTGTGGGAAAAATCAATCTTATGTT
The DNA here is from genome assembly GCF_002355375.1 of Aneurinibacillus soli. Lineage (GTDB taxonomy): Bacteria > Bacillota > Bacilli > Aneurinibacillales > Aneurinibacillaceae > Aneurinibacillus > Aneurinibacillus soli. Next base: position 1,647,141 of record NZ_AP017312.1, on the reverse strand, counting down.
CGACGTACATCCGCATCCCCTGTGCAGCAATGATCCCGAACAGGACGACTGTTACACCCCCGAGTACCGGATGGGGAATCGTCATAAGGAATGCGCCAATCTTACCAACGAAGGCGAAGATGATCGCCAGTACGGCTGCCCCTCCGATTACGACACGGCTGTACACTTTTGTAATCGCAAGTACGCCCATATTCTCACCGTATGTGGTACTTGGTGGTCCACCAAGGAAGGAAGCCAGCATGATCGCAACCCCATCTCCAAGCAAGGAGCGATGCAAGCCTGGATCACGCATTAGGTCACGTTGCATAATGTTCGATGTAACAAGCAGGTGGCCAAGGTGCTCAGCTAACGTTACGAATGCGACTGGTGCAACAATCAGTGCAGCAAGCCATGCAGAGGATGATGTGAAGGCATCGAGTACCTGCCCGGTCACAAAGTGCTTGTTCATCCACATGCTCGGTGTCACAAACCATGGTGCTTCATGAACTTTCGTCATGTCAATCCACTGCGGACTGCGCAGTGCTGTGTATACATACCCGACAATCATACCTGTAAGAATCGGGATTACGGATAAAAATCCCCGGAAGAAAATCATCGCAATAACAGTTGTAAACATCGTAACGGCTGCAATTTCAATCGCTTTAAGCGAGTAAACTGGTTTGAGAGGTGTTGATAGAACCGGATCATTAACGGCCCAGCCAATCGCAACACCGGAAAGACTTAATCCAATCACCACAATAATCGAAGCGATCACGACCGGTGGAAGCAGGCGGTTCAGCCAATTAACACCAGATATTTTTACAATTAGTGCCACGATCAAATATAGGACACCGGCCATCATACAGCCAAGCATGGCGGCTCCAATTCCCTGACTTTTCATCACGGTCATGATCGGACCGATAAAGGCGAAGGAAGAACCGAGATAGTTCGGCAGCTTTCCTTTCGTAATCAATAGGAACAAGAGTGTTCCAATCCCGCTTGTCAAAAGGGCCACGGATACATCAAGGCCTGTAATCAACGGGACAAGCACCGTTGCGCCAAACATGGCGAACAAGTGTTGCAGGCTCAACGGCAATAGCTTGTGCAGCGCCGGAGTTTCATGTACATCTACAAAATCTTTCTTCATAATGTTCGTTTGCTCCTTCCCTTATGGATCTCACAGAATCCACTTAAAGGTGTTGTGTGATAGTATTCATCATGCTTTTTCCATAATCGCTACGCGCTCGCGCCCATCTACTTCGGACAGCTCCACGACGATCATCTCTTCTTTCGATGTTGGTACGTTCTTGCCAACATAATCGGGACGAATCGGCAGTTCACGATGGCCGCGGTCAACAAGTACTGCCAGCTGAATCATCAGTGGGCGCCCTGTATCCATAATGGCATCAAGCGCAGCACGCACGGTACGTCCGGTGTAGAGCACATCATCGACGAGAATTACTTTTTTGTCGGTAACATCTTCCGTGATATGGCTGCCGTTTACAACCGGCTGCTCTACCTTATGTGACAAATCATCACGGTACAGCGTAATGTCTAGCTCTCCCACTGCAATACGCTCACCTTCAATCTGGTAGATGCGCTCGGCTAGACGCTCCGCAATGTAAATGCCGCGCGTTCGAATTCCGATTAGAATGCAGTCATTCACGCCCCTGTTGCGTTCGAGAATCTCGTGTGCAATGCGTGTCAGCGCCCGGCGCATAGCCGGTTCATCGAGCAGGACGTTTTTTTCTTTCCACTCGTTCACGCTATCTTCTCCTTTGTCGTTCGGTTTAGTTTGTCCATAACTTATGTGAGTGACACAAAAAAGAGCTTACTGCAGGTGGCAGTAAGCTCTTTTGCGCACAACACAACTCAGAGTATAGCCTGAATACACAGACTCCTTCTGTATCATGTGCCGAACGCATCCGGTCTCCTTACCAGCCTCACAGGACTGAATTAAAGGTTGCTTTGTAGTTAAAACAATTATGGCATGGGGTGGGCGAACTGTCAACAACAAAATCACCGGGTGAGAATGGATGTAGACAAAGTGTAGTGGTGGAGTGAAGAAGAGAAAAGTTCGGCGCTGTTTATGCGCTGGCAGGGAAGCATAAACTGTCCGCTCCAGGAGTCTGATCGACTCGCTCGCAAAGCGCTTCCGAAGCAAATTCTCAAAGAAGAAGTTGCGGGCAAAGGCCCGTCGCTCAGCCTCCTTATGCTAGGTAAAACGCATAAAAGGCTTCTTACTTTCTCTCTTCTTCACTCTTCATACTCTTTGTTTATCCCTCCCTACGTTCTTATAGCTGACGTACGTGTGCCAGAAGTTGTTCCATATCATCCGGGAGTGGTGCTTCGAATTCGAAGCGCTCGCCGGTTGTTGGGTGGGTGAAGCCAAGGGCGCGGGCGTGCAGTGCCTGGCCGTCGATTGGCAATTCGCTTTTCGGGCCGTATTTTGGGTCGCCGACGAGTGGATAGCCGATGTATTTCATATGCACGCGAATTTGGTGTGTGCGGCCTGTCTCCAGTTTCAATTCGACTAGCGTATGTTCTTTCATGCGCTCTAACACAACAAAGTGAGATACGGCAGGTTTGCTGTTCTCGAATACGACCGCCATCTGCTGACGATTTTTCAGATCGCGGCCAATTGGTGCATCAATGGTTCCTTTTTCGTGGCCGATGACACCGTGTACGAGTGCCACATAGCGACGAGTTACCGTATGGTCTTTAAGCTGTTGGGCAAGTGATTCATGTGCTTTATCATTTTTAGCCACCATTAACAAACCGGATGTATCTTTATCAATCCGATGGACAATCCCTGGGCGCATCACGCCATTAATGCCGGATAGGTCTTTGCAGTGGGCAAGCAGGCCGTTCACAAGCGTGCCGCTGTAATGACCCGGTGCCGGATGAACCACAAGGCCGCGCTGTTTATTCACGACGACTACATCACTGTCTTCATATACAATTTCGAGATCCATCGGCTCACCAGCAATATCCATCTCGCGAGCGGGCGGAACACGCAACACGATTTCGTCATCTTCTTTTAAGCGATAGCTTCCTTTGACAGCCTTTCCGTTCACCGAAATCAGACCGTCTTTGAGCCAGCCCTGCAGCTGGCTGCGCGACCAGCCTTCCTCCTGAACACCTGTCAGAAATTTATCTACTCGCTCCCCGGCATCCACCGGTTCGATCGTCCAATCATACAATTCATAACGTAGTTCATTATTCATCCATTTTTCTCCTGTCGTTGTACTACCATATCGCGTATCACATCAAGAATAAACAATCCAACCCCAATTACAATGGCTGAATCCGCCACATTAAAGATCGGGTAGTGAATCAAAGTAAAATCAAAGAAATCAACCACTTCACCTGTCAGCAAGCGATCATAAAAATTACCAATCGCCCCACCCAAGATCAACGCAAGCGCCAAGGCAAGCAGTTTGTTATCACGCATTACTTTGCGCATGTACCAGATAATCCCCACAATAATCACAATCGTAATGATGATAAAAAACACTCGCCGATTCTGCAAAATCCCAAAGGCTGCTCCCCGGTTGCGGTGTGAAGTCAGATTAAACACACCTTCCCAGAGCGGAATGGACTCACCGATGGTCATGGTTTTAACAATTAGCCACTTTGTTCCTTGGTCAATGAGAACGACCAGCAGCGCGATCATATAATACAACATTCCCGCACACTCCTTCATTTTATGTGCAGAAAAAAGGAGGAAAAAACGTCTTTTCCTCCTCGTTTCTCTCTTTTATTTATTATGCATGTTCAGCTGCTACAACTGTCGCACAGCGCGGGCACAATGTCGAGTGCTCCTCGATCTGGCCAACTTCCGGTGTAATGATCCAGCAGCGTTCACATTTCTCACCGTCTGCTGGTTGCACAACTACTTTGAGCCCTTCAAGTGCTACCGCATTATCCGGTGCCGCCTCACCTGCTGCATGCAACTCCACATGAGATGCAATCAGCAACTCCGGCAATGCTTCCGCTACCGGTGCAAGTGCTTCTGCTACCAATGCTTCTGGATAAATCGCAACGGATGCTGCGAGCGACTGTCCAATCACTTTATCACGGCGTGCTTCTTCGAGTGCCTTAAGTATTTCATCCCGAATTTCAACGATGCCGTCCCATTTCGCTTCGAGCGCATCATCGAACACATCCGCCTGTACATCCGGCATGTCAGTCAGCTGTACGCTGATCACGTCTGTGCCCGGAATGTATTTCCATACCTCATCTGCTGTATGCGGAATAATCGGCGTAAGCAAGCGTACGAGATCAAGCAGAATTGTATACATAACTGTCTGAGCTGAGCGGCGGCGTACATCTTTGCTCGCATCCGCATACAGACGGTCTTTAGAAATGTCAAGATAGAGCGCACTGAGTTGCACGGTGCAGAAGTTATGAATCGTATGATATACCGTATGGAACTGGTATTCGTCATACGCTTTGCGCACTTTTTCAATGACATGCTGATTTTTGATCATCATATAACGATCCAGCTCATCCATGTCAGCAACTGGCACAAGATCTGTTTCTGGATTGAAGCCTTCCAGATTGCTCAGCAGGAAGCGGAATGTGTTACGGATTTTGCGGTATGTTTCCGCGATTTGTTTCAGAATCCCATCGGAAATCCGAACGTCGGCCTGATAATCCGCTGATGATACCCAGAGACGCAGAATATCCGCGCCAAGCTGATCGGCGATTTTTTGTGGCGCAATTACGTTGCCGACTGACTTCGACATTTTGCGACCTTCGCCATCAAGGGTAAAGCCATGGCTTAATACGCCTTTGTACGGAGCCTGTCCGTATACGGCTACGGATGTAGACAGCGATGAGTTGAACCAGCCACGGTATTGGTCAGATCCTTCGAGGTACAGATCAGCCGGCCATGCCAGTTCTTCACGCTCACGCAGCACCGCTTCATGGCTCGAACCAGAGTCAAACCATACGTCCATAATGTCTGTTTCTTTGCGGAAATGTGTGCCGCCGCATTTCGGGCAGACCGTTCCTTCCGGCATCAGTTCTTCGACCTCACGTGCGAACCAAGCGGATGAGCCTTCGCGGCGGAATAAGTCAGAGACATGGTCAATCGTTGCATCATTAATGACTGGTTCATTACAGTCACGGCAGTAGAAGATTGGAATCGGCACACCCCAGACACGCTGGCGAGAAATACACCAGTCTCCCCGGTCTGCGATCATGTTGTGCAGACGCTGTTCGCCCCAGTGTGGCACCCATTTCACCTGTTTGATTGCTTCAAGCATCTGCTCGCGGAAGCCATCGATTGACGCGAACCATTGCTCCGTCGCGCGGAAAATGATCGGCTGCTTCGAACGCCAGTCATGCGGGTACGAGTGTGTAATTGTGTTTTTATGCAGCAACGCACCTGCTTCTATCAGCTTCTCCAGTACAGCCGGATTGGCTTTCTCATAGAACATGCCTTCAAAGCCCGGTGCTTCTTTCGTCATCATACCGCGCTCATCAACCGGACACAGCACATCAAGACCGTATTTCTGACCGAGGTTAAAGTCATCTTCTCCGTGTCCCGGTGCAGTGTGAACACAGCCCGTACCGGCATCAAGTGTTACGTGTTCACCCGGCAGAAGCGGGGATTTTCGGTCATACAACGGATGACGGCACACAACACCTTGCAGTTCTGCACCCGTGAACGTTTGAACAGTTTCAGCGTTTTCCCACCCGATTGTTTTCGCTACACTAGCCAGCAGGCCAGATGCCACCAGGAAGCGACCAGCCTCTGTTTGAACGAGTGAATATTCTAAATCCGGATGAATCGCGATCGCCAGGTTAGCCGGAATGGTCCATGGAGTTGTAGTCCAAATCACTACACTATCGCCTTCTGCAAGCTTCCCGTTTCCTTCTACAACTGGGAATGCCACATAGATGGACGTTGACTGTTTGTCTTTGTATTCAATTTCTGCTTCTGCCAGTGCTGTCTCGGAAGACGGTGACCAGTAGACAGCTTTCAAACCTTTATAGATATAGCCTTTTTTCGCCATTTCGCCGAATACTTTAATCTGGCGTGCTTCATATTCTGGCTTAAGCGTTACGTATGGATTTGCCCAGTCGCCACGGACGCCAAGACGCTGGAACTGACCTTTCTGCTTTTCTACATAGCTGTATGCATACTCGGTACAACGCTCACGGAATTCCACGACGCCGACTTTATGGCGGTCAATTTTTTCATTTTTAATGATCGCATGTTCAATCGGCAAGCCATGTGTATCCCAGCCCGGCACGTACGGCGCATCAAACCCCGCCATTGATTTATAGCGAACAATAATGTCTTTAATCACTTTATTCAATGCGTGGCCGATGTGGATGTCACCATTCGCATACGGAGGTCCATCATGCAGAATAAATTTCGGGCGGCCTTTTGTACGCTCCTGCACTTTCACATACATATCCTGTTCGTCCCACCATGCCTGCATCTGCGGCTCACGTGTCGGCAGATTGCCGCGCATCGGGAAATCCGTTTTTGGCAGATTCAGCGTCTTGCTATAATCCATCTTTCGTTCAACTCCTAGGCTAATAGTATCTTTTCTCTATCAAAAAGAGCCTTCTCAAGTCCGGCAAGACGGGACGAGAAGGCCTTTTAATACGATCCCTGAAAAAGCGCGGTGTATGCTCCAAAGTATAGAACAGTCACACCCTCGCGTCAACCTGCGTCTGTACAGCGGTTTACTCCTCTACTGGGCTTGCCAGTTCGTCTTCAATCTTCTCGAAATTCTCCCAGTCGCCCGCATCAAGCATCTCAAGTTGCGCTTCTAACATCGAGCGAAAACGCATCCGATAAACAGACGCACGGCGCTTCAATTCATCAATCTCGGATACGAGCTTGCGGGATTTGGCCAGCGCATCATTAATAAGGCGATCCGCATTCTTTTCCGCTTCCTTCACGATCAACTGCGCTTCCTTACGCGCATTCACTTTCAATTCATCAGCCGCTTCCTGCGCCATAACAAGTGATTTCTTCAGTGTTTCCTCAATATTAGCGAATTGGGCAAGCTTCTCATTCAGCGTCCCAACACGCTCTTCTAGCTGCCGTTTTTCTTTGAGCAGCATATCGAACTCTTTAATAATCTGGTCTAGAAACTCATTAACCTGATCTTCGTCATACCCGCGAAATACCCGGCTAAACTCTTTATTATGGATATCTAGTGGTGTCAGTGACACAACAGGCACCTCCCTCTCATTACTCAACAATATCAATTTCAATTCTGATCCGACCTTTTTTCGTCTCGCTACCCACTTCTGCTACGCGGAAGCGGCCAAATCCTTTAAAGGAAACGACATCTCCTTCTGCAAGTCGAAACGAAGGGTCATTCACTTCACGCCAGTTGACACGAGCGCGCCCATTCTGAATCGGAGCTAGTACTTTCGCGCGAGAGAGCCGATATACATCTCCAATAATCGCGTCAAGGCGTGGTGACTGCACGGTGAAGGTGATACGGCGGAACGACTGTGGCGGAATACGCACAGCCGCTATCGGCACTTCTTCGACCCGCACATGAATACGGTGCACCTGCGTCATATGTATTCGTACATAATCAACAATCTCGCGGGCTACGATAAGCTGGGCACCCTCTTCGTGTACAAGAATGTCGCCAAACTTGTCCCGCTTAATGCCAAGCCCGATCAGCGCTCCAAGATAATCCCGATGCGCAAGTGTAAGGAACTGGTTCGTCCCCTGAATTTGTAGAACCGCAATTCCGAATTCATTCGGTTCCGGCTCCATGTATTCCGGGTGCAGAATGATACGTATTCGCTCTGCCTCCTCATACCCGCCATCTGCCGCTATGTATACCCCTGACTCCCGTCCGGCAAGAGAGCGGACAATAAACGCCTGACGCGGGTCCAAAAAATCGGTCTGAATCTGCTCATACCGTTCTCGCACACGCATTGTCCACTCTTCCACCCGCTCTGCGAACGGGCGCTCTTCCGGTCGAAAGTGATCGTATAAACTCATAATGTTACAAGCTTCACAATAATACTCATCAACCCAAGCTGGGCAAAATGAAGCGCAAACAACGCTACAATCGGCGAGATATCAATCATGCCGAGTGGCGGGATAAAGCGCCGGAAAATGTCCAGATACGGCTCGACAAGCTTGCCAAGTATCTCTCCGAATGATGTCTGTCGCACCTGCGGAACCCAGGACATTAAAATGTATACGATAATCATGTAATAATAAATCTCAAATACCAGTGATATAATGCGTAAAAGTTGCTCCATCTCTTCACCTCAACTACGTACGTTCATCAAACATCATTTCAGTAATATTCCCCTGCACGTCCATACTTTCCGGGAGGCACAGAAATGTCTTATGTCCAACACGCTGAATCGTACCATTAATGGCATAAATCGTTCCACCGAGAAAATCAATGATACGCTTCGCCTGTTCATTTGGCACCCGCTGCAAGTTAATCACGACACCGCGGCGCGAACATAAATGATCGGAAATGTCCTGCACTTCTTCGTATGACTTCGGCTCCACCAGCATCAGGCGAGGCGATTGTTCTTTGACGGCGTGCAGGCTAACAACATTGTTTCCACTTGCTGCACGGGATTTACGTGCAGGCTTAGCGTATTCTTCTTCGTCTTCATAGTCCGGCTCCTCGATAATCTCCTCATACACTTCCGGTTCGCCGTTCAGTCCGAAAAATTCTTTAAGCTTGTTTACAACGCCCATCGTTCATCGCGCTCCTTTGCTCAGCATTTATTCACGTTCATCACCAACAAGCGTCGAACCGAGCCGAATGAATGTAGCACCCTCTTCTACGGCGATCTCATAATCATTAGACATCCCCATACTTAGATGCGCAAGCGGTGCGTTCGGAATGTTCTTCTCCTGCAGGCGGTCACGCAATTCGCGTAAGCCCTGGAATACCGGACGGGTCTCTTCTGGATTCTCAGTGTAAGGTGCCATCGTCATCAGGCCAATCACTTCAAGATGCGTGAGATTGTGTACCGCATTCAGAAAATCAGCCGCTTCCTCGGGCGCAAGGCCATGTTTGGACTCTTCTCCCGAAATATTTACCTGCAAGAAGCATTTGGTCGTTACGCCTGCCGCCACTCCACGTCTGTTAAGCTCCGTTGCAAGCGACAGACGATCCAGGGAATGAACATACGGAAAACGTCCAATCATCTCGCGCACCTTGTTCGTCTGCAAATGGCCGATAAAATGCCATACAGCTGCATCTGCACCAAGCGCGTTCCACTTCGGAATAGCGTCCTGCGTCCGGCTTTCCCCAAGATGGCGAATTCCCGCTTCTATCGCCGCCTGTGTTGTCGCAAGCGACACATATTTCGTAACCGCTACAATTTCTACATCTTCCGGTGAACGCTTCACGCGTGCACACGCCTGTGCAATGCGTTCACGGACATTCAAAAGATTGTGTTCGATATCCATATATGCCAACGTACTTCCTTACCCCTCTTTCAATGCAATGAACGCAGTCATTCGCCCCGTTTTCCCCGCTTCCTTCCGGTGAGAAAAAAACAGGTCCGTACGACAACTCGTACATAAATGACTGACTTCGATATGCCCTGGCAAAATTCCTGCCTCAAGAAGCAAAATTCGATTTGTTTCCTGCAAATTCAACATGTATTTCCCGTCATCTTTCGCCTCTAGCACCTGCTCGGCACGCGACGGGAGTACATCTCGCACACGATTCGCCACTACATCATTCACTTCATAGCAACATGACCCGATTGACGGACCAATCGCAGCATAAATATCTTTAGGCGCGATTTGCCACCGCTCACCCATCTGTCGTACCATCTCAGCACCAATGCGTGCGACCGTGCCCTTCCAGCCCGCATGCGCAATCCCAATCACACAGCGGTCCGGCGCATAAAAAAACAACGGTACACAATCCGCATAAAACGATGCAAGGAATACGTCTGCCTGATCCGTTAGCAATCCGTCTGTGTCTTTGATCGCCTCCGCATGCGCAAGACGGCCCACGCCACGCGTCTCTGATCCAACGATATGCACCGCACCGCCATGCACCTGCTCGGCACACGTCCATGCCGCAAAGTCAAACCCGTTTGCTTCTGCAAGCAGACGGCGGTTCTCTCTTACAGCATCTCCATCATCACCAACATGCAAACCGCAGTTCAAACTTGTATAATATCCGCTACTTGTTCCACCTTTTCGTGTGGAAAACCCGGCGACCAGCTTGGGCCACTTTGCTTCCCAACCGACCAAGCGAAGAGCGGTTTCCTTATCTTGCAAACCAAACGGTTCCATCGTCTCCCTCCTTATATACTGAATCTTATCATTGTGTGATGTATAAGAAAAGGAAAGGTTATGACAAATGTTCACTCGGTTTAGCTGCAGAAACCACATCATCCATTCGAACCAGGATGACATCCCGCCCGATTTTTACAATATTTCGCCACGGAATAGTAATGTCCTCACCACCACCAAAAAATCCGAAAAACTTTCCATTCCCCTTACCCGGTACAACAATTGCTTCTACCCGCCCAATCTGCAGATTAATCTCAAGATCCGTCACCTGGCCAAGATTTTTGCCGTCTACCACGTTCACAACATCCTTTTCCTGGAATTCAGAAATCTTAATCATTTGCTTCACCTCACCCTTCGACTTCAGCCTGCTTTGTACTGCTAGTATATGTTCAAATTTTACGAAATGTCCTAAAAGTGCGTTTTGTCCTAAATCCCTTGTCAGAATAAAATTCGATTTGTATACTTATCGACATACGTTTATAAATAAACAATTTACAGCAGGAGGTACTCATAGATGAAGAAAAAATGGACAGCCCTTCTCATCGCTATGCTCGCATTGACAGTATTCGCTGTCGGCTGCGGCAGCAAAGGAGACGGCCAAGCAGCTAACAAAATTATCGTCGGTACAGACGCATCCTTCCCTCCGTTTGAATCCCTCGCTCCAGACGGCAAACCGGAAGGCTTCGACATCGATCTCATCAATGCTATCGCCAAGTCGCAAAATATGAACATTGAAGCAAAACACGTTGGCTGGGACCCGATGATGGCCGGTCTTGAGAACGGTTCGGTCCAAGTAGGGATTGCCGGCATTACGATGAATGATGACCGCAAAAAGCAATTTGATTTCACAGATCCGTATTTCACAGCCAAGCAAGCTATTCTACTCAAAAATTCTGCACCAGACGTAAAAACAATCGCTGACCTGAAAGGAAAAAAAATCGGTGTTCAATCCGGTACAACCGGTCAAGCAGTTGTGGAAAAGAACTTCGGTAAAGGATATACAGGGTTAAAAGGCTTCGATGATATTGCAAGCGCGATTGATGATATGAAAAATGGACGCATTGATGCAGTCGTAGCTGATAACGCAGTGATTAAAAAGTTTAAAGAACAGCTTCAGCTCAATGATGTAAAAATCGTAGAAGATAAAACAATCAATCAGGAACAATACGGCATCGCAGTTAAAAAAGGCAACAAAGAGTTACTCAATACACTTAATAAAGGTCTGAAAGCTGTAAAAGCAGACGGCACATATGACAAGATTTACGCAAAATACTTCAATAAATAAGTATAGGAAAACAAAAAAAGTCCGCATTCCTCCAAAGGAAGCGGACTTTTTTTGTTTATTCAATTATCTTATTTTCTCTACTGTACATGCTTATGCATTTGTGAAATCGCCGCTTTCTCCAGACGCGACACCTGCGCCTGCGAGATACCTATTTCGTCCGCGACCTCCATCTGGGTTTTTCCTTCAAAGAAACGCATGGATAAAATCATTTTCTCCCGCTCGCTCAGACGGCGCATTGCTTCACGAAGGGCAATCTCTTCCGTCCACTGGCTGTCCTTATTTCGCTCATCACTAATCTGATCCATCACAAAAATCGGATCACCACCATCCTGATAAATCGGCTCAAACAGCGATACCGGGTCTTGAATGGCATCAAGTGCAAACACCACATCTTCCTTCGGCACATTGAGCACTTCTGATATTTCATGAATGGTCGGTTCACGCGAATTTTTGTTAGTCAACGTATCGCGTACTTGTAAGGCCTTGTACGCAATATCTCGCAGCGAGCGGGAGACGCGGATCGGATTGTTGTCCCGCAAATACCGGCGAATCTCCCCAATAATCATCGGAACCGCATACGTTGAAAACTTGACATTCTGGCTCAAATCAAAATTATCAATGGCTTTCATCAGCCCGATACAGCCGACTTGAAACAAGTCATCAACGTATTCTCCGCGATTGTTGAAGCGCTGGATAACGCTTAACACCAGGCGTAAGTTGCCATTTACTAATTGCTCTCTTGCTGTGTATTCTCCGCTCTGCAGCCTCTCAAACAAATCCCTCATCTGCACATTGGTCAGTACGGGAAGCTTGGCTGTATCTACGCCGCAGATTTCTACCTTGTTACGTGTCACGTATGTTTCCCTCCTGATGGAGCCAGCGTTACAGATAAGTATCTCCGCAGAGGGAAAAATTATGCAGGACAACCGGGAGACTGTCGCTTCCGAATTGCCCTGCAATTCACACGTTTATAGCATCTTATTAAACTCCTTTTGCAGTCGTTTGATGATGCGCTTCTCCAGGCGTGAAATATACGACTGGGAGATTCCGAGAATATCAGCTACATCCTTCTGCGTTTTCTCCTCTTCTCCATTTAGCCCAAACCGCATCTCCATAATCACGCGCTCACGCTCACTCAGCTTATCCAGCGCTTTATACAGCAGCTTCTTGTCTACCTGCTCTTCGAGATCGCGATAAATAATATCATTTTCTGTTCCTAGCACATCGGAGAGCAATAATTCATTACCATCCCAATCAATATTTAGCGGCTCGTCAAACGATACTTCTGATTTTATCTTGCTGTTACGGCGCAAAAACATCAAAATCTCATTTTCAATACAGCGCGACGCATACGTAGCCAGCTTGATTTTTTTCTCAGGATCAAACGTATTGACTGCCTTAATAAGACCGATGGTGCCAATGCTGACCAAATCTTCAATATTAATGCCAGTGTTCTCAAATTTGCGGGCAATGTACACAACAAGCCGTAAGTTCCGCTCAATCAGCATCGAACGAATAGCCGGATCACCCGTATGCAGACGGCTGAGCAAATACTCTTCTTCCTCCCGATTCAAAGGTGGTGGCAGTGCTTCACTCCCTCCAATATAATGAACTTCCTCTGTGCGAGTGCCGAGCCGAATGAGCAGGCGGTACCACCATAACTGAACCATAAGCCGCAGCTTGACCATTATGCTTCCCCCTTTTTTGTTACGACGCAAGATGGTGTTCTCCTGCGAACGCCTGTGGATGAACAATCGCCTGATAGGTGCCACCTGATGACAACGTACCTGGGCGCAGACCAATTAACATGCCTTCCGGTTGATAGATATCACTTTCGGTGTACACTCGCACCGTATCTGGCCGGAGTGCTACGAGCAGACTCGTTTCGCTCGAAACCGTCCGATACGGAATGAAACGAATGCGCTCAAACCACCGGTACTCCTCGTCGGATAATTGCCCCGTATCGGGCATCCCGGCTTCAATCTGAGCCATAAGCGCTTCCGGGATGACTTCATTCCAGACCGCGAGTTCCGTAATCGTTACGGGTGCACGGGAGAGCGGATCGTGCAATCGATTGCCGGTGTCAATAAAGCCCGTGCAGGCCACCGTGTGAGTAAACAGCTCGATCTCAAGTCTGACATGCTGTACATCTGTCTGGCGGCTGGCCTTCAGCGCCCGATACCCGCTTCGTACCCCCCACCAAAGAGCTGGAAATCCAAGAACAAGCAACCAGAGAGCAGGTTGCCTTCCTGTATGCGTGACAACAATCCCGTTAACAATCTCACTTTGCTGCTCCATGTAATAATGAAGTGCGAACAGGCCACCTCCGATAAAAAAAGAAGCTCCATACAACGCTGCAAGCAGGCGCAGCATTGTCCACGCATTCGTCCAGCCGAATGCGATGAAAAGCATCAGGCAAGAAAATAACCACTTGGCTATAAAAGTAAAAGCAAATGATAAAGGCGGAAAAAATAAAAAAACCGTATACGCAGCTCCTATAAAAGAAGCAAGCAGCAAGCGCCCCCGGTGCATCGGTTGCCGACATACCGTTCCAGTAGCAACAAGTAGCGTATAATCAATCACAGCATTGGTGACAAACACAATGTCGGCATACATCACCATAACATCCTGCCCCCTCTCACGGGTAACCTCTGTACGTTTTCATTATCACATAGAAGACAATAGCATTGTCCCTAAATCGTATGAAAAATTCAGACAAATTATGAGGGATATTTGGATAAAATCCGACAAAAAACGATAGAACAAAGACACTACTACACACGCAAACTTTCTATATAATATAGAAAAAATAGTTGAAAGGGGACTTTTATGAAGCAATTGCCTCTTCTGCTCCTGGCAAGTTTTCTACTTATCTTTATCTGGTCCGGGATTGCACCTAAAGATCGCTTTACATGGTATTTGGAAGTGGCTCCTGCGGTGATTGGGGGACTGATTCTCGTTTGGACATACCGCACGTTTCGACTTACACCGCTTTTGTATGGGCTGCTCTGGATACATGCACTTATTCTGGTGGTAGGTGGACATTATACGTATGCGGAGATGCCGCTGTTTAACTGGCTACGCGACGCATATGACCTGGACCGGAATTATTATGACCGACTCGGCCATTTTGCACAGGGATTCATTCCAGCGATACTAGTTAGAGAGATTCTGATACGTAAGCAAGTTGTCAGAGGTCACGGCTGGCTTTTCTTTCTTGTCGTAAGCATTTGTCTTGCTTTTAGCGCCTTTTATGAACTGCTTGAATTCGGGATGGCACTGGCTACTGGGACGGCGGCGGACGCATTCCTTGGTACACAAGGCGATGTGTGGGATTCACAGTGGGATATGCTGTTTGCGCTTATCGGAGCCATTGTAGCCCAGCTGCTGCTTGCCCGTGTTCATGATCGGCAGCTTCGTTTTTTCAGGTGAAATCGACAACGTGTAGTGAGGGAGTGGGAAAAGAGAGAATCCGTTCGCTTTATTACGCTTTGCTGGGAAGTATATACTGTCCGCTTCGGGAGCCCAACGAACTCGCCCGCAAAAGGAACCCCCCGATGTTTTTTCACAGAAGCATTGCGGGCAAAGGCCCGTTCGCCGTTCTCCCTCCGCTGAGTAGGCGCGTAAAGGCGCTCTCTTGCTTCTCTCTTCTCCCACTCCTAACAACGTTTCGATTTACCAAAACCCACTCGACGCCAGAACGGTTTTGCTCGATAGCCACTGACTTTTCATAAGACCGCTTCCTCATTTTTTACTTGCATAGCAAAGCTCAGCCTCTTGATTATGCTTGAGGTTTTTCATCCAAACTGTGTCAGGAGCAGGATTGGACGGGGCAACGGAACGCTTGTACGCGACTCCCCAGCGGAGGGGTCAGACGAACGGGCTTTTGCCCACAATGCTTCCATGTGGATACATCGCGGGCATCTTTTGTGGGCGAGTTCGCCTGGCACCTGGAGCGGACAGTTCCCACTTCTTCGTAAGCGTACCAAAGTGACGAGGCCCTGCCCGATCCTGCTCCTCCACCACACTTTGGAGAAAATCACCTCTACACTAAGAAAGAGGCTGCCTTATCCGCCATAGTATGACGGTAAGACAGCCTCTTCTATTTTATTGCTGATGATTATTTCTTTCGACTCCGGCGATTACGCAGGAACGTTGGAATGTCGAGATTGTCGAGATTGTTCAGCGAGGAGCCACCTGTGCGCGGCTCCATGCGAGCTGGTGGAGCTTGCTGCACTTCTTCCTCTTCTACTTCCACTTCAACAGCACGCTGGCGGCGCATCGGTTTTAAGTTTCCAGCTTGCGCCGTACCTTTCTGACTCGCATCCGCCTGTGCGCGGCGCAAGTTTGCCTGTTGCGCTTCTTCAAATCCTGTTGCAATTACAGTTACAATGATCTCATCTTTCAGATTCTCATTAATTACTGAACCAAAAATCATGTTCACTTCCGGGTCAGAAGCAGATGCTACAATATCCGCTGCTTCATTTACTTCATACAAGCTTAAGTTTGTGCCGCCTGTAATATTCAACAACACACCACGTGCGCCGTCAATGGATGTTTCAAGAAGCGGACTGCAGATTGCACGTCGTGCCGCTTCCGCTGCACGGTTCTCACCTGTTCCAATCCCGATTCCCATCAAGGCAGATCCACGCTCCGTCATAATCGTTTTGACGTCTGCGAAATCAAGGTTAATCAAGCCCGGAACCGCAATCAAGTCTGAGATGCCCTGCACACCCTGACTCAACACATTATCCGCTTGGCGGAATGCTTCGAGCATTGGTGTATTCTTGTCCACAATCTCAAGCAGGCGGTCGTTTGGAATGACGATGAGTGTGTCTACTTTTTCTTTCAAAGAACAAATTCCGCTGTCGGCCTGCTGGGATCGCTTGCGCCCTTCAAATGTAAATGGTCGGGTTACAACCCCTACTGTGAGCGCACCGATTTCTTTCGCGATCTCTGCAATAACCGGAGCCGCTCCCGTACCTGTACCGCCACCCATACCGGCTGTTACAAATACAAGATCTGCGCCACGCAGTGCCTGCTCTAACTGTTCACGACTTTCTTCCGCTGCTTTCTTGCCGACTTCTGGATTCGCTCCAGCTCCAAGACCACGTGTAAGTTTACCGCCAATCTGCAACTTATGCTGTGCTTTAGACAGATTCAACGCCTGATAATCTGTATTGACCGAGATGAATTCAACGCCCTGAATGCCACCTTCAATCATTCGGTTAACAGCGTTACTTCCACCGCCCCCAACCCCAATTACTTTTATTTGTGCTAGTGTATCCATTTCAAGGTCGAATTCCAACATGTAATAAAGTCCCCCCCACTTATCATGCAAACAGTTCTAGATAAACTCGCTGAACCAGTCTTTCACTTTCCGGACGAATCCGCCTTGCTCCTTCGGCTCTTTCGAAGCTTTCGGTGCAGCTGGCTGCTTGCGTACCGCTTTCGGTTGACTTTGTTTCGCTTCGAACTGCTGCGGCATCTGATTCATATAGTATTTGGAAGCGTATTTGATCAATCCCACTCCCGCTGTATACCCTGGGTCACGCACTCCGATATAATCGGGAATAGCAATCCGCACGGGCGCCTGAAGCTCATAGCGTGCTAACTCCAACAGTCCTGGGATGCTGGCCACACCTCCCGTCAGGACAAAACCGTTTGGAATCGTGGCGTCGTATCCAAGAGATTCAAGTTCTTCTTCTACAAGCTCAAAAATCTCTGCGGCACGTGGCTCGATAATATTAGCAAGTTCGATCTGTGTAAACTCCTTGTCCACATCGCTGCCAATTCGCTTTACATGAAAACGCTCGTCCTCATTTGCTTCCTCTACAAGCGCACAGCCACTCTTAGTCTGAATTTGCTTCGCTTCCTCTGTTGTCGTTCTAAGTCCAATCGCAATATCATTCGTAATGTATTCCCCGCCAATTGGAAGTACAGAAAAGGCACTTAATGTACCAAGTTCAAATACCGATACCGTAGTAGAACCAGCACCAATATCTACGAGAACCACTCCAAGATTTTTCTCATCCTTCGTCAAGGCAATTTCACTGGACGCAAGCGGCATTAAATACATTCCGACAATTGATAAACCTGCTCGTTCTACACAGCGCATAATGTTATGTATAACCGTCTTTGACCCGGTAATAATTGTTCCTTCCATCTCCAGACGCACGCCGAGCATGCCCCTCGGATCACTAATTTCTCCGAGTCCATCTACGATATATTGAACAGGAACAACGTCGATAATCTCTCGCTCCGGCGGAATCGCAATCACCTGTGCAGCTTTCATGACGCGCTCAATGTCGTCATCACCGATCTCGCGATTTTCGCTCGATACAGCGACTACCCCCTGGCTCGCCTGAAGTTGTATATGGTTACCGGAAATTCCGACTACAACGTGATGAATTGGCAAATCGACCATGCGTTCCGCTTTCTCTACAGCTTCACGAATGGCCTGAACCGTTTCATCAATATCCACAATCGCACCCTTCTTAATTCCGTGCGAATCCGCCGTTCCGACTCCAATGATGTTAATGCTCCCGCTATTAATTTCTCCAATGATTACTCTGACTTTGGATGTACCAATATCTAAGCTGACGATGTATTCGTTGTTGTTCATATTTGGCACCTCCTCTTTGCGTTAAATTCGCTCAAATTTGTCGTTAAAAGTAATTTACCTACTCTACTTCCACACACTATGTTTTTTCCCCTTTTTTTCTATGAGAAAAAATCGAAAAAATTACAGAGATCAGTTCCTATCTACTTCTTCCTTATCCTTAAACCAGCGACCAATCAGAATTCGGCGAATTACCGCAATGTTATTAAACAGGCGAACACCAAAAGCAAAAATGGCAGCCAAATATAAGTCTACTCCCATATATACGCCCAGAAATGCCAGGCCTGCTGCTAGAAGAGTATTAAAGAAAAAACCAGAAACAAAAACTTTAATATCAAAAAAGTCTTCCAAATAGGCACGAATCCCGCCAAATATCGTATCCAGACCGGCAAGCAACGCAATGGACAAGTAGCTGCTGTATTCTTCTGGAACGCGAACTTCAAACGAGAGGCCGAGAATGACCCCGATCACTAAACCGAGTACAGGTAGCCACATCGTTTATGACGCTCCTTTATTCTCAAGTGGTTTCATATACCGAACCTTACTGCTTCCTGCGTAGGCAGGAACTGCTAGATTGTCTTTTTTTTCAAGGATGAATTTCTTGTTGAGAAAATGAAACCAGTCCTCCATCGACTCACGGTCTGCACCAGGCAGACGCACGGCCGCTTCAAGGCTCTGCGGATCACCCAATACATGCAGTACATACGGCATACTAATTGCACGTGTATCGACCTGAATGCCTTCCCCGACTGTACGAATGGAGCTGTTCACAATAAGACGATGGCCGTTGATGGAAATCGCTTTTGCTCCATTAGCAAAAAGCAGACTCGTCAAATCTGTCAAATCCTGATCAATGACAGGAGACTGAAGTTTCTCTGGTGTTAGTTCTTTAGACCCGTTCTCATCAATTGTAAGGATGATTCCCTTTCCGCTTACTTCTGTAAAGCCATTCTCTTTTTTAACGTGTGCCAGCTCGTCCGCAATCACTTTCGGACTGCCTCCTTCGCTCATGGATGCATTATATTCGGAAAGAAGCGTACTATACTTCGAAATGTCACCCAGAAGTTTCTGGTGCGTCTCCATTTCTTTCTGGAGATTTTGCCGAAGCTGAAAAACGTCCTGCTTCTGCATAGTAAGGGAGGGCTGGTTAGAACGGAACTGGACAGCTAGCATGACTCCAATAATAATACTTACGCCCGTAATTATGAATGGGACCTGCCGATTATTTTTCATTTTTTCCCGCCCTCCCCATTACTTTCTTCCCGCAGGCTAATCGCTTTCTTCTCATCATTCTCTCCGACATAGGCCGGCAGTTCGATTCGATTGGACTCACTGATCGTTACGCCGATTGTCCGCTGTTTTAACCCATCAATAATCCCACCCGGCATTTTCAACGCTGATACGAGTGTTTCCTTCTCACCGATTGCCCGGATGACGAACGGCGGCGCCAGCTTAATGTCATTGACGATAATGGTTGGACCCACACAGCGGACACTTGATCCACTAACAAGGCGTTGATCATTGATCGCAATTCCTTCTGCCCCTGCCGCAAACAGTTCATTCACTACATCGCGCAAATTTTGGTCGTGTACAATGCCATCCGCAACGTTTTTGAAATCACGGGCTGTTTTACTGTCTTCAAGCGTAACCGTCACACCCTGTCCAACAACCGGGGTCAGCCCCGCCTGCATCCGCAGCATTTCAAGTTCATGCAATACCTGCTGGGAGATCGCCTGGCGCTCTGACAAATCTTTTTCTTTTGTATTTACTTCTGTACGCAGCTTTTGCAGACGCTCTTGCAGTATTTCATTTGTTTCTTTCTCATGAATGATTTTCTCATTCATGAGAACCTTTTGTTTCCATTCACTGTCTGCCCGATCTCCTACTTCCCGATTACTCCGGTCTGTTACCTGCACAGAATAGGCAGCAATAAAACCGAACATAAGCAGCACACTACTTAAATACACATGAATACGCCGCACTTTAAGACTTTTTGTCACTTTTCCCCTGCTTTTGCTGCTGTTTGTACGGTTCAAACCACTTCACCTCTGAAAGATTGATAATCCCTTCTGTGCGTCCCTCCCGCTTCAAGCTTTGAACGAAGGAAGGATACCAGGCCATATTTTGTGCAAAATTAGTAACAGTCGTATGTACTTCGTAGCCATCTTTCATAAATAGAATAACTTTTTCGGGATCACTTGCGGACGGCTGATGGCTAATCTCTGAGATCTGCTGTCTAACCCCCTGATCCATTTTTGCCAGTTCCGCTGCAAATGTCGGCAAAAGCGCTGCGGTCTGCCACTGGCGAATGATTGGCTTGTCCACAGAGTCACCTGGATTCGCATACTCTTTTAAAATATCACCCATGGCTGTGACAGGATAGAGCGTTCCACGCGCATCCATCCATAGTGCTACACGCGGTTTTTCTTTTACGATAATACGTACTTTCCCGGGAAACGATTTCTCGACATGAACTGTATCAATCGCCGGAATGCTGTTTTTAATAGAAGTAGATACCTTATCTGTGTCCACAAATAAATACTGCATATTCAATTTGACCTGCGATTGCTTCACCACTTCATCAGCTTTAACAATCTCCGTACCGGTTACCGAAATATCCTGCACCCGGCTCATGGATGAGCGAAAGAAAAGTACGAGCAATACGATGAGAAAAAACAACAGCATCAGCACAAGTATTTGGCGGTTCGTGTTTTTCTTTCGCTTCTCCTGCCGCAGATGCGGCACTTTTTCAAGCTTGGCCATTCACCATCCCTCGCTTTTCTCCTCTTAAACTTACAAAAGCGGCATACGATACATATGCCGCTTCATTTGTCAGTATGTGATTTACGACTGGCGCCGGATACGAGCTCCAAGGCTTGCAAGCTGCGCTTCAATCCGGTCATACCCACGGTCGATATGATGGATACGGGTGACAGTCGTTTCTCCTTCTGCAGCCAGACCGGCAATCAAAAGCGCCGCACCGGCACGTAAGTCCGTTGCTTCCACAACGGCCCCGGAAAGATGTGGTACCCCCCGAATAAAGGCATTATTTAAGTCCACGTAAAGGTTCGCACCGAGGCGGCACAATTCATTCACATGCTTAAATCGTCCATCAAAAACAGTTTCCTTCATAATACTACAGCCATCAGCAAGCGAAAGAAACGCCATCATCTGCGCCTGCATATCCGTCGGAAACCCTGGATACGGTGCAGTTATAATGCGCTCCACAGCATGAAACGGACGCTTCCCCTTCACGGTAATTATATCATGCTCATAGTCGATTTCAACACCACTTTGTTTTACAACATCTAACAATGCAACCATATGCATCGGATTGACATTACGCAAGGTGATGTCTCCCCCAGTAATGGCTGCCGCCAGCATCATTGTGCCTGCGACAATACGATCCGGGATCACTTGATAATCAGCAGCCTGAAGTGCCGACACACCTTCGATAATAATTTTATCTGTGCCAGCCCCACGGACGCGCGCGCCAAGCTGATTCAGGAAATTCTGTAGATCAATGATCTCTGGTTCGCGTGCTGCGTTGGAGAGAATCGTCTCCCCTTTTGCTAGCACAGCAGCCATCATGATATTTTCCGTTGCGCCTACACTCGGATAATCCAGAAAAATCATACCACCACGTAGTTGTTTAGCTGAACAGCGAATGAATCCATCATGATTCGTAATCGTAGCGCCGAGCGCTTCTAGTCCTTTCAAATGCAGGTTGATTCTTCTCTCGCCGATCGCGCATCCCCCTGGATGTGACAAAATCACTTCCCCAAAGCGTGCGATGAGCGGCCCCATCAGAAAAATCGAAGACCGCATCTGCCCCATCAACTCTTCTGGTACAGCAAATGATGTAAGTCCTGTTGTATCTACATGTACAGTCGTCGCCTCATGGCGGCAGACCGCACCGAGTTCAGTCAATATTTTGAGCATTACTTCAATGTCTGAGAGATGAGGAACATCGTAAATGGTATATGAGCCACCGGTGAGCACTGTGGCGGCCAAAATCGGCAACGCCGCATTTTTTGCGCCCTGAATGCGCAATTCTCCCGTAAGCGGAACTCCTCCCTCAATTACGAATGCTTCCAAGATTTCACCTCCGTTTACGCCTCGCCGATAACAAGCACTTCTGGCACAAGCTCAATCCCTGTGCGCTCTGCTACAATCGTTTTTGCCTGTTGCATCAGGTCAAGGACGTCCTGCGCTTTCGCGTTGCCGATGTTGACGATAAAGTTGGCATGCTTCTCCGAAATCTGGGCCCCTCCAACAGTCATGCCTTTTAGTCCTGCACTCTCAATTAGACGCCCCGCATGATCTCCCGGCGGATTGCGGAATACACTGC
Organism: Aneurinibacillus soli; assembly: GCF_002355375.1. Taxonomy (GTDB): domain Bacteria; phylum Bacillota; class Bacilli; order Aneurinibacillales; family Aneurinibacillaceae; genus Aneurinibacillus; species Aneurinibacillus soli. The sequence goes on along the minus strand of NZ_AP017312.1, from coordinate 1,624,622 downwards.
CCGCACATGGCATCGAGAGCGGCTGTGTCTGGCGACGGCGATCTTTGTAGGACGCCATCTGCCCAGCGATTGTCTTCCGGTCACCATGGGCCAGCCTGAACACAGCACCTGTTACGATCGCCTGTTGTGTCTGCAGGGTTGATTTGCGATAACCAAAGCCCAGTTCTTCTTTCGTCCAGCGTACCTGCTCCCCGTTCTCAAGCAGCACGTCAGCAACTTGCAAAATACGTGACACATCCGAGCCATGCGCACCCGCATTCATATAGACAGCGCCGCCTACAGTACCGGGAATGCCGCCAGCGAATTCAAGCCCGGTCAGCCCCTCTTTCCCCGCCATTACCGCTAAGCGAATGAAAGAGTAGCCGGCTCCCACCTCTACTTCTTCTCCGTTAAAGGTAAGGTGTTCAAACCCGTCAGCCAGTTTAAAAACAGCTCCGCGGATTCCCCCGTCCCGTACAAGCAGATTGGAACCTCTTCCAAGTACGCGCCATGGAACACCATGCTTATATACGAGTTTCATACTGCGTGCAAGCGCCTCTCTATCGGTCGGTTCAATTAGTAGATCTGCCGGCCCGCCAATCTTCCATGTGGTGTGATTGGCTAGCGGCTCATTCATAAGTACGGCTCCGACATTAGCTTCTATAAGCTCTCCCATCAACTTCTGCATTGATCGAACCTCTCCTCCTTGCTGCGTAATGCGCGTTTGCCCGTTGGCCACGCGCCTAGAATACTGTATGCCTACCGCGCCTACTGTGTTACTTCGGCGCCTTCATAATTGCTTTTAATTCATTGTATACAAGCACAGCCGCATCCGGCTGGCCGAGCGAGCGTGACGCTACGCTCATAGTTCGGGCGCGACTCTCGTCTTTCAGAATGCTATCAATCGACTCCATCAACGTTTTGCCACTCAGTTCGGATTCCAAAATGACACAGGCTGCTCCTTGCTCTTCCAGCCAGCGTCCATTTTTCTCTTGATGATTGTTCGTTACATACGGTGATGGAATGAGAATCGATGGCAGGCCGAGAGCTGTAATCTCTGCAAGGAACGACGCTCCGGCACGGTTTACGATTAGATCAACCCCCGCTAGCACTTCCGGCATGTTATAAATAAACGGGCGAATCGTCATATTCGGCGGCACATCCCCAATTGCCTTTACGGTCTGTTCGTAATGCACCTCTCCTGTTACATATACAATATGATAGTCGACATGTTCACGGAGATGCGGAACAAGTTGAATCACGGCATCATTAATCGCTTTAGCCCCCCGGCTTCCCCCGACAATGAGCACATACTTTTTGCCCGCAGGAACGCCAAGCGAAGCAAGCCCCGCCTCACCGTTTGCTCGGACCACTTCACTAGCACGCGGATTGCCGGTAATAACCGTTTTCTCTGCTGGAAAATGCGGCGCAGACCCTTCAAATGTAACAGCCACACGTTCTGTATAGCGAGACAAGAATTTGTTAGTCAGTCCTGGAATGACATTCTGCTCGTGAATCAGTGTCGGGATGCCGAGTGAATGACCTGCGTATACAACAGGACCACATACATATCCACCTGTACCGACTACCACATCTGGCTTAAAATCTCGAATCAGTTTCTTCGCCCGACTCGTCGCTTTAAAGAAACGCAGAATGGTTTTTACGTTCTCAAACGAAAGGCTCCGTTTAAATCCGGTAATGTACACCGATTCAAACGGAACACCTTCTTTTGGAACAAGATTCGCTTCAAGCCCACGCTCGGTGCCAATGTAGAGCACACGTGAATCCGGCTCGTGCTGTTTTATTTCCTGAATGAGAGCGAGGGCCGGGTAGATGTGGCCTCCCGTCCCTCCTCCACTAATGACGATGTTCATAAAACCTCTCCTCTTTACCCGGTTTCTCTCTTCGTAAATTTACTCCATTACGCACGCGAATAGCGTGAAATGTTCAGCAAGACACCGATCCCGGTCAGCATCAGTGTAAGCGAGGAGCCTCCATAACTTAAAAACGGGAGGGTAATTCCCGTTACCGGAAAGAGCCCTGTAACAACCCCGACATTGATGACAACCTGAATGGCAACCATCCCGATAATACCGCAAGCCAGCAGACTGCCGAATAAATCCGGTGCCGTCACTGCAACCCGCATCCCCCGCCACAAAAGTAAAAGGAACAAAAGCAGAACCGTAGTTCCACCGATAAATCCAAGTTCTTCGGAAAGGATGGAAAAAATAAAATCATTATACGGCTCCGGCAAATACAAAAACTTTTGCCGACTCATTCCAAGGCCAAGCCCCATCAGGCCACCTGGACCAATCGCATACAATGACTGAATCAGCTGATACCCTGCGCCAAGCGGGTCCTGCCACGGATCAATAAAGGCGGTAATCCGCTTCATCCGGTACGGGGCAACCGCAATCAGTGCTGCAAATCCGATCAAGCCGAGAAAAGCGAGACCAAACAGATGTTGCAAGCGGGCGCCCGCTATGAAAATCATCAGAACAGACGTGCCAAGAAGTACCGTTCCTGTTCCCAGATCGGGCTGGAGCATAATCAAACCAAACGCCACACATACAATCCCTAATGTCGGTATCAGCCCTTTGGTGAAAGAGCCAATGTCTTTCTGATTATCTGACAACCATTTTGCGAGAAACGTAGCCATGCCTAGCTTCGTAAACTCCGCTGGCTGAATCCCAAATGCACCAAAACCAAGCCAGGACTTAGCACCATTTACTTCCCGGCCAATAATTAGGACAATCACAAGCAGAAAAAAACAAAAGAACAGCCCCGGTTTGGCCCATTTTTTCCACACCCAGTAATCCACATTCATCGTAACAAACATGGAAACAACACCAAGTATGGCAAAAATAAGCTGCCGCTTCGTGAAAAAGAACGCGTCCCCCTTCTGGGCCGCCACGACAGCACTGGAGCTGTACACCATAATAACACCGACAGCAAGCAGAACAAACGTCACAACAATAATAATAAAATCAGGAGTTGAACGGGCCTTGGTCATGCAAAACACCTCTTAACCAGCACAGGATTTTGCCCTACCATGCCTGTCCGTTCTACCTCCTGATTTTAAAGGAAAGATTTAGAGCGAACAGCGGTTACGGGCTTGTTTTAAGCTTATGCACAGACTGCTTAAACAAGACCCCCCGCTCTTCAAACGATTTGTACATGTCCCAACTCGCGCACGCTGGCGAAAGCAGGACAATGTCTCCCGGTTGTGCGATACGGCGGGCCTCATTAACCGCGTCCGTAACAGTATCGACGCGCTCCGCCCGAATAATCCCTGCATCTTCTGCCCGATCCAATAATTTTTCGGCGGTCTGGCCGTATACGATTGCCGCTTTCACATGCTGGCGCAAGAGCGGCACCAGCTCCTTGAAGTCAATGCCTCGATCCAGTCCACCGCCGATCCAGACGATAGGTGCTGCAAACGACGTCAATGCCCGGCTAGCCGCTTCCGGATTCGTCGCCTTCGAATCGTTATAATATTTGACTCCGTCAATCTCGGCTACAAACTCAAGACGGTGCTCCACACCGGAGAATGTGCTAAGAACATGGCGCAGCGCCTCTACAGGTGCACCTGCCGCACGCGCAGCGCATACAGCCGCCAGCACGTTCTCCAGATTATGTGCACCTGGAAGCGCAATTTCATCCAGGCGAATGATCTCTTCTTCTGCCGGAGCATCCACAAATCGAGCTGCAATTGGCCCATCGATCGGACGTTTGAATACAACCATGCCATCCCGAACGAAGCACCCCTGTGTTACTTCTTCCACCGAGCTAAACCAGAGAACAGTCGACTCAATCCGATCTGCCATCTCACGGCAGAACGAATTATCATAATTCAGCACCGCAATAGTAGACGCATCCTGATTATTGAACAGCTTCTGCTTGCTCTGTATGTAATCGTCTTTCGTTTTATGATAGTCGAGGTGTGCATCGTACACATTCAACAGGCAGCCAATCTCGGGACGGAACGTCTTTGTGCCTTTGAGCTGGAAGCTACTTAACTCAGCCACGAGTTTCTGTTCTGATGTGATATGTGCCGCCTGCTCACTAAGGGGTGTGCCTATATTCCCTGCGACAACAGGGGACAGACCCGCCGCATCAAGAATTTCACCGATGAGCGTTGTCGTTGTTGTTTTACCGTTCGAGCCAGTAATGCCAATAATCGGCGCATCCGATAGCTGGTACGCAATCTCCACCTCAGTTACAACCGGAATGTTAGCAGCAAGCGCAGCCTGTACCGGCGGCGCCTCGTACGGAATCCCTGGATTTTTTACAACAAGATCAATCCCTGCATGAATGAGATCATCAGGATGTCCACCGCAGATTACGGTAATGCCCGCTGCACGTAACTCTGCCACACCCTCGCATTCCGCTTCCGGCTTGCGGTCATTCAGCGTTACAGTCGCACCGCATTCAGCTAGCACCCGTGCTGCTGCCGCACCGCTTTTCGCCATGCCGAGCACCACGATTTGTTTTCCCTCATACTGTTGCTTGCCTCTCTCCATACCCATTAGCTCCACACCCCAATGTATACGCCCAGGCTGGCGCAAATAAGTCCAACAAACCAGAATACCGTTACGACCCGCCACTCTGACCAGCCACCCAGTTCATAATGATGATGAAGCGGACTCATGCGGAACACCCGTTTTTTGCGCGTTTTAAATGAAAAAACTTGAATAATAACGGACAGCGCCTCCATAACGAAGACACCACCAATGACGATCAGTAAAATTTCTGTTTTCGTTAGAATCGCTACCCCAGCAAGTGCCCCGCCGAGTGCGAGTGATCCAGTATCCCCCATGAACACTTTAGCCGGATTCGCGTTAAAGACGAGGAATCCAAGCACCGCACCGACAACAGCCGCCGAGAAAATAGCGATGTTCATCTGGCTGCTCATCCAGGCGATAATCGCGTATGCGCCAAACGCAATCGCACTCGTGCCTGCCAGCAAGCCATCCAGACCGTCTGTTAAATTCACTGCATTAGATGTTCCGATTGTCATAATGAGTACAAGCGGCAAGTACATCCAGCCAAGCTCTACTTTAATACCTGTTCCAGGAACAGACACCGATGTGTCATAGCCAGTCTGGGTTAATACATAATAAAATACCGCGCCAATCGCGAACTGACCGAACAGTTTCTGCTTCGCTGTTAATCCTAGATTACGTTTGAGGACAATCTTAATGAAATCATCCAGAAAACCAATCAGCCCGTAGCCGAGTGTAATCAGCAGAAGCAACATAATCTCTACAGACCAATTAGAAAATTTCAGAACGGTAAAAGCAAGAGCTAGCAAAATAATAATGCCGCCCATCGTTGGCGTTCCCGCCTTTTTCTGGTGCCCCTTTGGACCTTCTTCCCGAATTGTTTGGCCGAACTTCAATCGTCTAAGTACAGGGATGAAGAGCGGAGCAAGTAAAACGGCTATGAGAAAAGCTGCGGCAATGGAAAAAAATAAAACAGGTACAAACATTCCGCATCCTCCTTTCTTTTTCTCCTCATCCTATTTTTCTTTATCTAGTATGGCTTGATAGGCCTCTTCTTTATCATCGAAATGAATCGTTTGATCGCCAATAATCTGATAGGTTTCATGTCCTTTGCCCGCGATCAGCACCACATCCCCTGGCTGTGCACGCTTGATCGCCTCACGAATGGCATCCCGACGATCCATGATGGTCATGTACGTTTCTTCACGTACTCCTGCTTCATCCAGTCCAGCAATCATATCGTCGATAATTTGTTTCGGGTCTTCTGAGCGCGGATTATCCGATGTAATCACGACCATATCGGCATATTGTGCTGCAATGCGTGCCATAATTGGCCGCTTCGTTCGGTCACGATCACCGCCACATCCGACAAGACAATAAATATGGCCTTCCGCAAATCCACGAATCGTTTTGAGCACATTCTCCAGACTATCCGGTGTATGCGCATAATCGACAATAACGGAAAACGGCTGACCTGCCACAACTGGCTCAAACCGTCCGCGCACGCCTTCCACACGTTCAAGCGTCGCCTTCAACTGCGCAAGCGTAATTCCTTCTACGAGGCAGGCAGCAGTTGCAGCAAGCACGTTATACACATTAAAATTCCCGATAAGCTTCAGCGTCAAATCGAGACTGCCTTTCCATGTATCCACAACAAGCTTTGTGCCATGTGCGGTAATATGAATATCACGTGCCCGTACGTCTGCCTCACTGTGAATGCCGTATGTAATAACCTGAGCGGGTGTCATACGGGCAAATTCAGCACTTGCCGGATCATCTACATTCAGCACGGCATGCTTCATCTGTCCGTCTCCATATTCATTGCCCAGTTGGGAGAAAAGCAGTCCTTTCGCCTGCTGATAGTTCTCCATTGTTTTATGATAATCGAGGTGATCCTGTGTCAAGTTCGTGAAGACACCCGTAACGAACCGCACACCGCGCACCCGCCCCATGTCAAGTGCATGAGACGATACTTCAATCGCCGCATAGTCCGCACCTCCGTCTTTCATCCAGCGGAATGCCCGGTGCAGCTCAAGCACTTCTGGCGTCGTGTTTTTCACTTCACGCACGTCGTCGCCAAGCCGCATCTCAATTGTGCCGATTAGACCACACCGATGTCCCGCTTCTGTCAGAATACGCTCAATCAAACTCGTCGTCGTCGTTTTACCGTTCGTTCCGGTGACGCCGATCACGCGCAGCGCATGAGACGGTTGCCCGTAAAAACGATCAGCGAGCACCGCAAGCGCCCGCTTCGTGTCCGGCACGTATATAACCGGAACCGAAACAGCAAGCGGACGCTGTGCGAGTACCGCTACCGCTCCATTCGCCACCGCTTTCGCTGCAAAATCATGTCCGTCCACAGTAAAACCCGGAAGACATACGAACAAGTCTCCCGGCTTCACCCGGCGTGAATCAATTTCAATCCCTGTAATCTCCATGGATACTTCCCCTGCCGAGCGCCACAATGTGAGCGCGGCCAGTAGGTCGTCTGCCTGCATGTTCTTTCTCCTTCTTTCTTGTTCAGCGAGTGTTCCGCTTTCCTTGATGAATTCATACCCGCATCTATTTTAATGGTCTTTGTTCTATTTGTCACCCAGATACACACGAATTGTTGCACCCTCTTCCAAACGTGCACCCGGCTGCGGTGACTGATAGGAAACACTCTGACCACCGCCTGCGATATCAAGCGGAAATCCATAGTACGCCTGTTTGATCTCATCGCGTTTCATCCCGATAAGATTCGGTACCTCGATAATTTTTTTGTCGGGGTACTGATATTTTTTCTCCATCTGGTTCGTGCGCGGTGGCACTTTCATATAGCGTAATGTCGAATCCATAATGTTACGCACGATTGGTGCAGCAACTACACCGCCGAACTGAATTCCCTTCGGATTGTTAATCGCGGTGTACACAACAATTTGCGGATCATCCGCCGGAGCAAACCCGATGAACGATACGATATGTTTGCTTTTGGAGTATACACCGTTCTCGACAATCTGCGCTGTACCGGTCTTGCCTCCGACCCGATAGCCATCAATATAAGCATTGCGACCCGTTCCGTTCGCTACTACGCTTTCTAATGCACGCCGCACTTCCGCTGATGTTTCCGGGGAGATAACCTGGCGGACCATCTTAGGAGCGTTCACAGACAGCGGCTTTCCTGTCCTCGGATCATGCCACTCTTTGGCGAGATACGGCTTCATGAGCTTACCGCCATTAACAGCTGCTCCTACCGCCTGTACCTGCTGAATCGGTGTCACCGATACCCCTTGCCCGAATGCTGTCGTCGCAAGCTCCACCGGGCCAACACGGTTCAGCGAGAAAAGTACCCCATTCTCCTCTCCGAGCAGGTCAATGCCCGTCCGTTTTCCAAATCCGAACTCTTTGATGTAGTGGAATAAACGCTCCTTGCCCAAGCGCTGGCCAAGCAGAACGAACCCCGGGTTGCAGGAATTCTCGACTCCCTCAAGGAATGTTTGATGCCCATGCCCGCCCCGCTTCCAGCAGCGCAGTGTCGCACCCGCTACTTTGATCGAACCCGGATCGTTGAACGTATCTTTATCAAGATTCACTTTTTTATCTTCAAGTGCTGACGCCAGTGTGATGATTTTGAATGTGGAACCTGGCTCGTATGTCTTCCAGATCGGCAGATTGCGGTTGTATGTTTCAACCGGATACTGCTTGTAATTGCCCGGATCGAAGTCCGGTCGGCTGGCCATCCCAAGCACTTCTCCTGTTTTCGGAGAAAACGCAATGGCAATGGCATCATCCGGCTGGTATACGGTCATCGCCTGATCCAGCTCCCGCTCAATAATCGCCTGGATGTTAGCATCAATCGTTAAATATAAATCCTGTCCGTCTTTTGGCGGAGTAAACGTGTCGGACTGCCCTGGCATCGGCTCGCCTTTCACGTTTGAATAATAAGAAATACTCCCATCCTCTCCACTCAGCTGCTTGTTGTATACCCGCTCAATTCCAGTCAGCCCCTGATTGTCTACCCCGGTAAAGCCGAGAATATGAGCAGCTAGCTTACCATGCGGATAATAGCGCTGGCTATCTTCCGTCACATGAATGCCCGGGAGATTAAGTGCCTGCACCTGCTTGGCTACTTCCGGCTCAATACGCCGTCCTCCTGGAATGCGGTTCATAGACGTACGCTTGCTGATCGCCTTTAGAATGACTTTTTCATCCTGTTTTAAGAGCGGCGCAAGCTTTCGCGCCGTTCCTTCTTTATCCTTAATCTGAACCGGAATCGCCATCAAAGAAGGGACACTAATGTTATACGCCAACACCTCACCATTGCGGTCGAGAATTCGTCCTCGCTTCGCTTCAAACGGAATATCCCGGCTCCACAAATTTTGCGCTTCTCCCATCAGCCAGTTTCCCTTCCAGATCTGCACATACCCAAGGCGTGTAATGAGCAGCAAAAATAAGAAGAACCCGATCACAAGTGAAATGAATATACGGCGGCGAACCGTTACTCCAGATACACGCAACGCTTTCTCCTCCTCACGAATAGTCCCGGCAGTCCGGGAGCAGTCTACGGTCTCACCATAACCCTATTCGATGAAGGAAAGAGATAGAACAGGCTTTCCTTTAGTTCGCAGTTGACTTGTCTTTTGCACCTGCTTTTTTCTCTGTCTCCGGCACAACAGGAGGCACGGATGATTTTGGCGTCAGGGTCACAGCGAGCTTATCTCCCGGCTTCACGACCGTTCCCGGTGGAATGCTCTGCGATGTGACGTATCCTTCACCCGTTACACCGGTCACATTCAGATTCAGTAAAGTACCGATCTCCATTACGTCACGCAGCGTTTTCCCGGTTAGATTGGGCAGACTGACACCTGTCTTGGTTGTTAGCGCGTATACGATTGAACCTTTTGTTAGCTCAGCGGAAGCTTCCGGATACTGTGCCACAACTTTAGCACCGTTTCCGAGCATTTCCACTTTTAGCCCGGCCTGTGTCGCCACTCCCTTTCCTTGACTAACCGACGTACCGACAAGCTGCGGCATGATTGCTGTTTCATCTTGCACCGTCACAACAGGCGCTGTCTTATCCGGTGACAATTTCATATACTGCAAGCTGCGTTCCATAATCGATTTGAATACAGGAGCGGCAATGATTTTACCGCCTGCAGATGGAGTTTCGATGTCCGGTTCGTCTACAAGTACATAAATCAAAAGCTTCGGATTATCCTTCGGAGCAAAGCCGATGAATGAATTAATGTATTTACCCGGTACATAGCGGCCGTTACGCGACACCTGCGCAGTACCGGTTTTCCCGGCTACATGATAGCCCGGAAGAGCGAACGGCTGTCCTGTTCCGTTTTTTTCATTTACGACCGCATCTAGCAGGTCACGCACCTGGCTGGCTGTGTTTTCTGATACAACACGACGCACCATCTGCGGCTTTTTCTGGACAACAATGGCACCTGTTTTCGAATCACGAATTTCTTTAATGACATACGGCTTCATCAGTTTGCCACCATTAGCAACCGCTCCCACAGCGGCTACCTGTTGAATGGCCGTTACGCCGACCCCTTGTCCGAATGAGATGGACGCAATATCACGGGCATAATAGTGGCGATTTACATTAAAAAGCCCGCGTTCTTCACCCGGCAGATCAATTCCGGTTTTTTCTCCAAATCCAAATTTTTGCAAGTAGTTAAATAACCTCTCCTGCTTAAGTCGTTCATATCCCAAAATAACAAAAGCTACGTTACTAGAATGCTTGACCCCTTCTTTAAAAGAAATCATGCCCCAGCCCTGTCCGCCATTATGATCGCGAATTTCTTTGCTGCCTTTGATCTTGTTATACGTACCAGACATGTACAGCTCATTTGGATTGAATACTCCTTCTTCAATCGCTGCAGCGAGTGTCGCAATCTTAAACGTGGAGCCCGGTTCGAAGTTTGTTCCAACCATCAGATTACGGTAATTTTCGATGCCAACGGGTGCGTTCGGATTAAAGGATGGTCGGCTGCCCATCCCAAGAATCTCCCCGGTATTTGGATCCGCTACAATCGCAGCGATCCCTTTCATTTTGTACTGAGATGCTGCCTGGTTTAGTGCATCCTCTATGTACGATTGAATGCTGTGATCAAGCGTTAAGGTAATCTGGTTGCCATCAATAGCTGGTTTGTACGATTCAAGCCCGTCTGGCAGCTGATTGCCTCTACCATCTTTCTTGAACGTAAAGCTACCTTTCTCACCACGCAGCTGCTCATCTTGAGACAGCTCGATTCCCATCTGTGCCTGACCATCGAGATTCGTATACCCGAGCACACTCGAAGCAAACACTCCGTACGGGTAGTAGCGCCGCGTTTCTTCATACAGCGAGATGCCGGGCAACTTCAGTGCCTTGATCTGGTCGGCTTTTTCTTTCGGAATCTTCCATCCACCCGGACGAAGCTCCACCTGTTCCGCCTTTTTATCCAACTTGGACAGAATATCTGAGGATGTCATCCCCAGGATCGGTGCTAGTTTAGCTGCTGTTTCTTGCTTATCCTGTACATAGTCTTTGTTTTTTTTGTCATTTTCATATGGCGCGATCCGGGCGATAACGGTATACGCTTTACCCGTGTATGCAAGCTGCTGACCATTGCGATCAATGATCTCACCGCGCTTCGGGTTAATCACATTGCTTTTCTCCCATGTCTTCCGCGCTTTTACCAGAAGTTCTGCGCTTCCTATGTTTTGCAGCCAGAACATTCGCCCGATAATCACAAAAAGGAGGACCGTAAACAGCCCTCCTAATAAGTATGTGCGCCATTTGATTTTATCCTGAATCTTCATGTGCGCCTATCCTCCTAATTCGCCGCCTTGCCACCGTTAAACACACGTACCGTATCATCCTGCCGGGTAAGCCCCATTTTTTCGGCAATCGTACGAATGCGTTCCGGCTTGCTCAATTCATCAATTTTTGCACTCATTTCGGCGTTCTGTTCGTTCAGCTTTTTGATATCGCCCTTCAATGAAATTGTCTCGTAATTGTAGTGAGAGATTTCCGCATAACGGGCAACTAAAAACGAGGACACCATAACAAGAGCAACAACAGTAAAGAAATAAATTAATTTCTCTGCGCCGCTAATTCCGTAGCGAACGGTTGTAACTCGTTTCTTCTGGGCTGTTTTTTCGGCTTCATGCCGAATCTTTGTTGCGAGATTCCCCTGATTATAAGGTCGCACGTTTCCTCTCCTCCGTTTCTATTTGGCAAGCTTCTCGGCGACTCGCAGTTTGGCAGAACGCGCCCTTCGATTCTCTTCCTGCTCGACATCTGTCGGAATAATGGGCTTGCGGGTAAGAATTTTTAGCGTGGGCTTCTGTCCGCATGCACACTGCGGAAGTCCTGGTGGACAGATGCAGCCTTTGCTGTATTCCTGGTACGTCTGCTTACAAATCCGGTCTTCAAGTGAATGGAAGGTGATCACGCTTGTCCGCCCACCCGGTGCTAGCATCTCAATACTGTCTTCGAGTGCTTCCTTAAACGCATTCAATTCGTCGTTTACCGCGATTCGAATCGCCTGAAATGTACGCTTGGCCGGATGTCCTCCTGTGCGGCGAGCCGGTGCCGGGATACCTCGCTTAATCAGCTCGACTAGCTCCTCGGTCGTCTCGATCGGCTTGCGGGCACGCTCGAGGCAGATCTCCCGCGCAATGCGACGGGCAAACTTCTCTTCCCCGTATTTGAAAATAATCGACGCAATTTCGCTTTCTTCCCATTCGTTCACAATGGTGTAAGCGGTAAGCTCCTGCTGCTGGTCCATGCGCATATCAAGTGCTGCTTCTGCATTATAACTAAACCCGCGCTCGGCTTCATCAAGCTGCGGCGATGATACACCAAGGTCAAATAACACGCCGTCCACCTGCGTAATATGTAAATCGTGAAGGATTTGCTTAATGCGGCGAAAATTGCTTTTTACGAGTGTAACATGGTCCATATACGGAGCAAGACGCTCGCGTGCAGCGGCGAGTGCTGTATCGTCCTGGTCAATCGAGATGAGCCTAGCCCCCTCTGTCAACCGTGACGCGATCAGTGAACTGTGGCCCGCACCCCCAAGCGTGCAATCAACATAAATACCGCCCGGTTTGATGTTAAGCCCGTCCACTGCTTCTTCATGCAGCACTGTGATGTGATGAAACATCCTGCTTCCTCCCAACGTGGTTCAAAACCAAATCAAAATCATGCTGTATAACTGCTGTATTCTAGCCTGTACGAAATACCACGCAATCATGCACATACGTAATTCTAGCTTAGAAAATGATTTCCTTCTATAAAAAAAATAAGTTTTTTTACTAATTTGCCACTAAATACGTAAAAAAAATGTCGAACAGGTCTAAAGACCGTTCGACATTCGTGATTATATTCCTATTTTATTCTTCTTTCCAGCTGTCAAGATATGACTTCTGTTCTTCTGTGAGTGTATCTACGCCAAGGTCTAGTGCTTCCAGCTTCAGACGTGCTACTTTCTCATCAAGCTCATACGGTACGTTAAGGACACGTGCACCGATTTCTTCATATTTCTCATTTACATAGGCAAGTGAGATTGCTTGCAAAGCGAATGTCATATCCATGATTTCTGCCGGGTGTCCATCGCCTGCTGCGAGGTTTACGAGACGTCCTTCTGCAAGCAGGTAGATCTTGCGGCCGTCTTTCATCACATATTCTTCAATATCTTTGCGCACGACACGAGTAGACGTGGACAGTGCTTCTAGTTCTGGCTTATTGATTTCCACATCGAAGTGACCTGCGTTAGATAGAATTGCACCATCTTTCATCACTTCAATATGCTCACCACGAATAACATCGCGGTTACCTGTTACGGTTACGAAGTAGTCACCATGCTTCGCCGCTTCGATCATCGGCATCACTTCAAAGCCGTCCATATACGCTTCAATCGCTTTAATGCCATCAATTTCCGTTACGATTACTTTCGCACCGAGACCTTTTGCGCGCAGCGCCACGCCGCGTCCGCACCAGCCGTAACCGACTACGACAACGGTTTTGCCTGCTACAACGAGGTTTGTTGTACGGTTAATGCCATCCCATACAGACTGGCCTGTACCATAACGATTGTCAAACAAATATTTGCAGAACGCATCGTTTACAGCAATCATCGGGAATTTCAGTTCACCCGATTTCTCCAGCGCACGGTTGCGGATTACCCCTGTTGTTGTCTCTTCGCAGCCGCCACGCACTTGCGGAAGCAAGTCTGGACGCTCGGCATGCAGAATTGTTACGAGATCGCCACCATCGTCAATGATCAGGTCTGGTTTTGTTTCCAGCGTTTTGATGAAATGCTCTTTGTACTCAACCGGGTCCGGATTGTATTTGGCAAATACAGTAATGCCGTCTTCAACGAGCGCTGCTGCTACATCATCCTGTGTAGAGAGCGGGTTACTACCTGTAATTGTAACTTCTGCACCACCCGCCTGAACCACTTTCGCCAGGTAAGCTGTTTTTGCTTCAAGGTGAAGGGAAATCGCCACTTTCAATCCTTTGAACGGCTGGTCTTTCTCAAATTGCTCACGAATGCGGTTTAATACCGGCATATGTTCTTTAACCCAGTCAATTTTCAGATGGCCGTTTGGCGCAAGGCTCATATCGCGCACAATACTCTTATTCGTTGTGTTCATTGTAGATCCCCCTAGTTCTTAGTCCACGCGTACAGCGAGGTGTTCAGGTGTTACATCGTATGGATACGAGCGGAATTCACGGAACCACCCTATCCCATATTTATTAAGATAACCAAATACATTGTAAACGCGTTCCTGCGGTTTGTCCATCGGGAACACCGCTGTACGAATACGGTCGAACTGTCGCAGGGACGATTCGTGTTTTTTGACGAACGCTGACTGACTGCGTTTGGCGTAAAAGTCGACCTGCTCTAGAATTTTGTCGAGATTTTTTTCGCCAAGTGGACGTAATCCTTGCTCAATTCCGGATGCTTCTTCGATAAGAGGCGTATAAAGCGCCCTCATCTGTCGCTTTACTGCCGCGAATTTTTCATCCAGATGCAGCGTATCTTGCGCTACAAGGTACGCATCCCGCTTCTCTGCAAGCTTCGTCAACACATCGTACGTGCTGAGTTCAAACTTGCGCATATTCTTCTGTACAGCACCTTCCAGCAAGCTAAACGACAGACGCGGCACAACCGGCGGCATCTCTAATCCGAATACATCAAACATGCGGGCATACAGCCCCCAGTAAGCGACTTCCCCCGGCCCACCGACAAACGCAAGCACCGGCAGCAACCATTCCTGCATAAGCGGTCGTGTTACCACATTAGCACTGAACGATTCCGGCTCATTCATAAGCAGAGCGAGCAATTCTTCTTCCGTATACACCACACCATCCCGCGTGCGGAATGTACCATCTGCGAGCCGTTCTACACCGCTGCGCTCCCCGTTTCGATACAGAAAAAACTGGGCAGAGGAACGCTCCGTCTCCACCTGGCGATGATAGCCAAGTGCCGTGAGCTTCTGTCCCTGCACCGCTACCGCCTCATTCAATTCCTCGTTTCGGCGAATGACCTGGGCAAATCCATCCTGTTCCAACACACGGACAAACGGGGCCGCCGAATCAATCAGAATGAGCCCTGCCTCACCGAACAGCCAGGCAATCGTCCGGGCAAAGAAATCTGTCAGTGTCTTTGATTCCCCAGCTATTGTATGCAGGTGCGCTTTTAGGTCGCCTGTAAATTCTGTTTCGATCTGCTCGGCAAAAAATCCATCGATATACGCCTGCCAGACATCCTGCGGAATCGAAAGATGTGTAACAGACGTCCGCCCTTCTGTTTCATAGTCCAGACGCTGCTTACAAACCTCTCCACTTCTCGTCTGCACATATACATGATTCGCTTCCTCGTAGTCATGATCTTCCCCTGCAATCCAGAATACGGGAACGACACGTACGCCAAGTCGTCTCTGCTGTTCCTCCGCAATCCGAAGTGCAGTAATCGCCTTGTGAATCGTATACAGCGGCCCGGTCAGAACGCCCGCCTGCTGTCCGGTGACGACCGTGTACGTATCAGGATGGCTGAGCGCCTCTATATTCTCTCTCACACGCTCATGTGTGTTGCCTACCCTTGTATTCCAATCTAGAAGCCCGTCCACAAGCGCAGCACGGTTTTCGTGTGGATGTTCAGAAAGCCAGCGCAGGCGGCGCTCATAGCTTTCCTGTTGATACGGATGATACGGATATAACTCCGCGGTTTTTGGATAATAATCTATGTAATCATTTACGATGTTTTGTCCAAATGGAAGCTTGATCGACTCGATTTGCACGTTGTTCATCCTCTCATCTCAAAGCTAACTGCTTACTAAAGGGAAGTATACCATTCTCGCTGCCAAATGCCAAAAACAAAAGCAGCCAGCATCGATCGGATGCCAGCTGCCCTCTATGTGGACAGACGGGGCATGTTATCAATCATGCCCATAATATACTTGATATTTTGTTCCGTTTCATTCGGAAACAACATGCCGATATGCGTAACGGCGGCCATGTACGCCAGAATATGCCGCTCCACAATCCATGACGGCTCCGGCTTATGCTCGCTGAACACGCGACGCAAGTGCTCTTTTAATTGATTGTGTGCCTTCTGCTGTGCCTTATGTCCTTCATCAAGCAGTTGAAAATCATCACGCTGCGGATCGTCGATAATCTCACGCCACATGCTCATATGGCGTGCCACAAAGCCAAATAAGTGCTCCGTAACATGCTGTAACTTCTCACGGGTTGAAGATGCCAAATCCGTTACGATCTGATTAATGTGGCGGTCAAATTCTTCCCACTGCTGGTCTAGAATCGCCTGATACAACACAGCCTTGTTCGGATAGTAATTATAGATCGTTCCAACCGCAATCCCTGCCTCTTTAGCAATGGATCGCATATCAGCCAAGCGATAGCCATTTTCAATAAAAATTTTATTCGCAGCCGCTAAGATTCGCTGCTGATAAGAGACGCTCATATCGTTAGACTCCCTATTTGCTACAATATGCTTCATCATAGCACATCCGAAGCTGTTGGGAAAAGCGATCAATCAAAATATCTATGCGCTTACACAGGATAAACAGGATGCTTACGCTCAGAGAATGTCAGCTGTTTGCTGCTATACGCCTCCAGGCGGTCAATCAGCTCAGCACGCAGGCGACTGCCTTCAATAATGCCGTCAATAATCATTTCGGATGCAAGACGATAAATATCAATATCTTCCTGATATTCCTTGCGTTTCTCCATAATGAATGCCTGGCGCTCTTTCGGATCTTCAATCGCGTTAATTTTATTACTATACACAGCGTTAACAGCCGCTTCCGGACCCATAACGGCTATCTGAGCGGTCGGAAGAGCCAGGCAACAATCCGGTTCGAATGCTGGACCCGACATCGCATACAACCCGGCTCCATACGCTTTACGAACGATAACGGAAATTCGTGGGACAGTCGCTTCCGACATCGCCGAGATCATCTTTGCTCCATGACGGATAATGCCTGCACGTTCCACTTTTGTTCCGATCATAAATCCCGGAACGTCAGCAAGGAACAGAAGCGGAATGCCAAATGCATCACACAGCGTCATGAAGCGTGCTGATTTATCAGCGGAGTCAACAAACAACACACCGCCTTTGACACGCGGCTGGTTGGCGATGATGCCGACCACTTTGCCGTCCATGCGGGCAAACCCGGTCACAAGCTCGGCAGCGAACAGTTTTTTGATTTCATAGAATGAGTCTTCATCAATAATCGCATGGATGAGTTCATACATATCAAATGGTGCATTCTGATTCGTCGGCACAATCGCTTCAACTGTACGGCTATCTGCTTTTGGCGTTTTCGCTTCTACAACCGGCGGCTTCTGCTGACAGTTCGCCGGGAAATACGACAAATACTGGCGAGCCGATGCAATTGCTTCCTGTTCAGATGGCACAAGTACATCACCACAACCGCTCACCGTGCAGTGCATACGAGCGCCGCCCATTTCTTCGAGCGTGACTTTCTCACCGATCACCATCTCAGCCATGCGCGGTGAGCCAAGATACATACTCGCATTGCCCTCTACCATGATCACAATATCACAAAATGCCGGAATGTACGCACCACCCGCCGCAGACGGCCCGAACAGCACACATACTTGTGGCACCATGCCAGACATTTTTACTTGATTGTAGAAAATACGCCCCGCCCCGCGGCGGCCCGGGAACATCTCAATCTGATCCGTAATGCGTGCACCAGCGGAATCCACGAGATAAATCATCGGTACACGTAGCTTCATCGCCGTTTCCTGGATACGAATGATCTTTTCAACGGTGCGTGAGCCCCATGATCCCGCTTTAACGGTTGAATCATTTGCCATGACACACACTTTCTGACCATTCACACGGCCAATCGCTGTCACAACACCATCTGCTGGCAGATCGCCTGCCAGACTGTTCGCAAACAGCGCATCTTCAATCTGGTATTCATCATCAAATAACAGCTGCAAGCGGTCGCGTACAAACAGCTTATTCTGCTCTTTGTTTTTGGCATGGTATTTCTCCGCTCCGCCTTTCTGAATCTGTTCGATGCGCTCCTGCAGTGCCTTCTCAAGCGTTTGCTTTGTCTGCTGTGTATCCATTGCCGCATTCCCCTTCCACAGTATGTTTCATTGCTTGCAGCACGCGTGACGGCAGCGTGCGTCCGAGCGTCTCTTCCATAAACAGCCCAGCTTCGATTAGCTTCTCGAACGATACACCCGTTTCAATCCCCATGCCATGCAGCATATAAACTACGTCTTCCGTCGAAATATTGCCGGATGCTCCCGGCGCATACGGACAACCGCCAAGTCCACCAATCGAGCTGTCAAATGTGCGAATTCCTGCTTCAAGCGCCGCATATACATTGGCAAGACCTGTGCCGCGTGTATCATGAAAATGCCCGGCCAGCCGCTCCGCTCCGAATTCAGCCGCAAGAGCAGCAAAGCGCTCCCGCACCACGATCGGTGTGCCGACACCGATCGTATCGCCAATCGACACCTCATACACACCCATATCGAATAGCTCTTGGGTAACCCGCGTAACAGACGCAAGCGGTACTTCTCCTTCATACGGACAGCCGAATGCGGTGGACACATACCCGCGCACCCGCATGCCAGCCGCTCGGGCTGCTTCTACCACTTCCCGCAGTACAGGAAAGGTTTCTTCGATTGTTTTGTTGATGTTACTTTTGTTATGCGCCTCACTGGACGACATGAACACTGCAACTTCTTCCATCCGCGTCTGCCGAGCGCGCTCAAGCCCTTTAAGATTCGGAACGAGCGCGCTATACAGAACACCAGGCTCCCGCCGTACTTGTTCTAGTACCTCTACGGCATCAGCCAGCTGCGGAATCCATTTTGGATTCACAAATGAAGTCGCTTCTACTTTTTGTAGACCAGCACTGACTAATCGCTCAATCAGTTCAACTTTACGTAGCGTGGACACCGTTTCTTTTTCGTTCTGTAGTCCGTCACGCGGTCCCACTTCAAATAGGCTCACCCGGTCGCTCATCGCTCTGCCTCCTAGTCTTCAATCTCAATGAGCACGTCGCCTTCGTTGACAAAATCACCGATCGTAACTTTTACCTGTGCCACTATGCCAGCTGCTTCCGCGGTTACGGGCACTTCCATTTTCATCGATTCGAGCATTACCACATCACTTCCAGGCTGTACGCTATCTCCTGTATTTACGAGTACATTGATAACCGTTCCTGCCATATTCGCGACTACTTGTTTCATCATGAATCCCTCCTATTTTGTTGTAGTTCGTTTCATCGTTTCAACAAAGCTTGTTGTATACGTACCGACCGCAAAGCGCTCGTCTTCGAGTACATCTGCAAGCATCGACAGATTTGTCTTAATCCCTGTAATTTCATACTGCTGTATGGCCTTTCTGGCTCGATCGAGCGCTTCCTCTCGAGTCGTTCCACTTGCAATCAACTTGCCGATCATTGGATCATAAAACGGCGAGATGGTTGTGCCAGATTGTACAGCATCATCAATGCGGATTCCATCTCCTTCCGGGGAGACATAAGCTATAATCGTTCCCGGAGACGGGAAGAACGTGTTCGGATCTTCGGCATAAATACGCATCTCAATTGCATGTCCATGCGCTATGACATCTTTCTGTACAAACGGAATTGGATGCCCTTCCGCGATCGTTAGCTGTAACTCTACCAGATCAAATCCTGTGATGGACTCTGTAACCGGGTGTTCAACTTGTAGACGCGTATTCATCTCAAGAAAATAAAACGCTTTATCCTCTCCCATGATGAATTCTACTGTTCCAACGCCGGTATAGTTCACAGCCTGCGCCGCGCGTACGGCAGCCGCGCATACCGCCTCCCGGGTCGCTACATCAAGGAATGGAGATGGACTTTCCTCAATCACTTTCTGATGACGGCGCTGTATGGAACATTCTCGCTCCAGAAGGTGAACAATCGCCCCCTGCTCATCACCGACAACCTGTACTTCAATATGGTGCGGATTCTCGATATACTTCTCGATGAACATCGCATCGTTGCCAAAGTACGCTTTCGCGCGGCCTTTCGCTGATTGAAACGCTTTCATAATTTCTTCTTCGTCACGGCAAATCTGCATGCCGATCCCACCACCGCCCGCACTCGCTTTAAGCATAACTGGGTAGCCAATCTGCGCTGCAATACGGCAGGCGTCTTCTGCTGTCGGAATACTCTCATCATAACCCGGTACAATTGGAACACCAGCCTCGACCATGGCAGCACGGGCGCGAATTTTATCTCCCATCGCATCCATGACAGCGGGGCGCGGTCCGATAAATACAATGCCTTCTTCCGCACAGCGGCTGGCAAATGTCCCGTTTTCGGACAGCAGGCCGTAACCCGGATGAATCGCATCTGCTCCGTGTTCTTTGGCCGCAACGAGTATAGCCTCCATATTAAGATAGCTCTTCGCAACCGGTGGCGGCCCGATGCAGACAGCTACATCTGCCTCCCGCACAAATGGCATATCCACATCTGCTTCTGAATGAACTGCAATCGTACGAATCCCTTTAGCGCGGCATGTGCGCATAATCCGGCGGGCAATCTCCCCCCGGTTCGCAATGAGGACAGTCTTGATTTCCATATGCTCACTCCTTCTCAATTACGAGTGCTCTTTGTACTGCCTGTATATGTGAATTCTACATGTGTTGGAAGAATTCCTTTCTGTAATTTCTAAATTTTTTATAAATTGAAATCGCTATCATAAAAACAAGAATCACCCATCTCATTGTGAGAGGGGTGATTGTCACATACTCATATGTTACCGATAATCGACGCGTTCGAGATTACCATTCGCGTCCATTTTAAATCGGGGTTTAATATCAACTTCTTCTTCGTTACTTCCGAGAAACGCCATTTTGCGAGCACGGTCCATAATCTGAATCAACGCTTTGTAATCTTCGTTTACAACTTGATAGTCTGATTTTAGCAAGGCGATTTCTTCTTTTAGACTTTCGTTCTCAGCGCGAAGTTCTTCTGCTTCACGGCGACTGACCTCCATGTCTCGTTCAAGACGCTTCATCTGCCGAAATACGTCTTTTTGACCGCGCAAAAAGCGGATGACAACATCAAACGAAAGCTCCTCCGGCATTTCACCGCGCATGCTGACTGGCGCTTCAACGTCAGGAGTGGCATACATGCTCTCTTCTCCTGCTTCTGTCATATAAACAGCTGTTTTCAGCTTGCGCTTCGCTTTCTTGCGTTCCTGACGCTGGGATTTTGCCAGTTGAATGGCATCTTCATACTGTTTTCGGACCGCACTATTCCAACGAAATCCGCAGGCGGCGGCTGTTCGACTCAGACGTTCGCCCACTTCCTCAAATGCACACAATTGCGTGCTTCCTTCTCGAATATGACGAAGCGTCACCTCTGCCAGCATCAGATCATCGTCTGGCGTCCAGGCATCCTGACGTGCTGCTGTCATGTCAATCCCTCCGTTTCAATACCTCAATGGCTTTACACTATCTCTATTCACTTGCTAGGGTTCATAGACTGATTTTCTACTAAACCAGTGTGTCCAGCTTTTGTGAGATTTAAACAGAGGGAGGTTTGCTTCCCATTATTTTTTCTGCAAAAACTTCTGTACTACGCCGTAATGCGCGTCTGATCCCCACATGTCCGAACAGAGATCAATCTCTTCTTCAATACACACTTCGCGCGGCAGGCCGGAATCTACGAGTTTGGCGACTTTCATATACGCTGCAATACCTTCTATCGGCTGAGCCGCGATTTTTGCTGCGAATGCAAATGTTTCTTCTCGTAACGCTTCATGTTTGTATACTCGGTCAATAAAACCAATCTGTCGACCTGCTTCCGCATCGAACATCTCGCCAGTCAGAAGCATTGTCAGCGCGTTATTCGTCCCGATTTTCTCCATTAGGCGTGTACCGCTGCCCCATCCGGTAATAATGTGCATGCCGATCTGGACGAATCCCATACGAGACTGCTCACTTGCAAAGCGGAAACGGCAGGAAGCCGCGAATTCACAGCCGCCTCCAATCGCGGCACCATTCATCATCGCGATCGTCGGCTTCGGAAAGCGGTCAATTCTGCTTAACAGGCGACCGACTCGCATGAGCATCGGATACGACTTGTCCTTCGTGCGCACTGACAGGAACTGCCCAAGGTCTCCCCCTGATACAAACGCTTTATCACCCGCGCCTGTAAAAATAACTACCTTCACATCCTGGTCCGCTGCCAGCTCATCTAAGCAACCATCAAGTTCTTCCACTAGTTCAAAGCTGATCGCATTCCGTACCTCCGGACGATTCAATGTAACAAGTGCAATGCCGTCTTTTTTCTCTAGTAAAATAGTATTCATCTACTCCACTCCTTCATTCATAATGTTCGGACTTCTCCGGGCGAATAAGGGAAGCTTCCCTTATGTTTTATACTAGCCAAGCCGCTTCAAAAACGCGCGTAATTCCAGCGCCTCGAACTGCTGACGCACCTGCTCTGTATCTGGCATCCAGCAACAATCCTCAAGCAGACACGCAATTGGAACCTGCACATCAATCTCAGCAAGTTCACGTGACAGATGCAGCATCGCAAGCTCCGTCTCAATCTTGCGGCGAACACCAGGCGCCAGATCGGCCAGATTGTCCAGAATACCTGCTACTGATCCATACTCACAAACAAGCTTGTACGCCGTCTTCTCGCCAATCCCCTTCACGCCCGGATAATTGTCACTCGAATCTCCCATCAGCGCCTTCACATCAACAAGCTGTTCCGGTCGAACCCCTTTCTCTTCGAACAGAACCTCTGGCGTATATACGGCGTAATTGGATACCCCTTTTTTCATAATAATGACGTGGACGTTATTCTTCAACAGTTGAAGACTATCATGGTCTCCCGTCAAAATCTGCACCTTGGTGTCTGCATCCTCGCTATATAGCCGGGACAGTGTCCCGATACAATCATCTGCTTCATAACCAGATAGGCCGATATTCGGCACGCCAAAGCTATCCATCACGTCTTTAATCAGATCAAATTGCGGGCGCAATTCATCCGGTGGCGCTCCTCGATTTGCCTTGTACTGATCATACCGATCCGTCCGAAATGTCTGGCTGCCCATATCCCAACAGCAAACGACATGTGTCGGTGCGAACGTCTCAATCGCATCTAGAAAATAGTTCATAAAGCCATGAATCCCATTCACCGGCACGCCCGCACTTGTTCGCATGATGCGCCCGCTGTAAGCAGTCGCATAGTATCCACGAAACAAAAGCGACATACCATCAATAAGCATAATTGTTTGTGATGCCTGCACTCTCTTTTCCACCCTTTCGTTTCTCCGTCTCATCATAGTATCACGAATATAAGTGAACAACAAAAAGGCCGCCCGGCAATGCCTGGCGGCCCTATGTATTATGCCAGCAAATCCTGCATGGCACTGCGATTATATCCAACAATCAGCTTTTCCCCGTCAAACAAAATCGGACGGCGCAGCAGACGAGGCTCTTCACTGAGCATTTCAAGCAACTCAGACACGGTCATATCCTCAATGTCTTTATCGAGCTCCTTGAATTTGCGGCTACGTGTCGACAAAATATCATCCATTCCATTATGGCTCATCTTGATGATTTCGAGAAGCTCCGTTGCAGAAGGAGGATTCTTAAACAGGTGACGCTCATCGTATTCGATGCCTTTCTCCTTCAGGAATGCCTTCGCTTTTCGACAGGACGTGCAGCTTGGGTACGTAAAGAAAGTAAGATGATCACTCATCGCCCTTCATCTCCTTAGTTAAACAATTAACATCCGACTTATAAGCAACTTTATTATATTATTTCACTTAATTCTATGTCAATAGTGTTTACAAAACTTTCATTTACCCTTGTCCGTATTTATACTATAATTAACACCAGATATAAGAAATAATGAGGGGGATTTCCTAATGGAAAACGAAACTTTAAAATTAACGAGCGTGCTCGCTGACCCCACGCGATTCTCGATCTATCAATATGTGGTAGGCCGTCACCGTGCTGTAACGGTACAAGAAGTCGCGGAGCAATTCGATATACATCCGAACGTGGCTCGTCTGCATCTCACTAAGCTAGAAGATGTGAATCTTCTCAACTCCGCATCTGAGAAAACTGGAAAAGGTGGTCGCCCAAGCCGACTGTACTCACTGTCTGATCAAGTGATCAGTCTCCAATTTCCACCACGTGACTATCAAATGCTCGCTAACATTGCCATTGAAACCCTCACCTCTCTTGGCGAAGTCGGCCAGAAGGCCCTGTATGAGATGGGTAAAAAATTTGGCCATGAAGCTGCACGCCATGCATTAGAAAAAGAACGCTTCCTCGTATCCAACATGTCGCTTGATGCCAAAATCGAATCGATCCAGCGTCTTGTGTTAGCTCAAGGACTGAACCCGGAGATCGAGATCCTAGATGATCAAACTTTACGATTCCGTGTATTTAATTGCACGTTTAAGGAAATAGCCCAGAAAAACTCCGAAAGTGTATGCCAGATGCATCATGCACTTCTGCTCGGCATTTTCGAAACCTATTTTAATGAAGAAGTAAAACTCGCGGAAGACTCTTCCATGCTATCCGGATGCAAATCATGCGATTACACGGTACTACAGATTTCGTAGTTTCATACCAAACGAGGCTGTCTCAAAAGCTAGAACATAGCGACTGAGACAGCCTCGTTTTTCTTGGCGTGGTTTTCTCCAACGTGTGGTGGAGGAGCGGGATCGGGCGGGGCCTCGTCACTTTGGTACGCTTGCTGAGAAGTTGGGACTGTACGCTCCCGCTCCTAGCACGCTTTGGTTAAACACCATCAAGTAATGTCAAGAAGCTGAGCTTTGCTACGCAGATAAAAATAAAAGGAAGCAGGCTTCCAAAAAGCCAGTCACGATCGAGCACATCTGTTCTGGTGTCGAGTGGGTTTTGATAAACCAAAACGTTGTGCGGGGAGTGGGAGAAGGGATAAGCAAGAGAGCGCCTGTACGCGCCTACTCAGCAAAGGGAGAACGGCGAACGGGCCTTTGCCCGCAACACTTCGGTGAATCAACATCGTGGGTCCTCTTTTGCGGGCGAGTTCGCCGGGCTCCCGGAGCGGACAGTTCATACTTCCCTGCAAGCGTACCGAAGCGAACGGTTTATCCCTTCTCCCACTCCCTCCCCACCAAACGTTGTCAATATCACAAAAACAAGCTGTCCGTTTGCTCATACCTGCCCCTGCAAATAAGACAGCGCCTTTACCCCTCTCCCCTGCACAAGCACACAAAACGCACGCCCCATGCCGCTTTCTGCGATCAACTGCATAATGGCGCGATTGCGCTTAGCCACAGGATTGCGAAATGGATCACCCCCACCATGCTCCTGAAGCTGCGTTAAAATTCCCGCTGCCACAAGAAAATCACGTTGGGACGAGAAGCTAAGCGTAGCAAGTCCTGCTGTCTCTCCCGTATCCATGAGCGCCGAAAAATTCACATGGGATGTAATATCCGCCTCACCTGGCTGTTCATACGGATTGTCTGTGGCCGTATGCTCACGATAGCATAATAGCGTGCCAGTACGACGGCTCGGCGTATACAACTGTTCACGCCGGTAGCCATAATCGACAGTCAGCATATACCCGCATGTAAGCCACGCCGCTGCCTCCTTCATCCAGTAAATAGCTTCCAGGTTCACTTCGGTCCGATAGCCGTTTAGAGCTGGAATACGCTCACGCTGAATATATGCCATCACTTCCTTATCAACAAGAGGCAGCAGCCGCTCCACAAAACGTCCATCCTCTCCAAGCGATACATGCACTTCTTGCCACCCTTTATTTCCCCGTTCCACCAGATGGACAGGAAACGCATCCGACAGCTCATTGGAGAACAGTACACCGTACAACTCCGGTATCGCTTCTTTTGCTTTGGCTATTGTGTCATACCAGCATAGCTCCACTTCTCCAGCAAAAGCGGACAGAGAAGCCTGTTGAAGATTTCGATGATATGCACTTATCTCAATCATTACATAGCGTATACGTCGATCGCGAAGAACTCCTTTTTCTTTCAGTGCTCCAAGCACATCTGCACCAAGAGAACCACTCCCTCCCCCCATCTCCACAATGCTGCACATACGATCAGCCGGGAGGGTATGTAGCATGTCAGCAATAACACGAGCAAGCGTCTGTCCATATACAGAACCGACTGAAGCACTCGTATAAAAATCTCCGCCTTTCCCGATTTTCACTCTTTTTTTACAATAATATCCGAATTCTGGATCATAAAGAGTTGTCTCCATAAACGTACGAAACGGAATACTCCCTTCCGGACTTTGGCTAATCCGATCAATCAGTACGGTATGCACGCCTGTCTCCCGCATTTTTCCCCCTCTTTCTAATTTTCACTATTGACATAGTTAATAAACTTGTTTTACTATATACATAACATCCCATATGTAAAACCTAAGGGCATAGCCCTAACCCTATTTCAGTTTAACCCTAATTTCTAACCCTCCCCCTAACGCCACCCTTACCCCAGGGTGGCGTTTTATTATGCTCTACAAAAACAAATGCCCGCTAGATCAGCGGGCGATACGAATTTGATTTTTCCCCTCGTGCTTGGCGCGATACATCGCATCATCCGCTTTCATCAGAAGCGTATCCTTCTCTATCCCATGCTCTGGATAGACTGCAATGCCAATGCTGGCCGTCACAGAAAACGGAAAAGGCAGCTCCATAAAGGCACACCGGATTCGTTCTGCGATCATGCAGGTCTGCTCAAGAGTTGTCCGGGGAAGAAGCACAATTAATTCTTCTCCACCATAGCGGGCAACCGTATCGGACAGCCGTACTTGTGTCTGAAGCATATGAGATACATGTACCAGTACCCGGTCCCCAACAAGATGACCATTCGTATCATTGATTTTCTTGAAGTCATCAATATCAATCATAATCAGAGAAAGCGGATCTCCTGAGCGTTCCGCTGCCGCGAACTCCTCCTGATACCGTTCCGAAAAGTACTGGCGGGTATGAAGTCCTGTCAAGCCATCCGTAATCGCCAACCGACGAATATGATCATACTGACGGGCATTCATTAGTACTGTACCAAGCTGACGGGCAATGGATGTCAGGAACTGAAGAGTAAGCTCAGAGAATCGACGATAATCCCCGCTGTCTACATAAATAATTCCAAGCGCTTGCTCTTTATACATAACCGGGACTGCCGCAGCGCTGTACAGTCCAAGCTGCTGCGCTGCTCCAAGACAGCGGACATCATGTTTCGCATCCTGCACCACGACTGGCAATCCGGTACGAAATGCTTCTTCATGCCGAGTATCCCCTGGACGAGCAGGCAGAACGAGTTCCCTTGCCCATTCCTCCGGCACAAACCCGCTGGCACGCGCAATGCGAATGCGGTGCTCTTTCTCATCAAGGAGTCCAATAATCACCCTACTGAACCCAAATGTACTCGAAATCTGTGAATGAACGACTTCAAGCTCATCCTCTATAGTCGCTTCCGCATCAGCCGCCACTGCCATCATGGTGTAGAGAAACTGAAGTTTACGACGCTGATACAAAATCTCTTCCTGCTGCTTCCAATTATAAACTGCAATGCCGAGCCGGACCGCTAAACAAGTAAGAAATTCCTTACTATGTTCCGGAAGATCGCACTCCTGTTTATGAAACACATACAGCACACCAAGTGTTTCTCCCATGCATGAAACCGGATACATCCAGATCGCCCCATATTCTAGAAGGGGTAGCAACGTAACCCCCGATAATTCACGTCGTGGATACAATGTCTGCGGTCGTCCAGTCTCCATTACCTGACGTTCTACAGCATGATCTGGAAGCACATAGCAATATCGACTCTCTTTGTGATCGGTATTCAACCATACTTGCAAGTTTTTTTCTTCTTCTTCCAACAACGACACACATGTACCTGCCCCGATCCCACTCCGAATCGCGTCTCCAATCACAGTGAGAGCCCGTTCCAGTTCTGTCGTGCCTGCTATTTCAGCATTTACCTGATTCAACAGCCGCAAAAGCTCAATATGTTCTTCTGCATATGCGTACTTTGTTTTATCATTCATGATATGTTTGCCTCACTTACCGTTTAGCCTGATACTTAGGCGGGGCCTACCCAGTTGCATGAACATCATATCATATTTTGCAATAATTTAAAGAAAATTGCACACAAAAAATGAGCATATCTACTTATTTCCAGATGTGCTCATCAAACGCATTTCTCCTCTTTTTTATCCCTATCTAATTATTTCCGTTAATAAACGGATTATGTACTTTTTCAAATCCAATCGTCGTCCCTGGGCCATGTCCCGGGTAAACTTGTATCTCTGGCGCAAGCGGCATAAGCTTCTCTTCAATGCTCGTAATTAGCTGTTCATAGCTGCCGCCCGGCAAGTCAGTCCGACCAATAGAATGAGCAAACAATGTATCGCCACTAAACAGATGCTCGCCAATCAAAAACGAAACGCCACCCGGTGTATGTCCCGGCGTCGCCAGTACACGAATATGAAGTCCGGCAAGAGAGAGTATCTGCTCATCTGCAAGCTCATGCTCAGCCCGATCTGTCTGCATCACACCTTCGATCATGGGCCAGCGAGAAGACCCATTCAAATCCGGATTCGTCAGCCACTCCTGTTCGTTTGGATGGATGTATACCGGCGCTTCGGTCTTTTTGCGAATCAGGTCAAGACCGCCCATATGGTCAAAATGTGCGTGGGTAAGCAGAATCGCCCGTACCTGATAATTGGCCGCACATTCAAGTAGCACACGCGGCTGCATACCAGCGTCAATAATAATCGCTTCATTCGTCAGCTCATTGGCTACCACATAGCAGTTCGTCTGTAGCGGCCCTAGCGGAAAAGTATGAATACGCATAATGTCCTCCTGTTATGTTTTCTTCAGTGTATCATCTTTTTTCCATTCGTGCACATGAACAGAAAAGCCCCGCACAAGAGGCAGAGCTTTTCAGACGAGCTGTATGGTACTCCGCCTGCCTGTTATAACAAGTCAGCCGCCAACTGAGCAAGATTGGAGCGTTCTCCCTTATGCAGTGTAATATGCCCCGACATTTTCTGCTGCTTGAACCTCTCCACTACGTATGTCAGCCCATTATTCACTTCGTCAAGGTACGGATGGTCAATCTGCTGCGGATCGCCCATGAGAATAATCTTACTGTTATCACCCACCCGGGTCAGAATCGTTTTGACTTCATGCTTGGTCAGGTTCTGCGCTTCGTCGACGATGATGAACTGTTCCGGTATACTGCGCCCCCGAATGTACGTAAGTGCTTCTACCTGAATGCTGCCAAGCCCAGCCAGAATCTTATCGAGATCACTGGAATGTTTCGTGTTGAAGAGATATTCAAGATTGTCGTAGATCGGCTGCATCCACGGGCGCAGCTTCTCTTCTTTCTCACCCGGCAAATACCCAAGATCCTTACCGAGTGGCACGATTGGACGCGCCACCAGCAGCTTTTTATAGGCATGCTCGTCTTCAATCTGCATCAAGCCAGCAGCAAGCGAGAGGAGCGTTTTCCCTGTGCCCGCTTTTCCAGTCAATGTAACGAGCGGAATATCTTTGTTCAGGAGAAGTTCCATCGCCATTTTCTGCTGTGCATTACGCGCCTTCACTCCCCAGACAATCTCATCCCCGAATACAAGCGGCAGCAAGTAGCGGCTATCACCGCTGACCCGACCAATCGCCGAGGAGGAAGAGCCCAGCTCGTCTTTCAAAATAAGGAATTCATTCGGCAAAAAGTCATACTGTGGTAAATACTTCTTCATATCAAATGGACCGGGACCATAAAACTTCTGAATTACATCCACCGATACAGAAAGCGTTGTGTAACCTTTGTACAGACTAGAAAATTCGTGTACCACACGATCTGATAAAAAATCTTCGGCCAAAAGTCCAAGCGCATCCGCCTTTACCCGCAGAAGCGCATCCTTCGTGACAAGAATAACCATACGTGGTTTTTCTTTCTGCTGCTCTTCTGCGTGCAGATTTAGTGCCACAGCCAGAATTCGATTATCATTCGTCATATCCAAGAATAACTCCTGCATACGGGCAAATGACCGATGATTCAGCTCGACTCGCAGATCACCACCATTATCCATCGTAACCCCTGTATGGAGCTGTCCTTTGAGCCTGAGGCCATCGAGTAGTTTGGCCACATACCTTGCATTCCTTCCGATTTCATCCATCAGCCGCTTTTTAGAATCAATTTCTTCCAGCACAACAGCGGGGAGAATAATGTCGTTGTCCTGAAATGAAAAAATCGCCAGCGGATCTTGCAATAATACATTCGTGTCTAAGACGTAGACTTTTTTCAATATCTCGCCTCCCGGGCAATGTATATGAGCATCTAGCCGACAACCAAACCGGGTGTACGGCTGGTAAAGCTAATGGCAACATCCATTTTATTGAATTTCTTACCATCACTTACTTTACTGTATGGTTTCCGGAGGTTTGTTGATAGTGTATGTGACAAAAAATAATCTAGAAGGAAAAACTCGTGCATATACCCAAGCATTCTGTGACACACTACGCCTGAAAACGATCTGTTTGTCCATGCGAAAGGATGATCCATGATGAAACGACTGCTCACCCTTCTCTGTATATTCGTGCTGTGTACAGCCTGCACCTCTAAAAATGCACCGGAAAAATCCGCTCCTGCGAAAACACAACACGTTCAGCAAACGGCGCCCGCAGCACCAAAGCCACAAAATGCGACCGCTGTGGCGAAACATCTGTCAACACTTGCTTCTCGCGTTCCAAAAGTTAACGGAGCAACCGCGATTGTGTTCGGCAATGTCGCCATTGTCGGCATTGATGTCGATGCGAAGCTGGACCGATCCCGAGTTGGCACGATCAAGTATTCTGTTACCGAAGCTCTGCACAAAGATCCGCAGGGAGCACGCGCACTCGTTACGGCAGATGCGGATATCGTGCAACGCCTTCGTGAAATGAACGAAGAGATTATGCGCGGTCGTCCCATTTCAGGATTCGCCAAAGAGTTAGCAGACATCGCGGGACGCATCATTCCGCAGGCACCCGCCCGCAATCCAAACCAGCGCTAACAGACATTTGCACAAAAAAATGCCCGGTCGACTAGACTAGGCATTTTTTAACGCGTTCATAACTTGCATATCTAATTTTTTTGCCGCCTGTTCGTCATATGTTTTGACATACTGCGGCTCTGTGGCAATACGTGAACCATAAAACATAACATCGCGCACTTCTGCGATGGCAAGCTCAATGAGTGTGAGTTTAAGCGGTACATCTTCCATGCGCTCCTGCACAATACGCGCCTGTCCACTGATTGCATAAAATGATCCAGCCGCAAACACATTAAGTGCTGCCTGCGAATTCGCAGCTACGTTCTCAATGATGGATGATTTGCTGTTGACCGCCAAACGCACCGTAGAACAGTCCAATGCATACACCCAGGAAAGCGCACTCGTATATGGGCTCCCTGTCTGTTTACTAATCGTAGAAAGCATCGCAAACCGCTCGTGACGCAACAGGGCAAGTAACTCCTGGCTGAGAGAGTGCGCAACAACTTCCGGCATAAGCAAACCTCCTTAGAAATGAAGAGATACCCTTATTTTACAAGAAAATAAGGGTATCCTCAATAGAATAAGAACCTTCGCCCGCGCCAATTCCGCTCATATCGGTTAATCTCCACTCTGCATACGGGCTTTCGCCATCTTTTATCTCTGTATAATTTTTTATCATAGTATGGATAAAAATAATAAAATTCCTATTTTTTCTTTTTTGCTTTCGGTCTCTCCTACCGAAGGCGGGCGACGGTTCTTATTCCTCTCTGTATATCTATTATACACTGCAAGCAGCATGCCAAAAAACCTTTTGTCACAAAATACTTTAAAAATCTAAGAAAAATCGTCACTTTTAATAAGCACAACTGTTTTTGCAATAAAAACCGATGCACTTTCGATGCGGATTGCATCAATTTCGCATCGAAAGCGCATCAATGCGCATCAGATTTTTGGATTATACCATGTTTTTTTAAGCGGCGTGCAATGGTCGACTGATGAACGCCAAGTACCTGGGCTACTTTGCGGGTGCTACGATACTGTTCATACAGACAAAGCAATTCCTCTCGCTCCTCGTCTCGCGTAGCAGGCCGCTGTATAATTTCCTCTTTTATGACCTGTGTCTCAGAAGCACCTGCACCAGAAACATGTCCTGGCGCATCAAGCATCACTTTCGGTAGATGCTTCACTTCAATAATCGGTCCAATCGTTGTCACAATCAAACGTTCAATAATATTTTCTAACTCTCGTACATTGCCCGGCCACGTATACGCCTGCATCACTTCTAGCGCTTCATACGACATGCGCTTATCAAGTCGGTGCTTCTCATTGAATTTACTAAGAAAATAATGAATCATCGGGAATAAATCATCCGGTCGCCTGCGCAATGGAGGAATCTCGATCGGGACTACATTAATTCGATAATACAAGTCTTCACGAAAAAGGCCGGCCCGCACTTTTTCCAGCAGGTTAACATTCGTAGCCGCCACCAGCCGGAAATCCACCGTTCTCTCCTTCACATCCCCAATACGTATGACAGACTTCTCCTGAAGCACCGTCAAAAGCTTCACCTGCAGATCAAGCGAAAGATCCCCAATCTCGTCAAGAAACAGCGTTCCACTATCGGCAAGCTCAATCAGACCGGGCTTACCCTTTTGCTGAGCACCTGTAAAAGCACCCGGCACATATCCAAACAACTCAGACTCGAGCAGGTTACCTGGAATCGCACCGCAATTAATCGAGATAAACGGTCCGCGCTCCCGGGTGCTGCGCTGGTGGATCAGCTTGGCAAGCACACCTTTGCCGACGCCGGACTCTCCGAGAATAAGAATCGACGTATCAACCTGCGCAATGCGAATACACATCTGGATAATATTGCGCATCTCTTCGCTTTCTGCCACAATGCCTTCGATCTCCATCTGTTGGGCACGCAGCACTTCAAGTTCAGAATGATAACGTTCGGACAGCTGTTTCGCTTCGGCAAGCTCTGCCTGCACCTGATTCAACTGACTCAAATCTCGACAGTTCATGACAACCTGTGAGATTTCTCCACTTTGGTCATCAAAAATCGGAGTTCCGGTCGTCAAAAGTACGCTTCCGTTCATCAGATTCTGAATAACACTGACCCGCCTGCGCTGCTCAATCACCATGCTACTCACCGTTTGCGAGATAATCCCCCGACGTTCTAACTCCTCTTCATTCATACCGATCGCGTCTTCTGCTGACACGCCCGTCATGCGACTGAACGCCTGATTAAAATGACGAATGACACCGCGATGATCCGTCACTACAATTCCATCATGAGACGATTCAATAATCGTATCAAGCTCCTGGTTGAGCTTTTGTACCGCTGTCAGCTCAGCGGATATACCTTCTAGTTCCGTAATATCTTGCATGACACTTGCCATACCAATTTTTCGCCCCTCATCCGTGACGATCGGGGTATGATTGATGAGCAGACGACGGCCACCGTAATCAAGCCGCATCATCTCTTTTTTCTCCAGAGAAAGCAAGAGAGAGAGCAACGTCTGATCCGATACCAATTCGGTAAGCGACTTGCGCACAATGTCTTTCTGCCGGAAGCCTAGCAAACGCTCGGCTGCCTGGTTGATCGACAGTACCCGACCGGATAGATCCACAGCAACAATTCCGTGATAGGTCGACTGTAAAATCGCATCGAGCTGTGAAATCGTCCGGCGTGTCTG
This sequence comes from Aneurinibacillus soli, assembly GCF_002355375.1. Lineage (GTDB taxonomy): Bacteria > Bacillota > Bacilli > Aneurinibacillales > Aneurinibacillaceae > Aneurinibacillus > Aneurinibacillus soli. The sequence continues at coordinate 1,590,878 of NZ_AP017312.1, read as the reverse complement.
ATGTTCAAATGCTCGAAGAATATCCGTCCGGGTCAAAATTCCGATCAGCGTTCCCGTTCGATCAATGACAGGCAAGCGACCTGCATCGAGTTCTTCATCCCATCCTTCATAAATTTGCTGATCTCCATACAGCGTCACTAGTCGGGTCTGCATCAACTGCTCGACCGGTGTTTCTTCCGGCAGGCGGTTTTTGGTGGCGCGAAATACGTGTGATTTCGTAATCAGTCCAATCAACTTATGTGCCCGGTCTACAACAGGCAACCCGTCAATGCGGTATTCGACCATTAACGAGGCTGCACGGCTCATAGTTTCCTCTTTGTACAGCACGATTGGATTCGGTGTCATATAATCACGCACCCACATGAAGCTACCTCCTTCTCGTTAAAAGAAGGAAAAGGCAAGTACCTTCTCTTACTTTATTGTCCATAGCGCGGCTCACGCTCAATCGCTACAAGCATCACTTCCACTGATTCCCGATCATACATACGCATTTTCGTTTTGCCGGCGGCTGTGTATTTGATATGGTACATCGTGTCATCCTGCGTAACATCGAGTGCTTCAAGCTGATGGTCCTGCTCAAGAATCGAGCGAAAAAAATCAGCAGTCTGCTGCGCTGCCGTATCGTCCGGACGCGTATCGGCGACTACTTTAATCTGCAAGTAATCAAACAGTGCGGTTTCAATTTTCATGGCTCTGCTCCTCTTAGTGGTAGAAGTCGACTCGCTACAGCTTTTCATTTTAATAGTACCGACCTCACGTCCAAAATACAACTCTTATACGCAAAAAAGGAAGATGCAGAGCATCTTCCTTTACCGTTCGTTACGCATTCACGTATTCTTTTACTTCTGGTGTTACGACTTCCATCTCCCCTACGCCACGAATGAGTTTCTTGGCATAGTATTTCTCTGGCTTCAGAATCGAAACCATGTAGTCGATGGCAATCTGCGGATCCACTGTTTCCCCGCATGTGTAGCAATCTAGAGCAGCGAACCCTTTCTCCGGGTACGTATGAATGGAGATATGGCTTTCTGAAAGCATAACCAGTACCGTTGCACCCTGCGGTTCGAACTGCTGCGCCTGCACGGACAATACTGTCGCACCGCACGCTTCCGCAGCTTCCACCATATGGTTCTTCAAAAACTCTGCGCTGTTGAGAAGTTCGAAGTCGACTCCCCACACATCAATTGCTACATGTCTGCCGAAAGTTGAGTATTCCATCTTCCGGTCCCCCTTCCTAGGATGAGTAATGTGGTTAAACATCGCTAGGACCTACGTCATTCACCACGGGGGCGAGTGAGCACGAGAAAATCCCACCCTTTAAGTGAATCCTGGTTCCTAATTGATTTCCCTGACGAAAACTAAAATAACATGGATACGGATATCTTGCAACCTTTTTTTCTTATTCTCTATCCGCACTTTTCAACGCGGCGTCAAGTGCCTGCTGTTCTTCTTCTGACAGCGTATAAGACGACTGTCCACCCTCGATTGGCTTCGCGTACACGCGTGATTCATGACGGCCATAAATACTTGTCATGACCATTCCAGACCCCGTTTCGTCCACAAGTGCAAGCGAGAAGCTAAGATCGCTTCCTTCATGCTCAAAGGCGCAAAAGCGAACAATTCCCAGGTTGCTCTTCTGTTCACGAACCCGCTTGCGCATCTCCTCTGCAAGCGCACTGACTTCACGCTGGGATTCATCCAGCACCTCCATCCGGCCAAATAACTTCTCGAGAATCTGTTCCAGGTTTTCTTTAGACGATCCCTGTGCCAAACGACGAAATCGCTTCTTCAGACCGCCGAATTTTACGGTGAGCACAATGTTCCACAGAAGCAGAACGAGTACGAGCAGCAGTACAGCTCCAGCAACTCCCGCAGCGATTTCTTTCGTCATCCATACCTCCACTGTTGTTCCATCCTTTCACTGCATTAAATCCATGACGTCTTTTATTGTAAAACAGATGGACAGTAGAGACCACATGAATTTATCTCTTTCTAAAGAAATCCTGCTGCTTACTTCCCACCAAAGCGGATTGCAAGTTGAATGAGTGTGCGCACAGCGGCACCCGTTGCGCCTTCCGGATGATGACCGCGATCCTTATCGACGGTCGCTGTTCCGGCGATATCGAGATGTACCCATGGCGTATCTTCCGCAAATGCTCCGATAAAAATCCCGCCCTGGATACAGCCAGCTGGCCGACCGGCGTCATTTTTGATATCTGCAATATCACTCTTAATGTATTCTTGATAATCTTCAAAGTTCGGGAGTTGCCACATTTTTTCTCCCGCGATGCGTGCAGCAACCTTCACTTCACCGATCCACTCTTCATTGTTCGTAATCATCCCGGTCGCCGCATGTCCGAGAGCAGAAATCACAGATCCTGTAAGCGTTGCCACATCAACAAGCTTCGTGGCACCAAGATGCTTCGCATATGCCACACCGTCTGCCAGAATGAGGCGTCCTTCCGCATCTGTATGCACGATCTCAATGGTTTTTCCAGAAAAAGATGTAATCACGTCCGCCGGCTTCAGGCCATTGCCCCCAATCATGTTCTCACATGTCGGAATAACCGCAATCACATTCACATGTGGTTGCAGAGCGCCAATGCCATCCATCGCCGCAAGCACAGCCGCCGCACCAGCCATGTCCGTTTTCATCTCGCCCATGCCTTCATCCGGCTTCACTTGAATGCCACCTGTATCGAACGTAACACCTTTGCCGACAAAACCAAGTACCTCCCGGCTGTCCGGTGCACCATTGTATTTCAATACAATCATTTTTGCCTCGTTTGCACTCGCCTGTCCAACGCCAAGCAAGGCTCCCATCCCGAGTTCTTCTAGCTCTCCCTTATTCAGCACTGTAATTTCAAGATTATGATTACGGGCAATGCCACGTGCACGCTCGGCGAGAATAGCCGGGGTCATTTTGTTGCCCGGTTCATTGACAAGATCACGCGCCAAATTCGTGGAATACGCCATCACATCCGCACGATGAAAACCCGCTTCGACAGCTGATTTTCCCATTCCTTCTTCCACAACAAGAACGAATTCTTCAATCGCAGGCACAGGATCTGCCTTCTGTTTGTAGCCGGTAAATACGTATGTACCAAGCTCCACCCCTTCTACTACGCTCTGTACGATATCGACTGGATTCCAGAGCGATCGCTGCACATAGTAATCAGCCACACCGAATGTCAAATTTTTCACGCCTTTTTTCTGGGCATGACGAGCGGCAATGCCAACGGCGTCGCGCACTTTATCTACGGTAAGCCCCGCTTCTTTGCCAAGGCCAAGCACGATGGTTCGTTTTGCCGGGACTTTCCCCCAGTTATGCAGCAATGTTACTTCTCCGAATTCTCCTTTGATTTCTTTCTCAGCAATGAGCTGTGAAATACGATGACCGAGTGCACTGTCTACCGTTTTGGCATGACCCTTAAGCGTATCCTGATCTTCGCAATACGTTACGATTAAACAATCTGTAGCAATTGCTGCGATATCTTCCGTCGATAGTTTTACCTTCATCGTGATGCACCTCCGCAAAATGTATGTGTTTATAGTATGCCACAAAAAAAGCATGCCCCTGATGGAAACAGAAGCATGCGTACTATATTCCTTATAAAGAAAGCGATTTCCTGCCTATACTTCCAATAAAAGCATCTCGTGGCGCAACTCAGCAAGCCGTGCTTTTGCTCGCTCTGCCTCTGTCGTGTCATCTTCAGCGAGCGCTTGACTCAAGCAATCAAGCTCCGCGTCTACTTCCTGCACCAACTCCGGAATGCGCTCTTCTGCATCTCGGCGTTGCAACGCCATTTTCACATCTTCCATGGATACAGAACACGCTTTCTCAAACACAATTTCACGAAGCGAACCATTGATCTTGATAATCTGCTCGGCCTCTCCGTAGCGAATACGCTGCACCATCAACTGCCCGCCGGAATAAATCTTCACGACAGCATGTCCACGTGCCTGCTCGATAAAATAATACAAAATTTTCTCGAAATTCGGATCTAAAATATTATAATGCCGATCTCGCATCCTGTATTTCTTGCCAATCCTGCGAAATATCAGGCGATGCCGCTGCGAATCAGTCGTAACGGACAGAGAGAAATATCGTGATGTTTCTTTCCAGGCGACCTTCATACCTTGCGCTGTCATATGGGCAATCAGACTATGAATCTGAAACTCATCAAACCACAAGACTACATCACTGTATTCGATCTGGTCATATACATGCATGAAATTCCCTCCATTCTGGAGTTATCTGAATTTTCTTATATTTATTGTATCGTATTTCTTTTATGAAAGCAACACGTTTTCGGTGTTAACATACCTGGTCCAGTATGATACGATCAGCGTACAGCATACATAGACAGGAGGCCGTTATGTCCTACTTTACGGAAGAAGATTTCGCTGTTTTTACCATCCCAGGTCTGGATGCACGCATGGAAGCGCTGAAAGCCACTGTACGACCGAAGCTTGAAACACTCGGAGCGCGGATTGCGCCTGTCCTGTCCGCTCAGTGCGGCGAGGAGATGTTTGCGCATGTTGCCAAGCACGCCCGGCGGACGATTAATCCGCCAAGTGATACATGGGTCGCATGGGCAGCAAGCAAGCGAGGCTACAAAATGTTGCCCCACTTCCAGGTCGGCATGTGGGAAACCCATCTGTTCATCTGGTTTGCCGTCATTTATGAAGCACCCGTAAAGCCTGCATTCGGAGCACGGCTCGTTGCGGAGGCGGGACATATCGATACACTCGTACCAGCTTCATATATGTGGTCCTTCGATCATACGAAGCCAGGCACCATTCCACACACATCCATGGATACAACCGCAATCACAGACGCTGGTGAGCGCCTTGCACGCGTCAAAAAATCAGAGCTTCTATGCGGCATTACTCTTCCTAAAGATGAGGCGCTGCAACTAGATGAGCAGGAGCTACTCGCAAAGATTGAAGACACCTTCTATACAATGCAGCCACTGTATAAGTTGACGTATAGTGAGAACATCAGAACGAATTGAGGTAGAGAAAAAGGCATTCGCCTTTTCCTCTCTTTCTCTATCCGCGCACGTTTATCCCTTCGAGCACACGATTCAAGCGAGATGTGCCTTCTTTTACTTGGAGTATCATGCGATCAATTAGCTCCTGAACAGTCGGCACATCATCAATCAACCCGATGACCTGTCCGGCCCAGCCATAGCCCTCCTCTTCGCTACCATCATAAATGTAATTACGGTTCGCGCTGCCGCTGATCATATCTTTCAACGCCTCGTAATCCGCCCCCTGCGCCTCCCGCGCAATAATATCAAGCGCGTGCTTAGTACGCAATGTACGGCCAGGTGCGCCAATCGTCCGTTTGATAATAACTGTATCCGTTTCCTTACCTTCTACAAGCGCCTGTTTGTACGTCTCATGCGCATGCACACACTCTTTTGTTGCAATGAAACGCGTTCCCATCTCAATACCTTCTGCGCCAAGCGAAAGCGCTGCCAAAAGTCCGCGTCCATCTCCAATCCCTCCGCTCGCAAGCACCGGAATGGATACGGCATCTACCACACGCGGAATAAGCACCATCGTCCCGATATCGTCACGTCCAAGATGACCGCCACCTTCTTGGCCGACTGCCATGACTGCATCCGCTCCAAGCTCCTCTGCCTTCTGCGCCTGGCGCACACCAGCAATCAGCACAAGCGTTCGAATGCCCGTTCCGGCAAGACGCTCAAAAATCGGCTTTGGATTGCCACCTGTAATGGAGATCGCCGGAACTTTTTCTTCGATGGCCACATCCAGCATAGCTTCATAGGAATGACCGTGCTGCCCAATCGCAAAGTTCACACCGAACGGTCGCTCAGTTAGTTGACGCACCTTTTGAATCTCGGCACGCAACGCTTCCGGTGTTCTCAACGTCATCGCTGTAATCTGCCCGAGGCCCCCTGCATTCGATACGGCCGCCGCTAGCTCTGCATAAGCAAGATATGCAAGCCCTCCCTGCACAATCGGATACTCAATGCCAAAAATTTCAGTCACTCGTGTTTTCATGCCTGTCTCTCCTTCTCACTTGGGTAGAATACTGTTGTATAACTTACTATTCGCTTCTATATACCAAAATCCTGTCTGTTTTTTTGGAATGATAAAAATAGGATTCAGGATGAAAATTGTGAGAGCATTTGTTATACTCAATTATGTTTGCAAGCTTGCGAATAAATCGCCGCTCGTATAGGCGAGAAGATAGAAGAAATGGGGAATGAAGCAGTGGATCAGACAAAAACTCCCCTGTTTACAGGGCTTGTAGAGCATGCACGGCGCAATCCGATTCAATTCCATATTCCGGGGCATAAAAAAGGCTCAGGTATGTATCCGGAATTCCGCGAATTCATCGGGCAGAACGCGCTGTCGATTGACCTGATTAACATCGCGCCGCTCGACGATCTACACCATCCGAAAAAAATAATCAAAGAAGCACAGGACCTCGCAGCGGAGGCGTTTGGCGCTGACTATACGTTTTTCTCTATTCAGGGAACAAGCGGAGCCATTATGACGATGATTATGTCAGTTGTCGGGCCAGGTGAGAAAATTATCGTGCCCCGCAACGTGCATAAATCGATCCTGTCTGCCGTTATTTTTGCAGGCGCGATCCCCGTATTCGTCCATCCCGTCATGGACCCGAATCTGGGGCTAGCACATGGCATCACAACCGACTCCGTCCGCAACGCACTTAAGCAGCATCCAACTGCTAAAGCGGTACTTGTTATTAATCCAACGTACTTCGGAGTATCGGCCAATCTCAAGGAGATCGTGGATGTCGTCCATGAACATGGCATCCCTGTTCTGGTAGATGAAGCGCATGGTGTTCATATTCACTTCCATGATGATCTGCCGATGTCAGCTATGCAGGCAGGCGCTGATATGGCCGCAACAAGCGTGCATAAGCTTGGCGGTTCCATGACACAAAGCTCCGTGCTGAACGTACGGGAAGGGCTTGTGTCGGCGAACCGGGTCAAATCTGTAATTAGCATGCTGACGACAACATCTACATCATATATCCTGCTTGCTTCACTGGATACTGCACGCAAACAGCTCGTTCTACACGGCAAAGAGATGATGGACCACGTACTTGAGCTCGCGAATCATACCCGCTCTGAGATCAATAGCATCCCAGGTTTGTACTGTGTGGGTGAAGAGATCCTCGGAAGTGCTGCCACATATGACATGGACCCATCCAAACTGATTATCCAGGTGCGTGGCATTGGTTTAACCGGACATCAAGTAGAAGTATGGCTGCGTGAGAAATATAACATCGAAGTCGAACTGAGTGATCTATACAACATCTTGTGTATTGTGACACCGGGAGATTCCATCCTAACCGTGACGACACTCGTACAGGCGCTGCGTGAACTTGCTCGCATTCAACTGGGTAAGGAATCCATTAAACCGCTAACCGTTCATCTGCCAAAAATCCCGGATCTTGCCCTTTCTCCACGGGAAGCTTTTTATGCAGAGACAGAACTTGTGCCGCTGCGCGAAGCAGCCGGACACATTATGGCAGAATTTATTATGGTTTATCCACCTGGCATTCCGATTGTTCTGCCGGGTGAAATGCTTACACAAGATAATATTGATTACATCATCGAGAACTTAGAAGCTGGACTGCCGGTACAAGGACCAGAAGACGAGTCGATTGAGATGATCAAAGTCATCAAGCGCAACCCGGCGATTCGCTAATTCGATGGGGAGGCTGTCTCAAAAGCTGTAACACGGCGACTGAGACGGCCTCTTTTTTCTTAGTGTAGGTTTTCTCCAAAGTGTGGTGGAGGAGCGGGATCGGGCGGTGCCTCGTCACTTCGGTACGCTCGCTAAGGAGTGAGGGCTGTCCGCTCCAGGTGCCAGACGAACTCGCCCACAAAAGAGGACCATGATGTATTTGCACAGAAGCATTGTGGGCAAAAGCCCATTCGCCAGCCCCCTTCCGCTGGGGAGTCGTGTACAGGCGTTCCGTTTCCCCGCCCGATCCCGCTCCTGACACAGTTTGGACGAAGCTCTTCAAGTATAATCAAGAGGCTGAGCTTTGCTATGTAGGTAAAAAACAAAGGAATCAGACTTCCAAAAAACCAGTGGCGACCCGAGCAAATCCGTTCTGGCGTCGCGTGTTTTTTGTAAACCGAAACGTTGTGCAGGGAGTGGGAGAAGGGAGGAATAAGAAAGCGCCTGTACGCGTCTACTCAGCGGAGCGAGAACGGTGAACGAGCCTTTGCCCGCAATCCTTCGGTGAATCAACATCATTGGCTTTCTTTGCGGGCCAGTTCGCCGGGCTCACGGAGCGGACAGCCGCCGCTTCCCTGCAAGCGTACTCAAGCGAACGGTTCCTCCCTTCTCCCACTCCCTCACCACCAAGCGTTGTCGATTCTACAAAAAAGGGCCGTCCCGTTCGCCATGTTCTGGCTTTTGAGACAGCCTCCTTTTCTATTGTGTCATACTATTTCTGTTCACCACAGGAAGAGCAGTCGCATGTATTTGCATACAATACTTCTACTTTCTCCGTTTCATAATGCTCAATGATTGTGTCACAATGCTGGCAAATAATTGTTCCCACAGCCGGTTCCTCCTCGCTTATTCGCGCTCAATATGTTATATCATTACTATAATATGACATACTAATGTCGTCAACCGGTATTTTAGCCCTTTTTTACATGATGCTTAGCCATGCTCAACGCAAAAAGAAGCTGTCTCAATCGTCATATGCAACGACTGTAAGACAGCTTCTGTACGTACGATATAGTGTATAGCATTGTACGAAACGTTAATATTGCGTCATGGCATGATCGGTATGCGGCAGCTGGCTTTCTAAGAAGACAGCCAGTTCACGTGCCTCATCCTCAGTAGAAATGGCAAATTTTCTTTTCAGAACGTCAAGGTTTTGCGCATCTTCCGCGCACATAAGGGAGGAACGTCCTGTCTGCATGCAGATGACCAGAGGTTTTCCAAAAAACTGGTTCGTGTAAACAATGCCAAAATCATAACGGGCATTCTCGGATACGAAGCCAACAAAGTTTACTTTCGTTGATTCTGATGTACTGTACAATCTTTCGAACATGTTTTTGAAACCTCCTTGTCCACTATGGATTAACTTCTTTCGTTTATCTTATCATAAAGGGACCATATAACGAAATATTTCAAATTACCTATTTTTAAGCGCTTTCATTATAAAAAACCGCCATTCCATTACGAAGGCGGTTTTCTTTATTTCTCTTTATATAAGTGAGCAACTGCAATATGTTTCATATCGGTTATGTCGCAGCTATGCTACGGTTGTTCTTCTCACTGTCCCGTAGCCAGTAAATCTTTTCTGGTCCATGCAGTTCCTCTGCAAGAAAATCAAGGCACTCATAGAAAAGAGCCGATACATTGCGTCCATAACGAAGCTCCAGACTCGCAAGCGCATTCGTAATCCGAAATACGTCTGGTGCCTGCCCTTCATTGAGTTCCACAATTTCTCGGCCACGGTCGGTCAAAAACACATTAACAACTCGACCATCCTTATCGCTCTTCCCAATCGTTACAAGTCCCTTCTCCATCATCTTCTTTACATGAATGACAACAGATGAAGGGTGCCAGAACGTCCAATCCGCAATCTGCGTAACGCGCACCCCTTCATAAGAATATACAATTGACAGAATATTCAGCTGAACAGCTGAGTCAAGCCCCAACTTCCGGGCTGCTGCCTCCCAATCGTCCTTATTTACAACTGCGATCGCGCGCAGCGTGTTCAAAACTTGATGCAAGTCATGCTGACTGTGACTTTCTTTGTTATCCATGATACGCCTCTCCTTCCCCCTCCAATAAATATTCCTATATTCTAATTATTTTATCTACTATATAATAGTACATTTTTCTAAAAATTTAGTCAACAACTTAATTCTTGATTATCCCCATTTTTTCGGAGGAAGATCAGTTGCCAAAGTATCCCTCCAATGCTAAACTCAACGTTAGATGGACGAAAAATCCAAGTGGGAGTGAGAAACTGTGAGCAGAAGCGCTTATATCACATTTGTGGAAGGTTCTACGGTCGCACAGGCCTCTGTAGATGATGTGAAGCAGAAGCTAGACCAGTATACAACCATCCTCAAAAAAACAGGAACGCAGCTGGACTGGGCGTATGGCCAGTTTGCCTTCCCATATACCATTCAGGAAAAACCGGAAGGGCAGGGGCAATGGTTTTATCTTAAAGGAATCGATGAGACTCTGTACCGCTACATCCTGATCGGAGTAGGAACACGTACAATTGAGCAGACCGTCACAGAAGCAGATCCAGATCATGAAGGCCAAACGCGCACACGTACCGTTCCAAAAGAGCAGTCATACATACAGATCACACTTACCGAACAATCTACACATGGAGATAAAGGTAAGGCTAATGAGCTATGTCGCTACCTTGCAAGCGAATACAAAGCCGAGTTGCATCTGTTTAACAATCGTGTTATGTATTTCAATCCGCGTAAATAATCCAACTAAAACAGCTGTATGGGCCATTGACCCATACAGCTGTTTTAGTTGTGCTATTCTCCTGCCTCATCTGCGTATGTCTGTACTTTCTGCAAGCATACGTGTTCATTTTTCTTCAAGTTATACCGATATCCAGCATACAAATACGCAGCATCTGCAAGGGAAAGTCCAGGATGACAGACCACTCCCTCTGTAGAATACGGATTATCAAAGGTTACCTGCCACACACCTGTGCGCTCCTCTGGTGCCACTCGTGCCAATACTTTTGTTTTCCCCTGCTGTACAGCCCTAAGCTCGTCCCAAATATCATGCCAGGATGGACTGTACTGACCCGGAGTGGGCACAGCGGCGTATGCCCGCTCGAATGCCTCCTCCCAGGCCGCAAGTCCTGCTTCATCTACAGCAGCTCTAAGCTCCTTTTCCAAATAAAAAATTACAGCCTGTACCGCCTTATACCCTTCAGTCTGTAAATAATCTGCCAACTCTTGCACAGTGATCGCACCCATAAGTGCTTCTTTGGCCCTTTGTTCGTGGTTCATCAATATCCCCCAGCCTTTTTCTTTCTCTATAATGTAATATAAAAAAAAGAGCAGACAGAGCTGCTCCCTTTTCCAAACCTTACTACCCTACATAGGGAAGGATCTGATCGGATCGTTTCAGCGAATAATACCGACCGTCAATCATGCGCACTCCCAGTTCCACACAATACTTGCGCTGAGACTCAACCCCGTACAAAAGCCAATTCGCGCACTGGAAATTGATATCGAAATCAACGTACGTATCCAGTCCATCATTCTTGATCATTCTGTCCGTAATATCGTACAGCCGAAGCACGAATGGCAACTCTCCCACTGGAATCGTAAACCATTCCTCAATAGCCTTCCTCTGCTGTTCTCCTACATCCCATACTGCTACAAGCGATTGTGTATCTTTCCATGCGACACGTAGACTCGGACCATCCATATCTGTACTGGACGCACGCCTCTTAGGCTTCGCTTTCATCCGCTGCTCTCTTTCCTTTCTATAATAAAGTAGACACTGCTAAAAATTCCTAACGATAGTAGCTATTATTATACCATCGTTTACATGGAATAGAAATACAAGGACAGGCAAAAGACTATTGGGCATGTATGAGATTCTCTCCAACTATCATGTACTCTTCATCTGAATCCCGCTTCATAATCAATTGTACCCGATAATCTCCAGCCTGCCGAAAGTCCATCCCTTTTACATTATGCGTATACAGAAAAGCCGTTCCATTCCGGGCTGTCGAATAGTTCTGCGGATAACTGACGTACTGCTCCGCTCCAGAAGGATCACGAACCACGATTTTGAAAACGAGCACGCTGTCTGGGGGCGCATTATCAATATCAGCAAACACATCAAATGACGCTTTGCTACCTGTCGCTACCGCCATAAAAGGAGAACGAATGCTGTATTCTTTATCTCCGGCTTCCTGAATTCCCGCTGCCACAATCATATTCACATTCGGTTTTACGACATTGATCGTCCCGTCTTCCTTATCTTTGGAAAGAAAGGCCCCCGTCTTTTTCGCCAGTTCAGCGAGTGGAGCCATCGTTACACCCTCCAAATCAATAGCAGGCGGTTGACCATCCAGGCCAAATGCTGTCCCGTTCCATTTCACATCCACTATGGGGTATTTTCCGAGATATTCCCCTCCTGAAGCTGCTGTAGCCACACTGGACATACACAGCAATGCAAGTAGTATGAGCGCTTTCGCTTTCATTATTTCCCTCTTCTCCGTTCTATCATCCTACACAGTTATACGTACAAAAGGCTGCTTTGTTTCGCTAAGCTACCCGGTCTTCAGGAGGATCTACCGGTGGGATAAACGGGGGATCATGCGGCAAATCAATCGAGATACGCCAGGCAAGATGGTAATTCCATACGTCCATCACCACAGATGCTCCGACGAACAAGACTTGTTGAACCACTCCTTCGTTCACAGTACCGCCTCCTTATGTATGCTTCACAGTAGTATATGCACGGCGGGCTTATCCGTAAGCCAGTTTCAAAGCCAGTCCACACGTTACGATTATATAAAAACTCAAAAAAACGCCCGGTATCCCCGGACGTCTTATGTGTATTCATCCAACCTGCTCATCATTAGCCTGCAGCTCGGACTGGCGCTCTTCTTCTCGCTCCTGTTCATCACGCAGACGATGTGCCATCCGGCCTGATGCGGATGCTGCAATGCTTGCTACGAGGTCATCAAGGAATGTATGGATTCCTCCTCCTCGCTTCGTATCCAAACGCTTAATAATGCCGATTTTTTGCTTATCAAGATGCCCGAATGTCGTCACTGCAATACTCCCATATCCAAGCACGGAACCGAGAGCAAGCGTTTCATCACAACCAAACAACCCTTCATCCGCTGCAATGATAGATTGCAACGGCTCAGATAACATATTCTTCTCAGCCATAATATCAAGTTCAGTCCCAACAAGAATCGCGTGCTGAATTTCCCGCTTTTCTAGAACGGCGTGAACGCTTTCAATACATGCCTGTATTTTAAGACCTACATTGTACGGCGCCTGCATCAAGTAGACCACTTCGGCGATATCCTCTACGGTTACGCCACGTTCAGCGAGCCGCTGCAAAGCCGCCGCTTTTACTTCTCTGCTGTGTATTTGTCTCTTCATCCTGTTTATCCCCTTCCCACTATGCGCCACGATGACAAGTACTCGCAAACTTACTCGTACTATTTATCATATCATATTCAATAGAAAACGATGACATGATTCCCTTTATTTACATGCAAAAAGTAGAAAACGGGCACAAAAAAAGATCGGCACTAACACCGATCTTTCTGCTCCTTCTCCAGACTCTCAACTCCTGTATGAGCTGATTCGTGAGCTGTTTGCCATTCTGTACTTGCCACCGCTTTATTCATAAGTACCGCCAGCAGATAGCTTGCTCCAAATAATAGAAGAAGTGCAATGAATGATAAAATAACGCTATACACAATTCCCATTCTTTCATCTCCTTTCCTACTTTATAACGTGTGCAGAAAAGAGAGATGCTATACAAAAATATAAATAGAGCTATACGGCAGCCTGACGCTTTTCAGCACGCTGCCGTAGTTCCTGTACAGTAGTAAGGGGAGCGGATCTGTCCCCAAGATCAGCATGAAACACGACACCGCTCCGCATACCGTGAAAATCAGAGCCGGACGTTTTACTAATCCCCGCTTCATCTGCTAGTGCGCTATACAGCACCTCATCCTCCGTGTTATTATCCGGATGATATACTTCAATGCCATCAAGCCCATGCACAATAAGCGTGCGGACAAGTTCAGGATTTTTGTACAGACCCGGATGCGCAAGCACGGCCACGCCTCCTGCCGCATGAATGAGATCAATCGCTTCCTCCGGTGTGATGCGCGGCGGATTGACATACGCAGCTCCCGTACTGCCCAAGTAACGGGTGAATGCTTCTTCCATAGAAGAAACAATTCCTTTCTCGATGAGAACTTCTGCAATATGGGGGCGACCAACATTGCCGACTGTTTCTTTTTTGCGCGCCGCAACTTCTGCAAGCGTAATGTGAATGTTAAGCTCCGCAAGCCGGGCTATGATCATCTTATTGCGCAACTGGCGCACATCGCGCAGCTCTGTGAGCCGGGCAAGAAATACTTCGTCTGCTATATTCATATAATAGCCAAGCACATGCACATCACGACCCTTATAAATGGAACTGATCTCAATTCCCGGCACAATCTCAATCCCGTGCTCCATCCCGGCTGCCTGCGCTTCCGAAAGCCCCGCCACCGTATCATGATCGGTAATGGAAAGTACGGCAAGCCCTTTTGCTTTTGCCCGCTCGACTACCTGGCGTGGTGTAAATGTTCCATCTGACGCCGTTGTATGCGAATGTAAATCTGCTCTCATCTCTTTCACCTCATCCGAATTTTGTGATGTTCTTAGTATAACGGAAAAAAAGACGGGAAATCCCGTCTTTTTCAAAACTGTTTGTATATGCCTTATGCCATTACATTGAAGCCTGCATCTACATGCAGCACTTCCCCTGTAATGCCGCGTGACAGATGGCTGAATAAGAACAACGCAGCATCCCCTACTTCGCTCTGATCAATCGTGCGGCCAAGCGGTGCTTTCTCCGGCACATTCTTTGTCAGATCATTGAAGTTGCGAATGCCTTTCGCAGCAAGCGTGCGAATCGGACCGGCTGAGATTGCATTCACACGAATGTTCTCCTTGCCCAGATCAGATGCCAGATAACGAACACTCATCTCAAGCGCTGCTTTCGCCACACCCATCACGTTGTAATTCGGCACGACGCGTTCACCGCCAAGGTATGTCAGGGTTACAAGGCTTCCACCTTCTGTCATCAGCTCACGCGCCGCGTTCGATACGGACACGAACGAGTACGCACTAATATCATGCGCCAGTGCGAATCCGTCACGGGATGTAGCGCTGAAGTTGCCTTCCAGATCTTCCGTTTTCGCGTAGGCAATGCAATGCGCGAGACCATGCAGCACACCCACTTCTTCTTTAATGCTGGCAAACGCAGTCCGAACATCTTCATCATTCGTTACGTCACAAGGAATAAGAATTGTGCGCTTCTGACCCAGTGTCTCAACCAGTTCCTGCACGTTTTCCTTCAGGCGCTCTCCCTGATATGTAAAAATGAGATTCGCTCCCGCTGCATTCAATGACTGGGCAATTCCCCATGCAATACTGCGCTTATTCGCGACGCCCATTACTACGATATTTTTATCTTTCAATAAATTCATTCTGTCATATCCTCCTTAAGTTTGTAATCACTCTTCTTATGTACATATTGCATGTTCTTCCCGCATATACTGCTTTTAATGAAGGAGGTCGAACATGTCATGTCTACGATTGAATCGTCCCCTTGCCTGCATGTCCTCCAGCACGAAATTCAGTCCTTACGCGATCTCATGCACAATATCGCTCGTGAGAAAAAGAATTTGACCGACCCGGACGTTGTACGCATCAGCCAATTGTTGGATGAAAAGCTGAATCTGCATTACCGGACTCTTACTTCGCACTAATTGGATCTATCCCCGAATAAACGGCAAAATCATGGACAACACCAGGGACAGCACCATAATGATGGAAATAATCATATAGGCTTTTTTCAGTCGCACAAGCATATACCCCCTTACTTTCCATAACCATAGCTAAAAATACCATGTTTACAAAGCATTTTCAACGAAAAGGAACATTTTCGTATAAAATAAGCGGCGGACTGCATACCAGTCTGCCGCTTATTCATCTCATTCTACATCATGACACATGATGCTCAATTCGCAGCTTATCCGCCACCATCGCAATGAACTCTGAATTGGTGGGCTTCGCCTTTGCATTGCTTACCGTATAGCCGAATAGGCGGGCAATCGATTCCATATTTCCGCGATTCCATGCCACTTCAATTGCATGGCGAATGGCACGCTCTACACGGCTGGCGGTCGTGTTAAATTTCTTTGCGATTTCCGGGTACAAAATTTTTGTGATGGACCCAAGTAACTCCACATCATTATACACCATCGTAATCGCTTCCCGCAGATATAGATATCCTTTAATATGAGCAGGCACACCAATCTCATGAATAATATTCGTGATATTCTGGTCCAGTGTTTTTCCTTTTGGCGGTAGTGCCGGTGGACGCAACATATGTATAGAAGATGTCACGACAGCGGATACACCCACGACCTGGCGCAAGCGATTCACTAGTACTTCCATATCAAACGGTTTCAAAATATAATAAGAAACGCCCAATTCGACTGCTTTCTTTGTGATTTCTTCCTGACCAAACGCTGTCAGCATGATGATTTTCGGCATAACCGGCAGCTTCATATTTCGGATCTGTTCAAGCACAGCCAGTCCGTCCAGGTGCGGCATAACGATGTCAAGAATCAACACATCCGGCAACGTATGGCTCATTAGATTGAGCACTTCATTCCCGTTAAATGCGACACCGACTACTTCGATGTCTTCCTGTGCGTTCAGGTATTCCTGAAGCAACTCTGTAAACTCGCGATTATCATCCGCAAGAATCACTTGAATTTTTTTCAAAGTACGCTCGCTCCTTTTTTTGCCTGCTATCTATTATATTTTCACAGCACACGACTGTAAATCCCTGTGTAAATTACATCTATGTACACATTCATTCCTCTTTCGTAAATTTCGACGTTACGCATGTATATCCTTCCAGCCTCCTTACAATAGTTTTCGACGGATCTCTTTTCTTTTCGACGGAATCTTCAATAAAAAGAAAAAGCAGGGCATTAACTCGCCCTGCTCTGCTGTTCAGCTCGGTTCCGAATGTCGATTCCTGCGTCCTGTAGCATCCACTCAATGTAGGTGCCATAGCCGCTTGTCGGATCGTTCACAAATACGTGTGTGACAGCACCAACTAGTTTACCGTCCTGAATAATCGGACTCCCACTCATCCCCTGTACAATACCACCCGTTTTTTTCAGGAGCACCGGGTCAGTTACTTTCAGGATAAGCCCCTTAGTGGACGGATATTTTTGTGGAATCACATTTACGATTTCGATTTTGAACTTCTCTACTTTCTGCCCATCGACCACCGTATAAATCTCGGCCGGTCCCGGCTTGACCTGTTCACTTAATCCAACGGGAATCGGCTTTTTACCTATAGTGTTATCTGGAAGTTGACGCATGGTACCAAAAATGCCGAATGGCGTGTTCTTCTCGATTGAACCGAGCTTTACTCGCTCGTTCTTAAAAATGGCGAACTTCTCGCCTGGCGCACCGCTTTCACCTTTTTCAATCGAGGTAACACTTGACTGAATTACATGCCCGCCGCCGACTGTAATCGGTTTTCCTGTGTCGACATCCGAGATCACATGCCCAAGCGCACCGTATTTTGTGCTCTGCGGTTCATAAAAAGTCAGCGTGCCAACACCTGCAGCCGAATCACGAATGTAGAGTCCCATACGGTACATGTTTTCTTTCTCATCAAGAGCTGGGACAAGCTCCGTTCTGAGTGTTTGCTTGCCGCGTAGGACAGTCAACTCGACCTTTTTTCCGTTGCGGCCGGATTCATTGATGAGCTTTCCCACCTGGCTCATGCCGTGAATCTCGGTACCATTAATGCGCGTAATCATATCCCCGACTTTCACATCTGCCTGCTCTCCAGGCGAGGTCTTCTGTCCACGGCTTTCGACAAGATGATGACCGACAACAAGAACCCCAACCGTCTGTAGTTGCACACCAATGGACTGTCCACCTGGGATAACTTTCAAGTCCGGCAACACTTCCACATCAACGGTTTTCACCGGGATATTGGCAACTTTCAACATCACCTTCGCATCTCCCGGATGCCCTGGCTGAATGGTAAGCGGATGACGCAAGTCCACCTGCTGATCTACAGCAGCGGCTACATGCACAACATCCGGATCACTCGTTTCAACGGTAGCGGTAACCGGCATGGTCAGTGACAGCTCCGTAAGCGACCCCTGGAACATGCGGATTTTTTCCGGAAATGAGGCGAACTGCTGAAAAGGGGCTGAAGAGAAAGTGAAAAGAGCGAGTACAAGTACAAAGCAGCCAATGATCATTTTCTGTTTGTTACGGGTGTTCAACGGGTCATCACGCTCCTACACGTTCCCTACCTACACCTCCATTTTATCTGTACTACTAATGTTGCCGGACTGCCGTGCATTTATAACTCGCTCACTCTAAACAATCTCTTCCGTGATCTTATTCCTGCATTTCCTTTTTTAATGCATCTGCCTGTGCCAACATTTCGCGAGCGTTATCTTTTGTTGTCTCGGTCACCTGCGCTCCACCGAGCATGCGGGCCAGTTCAATGACTCGTTCTTCATGCGAGAGTGCTGTAACATGCGTTTCGGTTTCGGTTTCATTCATATGCTTCTCAATGTAGAGGTGCGTATCCGCCATGCTCGCCACCTGCGGCAAATGCGTAATGGAGAGAACCTGCCGTCTGCGAGAGACACGTACAAGCTTCTCAGCGATAGCCTGCGCAGCACGTCCACTTACCCCGGTATCCACTTCATCAAAAATCATCGTGTCAATCCGTTCCGCATCCGCAAGAATGGTCTTCATTGCCAGCATAATGCGCGAAAGTTCACCACCGGATGCGATTTTTGTTACTGGACGCAGGGGTTCTCCCGGATTCGGTGCGATCAGGAACTCTACCTGATCAATGCCCGTGCCGGTTACTCGTACACGACTGCCGTTCACATCGAGACCGTGCTCGTCCTCGATTTGGGTGACCGCCACTTCAAATCGAGCGCGGGACATATGCAAATCCCGCAGTTCCTGTTCGATGGATGTGGCAAGCTCAGATGCGATCCGGCGGCGAAGCTCGGACAATTCCTGTGCTTCTACCGCTAAGTCAAGCGCTGCTTCTTTTAGTTTCTTATTCAACGCTTCAATCCGGCTCTCCCGATTTTCCATCTGGTCGAGTTCATCTTCAATTGATGCCCCATATTCCAGAATCTCATCCACAGATAGACCGTACTTCCGCTTCAGCCGATTGATCTCGTCAAGGCGGCTTTCGATCTGTGACAGTCGCTCCGGATCAAATTCAATGTTATCTCGATACGAACGAATCGAACGAGCCGCTTCTTCCATCTGATAAAACGCCTGTTCGACCATCTGATACGTTTCCTTCAATTCTTCATCGTACGCAAGCACACTCTCCAGATTGCTCATGGTATTGCTAATCCAGTCCACACCTCGCTGTTCTCCGACGAGAGAGCGGTACGCATCTTCTAAGCCACGCACCATTTTTTCACCGCCAGACAGTCGCTTCTTCTCCTTTTGCAGCTCCTCATCTTCGAGCGGCTTCAGATCAGCTTCGACAATCTCCTGCAGCTGGAAACGAAGCATATCCATGCGCTGTACAAGCTCGCGTTCATTGGTGGATATGTATTCAAGTTCAGAGCGAATCTGCTTATACTGTCCGTACAACTTTCCGAATTCCTGCTTCGTACGAGCCGACTTCTCATCACCGAATGCATCCAGCCATTCAAGGTGACGATCCCCCTGCATAAGCGATTGGTGCTCATGCTGGCCATGAATGTTGATCAGCCACGGCGCGACTTCTCGAAGCATTGCTAACGTAACAAGCTGCCCGTTAATACGACAGACCGTCTTGCCGCTGCTCATCACTTCCCGGCGTACAATCATCATGCCCTCTTCTGTCTCTACGCCAATTTCACGTAACATCGCGAGGGCGGGAGCGTCATCCACAAAATCAAACAACCCTTCAATTTCCGCCTTTTTACAGCCGTAGCGAACGTAATCTGCTGAGCCACGTCCGCCAAGCAGCATGCCGATCGCATCAATCAGAATGGATTTCCCCGCTCCGGTTTCCCCTGTCAAAATGGTAAGTCCCCGTCCAAATGAAACGGAGACCTCTTTAATAACCGCAAAATTTTTGATGGTAAGCTCAAGCAGCATGTGTGAAGGCCCTCCTGTTGCGCTACAGCATATCGATGAACCGCTGGGACATCGCGGTCGCATAGTCTGTTGAACGACAAATAATGAGAATCGTATCATCGCCGCAAATCGTGCCTAGAATTTCCGGCCATTCCAGATTATCAATTAATGCTCCAATGGCGTTCGCATTGCCCGGCATTGTCTTCATGACCAGAAGATTGTCTGCCTGGTCAATGCAAATAAAGCTATCAATGAGCGTTCGTTTCAGCTTGTGCTGTGGGTTGAAGCGCTGGTCTGCTGGCAATGAATATTTATAACGTCCATCATTCGTCGGAACTTTGACGAGATGAAGCTCTTTAATATCGCGCGACACGGTAGCCTGTGTTACGTTGAATCCTGCCTCACAAAGCAGCTCAACCAGTTCATCCTGTGTCTCTACATCATTACGGGTGATGATCTCCCGAATTTTAATATGACGCTGCCCTTTGTTCATCGTCTTGCCGCCGGACAGCGCGTCCTGTGTTTGATGTTCATCCATTTTTAGTCTGTCTCCCCTTGTAGTTTCTTGCGTACAACTTCAAAAAAGCTCCGTTCCTTCCACTTAATCAATGAGGTAATATGAGAAGAACGACGAATGATAATTTCATCTTCAAGCTCAAGTGGATACCCAATCTGGCCATCTATGGTTAGACCAATATCTGTATGCGTCGCATCTACCTTGACTTGCAGCACTCCTTCCGCAGGCAAAACGAGCGGGCGGGCTGTCAGAGAATGCGGTGCAACTGGTGTCAATAGAATCACATTAATATGGGGCACTACAATCGGGCCACCCGCTGACAGAGAATACGCAGTAGAGCCAGTCGGTGTCGAGATAATAATGCCGTCACCGTTATACGTTCCGGCAAACAAATCATCCGCATATACGTGACATTTGATCATGCGCCCGAAGCTTCCCTTAGCAATGCCAATATCATTTAAGGCAATAGAGTGATGAATGATCTCCCCTGCACGCCTTACTTCCGTCTCGAGCATCATGCGTTCTTCCACACAATAATCCCCGTGTAAAATTCGATCAACGGCATCCGGTAGATCGTCCGGTTCCGACTCAGACAAAAAGCCTAAATGCCCGAGGTTAATACCGAGAATAGGAATGGAATACGGGGCGATTTCACGGGCGAGTCCAATCAACGTACCGTCACCACCCAGCACAAAAATCAGGTCAACCACCTGGTGGAAGTCACTAATTGGAAGTGCCAGATCCTGTCTGCCTATATGAGCGGCCACCACATGATCAATATACACGCCTGCCTGTTTTACTTCAAGCAAACGTACCAGCTCCTTGGCAACCAGCCAGGAATTCGGTTTATCTTTATTCATAACAATTCCTATCGTTTTCACTACCAACACCTCAATATCCACAGGGTGAGTTGCACAAATTTCTTATTCTCCATTATATCTTCTTTCCCCTGCGGCTGCATAAAAATGCAGAAAAAAGACAGGTTGCCCTGTCTTTTTCGCCACTAAAATGTTGCATGTGCCTCCTGTACGGTACGTACAATGTCCGCTTCATGCTCATCGGATGTGCCCGGTTTCGGTTCGTTCGCCCACTCCAGATCGAGGAGGAATTCAATGTTTCCTTCCCCACCTGTAATCGGAGAAAACGACAGCCCGCGTGCGCGGAAGCCCAGCTCATCACTAAAACGCATCATCGTCCGCAGCACATCTTCATGCACACTACGCTCCCGAACAATGCCGTGCTTGCCGACTTGCTCGCGCCCCGCTTCAAACTGCGGCTTCACAAGTGCAAGTACACGTGCGCCTGTATCGAGAAAATCTTTCAGCACAGGCAAGATCAGGCGCAGGGAAATAAACGAAACATCAATCGTGGCAAACCCGACTTTTTCTCCGTCCCATTCGTCTGCCTTCAGATGGCGGAAGTTCGTCCGCTCCATCACGATAACCCGTTCATCCTGGCGCAGCGACCAGTCGAGCTGTCCGTAGCCGACATCAATCGCATACACGAGCCGTGCGCCGTGCTGCAAGGCACAGTCCGTAAAACCACCCGTGGAAGCTCCTATGTCCATAACAACTGCATCTGTCAAGTCAATGCCGAATGTACGGATGGCTTTCTCCAGCTTCAGACCGCCACGACTGACGTACGGATGAACCTGTCCTTTTACCTTTAGTTCTTTATCCGTTTCTACTTTCGTACCGGGCTTATCATAGCGTTCCGTCCCCACATAGACGAGACCGGCCATAATTGCCGCCCTTGCCTTTTCCCGACTCGGGAAGAATCCTTCTTGCACAAGCCGGACATCAATTCGTTCTTTTTTACTCATTCGTTATGCCTGTTTCCTCCCTGCTGGCCAGAGCGTATGTGCTTTCTTAGCAATGTCTTCCGCTGTCAGACCAACTTCCTGTCGCTGTTCATTTACACTACCATGTTCTACATAGAAATCAGGAATCCCCATCAGTTCTACCACTACATCATGGCAGCCGTGCTCTGCATACCATTCGAGAACCGCACTGCCGAAGCCTCCCTGCACAGCGCCTTCCTCGACTGTGACGACATGGTAGCCTTCTTTTGCCAATCTGAGCAAAAGCTCTTCATCAAGCGGCTTGGCAAAACGTGCATTCACAAGCATCGGTTTGTGCCCTTCAGCTTCCAACATGTCCGCTGCTTTTTCCGCAAGCGGCACCATGTTACCAAACGCCAGTATCGCTACACCCTTGCCTTCACGCAGCACTTCTGCTTTTCCGATCGGCAATTGTTTATATACATCATCCAACGGCACACCAACCCCATTGCCGCGTGGATAACGGACCGCAACCGGACCGTCGTAACAGGTGGCTGTATAGAGCATGTGCTGCAGTTCGTTTTCATCTTTTGGCATCATAATTGTCATATTAGGTATACTGCGCATGTACGCAATATCAAACACACCTTGATGTGTTTCCCCGTCTGCTCCGACCAATCCAGCCCGGTCGATCGCAAATACAACATTCAAATTCTGGCGGCACACATCATGCACCAACTGGTCGTAGCCGCGCTGCAGGAATGTGGAGTACACAGCAAATACCGGCTTCAACCCCTGTGTCGCAATGCCTGCAGCAAGCGTGGTCGCATGCTGCTCAGCAATCCCCACATCGAAGAAACGATCAGGGAATGTCTGTGCGAACTTCTTAAGTCCGGTTCCACCTGGCATGGCAGCCGTAATGGCCACGATTCGCTTATCGTCTGCCGCCAGCTTCGTAATGGTGTTCCCAAATACACTTGTATAGCTCGGCGGTCCCTCAGACTTGAGAGTTTCACCGCTTTCGATTTTGTACATGCCCACACCATGGAACGTATCCGAATCATCCTCGGCCGGTGCATACCCTTTACCTTTTTTCGTAATCACATGGATAAGCACCGGACCTTTTGTCTGCTTCGCCTGATTCATCGCCTCCATCAACGCCTTGAAATCATGACCATCGACTGGACCGAGATACGTAAAGCCAAGCTCTTCGAACAATATACCGGAGACAAGTAAATACTTTAAGCCGTCTTTTAACCGCTCAGCAATTTTGGCCATCGTGCCGCCCACTGCCGGGATGCGCTTAAGCAAGTATTCAACTTCTTCCTTAGCCCGTTTATAACCATCGTTCGTACGGATTTTGCTAAGATAATTGTGCATTGCCCCTACATTCGGTGCGATGGACATTTCATTGTCATTAAGGATGACCGTTACATTTCGGCCATCATGCCCCATATGATTCATCGCTTCGAACGCCATGCCGCCCGTTAATGCTCCATCCCCGATAATCGCCACAACATGACTCTTTTCTTTCTTGAGGTCACGGGCAATGGCCATCCCCATAGCCGCTGATAGTGATGTACTGCTATGCCCCGTCTCCCATACGTCATGCTCGCTTTCATTTCGCTTCGGATACCCACATAAGCCTTTGTACTGGCGCAACGTATCGAACTGACCCATACGACCGGTCAGCATTTTATGTACGTATGCCTGATGTCCGACATCCCAAATAAGCTTATCTTCTGGACTGTTATACACATAATGCAGGGCAAGCGTCAATTCTACAACCCCTAGGTTCGGTGCGAGATGTCCGCCTGTTGCCGATAAATTTTTTATCAAAAATTCACGAATCTCCCCTGCCAGCTTAGAAAGCTGAGGAAGTGCAAGTTTTTTTACATCTTGAGGGGAGTTGATAGTTGCTAACAAGTAAAACTCCTCACTTTCCCACGTTCATCTATAATTTCATTTTCAAATTAAAAACATAGTATCACAAACCTGTTATAAACACCAATACGAGAAGCCGCAACATAAAGTTGCGGCTTTTTTTTAATGATCCCGATTCATAATGAAATCCGCAAGGGCACGCAGCATGGCATCATTCGGCAATCCGGCTACCGAGAGCGCTTCGTGAGCTTCTGCAATCGCACAAACAAGTAGACGGCGAGACTCATCAAGACCGAGCAAGCCCGGATACGTGGACTTCTGCCGTTCTTCATCACTTCCGACCGGCTTGCCAATCTTCGCCTCATCTCCAACCACATCCAGAATGTCATCCTGAATTTGAAAGGCCAGACCGATTCGCTCCGCATACGTTGTTAAAGCATCGAGTTGCTCTGCAGAAGCATCCCCAAGCAAAGCACCCGCCCGCACACAGAACACGAGGAGATCTCCGGTTTTATGACGATGAATGTACTGAAGTTCTTCGAGTGTCAGTGACCGATTTTCTCCTTCCATATCAGCGCACTGACCACCGACCATGCCCTGGGCACCCGCAAAAACAGACAATTCCTGTACGATCTGGACAACACGCGCAGCAGGCACACCTGCTTCCATTGTTCGGCACACGGTTTCAAACGCATGTGTAAGCAGGGCATCTCCTGCAAGAATAGCTGTCGCTTCCCCGTACACTTTATGATTCGTCGGACGTCCCCGACGCAAATCATCATTATCCATCCCCGGCAAATCGTCATGAATGAGCGAATACGTATGAATCATTTCGATCGCACAAGCAGCAGGCATTCCTAACACCTGCGGTTTGCCGAATGCTTCTAGCACCGCTAATAAAAGAATGGGGCGCAGTCGCTTGCCACCTGCAGCCAGTGAATACAGCATCGCCTCTTGCAGCGTAGCTGGAATGGCATCGTTTGTAATCTCCTCGATCAGCCGTGCTCCTACGAGTTCGGCACGTTCTCTCATATATAACTCAAAATCGGCTGCACTCACTTGTCTTCTCCCTCCAGTACGAACGGAACGACAGTCGTTTCGCCTTCCTGCTCAAGCAGCATCTCGATTTTTTGTTCAACATCAGATAATTTCCGGCTGCACAGCTTCGAGAGCTCCATTCCTTCCTGGAACAAGGCAATTGCCGTCTCAAGCGGTACATCGCCTGCTTCGAGCTGCCCCACAACTTCTTCTAGTTTTTGCATTGCTTCTTCAAAAGGCACTTCCGCCTGCTTCCGTTTGCTCATGTGTTCTCCCTCTTTTCCGTTCCTTCTACGCGACACGATAACGATCCATCTGCAAGCCGAACCGTCAGCGCATCGCCTGTCTGTACGCCATCAATCGTTGTCACTAACTTCGCATCTTTCTTATCCTGACGGAAAACAAGCGAATAGCCACGCCGCATAACTTTAAGCGGACTGAGCGCATCAAGTTTGGCAAGATTGCGGTCAAGCTGCTGCTCTCTCGTATGTAAGCAAGCCTGCATCGCCCGAACAAGACGGGCAGATAACATCGCCACCCCATCCTGATTTCGACGCACAGCAGTAGCAGGGCTGTATGCCGCAAGCCTCTCCTGCACCCTCTCAAGCCTGGCTTTTCGACGTTCCGCTGTACGAACCATCGCATTCGTAAGCCGCTCACACATCCGGTCGAGCCGCTGCTCATGCTGTATCAGCTGACGGGCGGGCTGGCGCAGCACGTATGAACGCTGCACTTTGTCAAGTCGGACACGCATCTGCCGCACTTCTCCGCGCAGCGCACTTCCTAATCGTCTGGTCAGCACCACAACCCGATCGCGTAGCTCATCCATATGAGGAACCGCCAGTTCAGCCGCCGCTGTCGGCGTAGCAGCCCGCACATCCGCTACAAAATCCGCAATCGTCACATCCGTTTCGTGTCCGACAGCCGAAATAACCGGAATATGGGAGCGATATATGCTACGCGCTACCGCTTCTTCATTAAAAGCCCATAATTCTTCAATCGAGCCGCCTCCACGTCCAACAATTAACACATCCGCATCCCCGCGCACGTTCATTTCCTCAATAGCGTGACAAATCGATGGCACTGCCCTCTCGCCCTGGACAGCCACTGGAAATAACAGCACGCGGGCAAGCGGATACCTGCGCCGAATAGTCGTCATAATATCGCGTACCGCAGCCCCGGTTGGAGATGTAATGACCCCAACTGTATGCGGATAAGCCGGAAGCGGACGTTTATGTGTAGGGTCAAACAACCCTTCCTGCGCAAGCCGTTCTTTGAGCTGCTCATACGCCAGGTACAGACTGCCGATTCCGTCCGGCTGCATTTCTTTCACATATAGCTGATACTGCCCGTCTCTCTCATACACAGAGACGGAACCACGGAGTAATACCCGGGTTCCGTTTTTCGGAAGGAACTTGAGATACCGGTTATGTCCGGCAAACATCACGCCTTTGATTTTGCTTTCTTCATCTTTGACCGTAAAATACATATGCCCGCGTGAATGGTGCACAAAGTTGGAAAGCTCACCCTGCACCCACACATTCTGCAGTACATCATCGAATTCAATCCGGTCTTTAATATAGCGTGTAAGCTGCTTGACTGAAAAAATCTCCCGGCTCTCGTTCACCTGTCCGTCCCCTCTTCTACCTGCTTTTATTTCTAGTTCGCCAGACGCTTCGCTGACTCGACTGTATTTTTCAACAGCATCGTAATCGTCATCGGTCCAACGCCGCGTGGCACTGGTGTAATGTAGCTAGCAACTTCTTTCACTTCATCGAATTTCACATCGCCAACCAGCTTGCCTGCTTCATTACGGTTTACACCGACATCGATCACGATTGCGCCGTCCCGTACATGCTCAGGTCCGATCATGCCAGCTCGTCCGACTGCCACGACGAGAATGTCTGCCTGCTTCGTAATGGAAGCCAGATCTTTCGTGCGTGAGTGCGCGATCGTAACCGTCGCATTTTCTTGCAATAATAACATAGAAACCGGCTTTCCTACAATATTGCTTCGGCCTACGACAACCGCATGTTTACCCGCAATTTCCTGACCGGAACGCTTGATGAGTTCAATAACACCATGCGGCGTGCACGGAAGGAAGCATTCGTCACCGATCATCATATTGCCGACATTAATCGGGGTAAAACCATCCACATCTTTGGCTGGACTGATTGTGTCAATGACAGCCTTTTCGGAGATATGTTTTGGCAGCGGGAGTTGAACAAGAATACCATGAATGTTCGGGTTCTCATTAAATCCACGTACCAGATTCAATAACTCTTCTTCTGTAATCGAAGTGTCGCGACGCACGACCTCAGAATAAATGCCGACTTCCTCACAGCCTTTTTCTTTTCCTTTTACATACGAGTGCGAAGCCGGATCATCCCCGACGAGAATAACAGCAAGCCCCGGGTGAATGCCCTGTTCTTTTAACTGTGCGACTTCTTCTTTTAATGCAGCGCGAATATCTGCCGCTACTTCCGTTCCTACAATAACATGTGCTGACATATAAAAAACCTCCTGCCGATTGGTAGTTGATACTCTCAGTATCAGTGTAGCGAATCGGACAGGAGATTGCAAAGATAATCTACGAAAGATATTTAGTTATTTCTTATTATTGTTCGTCTTTTCATACTGCATCAATCCGATGCGTGCCACGCCAAATGCATTGTCTCCCGCATATGCTGGATCAGCAAAATAAAGACGTGCTTTGACAGCCGGATGCTCCAGCCTGCGGCGCAGACGTTCCCGAATATACGTATTCGCCGACACGCCGCCGACAATCATAATATCCTTCGCACAGCCACTCTCCACAGCACGACGCAGCACTTTCTCCAGCGTAGCTGCAATGCACACTTCAGCCGCACGTGCTACAAGCGGTGCTGGGGCTCCCTGCTCAATCGCTCGAAGCAGAGCCGACTCTGGACCAGAGAAGCTAAAGTCGTATGCTTTGACAGAAGACGGAACAGTAAAGACTTCGTCCATCTCGTCAGCCTGCTGTGCCAGCTTCTCCAGATAAGGACCGGCTGGAAATGGGAGACCAAGTGCTACACCGACGCGGTCAATCAACTGGCCAGAATGCAGGTCGTTCGTGCCGCCAAGCAGTTCAATCGCATAGCCCGATTCTGTGCGTGTACAGGCCAGCAACTCGCTTGTGCCACCCGACAGATGAACGGCTAGGAATTGCTCCACTTCAAGCGGACGATCTGCCGTATATTCCCCGGCCGCAATATGTCCCTCCTGATGCGAGGTGCCATACAGCGGAACATGGAAGAAGCTCGCCATCAATTCTGCTGCCAGCTCTCCGGCCAGAAAGACCGGCATATAGCTTCCTTCCGCCGGGCGCGGCGTCCGGCTCACCGCAACGGCGACAACACGCGAACCGTCTACGACCATGCGGCGAGCCAACTCAGGCAAGCGCTTCACATGCTGGAATAACGCCGCGGACTGCTGCAAACCACGCTCTCCCGCTTCAACTGTAAGCAGTTCCTTCTCTTCCGCCACAATCTGTCCTTGCCTATCTACCAGACAGAGCGACGTGCGGTAGTTGCTCGTATCGATACCGAGAACAACATCCATACGACTACTCCTTATGCTCCGCCTGCTCCAGATCACGTGACATGCTGGAGAGCACGCCATTGATGAACTTCGGCGAATCATCTGTTCCGAATACTTTCGCCAGCTCAACCGCTTCATTCAATGTAACACGAACTGGAATATCTTCCCGGTACATCATCTCATAGCCAGCCAGGCGCAAAATCGCCCGGTCTACATTGGCGATTCGTCCAATCGTCCAGCCACGCAAATACTGACTGATCTTGCTATCGATTTCTGTCTGGTGCGCAAATGTGCCCTTCACCAGCTCAGTCAGGAACTCCATATTTTCAGCTGCTTTCTCGTGTACGTCCTCGTCGTCTTCCTCCATCAGATTCACAAGCGCTTCCTGTGCGGTTGCCTCGGTCATATCCATGGAAAATAAAATTTGTACCGCTTTTTCGCGGGATTTACGTCGATTCATGTGCTACCACCTTTAATTTTCCGTATTAACTACTCTAGCCATTTCCTCAGTTTATCAAACTTTCGTTTTAAGTAAAATAGCTAGGCGTATGAAAAAAGCGCCGATCCCCATTGACAGAGATCGACGCTAACGTTTACCGTTTGGTGAATTTGCCGGGCAGAATTCGATCCAGCACTTCACCGATGTCTTCTTCATTGTCAAATTTGCGGCCAATATAATACCCTGTGGCGACAAATACAGAGAATGCAATCGTCTTGAAAAACCCGACGGTCAAAAACAGCAGCCCGAACAAAAGTCCACCTGCGATCCCCAGCGCTTTGCCCCGGTTCTCCAACACTAACTGCCAGAATGCGGCCATGTGTTACTCGACCCGCCGGACGCGTGAGCCAGACCCTGGCTGCGCCACTTCCGAGACGAGCACCGTTACTTCGGTCAGCTCTACACCGGCAATCGTTTCAATACGTTCCTTGACTGCCTGCTGGATTTGCTGGGTCAAATCCGGAATCGGGGTCTCACCGTCCACCGCTACCTTCATATGCACAGCTGTCCCATTCTCATGGGCAGCGATACGTGCCTTTAGATCTCGCACACCTCGAATGCGCCGGGCCGCATGAGTCGCCAGACTCTCAAGCGTCTCTACAGTAATCTGCACATTGCCATATTCGTTCGAACGCTGTACGGAAGGCGCTGTATGCGGGCGAGATGCGCCCCCACGCATACTACCGAATAAAAATTTCAAGCTGATTAAAAAGAAAACCGCCGCCGCTGCGAAATAAATCATGCCCACCTGGGACGATGTGTACATCTCAGCAATCGCTGTCTCAATGTACACAGATGAAATCAGGTTCAGGCCCGCTGCCATAACGAACAGCGAGATTACAACAAGCGCTAAGCTGTACAAAGTTAAGATGAAACGATCAAATAAGTTCACAGTTGTCCTCCTAACCGGTCTAACTACCGAACCCGATGCGCTTCTTCTACCACGACAGCAGCTTTCTTCTCCTGTTTAAGCTGAACGTCCACAATATGTACGTTCACCTGCGCAACGGTAAGCCCGGTCATTTGCTCGATGGATGTACGCACATTTTCCTGCACGCGATGTGCGACATCCGGGATTTGATGGCCGTATTCAACGATCATATACAAATCAATAACGGCTTCCCGTTCTTTTACTTCAACGCGTACACCTCGTCCAGATTTGCGACCAAGCCGCTCTACGAAATCCCCGACAATGCCACTGCTTACTTCCGCTACCCCCGATACTTCCGCGGATGCCATATGCGCAATTACTTCTAATACTTCAGGCGCGATCTCGATTTTTCCGATCTCTGCCTGTGCGAATTCTACATTTGTATCCAAAAAATAGCACCTCCTTCAGATTATGTCTCTCGCCTATTATACCAAAGGAATACGCGATAAGACAATTTACGTCTCTGAAAGAGGTGCTTCGTTCATTTATTTCTCTTCAAGTTTCAAATCGTACATCTCAAGGAACTTCGTATTGAAGTTGCCTTCTACGAACATCTCATGTTCGAGAAGCTTGAGGTGGAACGGGATCGTTGTATGAACACCGTCTACTACCATCTCAGACAGCGCACGCTTCATGCGGGCAATCGCATCATTGCGATCTTTGCCCCAGACGATGATTTTGGCAATCATCGAATCATAAAACGGTGAAATCTGATAGCCCTGGTAAGCAGCACTGTCTACGCGCACACCAAAGCCACCTGGCGGTAAGTATTCCTGGATTTTGCCCGGAGACGGCATGAATTTCTTCGCCGGATTCTCTGCATTGATCCGGCACTCAAGAGCCCAGCCGTTAATCCGAACCTCTTCCTGACTGAAAGAAAGCGGATAATCTGCCGCTACCATGAGTTGTTCTTTAATCAGGTCAATCCCGGTAATCAATTCTGTAACCGGATGCTCTACCTGGATACGTGTGTTCATCTCCATGAAGTAGAAACGGCCATCTTTATCGAGCAGGAATTCGACGGTACCTGCGCCATGGTAGTTAACTGCACGAGCTGCAGCTACTGCGGCACTTCCCATCTGTTCGCGTGTTTCCGGATCAAGCGCCGGAGACGGAGCTTCTTCTACGAGCTTCTGGTGACGACGCTGAATCGAGCAATCGCGCTCGCCTAAGTGACAGACGTTGCCATGCTTGTCCGCAATGACCTGAATCTCGATGTGGCGTGTATCTTCGAGATATTTCTCAAGATAAACACCAGGGTTACCGAATGCATTCTTCGCTTCGCTCTGTGCCTGGCGCACGGAAGCAACAAGTTCTTCCTGAGAACGCGCTACGCGCATCCCTTTACCGCCACCGCCAGCTGTCGCCTTGATGATAACCGGATAACCAGCATCTTCTGCAATGCGGATCGCCTCATCGATGTCTTCAATCAGACCGTCCGTACCTGGTACGATCGGTACACCTGCGTTTTTCATCGTGTCACGGGCTTCATTCTTGTCGCCCATCTTGATAATGGCTTCCGGTTTTGGCCCGATAAATGTGATGTTGCACGCCGCACAAATCTCGGCAAAATCTGCATTCTCAGCAAGGAATCCATAGCCTGGGTGAATCGCATCTACGCCCGCTTTGGTCGCTACGCTCATCAGGTTAGTCATATTCAAATAGCTGTCTTTTGATGGTGTCGGTCCAATACAGTATGCTTCATCTGCAAGACGCACATGAAGGGCCTCACGATCCGCCTCGGAATAAACCGCTACCGTTTGAATTCCTAGTTCGCGACACGCACGAATAACACGAACTGCAATCTCTCCACGATTCGCAATTAATACTTTTTTAAACATGGACGCTACCTCCCACTATTCCGGCTTCACAAGGAAGAGAGGTTGTCCGTACTCAACAAGCTGTCCGTCTTCTACGAGGACTTTTACGATTTCGCCTGATACTTCTGCTTCGATCTCGTTGAACAGCTTCATCGCTTCTACGATGCAGACGATGGAATCATTGCCTACTTTGCTGCCTGCTTGCACGTATGCTGGCGCGCTTGGTTCAGCAGACTTGTAGAATGTTCCGACCATCGGGGATGTGATTTTATGAAGACCTGCTTCGTCAATATCAGCTACCGGAGCCGGTGCTGCCGCTGCTTGTGGAGCTGGTGCTGCCACTGGTGCAGGAGCTGCTTGTGGAGCTGGTGCTGCTACTGGTGCAGGAGCTGCTTGCAGAGCTGGTGCTACTACCGGTTCTGCTGCTACATACGCAACAGCGCTGTTACCTTTCTTAATAGCCAGCTTTACGCCGTCTTCTTCCATCTTAAATTCTGTGATGCTTGTCTGGTCAATCAGCTTGATGATCTCGCGAATTTCATGAACTTTTAACATTGCATGGTCCACTCCTAACTCAATTTTTCTATATTTTTTATATAAAGTGATAGGAAAGTTACAGATGTATTATAACACATTCTCCGCCAGAGTGTTACTAGTATGTACTGAATTATTTATCAATTCATACAGGGAGCTTGTTTGTGTAAACCGAAGGTTTGGTGGGGGATGGTGGAGAAGAGAGGGGCCGTTCGCTGGGTTACGCTTGCAGGGATGTTGAGGCTGGCCACTCCGGGAGCCCGGCGAACTCGCCCGCAAAAGAGGTCCTACGATGTAGGTTCATGGAAGGGTTGCGGGCAAAGGCCCGTTCGCTAGTCTCCCTTCGCTGGGTAGACGCGTAAAGACGCTCTCTTGCCCCTCTCTTCTCCCCCCTCCCAACAAAGTTTGGGTTTACACAAAAACCCTCTTATGTTTTAGGGATTATTCAAAGAAGTCGTTCTTTTTTGCTTGCGTATACATCAAACTGGGGCAGGAGCGGGGCAGGAAGACACAACGGAACGCCTTTACGCGATCACCTAGCGGAAGGTGGCAGGCGAATGGGCCTTTGTCCACAATGCTTCTGTGCTTATACATCGTGGGCTTCTTTTGTGGACAGAGTTCGCCGGACACCTGGAGCGGACAGTCCCAGCATCCCCGCAAGCGTAACCAGGTGACGAGGTGTCTTCCTGTCCCGCTCCCTCACTACAGTTTGAGAGCCTCCGCATCACAAAAAAGCAGCCAGCCCCCTGAGTTGGAAGCTGGCCCCGTACAATTACGGCTTGTAGTTTACCACAATGTTATTCCCCGGAACTTTCATTTGCTGTTTGACAAGGTTGATGATTTCAACGGCTTTATCTTTTTTCAGATTGTCTGTCTGCACAAGCACACGTACCATGTCGTCTTTGGCAATGACTACGACGTCTTTATAGCTGCCGATTGCCTTGACCAGTTCTTCTACCTGATCTTGATTATCCTTACGTGCGGACAGCTCGTCATAATTCTTCTTCGCATCTGCCTTCGCCGCAGGCTTTGTATTGGCATTCGTCATCGCTTCCATGTAACGACCAAGTTCCTGTTCTTGCTGGGCATCCCGCTGCATTTTATAGCCGATGAAATAATCATCCGACGGACTTGCGACCGGAACACCGTCTGTGTGTGGCGTCACTTGCTTCGTGCTGACTTTTATTCCCTTGTCTTTCCCATCACCTGCGGGCAATACTCCCTGATCATTCATCTGCCCTGTCGCCATCGGAACCTGCTGGGTCGGGCCCTGTACGAGATAGTACGCGGACAGAACCACAAGAATCGCAAGCATCGACAACAGCCATACGGTTTGTTTTTTTAACACCATGCTTCAGCCTCCTTATGCCTTTTTCGGCAAAATCGAAATTTTATAGGAAGGCACGCCCAGCGAGCGCTGAACGGCTTCGAGAATCCATGCTTTTACTTGTAGGTTGCCAGCTCCAGTCGCCACAATGACCACACCACGCACTTTTGGCTTGATGGTTTTGGTGACAACAGGTGCATCGCCCGTATTGCTTTTGGCAAGCACGATCTGCTCTTGATTGGTCTCATTCGTAATGTCGCGGGTCGCTCCTTTATCTGCTTCCTTCGTTGTTTGTGTCGAGCTGTTCCTATTTTTCTCGACTACGACTTCTTCTGTCGATTCGAGATTCACCATCACCTCGACCTGACCAACACCATTAATCGTCTGGAGCACTTCTTTGAGCTTGGCTTCGTACTGCTCTTCATACTGCCCCATACTGTTCGATCCCGCTTTTTTACCGGAGAACGCTGGAACGTCGCTGTCGGATGCGGTCGATGTCGGCGTAGCCTTCTGATTCGGCTCAAACTGCATGAATGAATTAGCGAGCATGCTGGCGACACCAAGCGCACCCAGGACGAGAAGCCACTGCAATTTGCCGAATTTTTTCCCGTCTCCTTTATCTGCCACTACGATCCCCCCTCTCTATCGCTTTTCCATTGAACAGCTACCGCATGATCCGGCACGTTCCAGGCAAGTGACAGAGACGACTGAATGTCTTTCTCCATCCGGGTGCGTGTCGCCATAGCTGCCACTGATTCCTTTGCTGGTTTTGTATGCTCCGTCTGTCCGTTCGCCCCGACTTCAATCTGGACGGGCTTGACCGGCTCAACTGGTTTCATGCCTGCACCACTTCCAGAAGCAGCCACCTCAGATCGCTCTGTCTTTTCCGGGCTGACTGTAACCTGGATGCTCTCTATCGGCTGTTCTGCCTTCCCTCCCTCTGGTACAAGCTTGACTGCTACGTTTTCAACTGTGACAGCGTATTGTTTTTCCACCTGTTTTTTGATCAATTCACTCATTTGGGTACGCACATACGTAGCAGCTGTCTCGTCCTGATGCGATGCGAGCTGTTTGGTAAGCGCGTCCACCCTCGACATATCAAGTGCTGTACCAGCTGCTGTATTGCCGCTTAAGCCAGACAATTCAGCGGGCCAGTCTTTCTTGAACAACTCCATTACGGGCGAGAGCATCGTTAGCAGAATGACGAGTCCCATCACAAGCTTGACGTATTTGCTATACGTATTACCGGGCAGAAGCAGATCAAGAAACGTCGCCAGCAGGACAAGAAGAATAATTTTTTTGAGCCACAGTACAAGAAATGCCATCATCGTTCTTCCCTCCTCATCGCATCATCACCGACACATTGGCCGCTGAAATGACGATGGTGATTGCCAGAAAAAACATGAGGCAGACTGTTGCCAGTGCTGCAAATACATACAGCAGATTTTTGCCAATAATTCCGAGACATGCAATGATCGGACTGTTGCCAAGTGGCTGCATCACAGCAGATGACAAATTGTATACAAAAGCGAGAATGAAAATTTTAAACGCCGGAAACGCGGCCAGAAACAGCAGAATGACCACACCTGCGAGGCCAATGCTGTTTTTCACAAGCAATGAGGCGCCGACAACCGTATCGGTTGCATCCGCGAACATCCGACCGACAACCGGGACGAAATTGCCTGCAATGTACTTTGCCGTCCGAAGCGCAACCCCGTCTGCTACGGCGGCTGATGCCCCCTGAAGCGAGAGAACACCAAGAAAGATCGTAAAGAAACTGCCCAGCACCCCAAGGCTTACCGTGCGCAAAATGCCTGCTAGCTTTGTGAGCTGGTATTTCGTTGAAAAGGTGCTCACCAGACTAAGCAGCGCAGATAGAAATAAAAGCGGGAATACGATATTGGCAATGAGTGTACCGCTTGTATTCACCAAAAAAATGACCATCGGATGAAAAAGTGCGGCTGACGCCAGTCCGCCTGTTGACGCGAGAAGTGCCAGTACAAGCGGCATCAGTGCTGTCATGAAGCCCACCATATCACCAATCGCGCCCTGGGCGAATTCGACAGCGAGTCGGAAGCTGCTGATCGCCAGAATGATGAGCACCAGATATGAAATCGCATACGCGACGGTGCTTACTGCGTGCTTCTCAAATGCGTTCTGCATCGTCTCAAGAATCATCGCAAATACCGTAATCAGGAGGATCGCACCGAGCAGCTTACCATTTGCGAGCAATTCATGGAACAAAAAAGCGCCCAGCCCTTTTGCGACCCCTCCAATACTAAGTGCGTTTTCACCCGTTAGCATTTCAAATAGGCTTTTGCTTTGCATCTCGGGCAGATAGCCCCCGTATTTATCAAGCAGCCCCCGCCAAAACACTTCAATGTCTGTTGTATCCAATCGGGCAAGCTGTGTCTGAACGAGCTTGTCTTCGGGTCCGGCCGCCTCTGTTACAGCAGGCAGCCGGATGCAGACAAGCACACATAGTACAATGCCAGCCAACCAGTGCTGCAATCGTTTCTGCTTCATAGAATCCCAACCTTTTTACGAAGGAAGTAGCTGGATAATCGTTTCGATCATGACCGACAGAATCGGAATCGCCAGCACCATGATCAGCACTTTGCCTGCCAGCTCGATTTTAGAGGCAATCGCGCCCTGCCCGGCATCCCGCGTCACTTGTGCTCCGAATTCCGCAATATAGGCAATGCCAATGATTTTGAGTATCGTATCGAGATACACAATGTTGAGATTCGCCTTCATCGCCAGCCCTTCAAGCACATGAATCACATCCGAAATTTTCCCAATCAAGAACAGAAAAATCATGACGCCGGTGAATGTGGCAAGGATAAAGGAAAACATCGGCTTCTGTTCCTTCACGACCAGACTTAAAATGGTAGCGATGATCCCGAGTCCGACGATTTGTAAAATGTCCACCGCCAACCCCTCCTACTGGAACAAGAAAACACGCTTGATTTCCACAAACAGCTTGCTTATGAAAGACGCCACCATGAACAGCACGACGATAAAGCCGATCAGCGTCACCCACTGCGCCCAGTCATCCTTGCCCGATTGTTTAAGCACCGTATGAATCATCGCGACGATAATTCCGATGCCCGCAATCTGAAAAATGGCGTTTACGTCATATCCCATGTCTCCACCTCTCAATAGAGTAAAATGACGAGCAGAAGCCCGCCGAGCACACCAAGACTGCGGTACATCTTCTCATAGCGCCGCTGGTTATCACGCGCCGTCTGCTCCTCATTCTCCAGATTGATCACCGCGAGCTGGATATGCTTACGCTGATCTTCCCGGTCGCTGCGTCCAAGCATAGCACCAAGCTGCAGTGTCACATCTCGCTCCGCATCGTGCATCGCTGTTGCAGACCAGCTCTCCTGTACCGCCTGCCGCCAGCATTCCGCTGTGGAAAGTTCCGGCTCTTCTGCAAGCAGAGAGGCTGCTCGGCGGAATAAGGGACCAGCCGCCTCTCCCCCCACCCGCTGTGCAATTGTGCCAAGTGCTTCTTGCAGTGGGGTCGCTCCATACACAATCTCAGTCTCAAGCAAGGTAAGGGCGGCACGAAGCTGACGAATGTGAGTGGGCCGCTTGGCGATTCGCCTGGCAAGCAGCATTCCGATCAACGTACTGGCCGCGATGATAAGGGCGGCTCCCATCAGCTTCAGCATCGCAACCTCTCCCGGCATTCCGCAAAGGTTCCATCATATACCCCGGCAATCGTGCCGATACGCGGGGTGCGACTGAGCACAAGATAACGCTCAAAAATTCCAGATTGCAGCAAACGTGACAGTACCGGACGACGCATAATGTCTTTCAAATCTTTGCCATGCGCGCTTGTTAACACCGTAATGCCTGCATGAATGGCTTCTTCAAGCGCCAGGGCGTCTTCGGGCCGTCCAATCTCGTCCGTTATAAGCACATCGGGCGCCATGGAACGAATCATCATCATCATGCCTTCTGCTTTCGGACACGCATCAAGAATATCTGTTCGCGGTCCGATATCCTTCTGCGGGATACCAGCGACACATCCAGCAAGCTCCGATCGCTCATCTACAACTGCCACCTTATACGGGCCAATACGAGCAACTCCTGTACTAAGCTGACGGGCCAAATCACGCAAAAGCGTCGTTTTTCCGCACTGCGGCGGGGAGATAATCAGCGTGTTTCGTATGTGACCGCCCGGCGTAATTAGCGGAAGCACCGCATTGGCCGCCCCCTTCTGCTCGCGGGCAATGCGAATATTAAAGCTTGTCACATCCCGGATCAGCTTGACCTTTCCCTGCTCAAGCACAACGCGCCCGGCGAGTCCGACACGGTGCCCGCCCCGAATCGTCACATAGCCACGCCGCATCTCTTCCTCCAGTGTGTACAGCGAATGCTGGCTCAGCCTGGTCAATAACTGCACACCTTCTTCCGCTGTAAACAGCGCTGCTTCTTCGATCCGTGACGTGCGTCCCCCGGTCTGTTTGATGAATGTGAGCGTACCACCCGCTCCATACTCAATCGGTCGGCCAACTCGGAGACGAATTTCCTCAATTTGTTCCTGCTCCCCTTGCGCAAGCGTCTCAAAATATCGACGTACCCGGTCAGGCAAGATCGTGCAAGCATCTGTAATCACCGGCCTCCCCCCCCCTTTGTCCAAATCTACTTATCACATCTTATGGGGAGCCTGGCCGCTTTATGACACGTTTGGACAAACTGGTTATACTATGCTTGCCGGTGTTGTACTTTTTACCCTGCATCGACCAAGCCGTATCCAGAACAAATTCAGATACACCCGTACCGTCCTGTATCCCATCCCTGTAGGGAAACGGGACAAAAAATAAATACTAGAAAAAATTTCAAAATAGGTTGAATCTCTGTTTTTCTCCTCTCATAATGAAGAGAGAAAAGGGGAGGGCGATACCATGCCATCAATTCATGACGTTAAACAGTGGGTACCAATCATCCAGAAGATGATCCGCGCAAAAAACTGGGGAATCGTAGCAGCAGATTTCAATGGAAAGATTTTATCTGTATTCGGAACGCTCAAGCCATTTCAGATAGGGGATACGATCCGACACGACAGCCCAATGTATCGAGCGATTGAACGCCGGAACACAGAGGAGTTCATCATTCCGGAAGATGTATACGGAAAACCGCTACAGGCGTTTGTTATGCCGCTTGATGATGGGATTGTAGGCATACTCGTCGACACATCCATCCAACATACGCTCAAATCTTCTATGGAGAGTGTGTACGGGGTCGTTGAGCATGTCGGTAGTTCAGTAGGGGAGCTTGGTAAGATGTCCCAACGTATGCGGAATAACTTCAATGAGATGGCGGACGAAATCGTGCAGATGAATGAAAGTTTTACATCCATTATGGAAATGAACAAACTGATCTCCTATGTCGCAGATCAAACGCACCTGCTTTCACTTAACGCCGCCATTGAATCAGCTCGCCTTGGAGATGAAGGCCGTGCATTCGGCGTCGTAGCGCAGGAGATGCGGAAGCTTGCGAATCAGACCAATGATTCCGCAGGCCAGATTTTACAACGCATTAAGCATATTCAGAATGAGATGGAGAAGATCAAGCATAAGATCGAGGAAAGTACAGCAGCAAGCGCTCAGCACGAAACAGCCGTTCAGGAAATTGCGGCTTCGATGGAGCAGATGGCATCTTCTGTGGATCACATTAATCAATTTGCTCGTGAAAATTTATAATCAGGTAGGAATGGCTGTCCCTTATGTCGGTGGGGCGGCTTTTTTTATGAACCGATGGCGTGGTGGTGGAAGGGAAGACGAGAGAAGCCGTTCGCTTCATTACGCTTACAGTGATGTCGGTACTGTCCGCTCCGTGAGCCCGGCGAACTCGCCCGCAAAAAAATCCCTCGATGTATTTTTCATGGAAGCATTGCGGGCAAGAGCCCGTTCGCCGTTCTCCCTCCGCTAGGGTGTCGCGTAAAAGCACTCTCTTGCTTCTCTCGTCCTCCCTCCCAACAACGCTTTGGTTTTTAAAAAAGCCTGCTCGACGTAAGAATGGAGTTATTCAACACGTAATAGTTTTCCGAAAGATCCGCTTTTTTAACTGCATAGCAACGCTCCATAAAGCTTTTGCTTGAATGGTCTATCCAAACTGTGTTAGGAGTGGAGAAGGCAGGCGCTATGGAACACCTTTACGCGAATACCCAGCGGAAGGGGGCAGACGAACGGGCCTTTGCCCACAATACTTCTGTGAATAAGCATCTCCTCTTCTCGTTTGTGGGCGAGTTCGTCTGGCACCTGGAGCGGACAGTTCTTACTTCCCCGTAAGCGTAACCAAGTGACAAGGCGCCTGCCTTCTCCGCTCCTCCACTACACTTTTGGGGAGAACCACATCCAATACGCAAAAAAGAGGCTAGCCTCACCCGCCATAGTATGACGTGTAAGACAGCCTCTTTTAAAGCCAGCGCACTATTCTTATGCGCGGGATACGTATGCTTCGTTACGTGTATCGATGATCAACTTTTCACCCACGTTAATGAAGAATGGAACTTGAACAACGAGTCCTGTTTCCATTTTTGCCGGTTTTGTACCACCGGATTGTGTGTCGCCTTTGATGCCTGGTTCTGTTTCTGCTACTTCGAGCTGAACAGAGTTTGGCACCTGTACGCCAAGAATTTCGCCCTGGAACATTACGATGCTTACGGTCATGTTCTCAAGCAGGAACTTAAGCTCATGCTCAATCTGAGCAGTCGGCAGGCTCAGCTGGTCGTATGTTTCTGTATCCATGAATACATGCTCATCGCCAGACGCATACAGGTATTGCATTTCTTTTGTTTCGATCAGAGCACGGGATACTTTTTCACCCGCACGGAATGTTGTTTCTTTAATGGAACCGTTGCGCAGATTGCGCAGTTTTGTGCGGACGAATGCCGCGCCTTTTCCCGGTTTTACGTGTTGGAATTCGATTACGGAATAGATGGCTCCGTCATACTCTATCGTAATACCCGGACGCAGATCGTTAACTGAAATCATGAATAAACCTCCTACAAACGTGTGCTTCATGTATTTTAACTTTCAAATTATAACATAAAACCTGCCCTAAAGAACAAGCAATTCCTTCGGAGAATTTGTCAGAAGGTCGCAGCCACTCTCTGTAAGAACGACATCATCCTCGATTCGCACCCCGCCGACACCCTCCAGATAAATCCCTGGCTCGACTGTTACGACCATTCCTCGGCGCAACACAGCATCATTGCGGAAGGACAGACCTGGCGCCTCGTGAATCTCAAGTCCAATGCCATGTCCCGTACTATGCCCGAACTGCGGTCCGTATCCAGCGGCAGCAATGATGTCACGTGTCAGCGCATCCGCTTCCTTCCCGGTCATCCCGGCCTTTACATGTGCTACGCCGTGAAGCTGTGCCCGCAGGACAATTTCATAAATCTCGCGCAGCTTCTCACCCGGTTCCCCGACTGCAATCGTGCGAGTAATATCCGAGCAATATCCGTTGTAGTATGCCCCAAAATCAAGCGTAACCATGTCACCTGTCTCGATTGTTTTATTAGATGCCACGCCGTGCGGGAGCGCGGACCGCACACCGGATGCGACGATCGTATCGAAGGAGGAAGACGTCGCCCCCTGTCTGCGCATGAAAAACTCCAGCTCATTGGACACCTCAAGCTCTGTGCGTCCCGGCTTAATAAAATCAAGAATATGTGTAAACGCCCGATCAGCAATGGTAGCCGCTTCCTGAATGATCGCAATCTCGTTCGCGGTCTTAATCAGGCGCATCTCCTCAACGATGCCCGATACCGGCACAAGCTCTACATTTGTAAACAAAGCTTGCAATTTTTCATACAACGAATAAGAAACATCATCTTTCTCAAACCCGAGCCTTTTTACCCTATACCTGGCCGCCCGCTCTGCAGCAGTCGCCATCATATCCGCTTCATGACGTACAACGCTAAAGCCACTTGCTTTCGTCTGCTCGGTTGCCTGCTCTACATATCGAAAATCTGTCAGAAGCTCACACACCGAAGTTGTCAGCAAGCAGCAGCCTGAT
Source organism: Aneurinibacillus soli (assembly GCF_002355375.1). Lineage (GTDB taxonomy): Bacteria > Bacillota > Bacilli > Aneurinibacillales > Aneurinibacillaceae > Aneurinibacillus > Aneurinibacillus soli. The sequence continues at coordinate 1,549,010 of NZ_AP017312.1, read as the reverse complement.
GTGCCCGTGAAGCCGGATACGTAGCGACGATTGTACGCATTCGTTACGAGCAGAGCATCAAGCCCTCTTGCCTGCAATTGTTCTGAGATGCGGTTCATCACGCCTCTCCTCCTTGTGTTGAGATATGCCGCACAATCGCCCGCAGCGCCAGCTCATAACCGTATGTGCCAAGCCCGCAGATTTGCCCGACAGCAATGGCTGCCAGCACTGAATGATGGCGGAACGACTCCCTGGCATGAATGTTAGAAATATGAACTTCAACAAATGGAATATTCACACTCGCAAATGCATCCCGCAGTGCATAACTATAATGTGTAAAGGCTCCCGGATTGATTACAATACCTTCACACTGCTCAAACGCTTCATGCAGGCGGTCAATCAGTGCTCCCTCATGATTAGATTGAAAAAAAGCAAGCTCTACTCCCAGCTCGGCTGCTATCTTCTCAAGCTTCGCTTCAATATCAGCCAGCGTTTCATATCCGTATACAGACGGCTCACGTCTGCCAAGCATATTTAAGTTCGGGCCATTCAACACAAGAATACGTGGCATGTGCGTTTCCTCCTTATTTTTCCGTTTTGTTTCTCTCTCTGTTATTGTATCATAACCATTCAGAAAACAAAGAAAAAGCACCCTTCACATGCAGGATGCTTTTCTATTTCGACTATGTATCGTACGTACTTATTTTTGCTTGGCAAGATACGATGCCACTACCTCAAGCTCCTCCGGTTTAACCAGGCCACCCGGCATGCCGTTCCGTCCTTTTTGCAACACTTCTTTAATCTGCTCCTTGCTCAAACGGCTGCCTACCGTAGTCAGATCTGGATTTGGGCCGGTGCCTTTCAATTCCGCGCCGTGACACATCACACATCGCGACTGAAGCGCAGCTTTTACCTCATCATCGCTTGATATTGGCTTTTTTGCTGTCTGACCGCCGCACGCGGTCATACCGAGTGCAAGCATGAGCAGAACACCTGCTGTTGCCATTTTTTTCATTAATTTCACCTCCGTGCTTCCAATTTTCCCACCTCCTCTCCCCCTTTTCAAGATGCAATGCACAAAGTTACATCATGCTGACTTTTTTGCTAGAATCTCTTTCCCCAATCCGCTACAATAAGGAATAAGGAAGGTGTTTAACTTGTCAAAACAATTACCCGCTTACGGAGGTCAGGCTGTTGTCGAAGGCGTAATGTTCGGCGGACACCGTTATACGGTGACGGCCATTCGTCGCAAAGATGATACGATTGAATATTTGGAGGAGCCTAAGAAGGAAGAAGCCTGGGCTAGACCGTTCAAACGCATTCCGTTCATTCGAGGTATTGTCTCCCTTATTTCCGCAAGTGCTAACGGATCAAGACACTTGAATTTTTCAACCGATCGCTACGATACCGAACCAGGAGAAGAAACAGCGGCTGAGGATACCCCATCCAAACTTACGATGATCCTTGGCGTTGCCGTCATCGGTGTCCTGTCTTTTCTATTCGGCAAATTGATTTTCACCGTGGTTCCCGCGATTCTTGCAGATGTGCTATTCAAGCACTGGGTTACCAATAATATTTTGCAAAATCTCATTGAAGGCGGCATCAAGCTTATACTTCTTTTTACTTACATCGCGCTCATTGCACGCACCCCAATGATCAAGCGCCTGTTTCAGTACCATGGTGCTGAACATAAAGTGATTAATGCGTATGAAGCAGGGGTAGAATTAACAGTAAAGAATGTACAGCAGTTTTCTACGCTTCACTATCGTTGCGGGAGTAGTTTTTTGATTTTCACCGTTCTCACCGGCGTAGTCATCTACTCTTTCTTCCACTACGATTCGCTCTGGGAGCGCGTGTATCAGCGCATCCTGCTTCTACCGGTCGTCATCGGTGTTTCCTACGAAACACTTCAGGCTACCAATAAGGTGCGCGACATTCCGTTACTCCGCTTTCTCGGATATCCGGGGTTGTGGTTACAGAAGCTGACAACACGCGAACCGGATGATGCACAGGTAGAAGTAGCACTTGCTTCTTTCAAACGCATGCGCGAGCTAGAAGAAGGAAACACTGCAAGTACAACTGTTTCCGTTCATTCGTAACCGTTTTGTGTTTACCATCTTTCGGAATGGGGTGTTAAGATGGCACGAAAGTTTTCCTTGTTCTCAGTTGCACTTCTTGCCCTGGTCGGAGTGGGTTTTGCCAGTGAGCTGTATAACAATCCAGCAGGCTTAATTCGCTCCATTCTAATTACGGTCGCCATTGCAGGTGTCCTGTATTTTCTGTTCACACGCTTCATGGCTTCGCGCGGAGCTGGTATGTCCAGCAGCACGGACAAAGGCTACGAGCGGGCGCTGCGCCAGCAGAAACAGCGCAACAAAAAAAGCCTGCAGCAGTCAGTAAGCTCTGAATCTGCCGGCTCAAGTAACAAACTCAAAAAAACGAACCGTCTGAAATCACTGACTCGCCGCGATCATCCGTTCAAAGTGATCGAAGGCAAAAAAAACAAATCAGGCAATCGATCCAAAACCTCTTGAGACATACTCAAGAGGTTTTTTCTTTTTTGATCTGACGACGAAGCCCAGGCATCCGAGTCATGAAGCGCTTCGCCGCTTCTACACCGGATTCATACAGCCACGTCTGTTCCTCTTTGGACAGATCAAACTGGGTCGATGCAATGCTGTTCGTCGGAATGAACACGGTTCGCGCCGCATGCTGTTGCTCAACATAGCGCTGATCATGCGCCTGAATCATCGTGCGGAGGATCGCATGTATATAACTGCGCAAGTTGTCAATCGGATAGGGCTTCACTTTTGAATCAGCGTGCAGACGAAAGCCAATCGTCGGATACGGATTCGCTTCATCATCTCCAAAAATCCAGAGCGGAAAATTACTCAAAATGCCGCCATCAACCACATAAACCGGCATCAACCTGTCATACACAATGACCGGCTCAAAATAAATCGGGATGCTCGCGCTCATTCGGACTGCCAGCGGAATCGGAAGTTCATCTGGCTTGTAGCCAATCCGGTGCGCATCATCCGGCAGCACTAACAATTTCGCATCCGTAATATCAGAGACAATAACTTTCAGCTTGCCTTCCGGCAAATCTCCGAACGTGTAAATCCCCTGCTTTGCCAGCACCTCCTGCATCCAATTTTGCAAATAGTCCGCTGAGTACATCCCTTTTTTCACACACAAATTCAGCCATGTTCCAACGACCGGAATGCGAGCTAGCCCCTGCTTCTGTTGAAGCGCTCGATAGTCAAAGGACTGCATCAATTTCGCAAGCTCAGGCGCACGATACCCGGCCGCAATCAGACTGGCAATAATCGAACCCGCCGACGTTCCCGCCACCCGGCAAAACGTGTAGCCGCATCGTTCGAATTCCGTAACAGCCCCTACAAATGCAATCCCTTTGACTCCACCACCTTCAAATACGGCGTCAATTTTGACCATATTGCTCCCCTCCTCTACTGCTACAATGTACTCACCCCCCGCTTTTTTCAGAATAAAAAAAGACGGGGTCAAAAGCCCGTCTCGTCTGCTATTCGTTCACTTCTCCTGTTTCTCGCAGGCGGATCAACTCCGCTGCTCGCTCAGGATTTTGTTGCAAATATTGAACTAGATATTCAATACACGTAATCGAATCCCAGCTTAGATGATGCTCAATTCCCTCTACATCATTATAAATGACGTCTTCCGACACCCCAATTACCCGCAGGAAGTCTTCGAGCAGTGCATGCCGATCAACCAGACGCTTGCCCATCTTTTTGCCTTTGCTGGTCAGCACCAGTCCCCGGTATTTCTCATATATGAGATACTCGCTTTTATCGAGCTTCTGTACCATCTTCGTAACAGATGATGGATGAACATTCAGCGCTTCCGCAATATCAGAGACGCGTGCATATCCTTTTCCTTCAATCAGTGTATAAATCCGTTCCAAATAGTCTTCCATACTCGGAGTTGCCATGCATATCCCCCATCCTTCATACGAACTCCCCGTTCCTCTCTGGTCCGCTGTCTCATTTATGATAACGCACTATGAAAAAGTGATGCAACATAATCAAGAAAAAACCCTGACAGAAACGCCAGGGCATACCGTGTTTAGCGGAAGTTAAGAAACTGTAGATCAAGCGGGAGATCAGCGCCTTTGAGAAGCGCGATGATTTGCTGAAGATCGTCACGGCTTTTGCCAGTAACTCGAATCTGGTCGTCTTGAATCTGGCTTTTGACCTTCAGCTTACTGTCTTTAATCAGCTTATTGATTTTCTTGGCGTTATCCGCATCAATTCCTTGTGCGATTTTGCCGCGCTGGCGGACCGTTCCACCGCTCGCCTGCTCAATTTTACCGAAATCAATGCTGCGCAAAGAGATGTCTCGCTTAATAAGCTTGCCGCTTAACACATCCTTCACCTGCTCCAGTTTGTACTCGTCGTCAGATACGAGGACAAGCTCTTCTTTCTCAAGCGAAATGGAGCTTTTGCTGCCCTTAAAGTCATAACGCTGAGCAATTTCTTTCGTTGCCTGCGTGATCGCATTCGTTACTTCAGACAGTTCTACTTTCGATACAATATCAAATGAATTATCTTTACTCATTCTTTTCCTCCTTATGTATCATCCGGTTTTATCTTCTATCGTACCAGATTTTACACGAAAAAGAAAAGAACAAGCCCAAATTCCGATCATTCAACCCCCGCCTACATAGGATAGGGTGAACATTGATAAGGAGGCGATTGGATGTATCAATCCTATTATCCGTACACATACGGCTATGCTGCTTATCCTTCCTATGCAGGATGGGAATACCCGTATGGTGAACGAGCGTATAGCGAGTCTGAAGAGGAAGATCGCAATACGCAAGACGTAACACGAGTTATGAATATTTTACACACCCACTACGGGCATTTGTATCAAGAGCTGACACGGCTTGGCATGGACTATCGGCTCGTCAATTATTTATTCCGTTCGATTGTCGTGTTTGTTGATGAGACGTATGATCGATACACAGGTACGATCGATCAAAAAATTACGCAGGCCGAACGCGCTCTGCGACGCCAGCGCGCCTGGATTTTTGACATTATGAGTCTGTATGCAGTATCTCCTGCCACACAGGCGCGTGTGCTGGATACGATACTACGTGTATCATTCCAGTTTCTCCGTCCAGCACCAGGGCCGGGGCATGGACCAGGGCATCCGGGACCCGGACCGATGCCAAGATAAGAAATAAGCTGAACGATTGCAAGGGAGGCTGTCTCGAAAGCCAGAACATGGCGACTGAGACAGCCTCTTTTTTCTTGGTACAGACTTTCTCCAAAGTGTGGTGGAGAAGCGGGATTGGGCGGGACCTCGTCACTTCGGTACGCTCGCTACGAAGTGGGGGCTGTCCGCTCAAGGTGCCAGACGAACTCGCCCACAAAACATGCCCATGATGTATTTGCATCGAAGCATTGTGGGCAAAAGCCCGTTCGCCCGTCCCCTTCCGCTGGGGAGTCACGTACAGGCGTTCCGTTGCCCCGCCCGATCCCGCTCCTAGCACGCTTTGGTTAAACACCATCAAGCAATATCAAGAAGCTGAGCTTTGTTACACATCTGTAAAATAAAGTAAATATTTTTTCGAAAAGCCAGTCGCAATCCACACAAATCCATACTGGCGGCGAGAGTATTTTTGTAAGCCGAAACGTTGTGCGGGGAGTGGGAGAAGGGATGAGCAAGAGAATGCCTTTACGCGCCTACTCAGCTCCGGGAGAACGGCGAACGAGCCTTTGTCCGCAATCCTTCAGTGAATCAACATCTTAGGATTTTCTTTGCGGGCACGTTCGCCGGGCTCCCGGAGCGGACAGTATAAGCTTCCCCGCAAGCGTACCGAAGCGAACGGCTCCTCCCTTCTTCCACTCCCTCACCACCACACGTTGTCGATACCACGAAAAAAAGCTGCCCTTTCGCCATGTTCTGGCTTGAGACAGCCTCTTCTCCTTCTATTTCTCAGCCAGGAGAACGTCAATGGTTTTCAGCACACCCTGCCGTGATACCTGAAGCTGGATTTTTGCCCCTGCTTTGAAACTGCTGATTTTCTCAGAAAAACTTTGACTATCCGTTATTTTTTGTTTATCGACTTCCACAATAATATCACCTTGTTTGAGCCCTGCTTTTTCAGCCGGACTTCCCGACACGACCTGAGCAATAACCGCACCTTCTTCATTGTCCACTCCTGCATAGGCAGCAAGTTCCGGAGTCATGTCTTCAATGGACACACCAACCCACGGACGGGATACTTTGCCCTTTTTGATCAAATCAGTAAGAACTTCTTGTACGGTGTTGATCGGAATCGCAAATCCAAGTCCCTGGCCCTCCGCGTTAATCGCGGTATTAATCCCAATTACTTCGCCCTTCAGATTCAGAAGCGGTCCACCGCTATTACCTGGATTAATAGAGGCATCCGTCTGCAATAAGTTTTTAAAATTTTGCGTTCCGATTGTCAGCGGTCTGCCTTTTGCGCTAATAACTCCTGCTGTTACCGTATGATCGAGACCAAAAGGATTGCCGATGGCAACTGCCCCGTCACCTGCCTGGATGGCATCCGAATCTCCCATCGCCACAACCGGTAAATCTTTGCCCGCATCAATTTTTAAGAGCGCGACATCGAGCGCTTCATCTGTTCCGACGATTTTGGCTTCTTTTGTCGTCGTTTCTCCTTGCAGCCTAACATTAATCGAATCGGCTCCTTCAATTACGTGATTGTTGGTTAATATATATCCATCTTTGGAGATGATAAAACCAGAGCCAAGCCCCTGTTCAGTTTGCTCTTGTTGTGAATATGGAGTCGCACTGAAATTTCGGTTAAATCTTCTGTTATTTGATGATTCAATGTTACGCGTTGATTTTGTTTCAATGGCAACAACGGCCGGACCGACTTTTTTGACTACGCTTGTAATTGAATTATCGCTTGTGCCCGCAATCGTTGGCGTAGCTACAACCGGAGTCGTCTGACTTGTAGCCGAAGCTTTCAATGTATCATCTACAGTCTGATTGGTAGAAAGATAACCTGCATTCTTTAGCCCCAACCAGAAGCCAGCCAGCACAAGGAGAACAGCAATCCCTCCTGCGACAATGGCATGCTTTAGTTTAATTGGATAGTCTGTGAGATTTTTAAACATCAGGATCCCCCCATTCGTTTCTTCTCTCCAAGCATTCGGTTGATAGCCATTATGATAGCGAAAGAATGCGGAAAGAATGTCGGGGAATTGAGGGAAATTGTAAAAATAGGAGACCATCATACTGTTTGTTTGGATGGTTTGTGGAATCGAGCAACTTTGGTGGTGGGAGGAAGAGAAGAGAGAAGCCGTTCGCTTCGGTACGCTTTACGGGGAAGTGTAGACTGTCCGCTTCAGGAGCCCGCCGAACGTGTCCGCAAAAGAGGACCCACGATGTTTTTTCATGGAAGGGTTGCGGACAAGATCCCGTTCGTCGGTCTCCTTCCGCTAGGGAAGTCGCGTACAGGCGCTCTCTTGCTTCTCTCTTCTCTCCTCCCAAGCAAAATTTGGATTCAAAAAACCAAACAGTACCTGCATATCCGCTTTCGTTTCTTCGCGGAATTCTTTTACTTCGTTTTCTAATGAACCCATCCGTTTCTCTACTTTATCCCGACAATTGTTGATGCCACGTACTTCTTCATTTATGCCTTACATTTTTTTGCAACTCGAAGGAAAGAATTTGCGTCTATGAAATATATGGAAACAAAAAAAGAGAGGATGCTATGACTGTGCGCCATTTTCGCATTTTCCTGTTGTTTATTTTGTCTGTGCTATATGTACTCCCTTCCTCTTCTGCCTCGGCGGCGTCTGCAAGTAAGCCGATTCGGGTCTACAAGGAAGCGTTCCCGGCTAAAATTGTGTTTCTACATGACCATCATCTCTGGTTTATCAATGGGAATCAAGCAGGAGCTGCACCCGCTCAACTCACCAAAAACGGATTTGCTCAAATTGTTGGCTGGTCCCCTTCAGGAAAGTGGCTGGCGTATTTATTTAGTGAGAAAGAAGACTATGAAAACGTAAAAGAGTTATGGGTCGTAAACCCAAAAACAAACAAATCATACCTCATTGAAAAACGAGTTAATGTAATTGATGCCCACCGTTCCGAGCTCCCGGCGTGGTCCACTACAAGCGATACGCTCGCCTACATGACCTCTTATCGCGGACAGAAAAACATGGAGAAAGCCAGTGAAGATCGCATCTCGCTAAAAATCGCAACGATGGAACAGGAAAGATCCGTAATAAGTCCAGTACTGATCGAGAAAGAGAATATGGAGGATTTTGCGTGGACACCAGATGGGAAAAGTTTGACTGTATCGTATGCACGAACAGAAAACAATCCGATGAAGGTAGAAAATGTGGCATTGGATGGGGAGAGTACGCTGTTATTCAGTATCCCTAAGGAGGAAGTGCCAGGAATCGAAGGGATGGAACAAAGATCTGTCGTTGGTATGAAGTGGTCACCAGATGGTCGCTATCTCGCCTATTTCTTACATCCCAACTCCGGTTCTACCTCTGCCGATCTCAATACGATTGAGGTGATCAACATGCAGACGAAAAAACGAATTCGCCTTGGTTCAGGGTTAAAGTATGCAGAATGGTTCGCATGGTCACCGGATAGCATGAAACTAGCTTACATTGACGGCGAGGGAAGAGAAGCCACCGAGAATAAACGACTGTATTTGTTTGACGTGAAGGCAGAGGAAACCATTGTTCATGCGGATCAAAAAGGACAGGCAGATACACACCCTGTATGGACAACAGAAGCTTCATCCAAATTGTTGTTTACACGCGGCCCAGCGAGTGATCTTTTTGGTAAAAAAGATTGGAGTCCACTTCAAAACCGGCGTATTTGGATCAGAACACAGGACGGACAGGAAAAAGCGTTTACATCTGCTTCGACTCGTACGAGCGATTATAATGCTGTCTCACAAGTGAACGGAAAAGGAGTCATATTTTTGCGCGTGACACTAGATAAACAACCGTTCGGTTCCGTGTATTATCAATCTTTTACGGCTTCTAAACCTGTAGAGTGGGTGCGAGGAGTGGACTGTGAAATTGGTTATTACGGGAGTTTTCTGCCCGCATCTTTTGCGGTTTATCAAGGAAAATAAAGTATATTATGGTATAATTATAGAAGGAAATAAAGAGAAGCCCGAGAGAAAACACGAAACCGATTATAAGGTAGGAAAAGGCAAACACCTTTTCCTACCCTAGATCATTCTTGTGTCTTCTCCCTTATCATTTCTCCCCTTATCTTATTTCATAGACAAACGCCCAACGAATATTAAAATACTAAAAAAAGATGATTATAATGAGTTGGACATTCATTAAAGGATGTACCGCGTTGCACTTTTACTTTTTTATCTGCCTGTGGAGACGAGACCTCCCCTTCTTCTGTCAATATTCAGCAAGAACATAACAATATGAATGTTAGAATATCTTCAAAATATTTAGGGGGAGTGATAACCTTGCGTGGTTTTTTATATGCTATTCAGTTCGTTTTTTCTATAACAATATTTACAACCATTTATGCTATGGCTCGTTGGCAAGCAAGTGATATGACAGTACCCAATGGAAGGTTAGATGAGCTTGGTTATGTAGCAAAGCATTATCCAAGTACCATTCTTATAATGGGAATTTGTTTCTGCTATATTTTATTTTCCGTGTTTTTGATTTTTAATCACTGGAAGTGGAGGAAACCCTTAAATTTTAATCAGAAAGGTCTGCTACATGTATGTTTGGGATTAATGCTTAGTATCATCTCATTTTTTCTTATCGCATCTTTTACTAAAGATCTTTATATAAATTCTAAAGTGATAAATCACGGAGCAACTTTTATTTATCTAACACTATTTATTTTCGTATATTTTCTGGTTTCCTTAGCTGTGTATTCACATGCATTATTCAAAAAATATAGCCAAAAAATTAATATACTATTTATACTTATGAATTTTTCATTACTAGGCATAAGTATAGTAGGAGAAGCTCACTTGGTTAAACATCGGTTGATACAATTGGGGGGGCCTTCCATTCTTACCTCACAGATTTTCAACTTAGGTTGGTTTAATCAATATACTAATATACTATATTTTAATATTTATACCTTTTTAATAGGAACGTGTATTACTTTGACAGTGTGTGGAATTTATTATGGTTTTTATGCGAGAAAATGAAAGTATACCCTGAACCTGTACAAACTGAATCATAAACTTTCGTATGTATAGCGAGGGAGTCACTTCCCTCGCTTTTTTACTTACAGAAAACATGGTCAGCAATGCGGACTGTCGCGGTACGGGAGCGAATCCAATTCGGCTTTGACGTAAGTTTTCTTGGTTATGCGCCTTTGCCTTGGATCGCGCCCCGCCAGCAAATTCTGGCTCAGCGTAAAAAGGTAGACGACCAAAACCATATATTTTTTATGGTCTTTAATTGTAAAAAAGTATGTTTGTATTTTTGTGGAATTGAGCAACTTTGGTGGTGGGAGGAAGAGAAGAGAGAAGCCATTCGCTTCGATACGCGTTGCAGGGAAGTGTAGGCTGTCCGCTCCAGAAGCCCGCCGAACGTGTCCGCAAAAGAGGACCCACGATGTTTTTTCATGGAACGGTTGCGGACAAGATCCCGTTCGTCGGTCTCCTTCCGCTGGGTAGTCGCGTACAGTCGCTCTCTTGCTTCTCTCTTCTCTCCTCCCAGCAAAGTTGAGATTCAAAAAAACCAAACATTCCTGTTTCTAGCTCAACTATGCTATCGGCAGCCTATTTCCTACACAAAAGAGCATAGACAAACGCCTAACAAATGTTAAAATAAGTAAAATAATAAAAAGGATGATAATAATGAGTTGGCCATTCATTAGAGGATATACCACAGTTGCACTTTTACTTTTTTTGTCCGCCTGTGGAGACGAGACTCCCTCTTCTTCTGTCAATATTCAGCAAGAACATAAAAACACGAATGACACCGGGTATCGAAAACCTGCAGCAGCTGATATTCAAGCATCTCCAGCATTTAATGAGGTACCGATTGAGCAATTGGACCAAAACATCACTCAGCATGCGTTCAAAAAATTACATAACGCTTTACCTGATACGAAAAATTATAAGATTGCAGCTGTATGGAGAGGACAAACTAAACCGAATGATTCATGGAGTATAGCACTCTTTAAGGATATAAATAATCCAAAATCAAATCGAGCTATTATAGACATTGACGCTACGACAGGCAAGATAACAAGCATTACGGGTATATCCTATCCTGTTCCTTCATTTGCATCAGAGGAAGCACGAACAAAATACATTACGGACATACTCGGAAATTTAGTCGATAATATTTCAGACTACGAGTTACAAAGTACAAACGGTCCATTTGTTTTTAAAAACAGGAAGCATCCTGAACAAAAAATGATTGTCGGAAACGCTCCGTTCCTTGATTATATTCATCTAGAGTAAGGACATCAGCTCTGTGCAAAGTCGGAGAACCACACTTACACTCTTGAACATCAGACCCAAATTTACTAGGGTAAGAAGACCTTTTTCGCGACATTTATGGCGTTTAATACCTTAGGAAAGCCCGTATACGACGAACATTGTAGCAGTGCTTCGATTATTTCTTGTCTCGTTAGACCTACACGAATCGCGGCATTGATATGAACGTGCAATTGCGGCTCACATCCTCCCTGTGCCGTTAAAGCTCCTAAAGTGATGAGCTGTCGTTGCTTAGAGTTCAGTACCTGGCGGCTATAGATTTCACCAAACGCAAATTCGATGATTTGTTCTGCTAAAGCAGGAGAAATCTCGGTAAGTGAACGAACAACTGCTTCTCCGTGTTCTCCATCGATTTCCTGGAGCTTTTCCAATCCCCTCTCCCGCCTTCTTCCTCCATTCTCTAGTTCATCCTTTATGTTTACTTTGATATTTTGTTCTTCAAAAACTTGCTTCGTAATGGCAATGGCATTTAGAGCACGAGGGAAGCCACAAAACGGAATACAATGGGTGATGATTTCTACTATTTCGTTCGGAGTTAGCCCTACTTTCAAACCAAAGTTGATGTGCCATTTTAGTTGATTTGGACAATCTCCTAGTGAAGTTAATGCGGAGATCGTGATCATCTGTCTTTGTTGATGTGTAAGTAGTGGATTACTAAAAGCTTGCCCGTAAAATTCGATAATGTATCTACCGATGTGTGGAGATATATCATGTAAATGATCGAGCACTCCTTGAATCCCTTCCTCATAAGTTTCATATAAAAGTTTCTTTCCGATTGCGTATGATGAGTTCATTTCTTTCTCTCCTGTTCGTTGTTTTCTAATTCCCATTGACGGTAAAACTCTACTTTTGCATGGATGGATTCCATGTTTTCTTGCAGTTTTTTAATTCGTTCCGTTACCTCTTTTTGATGGGCCTCCAGTAATATTCTCCTTTCTTTAATCGTAGCTGGACCTTGCCTTCTCAAGTTGGCGACTTGCTGCATTTGTCGGATGGACATTCCTGTAGTTCGAAGTTTTACTAAAAAACGAATCCATTCCAGGTCATTCGCGGAATATTGACGGCGACCGTTTGAACCTCTAGCTATAGCATGAATCAGTCCATTTTTCTCATAATAACGTAGAGTGTATGTGCTAATGCCAGTAAGATCAGATATGGCTCGAATGCTCAAATATTGTTCCATGGAGTAATCTTACATCTTAGAGCGCACTCTAAGTCAACTAGGGAAGAGCCAACAAAAAAACTCCTGTGCAATGAATCCATATCATTGCACAGGAGGCTCTTATGATAATCGGATGGGAATTTCCTACGATATTCCTGCCGCTTCTGCTAAGTATTCAACAAGATGTACGGCTCGCATTGAGACAGCTTGTCCTTCTCTTTCAATGCCCATTTTCATTTGCAGCAGACAGCCCGGATTCGTTGTGATCACGACATCAGCTTTAGTTGCCTTCGTATGCTTCATTTTTTCATCCAGAATATCCATCGACTGTTCATAATGCACCAGATTATAAATGCCAGCCGAACCGCAGCACATATGCGCCTGTTCCATCCCGATGAATTCAATACCCGGCACACTGCGAATGAGTTCGATCGGTTCGCGTGTCACCTTCTGCACGTTGGTCAGGTGACAGGAAGGCTGATACGTAACCCGCTCACCCGGGCGAGGCTGAAGATGCAGTCCGCCGCAGGCAGTGAGAACCTGACTGATATCTCTAGATTTCTCCGTGAATGCCTGCGCCCGTTCGCTCCATTCCGGCTCGTCTGCCAGAAGATGAGCATACTCATACAGTGCTGCGCCACATCCTCCTGCGTTATTGACAATAAAATCAACCGATTCCTTTTCAAAAGCGGCAATGTTTCGCTCCGCTAGCTTCCTTGCTTCATCCATCTCTCCAGCATGTGCATGCAGTGCCCCGCAGCATGTCTGCTCCGGGACAACTACTACACTACAACCCGCTTCTGTCAGCAGCTGTACCGACAGACGATTAATCCGCTGAAACATGGCATCCATAATACATCCGGTAAAAAAAGCGACCGTGTACTTTGCTTGTCCCTTTGCCTGTATACGTTGTGGCATCTGTTTCCGTTCAGCAGGCGATGCCGCTCCCGGGGTAATCGCTTCAAACGCTCCTACGTGATACGGAAGTTTATTTAGTAAACCAGACTTCCGGATAGCCGTTTGCAATCCGGTTCTTTCATACAGCCAGAGTGCATTCCCCGCCAGCCTCATCATCTTTTTGCTCGGAAACACCTTCGTAAACATCGTATTCCGCAACATCCGCACCGGGGCCGAGAACGTCTTGCGCCGAACGAGTGCGGCGCGGGCAGCTTCAAGAATGACTCCATATTCCACCCCGGTTGGACAGGCAGTCTCACAGTTGCGGCATCCAAGGCATAAATCAAGCGGCTCCTCAAGTACAGACAGATCGGTAATGCGTCCTTCTCCAACCATTTTCACCAGATTGATGCGGCCGCGTGGTGAATGCGTCTCCTTGCCCATCGACGCATATGTCGGACAAACCGGGAGACAGTAGCCGCACTGGACACAGCTATTCGTTTTCTCGTAAGCAAATTCGGCACGTAACGTTTCAAGAGATTCCTTCATTACGTCAACTCCAGTTTTTGCCCCGGCTCCGGAAAGATTTTACCAGGGTTCATGATGTTATTCGGGTCCCATACTTGCTTAATGCGCTTCATCATATCGAGTCCAACAGCTCCAAGCTCCATCTCCATAAACGGTGCTTTCATCGTGCCAATGCCATGTTCTCCTGACAATGTGCCACCAAGCTCAAGCGCGGCTGTAAAAATCTCCGCAACCGCTTGCTCTACCCGCTGCATCTCTTCTTTATCACGTTTGTCCGCAATAATATTCGGATGGAGATTGCCGTCTCCAGCATGACCGAATACGACGAGATGAATATTATATTTCTTGCGAATCTCCTGTAGACGTGCGCACATATCCGGGATCTTACTGCGCGGAACGGTCGCATCTTCTGAGATTTTAGTCGGCTTAATTCGTACAATAGCTGGAGAAACAAGCTTACGTGCCCGCCAGATGTCCGCTTTTTCGACCGCATTCTTTGGGATGCGGACATTTCGCGCCCCGACCGCTTCACATAGAGCCGCTACTTTTTCTACCTCATCTTTAATCGCCACCGGATGGCCGTCAAGCTCCATTAGAATAATGGCTTCCGCATCGATCGGCAGGTTGGACGGTTCATAGTTTTCTACCGCCACAATCGATGCCTGATCCATCAATTCCATCTTCGCTGGCAGGATGCCCGAGGATAAAATCCGGGAGATCGCACGCCCGGCGTCCACCAGACTATCAAACGTGATCATCACCGTTTCAGAAGCAGGCGGCTTTGGCAGCAAGCGCAAAATCGCCTTGGTAATAATACCAAGCGTACCTTCTGAACCGACAATGAGCTTCGTCAAATCATAGCCGGTCACATTTTTCACGGTGCGCCCACCCGTTCGAATCAGCTCTCCTTCCGGCGTAATAACTTCAAGGCCAATGACGTAATCTTTCGTCACGCCGTATTTAAGCCCGCGTGGTCCGCCGGAATTCTCCGCGAGATTCCCGCCAATCGTCGATACGTGTGAACTGCTCGGATCAGGCGGATATAACAATCCTTTTTCCTCCGCCGCCTTGTGAATCGCTGCGGTCAGCACGCCGGGCGAGACAACCGCTACCAAATCTTCTTCATCAATTTCCAGTATGTGATTCATCACAGATAAATCGAGAACAATCCCGCCTTGTACCGGCAGCGGTCCTCCGCTTAAGCTAGTCGACTGACCGCGTGGATACAGCGGAATCAACTCCCGATTGGCCAGCTTTACGAGCGCCACTAGCTCCTCAACGCTTTTCGTCTGTACAACCGCATCCGGCAAATAGGTACCGAATGATGCATCAAATGAATAGCTATAGCGATCACTCTCTTCTGTTAGCACCTGCCCGCTCTTTATAATCGCTCTAATCTCCTCGATTTGCTTCCTATTCAGTGCCATCGTTTCATTCCTCCTGCTGTTCTGATATGTAAGTCATGCAATCGTTAATTGTCAAATAATTAAATTCATTTATAATTTTAGCATAGTGTTACTATGACATAAGGAGGTGTAGCCGGCTTGCAGATGTATATCCGATTTATCTGTCTATGTTTTTTCTTGCTCTTCCTTTCGATCGTTCCTCTGTCGGCTGCTTCTGCCGAGCCGACTCCTGCTTCCCTTGCACCCAAAACATTTAAAATTGCAGCGGATAACCATGTCACATTCCAATACGTTCCCATGAATCTCAATGAAGCAGAACGAGAGCTGCGTGCGGGACATATCGATGCCATTGCCGGACTTTCATACAGCACCGAAAAAAGCAAGCGGTTCGACTTTTCCGACTCTTATTTTACGATGTCCGATGCACTGATTGTACCCATTGCCCAAAAAAACGCCATTCAAACAGCAGAAGAACTTCATTATCCAAGAAGACGTCATTGAACCAGCTGATTTTACCATTGCGGTCCGCAAAGGAGACACAGCACTGCTTCCTATGATCAATCGGACGCTAACAACGATGAAAGCGAAAGGAGAGCTCAACGAACTTCTTACCCACTGGCTACATCCGGGTTCTGCTTTCCAGATTACGCGACTGCAAGAATTTGTCCGTCTATTAACCGTGATTTTGGTCACGACGGGCTGTATTCTTTTGTTCATCTATATTTGGAACTACCGACTAAAAAAAGCGGTCCAGGAACGAACCGAAGAACTTCTGACAGTAAATACTCACTTGCAAGAAGAGCGCCAACAGGTCGCCAACCGTGACGCGTTTAAAGATCAGATTTTGAATAACATTTATACCGGTATCGTTACATTTGATTTGAATTTTTCCCTTACAAGCTACAATTCGCGTGCGGAAGAAATACTCCGCTCGCCTGTAGACACCTCCTTACCACTCTCGCATTCCCCGTTACTCGCTCGTATTCTCTCCCACAAAAAAACGGATCGCCTTTACGGTAATTACGATCATTTATATTTTAATTCCACTGCTGGTTGTCATTCCGGCTTCCTTCACAAGTGCAAATTATCCAAGCTTCCCGCCGCAAGGATTTTCCATGCAGTGGTATACGAAAATATTGGAACGTCCAGAATTTATGACAGCACTCGCGAACAGCGCCAAGTTCGCGCTGATTGCGGCTTTCTTCTCAGTTCTGTTCGGTACACTCGGTGCGCTCGCGATTGCCAAGTATGACATTCCGGGCAAAGCATTTATTACCGCGTTGCTAACGTCACCTTTAAGCGTTCCACAGCTTGTACTTGGCGTTGCCCTTCTTATTTATTTCACACCGCTTATGCTAGCTGGTACGGGAACGGGCTTCTTGATCGCCCATATTATCATCTGTATTCCGTACGTAATTCGGCTCGTACTGACTGGATTAAGTGGCTTTGATTACAATCTGGAGCGAGCGGCAGCTATTCTCGGAGCGAGCCCGGCTACAGTATTTTGGAAAGTAACACTGCCGTTGATTCGCCCGGCGATTATTTCGGGAGGTCTATTCGCTTTCTTGACATCGTTTGACAACGTAACGGTGTCGCTGTTTATGGTATCACCAGATATGCGTACGCTGCCGATTGAGATTTTCTCGCATATGCAGGATGCATATGATCCGCTGGTCGCTTCCATTTCAAGCGTTGTAATTTTCATCTCGATCATTCTCATCGTGATTCTGGAGAAACTCCAGGGCGTCGGCAAAATGTTTGGCGGTACACATTAATACAAAAACAACCATACAAAAGGCATTCTGGTATACGTACAATACCGGAATGCCTTTTTAAATGGGATTGCAATCTAACTCAGTTTACAAGCATCCTTGCCTTTTCGATAATTTTTATATATTATCTTATTTTGGACAGAAATATTTTCCTAATAATAAATTTCATCTACCTATGATTTTGGAGCTTCAAACATTTTAAATGGGGTGCTTATCTTGACTATGACTATCAGCAAGAAGTTAATCGGATCGTTTTTACTGATTGCTATTCTTCTCGGGATCACAAGCAGTATATCTTTTTATTATCTCAAAAAAATAGATAGCTCTTATACAGATTTAGTTGATCGACGGGCGCTAATCTTATCTAATGCACAAAAAATACAAGTGGAGGCCGCCAAACAAAATAATAACCTGCAAGGTTATCTCTTAACGGAAGATGAGAACTCCTTGAAGGATTTAAACACAGCTCACCAAAATATAGACGATCTAATCGGTAAAACATCACAATTAGTTCAACATGCTGACGATAAGAAACGATTAGTAAAATTAGAGGAGCTAAATAAACAGCTTAAACAAAAATATGATCAGTTATTACAAATTTCCCCGAACAACCAAAATTCAAATGAACTGACCGATTTTTTTAAGAAAGAAATACAGCCTATAGAAAAACAGCTTGAACCAGTAGCAGATGAAATTGTAAACGCTCAACAAAAGTTAATGGACGAAGGAAGTACAGAAAATACAGAAACAGTAAATTCCGCTGTCACACATATTGTCCTATTAAGTGTAATTGCTTTTATTTCCGCCCTATTGATTGGCTTTTTTACTTCGCGAATTATCTCAAGGCCGATTGTGCATATGTCAAAAATCGCCAAGAAAATTGCACTTGGTGATTTAACAACAGAAGATATTCACGTGAAAAATAGAGATGAAATAGGTGCTTTAGCTGAGTCCTTTAATCAAATGACGGAAAATCTTCGTCAGTTGATTCGACAGATTAGTATCAGTGCCGGATATGTAACGGCTTCTTCAGAAGAATTGACAGCTAGTGCCGAACAGTCTAGCAAAGCATCTGAAACGATTACGTTAACCATTCAAGAAGTAGCGATTAAGGCTGAAAAACAAGCACATGGTGTAGAAGAAAGCGTACAAGCCATCAATGAAATGTCCTCCGGGATACAACAGATTGCCGCAAATGCTCAAATGACCTCTTCTCTTTCAATCCAAACTTCTCAGAAAGCAGCAGAAGGAAATCAAGCTATTCAAGTAACGACGAAACAAATGGATTCCATTTATACTACAATGAATCAATTAGCCAATGTTATAAAAGAAATGGACGAACATTCGGGAGAAATCGAACAGATTGTAAAAGTGATGTCAGAGATTGCTGCTCAAACGAACCTATTAGCTTTAAATGCAGCGATTGAAGCGGCAAGAGCCGGAGAACATGGTCGGGGCTTCGCCGTGGTTGCAGATGAAGTTCGTCAATTAGCAGAAAAATCATCTGAATCAGCTGAACAGATTACACAGTTGATTACAACGATCCAAAAGAACACGCATAACGCCGTTGAATCAATGTCAGTCGGCACAAAAGAAGTCGATGCAGGCATTCGAGTTGTCCATACAGCAGGAGAACTCTTTAAGGAAATTACACATTTCGTAGGCGAAGTGACCAATCAGACCCAGGAAGTATCAGCTGCTTCTCAACAGATATCTGCCAATACAGCACAGGTGGTTCATTTAGTAGACCTGATTTCAGAAGAAGCGAAAACTGTAATCGCAGGATCGCAAAATGTATCCGCCGCTTCAGAAGAACAGTTAGCTTCTGTTGAGGAAATTTCCTCCTCTGCTGCTTCTTTATCTAAAATGGCGGAAGAATTACAAGCATTAATTGGAAAGTTCAAGGTGTAATCATGTCCGAGATCATGAAGTAAAAGCCAGGCATCACTTTGCCTGGCTTTTTTTCTTACTTTTGGCTATCCTTCGACTCTTTGATTGCATTTACATTCGGCAATTCGCTAATATATCCGATCGCGCCAGCACGTTTGCTATCAAAGTTTTCATTGATTTGTTTGACTACTTCTGCCTTTAAGTCCGCAGGCATTTTACAAAGCTGGTTTATCGTTTTGAAGCCAAAATAAAATTCTTAATCAGATGGTTTAATTCTTTAGGCTTTTTTGTCGGGATCTGATGTTTCACATTGGATATCAATGTGAATTCACTATGTGTTACATTTTTGTGTATAACATTACCATACGGATGAAATTTTTTATCTTTCCCCCCGTATACCAGTAAAAGAGGCAAGGAAATGTTGTGCAATCGACTTGTACAGTTATACATCAAGCTGTATCGATAGTACTCTCCTACATTTTTTTTGTTGGTTTTTTTAGCATCTCGTACTAACGCTTGGAACGTGGATGGTGTGTCAGAATTACTCCAGGCAATCGAGAAAGCAAGCGGAGAAATCGCCCCGGCATTCGCAAGCACCATTCCTACTGTAATTCTGTTCTTTAACCACCAGGTATTTACCTCTGATATTCCACCAACAAGAATACCACCTAATGCCCGCTCAGGAGCCGTTAACAAAAATTCTAAGGCGATGGAACCCCCTGTTGAATACCCACATACGAATGCTTTTTCCACTTGGAGATGATTCATGATTTCTTTCATATCTTCTACAATAAGCGGATAGGTCAGAGGCTGCCTAGAAGGTTCACTTTTCCCATGCCCTCTTATGTCAAAAGCAATAACAGTGAAATCGTTTGACAGTTCATCGAGCTGATATTTAAAATTCGCACCACTAAGCATAGGAGGATGAATAAAAATAAGCGGAGTTCCGCTCCCTTGAACAGTATAGTGCAAAGAACCGTCATGTACCCTTATTTTTCCCATAAACGATATCACCTCAGTTATACATAAAATCACTCGGTAAGATGAGACGCATCCCCTCTTTACTGCATATTTAGTAATGCGTACTATATAGAACAACTATACATAGCACAGAGCAGCCTGTTGAATGCTTAATTTCGTGCCCTGTGTATGGGATTATAGGGTGAATCACTCTTATTCACGAGCCGGTGTCCATGATACAATTACCGTACTATAGCTATTTGTTTATATCTGATTGAGGTGCATACATGAAGACACGACTGATCACTTTTTTTCTTTGTACCCTTGCTTTCATTGGGATTTTTTATGGAACATGGCGGATGATTGATAAATTCAATCACGAGACATCTCCGCAGGCACATCATGGATTGCTCGATTTATCCACATGGGATTTCACGAAAGATGGAGCTGTTCCTCTTAAGGGGGAATGGGAGTTTTATCCGAATCAAACCTAAAAGTGCTGCTGGGCGCTCTTGACTCTATGGGCTATTCCGTCATTGCAGCCAAAAATGGTCAAGAGGCATTGGACATGATTCATAGTCATCCGATGATTGATCTGGTTATTCTTGATTTAATGATGCCTCGCATATCCGGGTTGGACGTATGCCGCACGATCCGTAGCACGCATACGCTCACTGAGATTCCAGTTCTTATCCTAACTGCGGCAGGACAAATCGGCGACATTGTCGCTTCTTTTGAGGCTGGAGCTAATGACTTCTTGCAGAAGCCTGTTAAGCTTCCCGAGTTGAAAGCACGAGTGGAATCATTGCTCCTGATGAAAAAATCTGTCCAGGAAGCCTTGCAGCATGAATTGGACTTTTTGCAGGCACAGATTACCCCGCATTTCTTATATAATACACTGAATACAATCGTATCTCTTTCCTACAAGGATGTAGAGAAAATGCGCGATATCATTAATGATCTTACTTATTATTTGCGGGCCAAGTTTGACTTCTATAACCAGGAACGACTTATTCCGCTCACTCGGGAACTTGAACTTGTACGAGCTTACCTTGGAATCGAGCAAGTACGCTATTCGACGCGACTACGTGTTATGTTCGAGATCGATGAGGAGATTGCTTGTTTATTACCTCCACTTACGATTCAACCGCTCGTTGAAAACGCAGTCCGGCATGGCATTGCCCCGAAACTTTCGGGTGGAACGATTACACTCTCTGTCTATCAGACAACAGATATGATTTATATTACCGTTGCAGATGATGGAGTCGGAATCGCGGAATCTCGCATGAAAGAAATCGTTTCAGGTCAGTACAAAGGGGTCGGGCTTAGAAGTGTGGACAAACGATTACAAACTTTCTATCAGTGCCGTCTGCAAGTCGAAAGTTCCTATGGGACAAGGACAACGATCACGATCGCATTGCGAAAGGAAAAGCTACTCTAGAACGCTATACATCACGATAAAAATTAAAAAATGGACTTTAGTATAATGAATAGATTAGAATTAACATTGACGAATGGAGGAAATGAAACGATGTCTAATTTGCCAAATTGCCCAAAATGTAACTCAGAATACACGTACGAAGATGGGAGTCTTTTGATTTGCCCAGAATGTGCTCATGAGTGGACGTTAGAATTAGAAACGGAAAATAGTGAAGATAAAAAGATCATCAAAGATGCAAATGGAAATGTCTTAAACGATGGTGATTCTGTAACAGTAATCAAAGACCTCAAAGTAAAAGGAAGTTCATCAGTCGTAAAGATAGGTACAAAAGTAAAAAACATACGTTTGGTTGATGGAGATCATGATATTGATTGCAAAATTGATGGTTTTGGAGCGATGAAATTAAAATCTGAATTTGTTAAAAAGGTATAGATGGAGTTTTAATGCAACAGAACCAAAATCGTTTCTATTATCAAAAATAGACAATCGTATGAAAGTGAATAATTGAAAAGAAAAGACGTTCATTAAGGTAGTTTTGCTGCTTAATGAACGTCTTTATTCAAACTTCCGCTTTCGATCGCTTATGGTAATACTCACCGTAATAAGTTAAACAGTGATTCATCTCTCTGTTTCTTCAGTATACTCCATTGAGTTAAAGCCTCTTAAATCGTATCCTTCTTAAAGATAAAGTGTATGTTGCTAATGCGCCAGAAGTACGACCATTCCCATCTACAAAATGACTATCGTTAGTAACTGATAGCCACAATAGCTACTTTAACTATTCCTTATATTTTTTATATCCTTTATTTACCAAAATAATGATTGCACTCTTGACTTAAGTTAATGACCAGTCATAGATCTCCTACTATAATGAAAATCAATAATGTAATATAGGAGGTTATCTTATGGCTATCTCAGTAAAAGAACTATCATATCAGCGAAAATCTGCTTTAACTGCTGGCACTTCACTTATCATCATGACACTTGCCGCATTTTTTTCCTATGGCTTTGTTCATGGAAGCCTTGTTGTACAAGGCGATGCCAGCGCCACATATAACAACATCGTGTCATCAAATAACCTTTTCAAAGGTGAAATCTTTGGTTGGGTCATCATCATGATTACTGACATTCTGGTCGCCTGGGCTTTCTATGTGTTTCTAGAGCCAATTAATAAAAGCCTTTCATTGCTCGGCGCATGGCTCCGTCTTACTTATACGACTATATTGGGAATTGCCATACTGAACTTGATATTTGTGCTGCTTCTCTCGAGACATACAAACTATTTATCCTCATTTAAAATCGAACAAATTCAAGCACTTATGATGCTATTTTTTGAAGCATTCGAATCTATTTGGTCTATTGGTTTGATCATTTTTGGTGGGCATCTGTTGATTGTGGGCTATGTGGCTTTCAAATCAGACAGCATTCCTAAAGTTATCAGCATTTTATTGTTGCTTGCTTCAATAGGCTATATTACCATTCACCTAAGCAAAACGTTTCTTCCACAATATGATGGGGTAATTTCAGTACTTAATCTTGCATTTACTATACCAATGATTGTAGGAGAACTAGGCTTTGGAATATGGCTGCTGTTCAGAGGAGGAAAACTCCCCAAAAATACATGACAACCTTTCTAAAAATCACTTGTATTGATCCGCTTCTTGATTCTACTTAATGACTCTGGGGTAATACCAAGATAACTCGCCAATTGATGTTGAGGTACACGATTGACTAGATGAGGTCTTTTTCGTACTAGTGCTTTGTAGCGTTCTTCAGGTGTAGAAGCGATAAATGAAGCCAATTCATCTTGTACCTCACCCAGGTTTTCTTCTACCATCTTGCGTGTCATGGTTTCTAATTGTGAATATTTGTGAAACATGTCCTTTTCGGCATCAAGATCACCAACAACCAATATACAGTCTTCTAGACAAGTTAATGTGTACGCGGATGACTTATTTTGTTTATGATGATTGAAAATCGAAACCGCTTGCTCTTCTGTGTAGAAATTGGATGTGACTTCTTTTCCCGTTTCATCTATCGAATACTGCCTTACACATCCCTTCAATACGAAATAACATTTAGTGGGGACATCTCCTTGTCTAAGGAGCATTGTTCCTTTTTTATATTCTTGAACTAGTATATCTTCAACGATTGCCTGTTGTTCTTCTTCGTTAAGTGTTGTGAATCTGGCTAAATACTTCAATAATATGCTTTTCATTTTGCTTTCCTTTCAGCTCTTTAATGAAATGGTAAACCGTTGGCAGAGCCAGATTGAATGCATGGTATGTAGTCAGCTTATCTTATATAATATATATGAAAAAACTAAAGGAAGCATAAACTTGCCAAAACGGCAATTTATGCTTCCTTTAACATACGGGTTTTTCGGTTATTCCAGATTTGCCAATTTTACTGGTATGGCATTGCTGATTTGTCTTCCTATGAACATAGTGTTTCCGTAATAAATATAAGCGTAAGGAAATATCTGAACATACAGTAGAACCGTGTTCCCCTGTATCCGGCATGGTCGTGACAAATAAGGATCGTCTCTATGCGTATGCGTACTGTTTTTTACCCTCTAAGCCAAGCGTCTGCGCTGTTGAAGTATGAATTTCGTCGATAAGCTCTGGGTTTTCCACTAGTGACATACCATAAGAAGGAATCATTTCTTTTATTTTCGGTTCCCACGCTTTTACATGTTGCGGGAAGCATTTTTTTATTACCTCAAGCATGACGTGAACGGCGGTAGAAGCACCCGGAGAAGCGCCGAGCAATGCTGCTATCGAGCCATCAGCGGCACTAACAACTTCCGTACCAAATTGAAGCGTTCCTTTGCCGGCAGCAGTATCTTTGATAACTTGCACACGTTGGCCAGCTACCACTATATCCCAATCCTCGCTTTTGGCGTTCGGGATAAACTCGCGTAACTCTTCCATGCGTTTTTCTTTCGATAACATAACTTGCTCGATCAGGTATTTTGTCAACGGAACGTTTTTTGCGCCTGCCGACAACATAGTTAAGACATTATTCGGTTTTACGGTACCTAACAAATCAAACATTGAACCGGTTTTTAAAAACTTTGGTGAGAAGCCAGCAAACGGTCCAAAGAGCAACGATTTTTTGTTGTCGATAAATCTTGTGTCAAGATGTGGAACAGACATTGGCGGAGCACCAACCTTAGCTTTGCCGTATACTTTTGCATGATGCTGCGCTACAACATCCGGATTGTTACACACCATAAATAGTCCGCTTACCGGGAATCCTCCAATGTGTTTTCCTTCAGGAATACCAGATTGTTGCAGTAAATGCAGACTTCCTCCCCCGCCTCCGATAAAGACGAATTTTGCAGTATGGCGTTCGACTTTACCGCTATCGACATTCCGCACTTTCAATTCCCACGAGCCATCGCTAGTACGTTTAATATCATCAATATTATGTTTGAATTTTATATCGACGTTTTTACTCTTTAAGTGGTCAAACAACATGCGCGTTAAAGCGCCAAAGTTGACATCAGTTCCAGAATCGATTTTTGTTGCCGCTATAGGTTCATTCGATGTCCGCTCTTTCATAATAAGCGGAAGCCATTCCATCAGTTTTCCTGGGTCATCGGAAAATTCCATCCCTTGGAATAGGGGATTGTTTGACAGCGCCTCAAAACGTTTCTTTAAAAACGTTACATTTTGTTCCCCTTGTACTAAACTCATATGAGGCAATGGCATGATAAAGTCCTGCGGATTACGTATCAGATTACGGTTTACAAGATAAGACCAAAACTGCGTTGAAACCTGAAACTGTTCATTAATTTTTATAGCTTTGCTAATATCTATAGATCCGTCCGGTTTTTCGACAGTGTAGTTAAGCTCGCATAGTGCCGCATGCCCCGTTCCCGCATTATTCCATTCGTTAGAGCTTTCCTCTCCTGCGTTTGCGAGCTTCTCAAATACTGTAATTTCCCAGTCCGGTACTAATTCTTTCAGAAGTGTCCCCAAAGTGGCACTCATGATTCCGGCACCAATTAAGATAACGTCTGTTCTAGTTTGTTTGTTGCTCATTTTTACCGTCCTTTATACCCTAAGATTTGCAGAAAGGATGTAGGCGCTCCTGCTTAGGCGCTACAGCAAGCCGCCAGGTGCGACCTAGTCACACACCTTTTCTGTATCGATTATAACCCTATCATAGTGTATCACTATTATTTATAGATTGAAAATATTTTTTACTATTTTAAAAGAATAAACAACAATGAGTATGATACACCATAAATATAGAATACTCCCATACCTTTTCATGCACAAAGGACAAATCTTGGTTTTGTATCTACAAAAAGCAATTTTAGTTATGTAGCTATCTATAAACAGCTCATAATTTGGCACCTATCACAGAATCCCTCAATTATTAAATTCTTAATAAAAAGGTGAAGACAAGTATGTCTTCACCTTTTTGAATAATTATTCATCAACATTATAATGAAAAATCACAGAAAATCCAGCTACTTATCGAAAACTCCTCTTATGAACAACGAGAGTAGCCGCATGCTTCACAATGTTTGCAACCCTCTTCCGCAACGAGAGCTGCCGCACCGCATTCTGGACACAAATCAAGTCCTTCACGGTACACATCCCCGTCTTCATCACGGTCATGCTTGTGCGTATTAGCTGCCGGAGTTGCTAGCGCAGACGCATCTGTATAAGTGGCTTCACTTGCCGAAGCAACCGGTGCGCTGTCATCATCTCCATCGAGATAGAATTCAATCGCTTTGGCTACCGCATCTGGAATCGAATCGACACGCTTAGCACCGAAGCCGACTGCGCCGGAGCCACCGATACCTTTGAGATGCTTAATCAGCAGGCGGGCTTTGTTGCCATCCGGCAGTTCTCCGAAGCGAAGGAACAGTGTCGATACGCGACCCAGTGCTTCGGACATCGCAAATACGTCACTACCCGCTTTTCCTACATTTACAATTACTTCAAACGGAGCGCCATCTGCTTCATTCACCGTAATATACGCTTTGCCAAGCGGTGTTTTCATTTTGTATGTCGCGCCTTTGAGGCGAAGCGGGCGGCGACGGTAATCTTTCGTCGGAGCTGCTTCGTCAAGGTCCGTTGACTGCGCGATTTTTTCGGCTTTTGCCGGATCTTTCTTGCTGTCTTTCTCGTCCTTTTTCGTTGTCAGAACTTGCACGTCGCGGCTACCATCACGGTAAATGGTAACCCCTTTGCAGCCAAGATCAAAGGCGAGTTCGTACAGCGCTTTTGTTTCTTCTACCGTGAAGTCAGCTGGAGCGTTCGCTGTTTTACTGATTGAGCTGTCTACCCATTTCTGGATTGCACCCTGTACGCGTACGTGATCTTCTGCTTGGAGGTCCATCGCACTTACGAAGTAATCCGGCAGTGTGTCTGAATCATTCTCTTCCATCCATTGCTTCGCGATCGGCACGTACTGCTTGTCGAAGCCAAGGCGGCTCTGACGGAAGTATTCAAATGCATAGAAAGGCTCAATTCCTGTACTCGTGCCGACCATGGTTCCAGTTGACCCGGTAGGAGCCTGTGTCAGAACGGTTACGTTGCGCATCCCTTGTGTACGGATCGTTTCGCGCAGCTCATCATCGAACTGCTTCATGAAGCCGCTCTCCAGGAATTTATCTGCAATAAACGCCGGGAAGCTGCCTTTTTCCGCCGCAATTTCGGAAGATGCAAGGTATGATTCACGAGCGATAAATGCATACAGCTTGTCCAGGAATTCAAGCGATTCTGGGCTGCCGTAACGGATTTTCAGATCGATCATCATTTCCGCAAGGCCCATCGTACCCAGACCTACGCGGCGCTCGTTTTTCTGATTGGCTTTGTTTTCTTCGAAATGGTACGGTGTTGCGTCGACCACGTTATCGAGGAAACGAACAGAATAACGGACAGCTGTAGACAGGCTATCCCAATCGACTTCACCGTCTGTAACGAATTTTGATAGATTAATAGCGGACAGGTTACATACGCCCCATCCTGGAAGTCCTTGCTCCCCACACGGATTCGTACAAATAATCGGATTGAAATACCAGCTGTTCGACATCTGGTTGTAGTATTCCATGAATACAACACCCGGTTCAGCCGATTTCCATGCCGATTCAATAAGCATGTGCCACACGTCGCGTGCGCGAACCGTTTTGTATACGCGCACTTCTTTGCCGAGCGACAGCCATTTATCAAAGTTTCCGTCCCATACTTCATCGTATTCCGGGTCTGTCGTATCTGGGAATTTCAGCTCCCAGTCGAGGTCTTCTTTTACGGCTTTCATGAAGCCGTTGCTGATGCAAACAGATAGATTCGCATTCGTAATCATGCCCATATTTTGTTTAACGGTAATGAACTCCAGCAGGTCAGGATGCCAGTCGTTCATCATTAACATAAGTGCCAATTCCTTACGTCGGATCGCTACTCCGACTCTCTAAGTCACCCTAGAGATGAGACCATATCTTACGCCGTTCTGCGGCGCCCCTGCACTTCGGATTCGCTTGAATCCTACTCTACTCGCTTCCACACATTCGTGTGTGCTTTTGATGGTCGTTGGACCTTCCCCATATCTTTTTTCGTAAAAAGACGTAGGGGCTTGGCTGCTGATTGTCTTTACCGCCGTGTTATTTTCAAGCATTCACGCCTACCGTTTCCAGTTACGTTGTAGCTAACGCGACAAATACGATGCAATTGTGCTTTTTACTTCCTTCAATCTGTGCAAAATGTCATCTTCCCTGCTTATTATGAGAAAATATTTCTTCGCAGATTGCACAAATCTGTTCACTTTTTGCATCATATTGTTTCATGTGATTCACCTCAAATTTTAATCACAATTATGCTTAATCTTTGAAGTAACACATGCAAACGAAAGAGTTCCCAGCAGTTCACAGGGTTACGTGGCACACTTGATTAATTTACCTTGTTTTACCACGTCTTGAGCCACCTTGCTCAATTAATCCGGTCGTATGACTAAACAATCCACCCCATGAAACGGAACCGCTTGACGATCCGTTCACGCCTTTGACTTGCGCACGGCGCGGGCGAAGACTCGAAAGGTTAATTCCAACCCCGCCGCCTCGAGACATAATCTCCGTCATCTGACCGAGCGTATCCATAATGCCGCCCCGGCTGTCATGCGGAGAAGGAATTACGTAGCAGTTATACAGCGTCAATTCATCATTCGCACCGGCACCGGCCGCAATTCGCCCACCTGGTACAAGCTTCCAGTCCTCAAGCAGACCACGGAACTTCTCTTGCCATTCCTGCTGCTTCTCAGGCGTTGTCTCAACAGATGCAATCGTCTTCGCCAGACGATCCCACATCTCTTCTGGTGTTTTCTCCAGTGTGCGAAGCGCTTTCTCAGCACTCGATATCACCGTCTCACCGTTCTGCAATTCAACCTCGAGTTCACTGCCTGTCCGTTTTGTTACAATCCCGACTTCTTTCTTCGGAAACTTCGGATCATCATGTGTTAGAACAAGAACCGTATCGCCTTCCTGAATGTGGTCCGGATCTGTATCTTTCAGAGCATACCGATCAAGGAAAATTTTCTCGCTTAAACCTTCAAGCTTCATTTTTCCTTGTGATTCAGTTACTGCCTCCATTTTTCACCCTCCAGTTATACTATGTACCAATTGACCATAAGACGGCCTGTCTGATACAGTTAATCAGTGTCTTATTAGTCTACCCCAGCGCTGGATGCGCGTCAATATATTGTATGCACTTTAAATTTTAAACACAATATATAGATAATTCCTCATTTACCACCACTATAACCAAGACAAAAACGACCGGGGCACGGTCGCTTTCCTTTTTCTACCTTCTGAAATTCCAGTCTGCATCCCCATACTTTTCACGAGCAAGTTGTTCCGCCAGCTCTAACTCTTCCGGTGTTAACCCATCCTCTATAAGTTCAACTGCAAACCCACGGGCAAACCCTTCCCGGAACGCCGGTTTTACATCTTCAAGTGTGACGGGTTGCTTGCGCAGTTCATTGATCGCAACTGCCTTTTCATAGAAGCTCTGCAAAAGTCGATCCCGCACCCGCTCATTCGGAAATCGTATAATATCAAATAGAAGTTCCGCATCCATATCAAGCAGAATCGAGCCGTGCTGTAAAACCACGCCTTTCTGCCTCGTCTGAGCACTTCCCGCTACCTTACGTCCTTCCACGACAAGCTCGTATGAGGAAGGAGCATCGAAGCAAGCAGCAGACGACGGTTCTACGAATTTGGCCGCTTCTGGATTCATCAAGTCTGCCTGCATGCCAAGCAGACGAAATCCTTCCAGCAGTCCCTGACTAATAATCCGATACGCATCGGTCACACCTGATGGCATAAGCGGATGATTCTCAGATACCACCACACTGTACGTCAACTCTTTATCGTGCAGCACCGTCCGTCCACCTGTTGCCCGACGCACAAATCCGAGTCCATGCTTCTGCACACGAGCAAGATCAATTTCTTTCTCTGCCTTCTGAAAATACCCAATGGACACTGTAGCCGGACTCCAGTCATAAAACCGAACGGAAGGCTTTGTCTTTCCCTCACTATGTATCGTCAAAACTGCTTCATCAATCGCCATATTGACGGCTGGAGAATTTGTGCCAGTATCAAGAAAACGCCACTGTTCCATATAGACTCTCCTTTCACCAAACTTACTTTTGCATTGTACCACATAGGACACCTTCCTGACTGCCTACCACCTGGCCACAAGCCCGAACATGAACAAGGTGCTTCGACACGGTCAAGTGGTAAGAGTGAAGAGAAAAAAGAGAGAACGCACGAGAACGATTGAGGGGGAAAAAGCGCATGCATTGTCCTTCCCCTGATCGCTCTTATGTTTTCTCTCCTCACCTTTCGTCTCCTCATCCTTTTCTGTTAATCCTGCTTTACATGTCGCTCCTGTGCAAGCGTCGTCATCCAATCTGTATCATCTGCTCCGTCCAGACGTCGCTCGTATTCCTTATGAAGCGGAGAATCGGTATTAATGCCGATATAATTCCCCTCCATGTCCGAGAGAGCCAGACTTTCCACATCCTCTACATATCCGATTGGCTCCTCCGCCTCTAAATACATATCATCATAGCTCAGTCCATCCCGACTTGGATGATCGGCTGGCGAATCTGATGTGCCGTATCGCGTCACATCCTGGAGCGCATCTTCCGCATCATACATCGTTACATCCTTATGGTCATAATCAAACGTGCCAAACGAATTCCCAAGTACCTCTTCTTCCACCGGACGGCGATTCCCCACTTCCTGCTCCGCGTGCTGCACGCAGCGAAGCGCCTGCGGTACGGCTTCGAGACGCTCGCGCGAGATATCTGCCCCGCACACCTCACACGTGCCATACGTACCGTTCTGAATCGCTGTGAGCGCCTGCTCTGTATCATACAAATCCTGTTCTGTTCGTTCCGTTAACGCAATGTCCTTCTCCCGTTCAAACATTTCGCTTCCGATGTCCGCTGGATGATTATCATAATTAGAAAGCTCTCCGATCGACTCCTGCATGGCAGCACGTCCAGTCCCATAATGATCATTGTCGGCTAAGCGTGTTTTCAGGTCATTTAACTGACGTGTAAGACGTCCACGAAAATACGCAAGATCCTGAGAAGACAGCATTCGTTCTCCCTCCTTGATCCAACACAAAATGTACACCGCAAGCGGCATACTTACCTGTAGTATTCAGCAGCCGTGCATACAAAATACCACCCGGATGCAGATGCCGGGTGGTCACGGTTTTCTTGCTTATTCTTTTGTATACCGCAGCTTCGGCTTACGAGCTGCCAGCACTTCATCTAAGCGCCCCACTATCGTATGGTGAGGGGCTTCCTGCACGAGTTCCGGTGTCTCTTCCGCCTCACGTGCAATCTGAATCATCACCTCAATGAATGCATCCAACGTTTCCTTTGTTTCGGTTTCCGTCGGCTCGATCATCATGCACTCCTCCACAATGAGCGGAAAATAAATCGTTGGCGGATGATAGCCAAAATCAAGCAGTCTCTTCGCGATATCGAGCGTGCGCACGCCAAGCTTTTTCTGACGGCGTCCCGAAAGAACAAACTCATGCTTGCATACCGTATCAAAAGGCAGATCATATTGTTCGGCTAGACGACGCATCATATAGTTCGCGTTCAGCACCGCATACTCCGAGACGAGACGCAACCCTTCTGGTCCCATCGTACGAATGTACGTATACGCCCGCACATTGATGCCAAAGTTGCCATAGTACGCTTTGACCCGTCCAATTGACTGCGGACGATCGTCATCTAGTCGGTACAGATCTCCATCTTTAACGACCACAGGCTTTGGTAAAAATGGAATGAGCTCTTTTTTCACTCCAACCGGACCCGAGCCCGGTCCGCCTCCGCCGTGCGGTGTTGTAAACGTTTTGTGCAAATTGAGGTGCACCACATCAAATCCCATATCACCTGGACGTGCCTTGCCAAGAATCGCGTTTGCATTCGCTCCATCGTAGTACAATAACCCGCCCGCTTCATGGACGATGCGAGCAATCTCTGCGATGTTTTTCTCAAACAGACCAAGCGTATTTGGATTCGTCAGCATGAGCGCCGCTGTATCCGAGCCGACTGCCTGCCGCAGTGCCTCCACATCTACAAAACCGTCCGCATCCGACGGAATCGTTACCGTTGTAAGCCCCGCTACACTGGCGGAGGCTGGATTCGTGCCATGTGCAGAGTCAGGCACGATTACCTTCGTTCGCGTCTCACCTCGGCTCTCGTGGTACGCACGAATCATCATCAATCCCGTCCATTCACCGTGAGCACCGGCCGCTGACTGGAGCGTCACCGCATCCATGCCCGTGATCGCCGCAAGATCACGCTGGAGCTCATACATCAGCTGGAGTGCTCCCTGTACTGTCTCTTCTGGCTGATACGGATGAATGCGGGCCAATCCCGGATAGCGAGCGACATCTTCATTGATCTTCGGATTGTATTTCATTGTACAGGAACCAAGCGGATAAAAGCCTGTGTCCACCCCATGATTCCGGCGAGATAACGCCGTATAATGGCGCATCAGCTGCAACTCACTCACTTCTGGCAGTTCGGCGGCTACCTCGCGCAGGTGACTGGCTGGCAGTACATTGGCAAGCTCTACTTCTGGAACGTCACACACCGGAAGTGCACATGCAATGCGGCCTGGCTGACTTACCTCAAAAATAAGCGGCTGATCTCGTTCGTGTCCATCATTATGCATGGTGAATCCCTCCCAATCGGTCCACAAGCCGGTCAATGTCTTCTTTCGTACGCATCTCGGTCACAGCTAGCAGCATATGTCCGGCAAGCTTTGGATAGAAGCGGCCCAGATCAAGCCCCCCGATGATGCTGTCTGCAAGCAGCATGCGATTTACTTGTGCGACCGAAGCTGGTACCTTGACCACGAATTCATTGAAAACCGAGGCACTTCCAACCACTTCATACCCGGTAAGCGCTTGAATACGCTGCTTCGCGTACTGTGTTTTCTGGATATTCAGGCGTGCCATCTCCTGCACGCCCTGCTTGCCGAGCGCCGTCATCGCTACAGCAGCAGCCAGCGCGTTCAGTGCCTGATTGGAGCAGATATTAGATGTCGCCTTTTCCCGGCGAATGTGCTGCTCCCGAGCCTGTAGCGTCAGCACGAAGCCATGACGCCCCTGATCATCCTGGGTCTGGCCGACAATTCGACCCGGAATCTGGCGCATCCATTCCTTCCGCACTGCAAAATACCCGCAGTGCGGCCCACCATACGACATCGGAATGCCAAACGGCTGTGCATCCCCTACCACAATATCAGCTCCATACGCACCTGGAGGCTTCAAAATACCGAGCGCAAGCGGATTGGCACTCACGACAAACAATGCTTTTTGTCCATGTGCCACTGCTTCTACTGCGGCCAGATCTTCCAGCCCACCAAAAAAGTTCGGATACTGCACCAGTACAGCAGCTGTCTCTTCGTCCACTGCCGCTGCAAGTGCCGCCACATCCGTTACACCATCGGCAAACCTGACTTCTTCCACACGATAGCCATGCCCTTTTGCATTAGTTTTAAGCACATCGCGTGCCTCTGGATGCACCGTGCCCGACACTACCACTTTCGTCCGTCCTGTCTTCCCAACTGCTAGCGCCGCGGCTTCTGCAAGTGCTGTCGCTCCGTCATACATCGAGGAATTCGCCACATCCATGCCCGTTAGCTCACAAATCATCGTCTGAAACTCAAATATCGCCTGCAATTCGCCCTGACTGATCTCCGGCTGATACGGTGTATAGGCCGTATAAAACTCTGAGCGGGAAATCACATGATTAACTACACTCGGGATGTAGTGATCATATGTCCCGGCTCCGAGAAATGAAATGCAGCTCGCTGCATTCACATTTTTCGCTGCCAGTTGTCCCATATGTCCGATGAGCGCAGGCTCTGACAGCGCAGCTGGAATCGCAAGCTCCTCTTGAAAACGCACGGCGTCCGGAATGTCGGTAAACAATTCCTCCACATCCGCTATACCGAGCACATCGAGCATCTCTTTGCGGTCACGGTCTGTCATCGGCAGATAACGGTAAGACACAGGCTACGCCTCCTCCATTATTGTTTTGTTCGCTTATAGAACGGTGTCTTTACAACAACAGCGGCCACCTTTTTGCCGCGAATCTCAACTTCTACCTCTGTCCCCGGTTCACTATAAGCAGTCTGCACAAGAGCTAAGCCAATGTTCTTCTTGAACGTCGGAGACTGAGTGCCGGTTGTCACTTCTCCAATTACCTGATCCCCGGCATATACAGCGTATCCTGTACGTGGAATGCCGCGTCCGGTCATCTCAATGCCTACAAGCTTACGTGGAACCCCCGCTTCCTTCTGATGCTGAAGCGCTTTCTGCCCAATAAAAGCAGCCGATCTATCAAGCTTCACCGCGAATCCAAGACCTGCCTCAAGCGGTGTAATGCTCTCATCGAGCTCTTGCCCATATAGCGGCAACCGTGCTTCAAATCGCAGTGTATCGCGTGCACCGAGACCGCATGGCACCACATCTTCGCCACCTGCTTCTAGAATTTGAGTCCACAGTTTTGGGGCATCTTCCGTTTTTACATACAGCTCAAACCCGTCTTCTCCTGTATACCCGGTACGAGAGATGAGTGCACGTACATTACCGATCTGCACATTGTCCCGGAAGCAGAAGGTTTGGATCGCTGCAAGCGGCTCATCCGTCAACTTTTGGAGAATACGCTCCGCAAGCGGACCCTGCAAAGCAAGCTGAGCGGTTTCGTCAGACACATTCGTAATGACAACATCACCTTCTGCATGTTGTCTAAGCCATGCTTCATCTTTCTCAATATTGGCCGCATTGACGACAAGCAAGTACGCCTGTTCACCCCGTTTATACACAAGTAAGTCATCCACTGTGCCACCATCCGAGGTACACAGTAATGTATACTGAGCGCAGCCTGCCACAAGACGCGATACATCATTGGTCATCATCTTCTGGAGAAAGGCTTGCGCATCTGACCCACTTACTTCGATCTCTCCCATATGCGAAACATCGAATAGCCCTGATTTTGTCCGCACTCGCTCATGCTCGTGCTGAATGCTCACAAATTGAACCGGAAGTTCCCATCCCCCAAAATCAATCGTTTTTGCCCCATACTTCTCATATTGCGCATATAGCGATGTTCGCCGCAGTTCGGTCATGTTTCCACCTCCATGTTTTATATAAAAAAGGACAGAGATAGGGAATTTTCCCCATCTCTGTCCCTTGTACCTGAGAGTTACCCAGCGCCTATAGAAGCCAGTTTCCCCTTTGGTGGCCTGCCTTATGCAGACTCTCTCCAGAGCCGCGTCCTGCAGAGGTCCTTTTGCCTGAGAGATTGTAAGGTCATCCTTGCTCCTTCGGCGACACGTGCTACCACGCGTTCTCTCCCTCTGCGCTCATCCGCCAATATGTAGAATCTATATTTTATCATACTAAAAATTCAGAAAAATAAAAGTGTTTTATCTATGTATTACTTCCGATTTCGCTTTACATCCAAAGTGCCCGTATAGATCGGCTCTGCTTTCGTTAGTACAATACAATCATTTTCAATGACAAATTCAATGACTCCATAACCAAGAACATCTTGAAACTCCGCCGGAAGTAGGATATTCCCTTTCTCATCCATGTGACAGACTACTGGCTTCTTATCCATTCTCTACACTCTCCTCCTGGTACCGTATGGAATTGTTTCTCTTCTCTACTATTATTTCACTGCCTTTTTATTTATTCAATATCTTTTACGTTAAACTGTATCTCCTTTCTAATCAAGTAGTATTTTAAGACTAGTTCATACAAAAACAACGCTTCAAAGGAGGTTCTAATTTCTCATTTTGTTAAAAAAGACAAGAAAACACAGGAGGAACAGACCAAAACATCTTATTATAGAAGTAAAGATGTTTTTTATTGTACGTTAAAGAAAGGAGTGCCTCTATGATACCTTCCAACTGCACCGTCTGTGGAAAAATCTATATGAAAATTTCCAAACCAATATGCCCGGATTGCGCGCGTAAAGAGCTCGATACCGTTAAGCGAATCCGCGAATACTTAAAACCAAGAGAGCGACGAAATACCCCCATTGCTCATATTGCGAAAGAACTTGAGATTTCTATTACGTATATAGAATACTTAATTAAGGAAAAATATTTTGATGTTGCCCGCTACCCGAGCATGATGTATGGCTGCAGAAACTGCGGCGCAGCCATTACTACGGGAGCATACTGCATAAATTGCATAAACGAACTTCAACAAGAAATTCAGCAGGCAAAGGAAACCATTACAACATCTGACACTAGCAAAGCAGGCAACGGAGAAGACGGGGACGATCATTTTTACCGCAGTCGATTATAAAAATCATAGGCTCCGGCATACATATGTACAAGATCATGTTCACACGGATGTAACCCTTGTATGAAGGAGTCTTTCCATGAATCAGATTTTCAAACAAAAAACCTGGTACAACTTTTTAACGTTGTTTTTTCTGTATGTAAATCTGGTACTGTTTTTTGCTCTCCTATACTGGGTAGTGGAATGGGCTAAGCTAGGCTTTATTCTCGACCATTATGCATCATCTGCCCACCAGCAGCAGTGGAGCGACCGCATTACTCGCTCTGTTTATTTCAGCGCCATTACGCTCCTCTCCGTCGGCTATGGTGACCTCTCCCCGTTTGGATGGGCACGCGGTGTCGCCATTTTAGAAGCGCTGATCGGCTATGTTCTGCCTGGTGCTCTGGTCGTCCGTTACGTGTTTACTCCTCCTATCCGCCACTTTCGGCAACCGCTTCGAAAACCTTATAAATAATCAAAACGCCCATCTGCTGGATTGGCGTTTTTTATTTGCCCCTACGGCCTTTTACATAGTTTTTAAGACAGCGCACATACTAGTCACAACTCTAGTAAACCAAAGGTGGATATAATCGTGACACACATTCCTGTTTCCTTCCAGGACGACTGGTTTGAAGACTTGCAGACACGCATAACAGACGATGGCCCCTGGGATCACCGTGAGTTATTTCGTCTGGCATGGGAGGCGGCACGGGCCAATGCAGTCGAAGATTTTGATCAACTCCAGTGCCTGCGCTATCTCCCTCATATCACACCGCTCGATCACCAGTTGGCTACGGCGCAAACTGTTATTCGCGATATGCACGGGCGCGCCCTGCTCGCCGATGAAGTCGGCCTCGGCAAAACGATCGAAGCGGGCTTAATCTTGAAAGAATACATCGTGCGCGGCCTCGTGAAAAAAGCACTCATCCTCGTCCCCGCCTCTCTTGTTATTCAGTGGGTGCGGGAGTTGAACACAAAATTCTCCATTCCTGCGGTGGCCCAGACGAAAGAATACATGTGGGAACGCCATGATATTCTCGTCGCATCGATCGACACTGCCAAGCGTCCGCCACATCGCGACATCGTGCTGAACCAACCATATGACCTGATCATTGTTGATGAAGCGCACAAACTTAAAAACAAGCAGACCAAAAACTATCAGTTCATTCAGCAACTGACGAAAAAATACTGCCTGCTTCTGACCGCTACGCCCATTCAGAATACTCTCGATGAACTGTATAACCTGATCACATTGCTTAAACCCGGTCATCTCGGACAAGCTGTGCATTTCCAACAAAGTTATGCACATGGCAAACGGCACGTTAAAAACAATGACACGCTCAAACAGGAGTTGCGCAAAGTCATGGTCCGCAATCGGCGCTCCGATAGCAATGTAGAATTCACAACCCGTCATGTCATCACAGTGCCCATTGAACTATCAGCAGAAGAACAAGCGCTATATGACGGTGTCACCAAGTTCGTGCAGGAACAATATGCGACTGCGAAAGGGGCAAGCAGCGCCCTGTCGCTCATCACACTCCAGCGGGAAGTGTGCAGTAGCCGAGACGCCGCTTTTATGACACTTGTCAATATGCATAACCGGGCACCGGAAGACTCTCCGGTACGTGCCCGTATTGTTGAACTAGTACACATGCTCAAAAAAATTGAACGCCACACAAAAGCGCAGAAAGCCGTCGATATCATCCGTGAGTCTGACGATAAGTTGATTATTTTTACTGAATACCGGGCGACACAAGAATATTTGCAGCACTTGCTTGCCGAACATGGCATTACGTCTGTCCTGTTTCGCGGCGGCTTCAAGCGCAGCAAAAAAGACTGGATGAGCCAGCTATTTGAGACGCGTGCCCAGGTGCTTATCGCGACTGAAGCAGGCGGCGAAGGGATTAACCTCCAGTTTTGCAACCGCCTCATTAACTATGACATGCCATGGAATCCGATGCGAGTTGAACAGCGCATTGGGCGCGTGCACCGACTTGGTCAGAAGCGGGACGTATACATTTATAATCTCGCTACGGCCAATACAATTGAAGAAAAAATTTTGCATCTGTTATATGAAAAAATCAATCTGTTCGAAATGGTCATCGGAGAGCTCGATACGATTATCGACCGGCTTCATCTGCAAAAATCGCTGGAACAAAATATTATTAACATTCTGCTCGCATCCAAAAGTGAAGGAGAGGTTCGCATTAAGATGGAAAACCTGGGCGAAATCATCCGGTCTGCGCACAAACAAATACAGCCAAAAACACCACAGACGTTAGAAGGATCGGTGCTGCCGTGAATCAGCAGGAAGTCCGCACCTTTCTTGAACGTTACTTCGACGCACATCAGACCCATTATGTCGAGCGGCATCCTGCCTATTTTCAAGTCGAGCTTCCGGTCAAAGTAGACAAAGATCTCGGCAACCGCCCGTTCTATTGGACGTATGTGGAGCAACTTGGACTTACTTCCCAGCCGATGAATATGACCTTCGTGTTTGACCGACAGACTGCTCCTCCAGATGTACGAGGAGAAGACATCGCATTCGGTTCGCCCCGGCTGCAACAATTTTTTGCCTCATCTGAGCGGCACGGGCGTTACGTGCGCCTGTACGAACAAACCTCATCCGATTTATCAGGCCAACAGACTGCCCTTGTTCCCTGGCTTGGCGTCAACTACAAAGTTTCCTTTGTGTGCGATCGCAAAAAAGATCTGCTATTCTCACTCGGTCTTAATCTTATCCATGGTCATATCGAGGAAAACTTTTATGTAAGAATGGAGCAACCCGTCCTGCAACCAGCCTTGCCCGCGTACGCGTATACAATGCGTCCCATCTTTAGCCTGGAATCAGCCCGGACACGCCTTCGAACGCACCTGTCTGAGCGCATCGGAGCAGAAGATGCCTCCTGGGCGGATCTCGCACAAGAACGACTTGCAGCTGAACTTGAGATGGCCGAGCAGTTTTATACGCAACCATCCGAATCAGATGAAGATGAAGCAGGCCGTACCACATCCCGTGCGCGACGGATTGAAGAGCTACGCTGGCAGTATGAACCGCGCATCGACGTTACCCTTATCAACGGTGGATTGTTTTATCTAAAAAAACAATAAAAGAACCCGGGTTATAAATTCCGGGTTCTTCTCTTCGGACGACGATGAAACAGCATGCCGATTGCCAGAGGAAGCAGACCAAACCAGCGGTATGACCACGGCTCCCGCACTCGTCTGGGGCGCTCCTGCTTGGGTGTTTCCACGTATGTCACAAAACGCTGCGTTAAATACCGGACGTATTCCTGGAAAGACATCCGCCTCTACCTCCTATACGCTCGTTCTGTTTCTAGCGTGTCCATCTGCACATGGTTTCAATCACACAGGCATGCCGTTACAAATGCGGGATGTTCGATAATAGCATCTACTACTTCCTGCACCGTTTTTCCATCTGTTTGTATACGCACCGGGGCAAAGTCATACAATCCATCTCGCTCATGCAACAGCTTCCGCACACGCGTTTCTACATCTCCTGCCAGAAGGGGACGATTAGCGTCCCCGCTTACGCGCTCGACAATCGTCTCCGGGCGCGCAAACAGCGCGACAACAATTCCGCTCTCCTGCATAATCTCAATATTTCGCGGCTGCGTCACCACGCCGCCCCCTGTTGTAATAACCTGATGTTCTACACGCTGTACCATATCGCGCAGCACCTGCGTCTCACGCAGGCGAAATCCTGCTTCCCCTTCTGTCTCGAACAAATCCGGGATGCTTCGGCCTGCCTGTTCTACAATGCAGTCATCCAGATCTGCCTGCGTACAGCCAAGCTGCCTAGCAAGCGCCTCTCCTACCGTTGTTTTCCCTGTCCCCATGAATCCGATCAAAATAACATGTTTCATCAACTCTCACTCCACTTCACAATACGTCCCGCTTGCGTCTCTACCGTCAGGCACACATTCGCATGATCGGCCATCGCCCCGATCGTCACATACGTGCTGCTTCGCTTGAGCACATCTACTTTTACCCGCTCTCCGTCTACCTGATACCAGCTTGTATTCGGCAACGACGCCTCTCGCAGCAAGTATTCCACTGCCATATATGCAGCAGCTTCTGCTCGATATTTATTCGCCAGGCGTGCGCGATCATTTGCCGCAATCCGACCAAGCGTATACAAAATCCCGGCTGTATGCAAAATGAGCAGCAGCACCAAATGAGTATATACAATAATAATGAGCAGAGCCGACCCACGGGAACGCGTCTGATTTTTCTGCATTATACCACCTCTCATGCAGCCAGTTCCACTCTTTTGGCGATGAACACTTCCCCCTTCCATGATGCACCGCCTTTGGTAAGCTCAATGTACACCTGGCATCCATTCGGAAATACAGTAAACTCCACCCGACTTACATATTGCAACATCACTACATAACCCGTACCGTTTACTTGCCGACATAGACGATTCCCTGTCATCCAGTACATAATCGTGCCCCCTGCATCATCCCGAAAACAGAGCACATATCGAGTCGGTGTTTCAAATCGATCACTGCGGCGAAGTTCTTCTTCTACATACATGAAGAAAGAACGAGCTTCTACTTCCAGCCGCTTCGCCTCTTGCACCTGCTGCATTTCCCGATCCACCTGCACATACATCACCAGCACAACGGCAGCCAATAAGCAAAGTACCAGAGACGAAATCAGACTTTCTAACAGCGTTATCCCCCACTCCCGGCTCCTCTTACAGGAGCCCTGCCCAAAAAACGGCTCCCTTTTACCTGGACCTGCTTGCGCTCTGCTTCTGATTCTCCCCATTGCACCAGCACCTCGCACTGTTCCACTCGCTCGGTAAGCGGCCCACTCTGTACCCCTACGTAGTAACGACAGCCTTCTACCTCTTTTTGAAACGTCCCGACAACTCCATCCATTTTCCATCGCTCCACCATAGAATAAGCAAGCAAATATCCTTGTGTTTCCTCTGCTTGCTTCTGTCGAATTTGCACAGCTAGCGCCGTCATCTGCCCCGTCACGCCTACAAGTAAAGCCACCAGTAAAATACTGATAACCGTCTCAACATACGAAAAGCCATCCTGACTCTTCATCCACTCCCCCCATCCACTTGAAACCGTCCACTTGCCATATA
This sequence comes from Aneurinibacillus soli, assembly GCF_002355375.1. Lineage (GTDB taxonomy): Bacteria > Bacillota > Bacilli > Aneurinibacillales > Aneurinibacillaceae > Aneurinibacillus > Aneurinibacillus soli. The sequence continues at coordinate 1,507,495 of NZ_AP017312.1, read as the reverse complement.
CAACACAACCTTTCGTTCCTTCCCTTCCGGATTAATCAGCCGAATCGTCCCCGCACGACTGATATGTCCTAATTCATTAAAATAAACCATCAGCCCTTGAAAGTTATGGTAAAGGCGAAATCCGACGGGCAATGGCGCACTTTTAAGCGGTTGTCCGTATGCGGTTCGAATCGTGTAACCTGAAGAGTCCGACGCAAAACCGACTGTAATAGTACTGTGGCGAAAACGCGCCTCGCTTGCTGCCCAGTATAGATCTGCGGTCAGCTGTTCGATATACTGCCGCTCCTGCATCCGCTGTACACTGTACTGGACAACCGGCATAGTAATGGCAAGCATGCAGGTGAGAATCGCCACTATAATCAACATTTCAATCAAGGTAAATCCCCGTTCAGACAGGCTACGGTGCATGATGTACCGTACAGGATACGTCTACCGACTTGCCGTCTGTCGACACGGTAAACGTATACGCCCCTTTACCTGAACACCTCGGACGTTCTTCCAGATAATGCTTAGCCAGCAATTCATCAATCTCTTTGCCTGTTGCCGGATATATGTTACCATTGCTCAAATAATACGTTTCCATCGCTACCTTCAGCATCCGCTTATTTAACTCACAGCTCTGATTTTGTGCATTAACAACCGTATCTTTATAAACAGGCAGAGCAAGCGACAAAAACACACCGATAATCGCTACTACAATCAGCATTTCAATTAAGGTAAATCCATGTTCGTTACGCTTCTCTTTCCTTATACGATTCATCTGATCTATACGGCTCCTTCCTTTACTGTGAAATATGGCTCATCATATATAGCACAGGCAAAAACAACGAAAAAACAACGCCGCATACAATCAGTCCAATCCCAAGCAGAAGTCCTGGCTCAATCCAGCGCAACATCTGCTCAATCTTCTGACGAGTATATCTTTCAAGCTGTTCACTATATACAAGCAGACATTCATCAATCCGCCCACTCTGTTCTCCAAGCTCGAGACAGCGAATCAAACCCGGTGTAAAGCACGTACGGTTCCGCATCGTATCACTCAGACTCTGTCCTTTCAGCAATTCAGCTATTAGAAAATGCATCTCCTGCCTCATCACAGCCCACGGAGCTTTCTCACAAAACAGCGTACAAATGTCAAGAATGGATACACCTGCCTGAAACAAGAGCCCTGCCTGACGTGCAAAATACTGGGTATACGCAATTCGGAAAAAGGTCCGCACAACAGGAATCCGAAGCAAAAATAAACCAAGACGTACACGATGCCGTCCCCACAGGAACATAACTATCATGCCTGATACAACTATAATAACAACGGGTAAAACAGATAGAGCGGTCCCACCAGCCTGAAGAAATAAGCGAGTAAAAACAGGGAGCTGAAGATTCATGGAGGCATACATCGAAAGCATCTGAGGTAGAATCGTATGAAGTAAAAACAGTAGACTACAAGAGGAAAGAACAAGCAACAGCAGTGGATAACTAAGAAGCTGTCTGAGACGCTGCTTCCATTCAAAGCGCTTTTGATAATGCATGGCCGCAAATCGGAAGCAACGGGCATAATCGCCATGCGCTTCTCCTGCAGCAAGCAACGAGAGAAAAAATGCAGGTGGCCGAATCTGTTCAAGTGCACAGGATAGCGGATAACCGGCTTCGAGTTCCTTCCTGACGGCCTGAAGCTGCGCTCTATACAAGCCTGGCATATGAGAAGTGGTTACATCAAGCGCATCAAGCAGGGGAATTCCACCTTCTAGCAGATGAGAGAGACTGTCACACAGGCGGGAGAGCAGGACATCAGACCACTTGATTCGCAGACGCATACGGCGTATACAATATTGGAGCATCTGGCTCCGCTTCTCTTTCGGCTATTTTTTGTTCGAGAGATACCGACAACGAAACAAATCCATTCGCTCGTAAATAACGGTTCATCTCATCTGCTGAACAGCGATGAAGAATATATGGATGGAAGTCATCTGCTACTGTCAGCACTTCATAAATCCCCGTGCGACCACGCAGGCCGCCTCCATGGCAGGACGAACACGCTGGCATCTGGCCGTAGCAACTCGGACATGGTCGACGTACGAGCCGCTGGGCAATCACACCTACCAGCGCGGATGTAAGCAAGTACGGTTCAATTCCCATATCAAGCAGACGAACAATCGTGCTAACCGCGTCTTTTGTATGGATAGTCGATATGAGCAGGTGGCCCGTAAGTGCAGCACGGACCGCAATCTCCGCCGTCAGCTTGTCCCGAATCTCGCCTACCAAAATAACATCCGGGTCCTGCCGCAATACTGCTCGCAACCCTTCATGAAACGACAAACCCGAACGCGGATGAATCTGCACCTGATTGATTCCTGGAATTCGGTATTCCACTGGCTGTTCCAGCGACACGATATTACGTCCTTCGCGGCTCAACTCCTGAAGCATCGTATACATCGTCGTTGTTTTACCGCTTCCAGTCGCTCCCGCCACAAGAATCATCCCCTGTGTTCCCGAGAGCATCGATCGAACACGGAATGCATCCGCCTCATTCATACCAAGCGAGGTAAGGGTGCCATAGCGAGGTGCATGTGGAAGCAGACGAAGCACTGCCTTCTCGCCGTGAATGGTCGGAAGCGTTGCCACTCGTACATCGATCATTTCCCCGTGCTCTTCTTCCCCGGATTCCAGTGAGAATCCGCCATCCTGTGGCAGCCTTCTCTCTCCGATGTCCATTCCTCCCATCAGCTTGAGACGTGAGATCACAGGCGGTCCCCATGCTTCTTCTTTGCGTTCCACCTCCTGCAGATATCCATCCAGACGGAACCGGATGACAAGCTCATTCGTCCCCGGTTCAATATGAATATCACTCGCGCCTCTGGCAATTCCGTCTCGGATGACTGCTATTACATATTCTGACACATCTAGCATCCTTACCCCTCCTTTTCTACCAAATTATACCATATAATAAAAAGAGAGCAACTCCTTTTCGACATTTTCTGCCGTTATACAAAAAAAGCCCGCTGATCGTATCAGCGGGAAAAATAATAAATTCGTTAGAAAAATTACTCGTTTGCTGCCATTTTGCGATTAGTAGCAGGCTGGCTATTAGCTGGTGCGCCTTTCTTGATCAGGCCAAGCGGCTTGCCAAGCGGCAGGACTTGTCTACCGAAGAAAGCGTTCAGGAATGCAGCTCCTGCTGCGTAAAAACCAATAAGAGAAATAATAAGTTCAGAATAAGCGGCAAGCTTCGAGAACATCTCTTTATTCACACCAAGTGTTGCCAATGCAAGTGAGAACAATAGAACATCAATCAAGATTAGAATCGCTGCAAACGCTTTATTAACTTCCAATGCCGCTACTGTAATGAATAAAGAAAAAATCAAGTATCCAAAAAATGCGAAAGCCAGCTGTTTCGGGTCTGCTAATTTTCCAACATCCCCAAACCACCCAAGTGCAATCATCCAGTGCGATGCAACCCCGATCCAGAACAATCCATATGCGCCTAGAACAATTGAACCGAAATAATTGTTTTTCTTAAAGTCTACAGTTGAAGCCCAAATTTGAGCAAGTGAGCCAAGGAAAATCGCCCATGGCAATAAATAAGTAGTGCCGGTTGTCCAGCCAAGTTTTTGTGACGATGCTACAAACGTTACCATCGCCAATCCAAACACCCCAAGTGCGGTTGGATCTGACATTACGATCTTTGTTTCTGCAACTTCCTGGTTACTCTTCATAAAAATCCTCTCCTTTTTTCTGTTTTTTCTCTCTTTTTATATTTATCTAATTTTTCTAACGGATTAAACTTACATTATTTACAGTTGATTGTCAACAGTCGAGAAAATAAAAAAGAAAGCGATTACTTTCCGTACAATAAAAATCCCTGATTCGCTTGTATGCAATCAGGGATTAAATCTCTCATTATTTCACAATAAGAATCGGGCAGGAAACCAGCTGAGAAACTTTATGACTAACACTTCCAAGCATCATTTCTTTAAAGGCTCCTAGTCCACGGCTTCCGAGAACGACGAGCCCTACACGATTTTCCTGTGCATACTGTACGATCTCGCGTGCCGGATCTCCTGTTACATATACGGTTTGGGCTGTAATACCACGTGCAACCGCTTTTTCCTTCGATTCTTCAAGCAGTTTTTCGGCTTCTTTGCGTATTGCCTCATTTACACTTGTATCAAAATCTTTCGTTAAATACGCCATTTCACCCACAATATACGGGGAAACAATCGTCTCTCTAGCTACATGTAGAATAGCAAGTTCTGCCTTTTGCTCGGCACTAAGTGCAATAGCAGCTTCCAGCGCTTTTGCTCCCATCTCAGAACCATCAATTGCAACTACTATTTTAGTAAACATTTATGTTTTCCTCCTCGTTGTACTGTTTCTCTCGTTCATTATAACATGTACAAACAGGAAATTTTGTAACAATTATGTTACTTATTTTACAACACATGACCTTTCAGATTTCGCAAAATGTTCACCTTCTGCTGTTTCCTCTAGCTGCTTAAAGCGCGGCCACTCTCCTCGTTCAAACAAGGCGAGCGCAGTAGCAGCAGCCCTCGGATGAAACTGCGTACCGATACAATTCCGGACTTCCGCCATGCCTTCCTCTACTGTCTTAGGCTTGTTATACGATCGTGTAGACGTCATCGCATCGAACGAATCCGCAACATTTACAATTGCCGCAAGAAAAGGAATATCTTCTCCAGCTAGTCCGCTTGGATAACCCGTTCCGTCATATTTCTCATGATGATACAGCACAATATCCCGCACACCACTCAATTTCTGAAGACCTGCCATAATACGCCCACCTTCCACGGAATGGCTTTTCAGTTCATTCCATTCATCAAGCGTAGGACGCCCTGTTTTATTAAGCAAACTGGACGGAATGTGGATTTTTCCAATATCATGTAACAACGCTCCATAACGCAGCGTAAACATATCTTCCTGATTAAGGGCAAGCTCATGACCAATCGCAAGCGCATACATTTGCACACGTGTTGAGTGTCCGAGTGTGTACGAATCTTTACTGCCAATCGCTTTGGCAAGACTTGTCACAAGCTGATCGAGCACAATTTCTTCATTCTCCTGCATCGATTGGAAGTGTGCAAGTAGCATATCTGCCAAAAGACCAAATACCGGCAGCATGCAAAGCTTGGGCCATATGTGCCATGTCGGAACGAAGCGACCTTCCATTATCTGATGATAAACTAAATCGTACCCAACCAAAATCACGAGTGCAAGCAGTGAGTACAGCAGACCGAACCGCCTTGAGCCGTACAGTCCTACCGATGCGATTCCCAGATAAATCAAGTATAAATACGGACTTTCATCAATCCCCCCCGTTACCGTCATATAGCCGAGTACAAACGCAAAATCCATGAAGCGAAGTTTGTTCTCATTCTCTTCTAAAAAAACACCTGTCTTCTTCCCTTTCCAACTGTACACAAACGCTGCAATAACCCAACCTATCAGAGTAAATCCCCAGAACACAATTCCATTAAATCCTGGATAATCCTTCACAAGAAAATATGATAGCGTAATCACAGTCAGCGAGACGAAGCGAAGTTTGCTTTTGATGTGGTTATGCACAAACATTTTCGTTTCTTCCCTTCCCTCTTTATACCTGTGTAATTATATCATTGGCATTATTAGCAAACAATGAATAAAAAAAGCAACCATGCACGGTCGCTTCTTTAAAATCATTCTCTTCTTTTTAAAGGCCAAGCTGCTGTTCACCGCGCGCAATCGACAAAATCTGGCTCTCTTCCATTTTGTAGTCGAATTCTTTCGCTTTATCCGGCTTGGCGTTGTCATACACCGTCTTGATCTCATGGCGGTGAGATCGTTCCACACGCGTGACGAAATCCAGGCGTGCGATGCGTTCCACTGTCTGCTCAAACGTATCGGCCGCTGTATACATAGACACATAATTCAGGCGACGCGACATGTAGTGGATATTGCCAAACTTGCGTAAGTTGCGGGCCGCTTTTAGGCTTTTCACGTATATGGCAAGCCCTACGCGTCTTTCTCTCATGCTTCGACTCTCCTTCTTCATACTAGCATTGGCCCGGTTCTGCCAGATCAGCGCGCTGAGCAGCCGCATCCTCCGCCCGTACCGCATCCTCCGCTACCACATCCTCCGCCTGCAAGCTCATACAACGGGTTGTTGCTCGGCACTTTAATCTGTTCAGATACGGCATCAGCAATAACCCGGCTTACTCTGTACAACAGTTCATCCAGGTCATTCTCAGCCTGCTTGAATGCGGCAATGCTCGGCACTTTATCAAGTTCTCGCTTTTTCTCACGGACACGACGAGTAACAGTATGATAATCGGGATGATAGGTCCCGAATCGTTCAACTTCTTCATGCGCTTCTTTCAGGCGATTAAAACTCTCGATCAGTACGGCAGCTTCCCTGTCAGTTTCCATCTCCTGACGCATCTCCTTGTAGCGCCGCATTTCCTGCGAGTGGGTCAGCTGTTCGCCAATTCCATAGGCACGTTCTAGTACATCATTCCAATCCAGCACCTTGATTGACTTGCTTGCCATTTCCTCACCTCGCCCATTATTGTATCATTTCGTCCCTGTTGTGCATAGCCTTTGCTGCGTAAGCCTGCTCAGGAGAATGGCAGCTTCCAGCTCACCCGGCCAACCTCTTGCAGCGGAATGATCATGCTGTCGCCTGTGACAGCAAAACGAACGCGATAGTTCCCATCTTCATTTCGAATTTCCGTTACACGGGCTTCTTCCCATTCGTTCTTTCCTGCTTCGAGCCGAAGCGGCACCCCGAGAGCCTGGGCTTTGGACAGCATGTTTCGAAGTGTAGACGCATGATACGTTTGCCAGTTTTTATACCAGATGGTTGGAATATCCCGCAGTTCTGGAAGGGAATCTTCTAGTGCCGGAAATACCGACTCTACCTTAAATCCCTCTTCTTGCGTCTTTTGTTCCACAAGCGGGCGTAATACCGCTTCCCCAGAACACTGGACAGGAATATCGTGCTTTTCCAGAGCAGCACGGACACTATTCCATCCTGCTTCATGAATGAGAAAGTCACATGTATTCAACCGCTCTCGCACAGCATGCGTAAGAGATCCCTCTCCTTCCAGCCAGTCTGCTACCGCCTCATCTGGACAGCGCAAAAAAAGAACATGGTCAAAAATTGCTGCCTGTCTGCCGCTCATCCAGCGCTCAAGCTGCGTCCATACAGACTCCGGGATGTCTCCTTGAATCCTCGTAAGAAGTACTCCCAAATCCGCACGTCCACGGGAGCGCATACCGTCCCGAACACTCTGCTGTGTAAGCCGGAACGTCCATACTTCCTGCTGATCCACAAGTTCTGCGTAGGCCCCCACCTCCCAGCGAACATCATACGGGGCAGACGGAAGCAGAAGCACATCCCTTGTCGGCTGCACATATCCGAGTCGCTCGTCCACCCTTTCTTCGACTTCGCACCTACTTGGTCTCCCACCGTTCCAGCTAAACCATACACGATTCTCACAGGTATGACAGAAACCGAAACCTAGCCCGGCGAGAAGCGGCAACACCTGGCCAATAAATCCAGCCCACGCCTTTTGATCCGGAATCGTGCCCGCTTCTGCAAGAAGACCTTGTTCCCGGTCATACAGAGCCTGCACATCTATTTCATCATCTATCGTAAGCCCTTCCAGCATACCCGGATATAGCGGATGCAGATGGCCCACAACATCCACAATTGCCTGCCATACGCGAGACTGCACATGGGATCGCCTGCCCGCAAACAAGCGGCACACCCTTTCATTTTCAACCTGATACACAGGTCCTGCTTCCGCTTCATACAGCCGGAGCGCTCCCGTATGAAGCAACAGAGCCAGTACAAATCCTTCCCGTGCCGTATAATCGGCATCCTGCGAATATACAGAGCCAATCAATTCTTCCTCATACGGAATCAGCGCCTGCAGGCGGCGTCTTATTTTCATCGGCAATATGCCTTTTTTCGTCAACATGATAGGCTCATGACGGTATGTATGTACAATTGCAAACAACACATCCCATAGCGCAGGTACAGGTTCAGATGAAATCCCTGTATGCGGTAGCCCAGTCTCTTTTTTTATTGTCCGAATGTGAGCTCGCCACACCGCCTGCAAATCGTCCGGCATTATATACGCCACTTCTCCCCATAATCGACGAAGTGTATACACAAGCCCTCGTCTTCTAAGCCCTGTTAAGCCACTATAAGCAGCAAGCGGCGATGTATCATGCGCATATTGCTCCATCTGCCGGTATGTAAGCATATCGTGACCGATATAGAACAGCATATACACAAGCATGTGTTTTTCCTCTTGTGTCATCGCCTGCCATGTCTGCTCCACTGTTGTAGTGGCAAGCAGATGCATAGCAACCTCATCTCTTTCTGGCCAGCCGTTCGCGCAAGCAAGTTGCGTGTATAGCCGATCATTAATTTGTTCAATAACACGAGCTACTGTATACACCTCTCTGGTTGTTTGAATCATGCTATTCACCACCCGAATACGAAACATAGTTGTAAGTAAGTATACACATTTCCTACGTGAAGACAAACTGTATACTCGGGTTACAAGAAAAGAGGTTTGCCACAAAAATCTTGTATACTATAAAGGAACACTACATAAGGACAGGTGAGAGTATGAGACATGACCAGGAAGCAATGCTTCAATTTGTAAAAGACACACTTGAGAGTGGATCAGAGGAAGACCAGCAGATCCTGTATCTCGCCCGCCAGGCTGTAGAATACATGCGGGAACGCAAAACAGCCTATATTTCCGGCTTCCTTGGACTGCAAGGAGAATATCTGGAGGATGGCACATACCGATTTGATGTTCCCATTACACCCTTTATGATGAATCGACTCGGTATCGTACACGGTGGCATGACGGCCACTCTCGCTGATAGCGTGATGGGATCAGCAGCAAGTCGGGCGACTGGTTATAAGGTCGTCACTACAGAGATGAACGTTCACTACCTCTCTCCTGGCACGGGAGAAAGATTAATCGCTACCGCTTCTGTACTGCGGCGAGGGCGTACTCGTTGTGTATGTGAATGCCGTATTCATAATGAGAAAGGCCGGCTTGTACTAGCCGGCACAGGCGCGTTCCAATTAATTGAGCCGCGATAATCGGCGCATCCTGCCCACTCCTGCATACTGTGTAAGAGGGAGGGGAGGAAATGGCAAAGCGTAAGAAGACCGGGACTACGAGAACAACCGGACAAACAGACAAGACACAAACAAACAGCACCCATTCTTCTCCGTTTGATCATCTCTTCTCCTCGAAACAGCTTGAAATTATTACGGCTGCTCTGCTCTTATCTGGAGAACTCGTCACTGATGCCATTGAGTTCGGGCGCGATGGAGGGATTGTGGTTTCACTAGTCGGAAAGCTGCAGAATCCCTGCCAGAAGAATCCTCAGGAAAATCGGGTCGGCGAACTCGCTCACTTTCTGCGTAATAATGGTACGATTACACTGGATGAAATTTTGGCTGCTCTTAAGCAGCGGATGCAGGAGCCGTAATCAGGAGGGAGATACATGGGAACTTCAAGCACAAGTGGAACTTCAGGCACAAGCGGAACTAGTGCACCAGATAATCCATTGGCTGTATCACTGTTACTCGGATTACTTGTCATTATCGGGTTATTCGGGGTAAAAAACCCAAAAGTTCCATCGACCATTACCGCTGCTCTTCCGTAAAAACGAAAAAGCGCAACGGCATGATAAATGCCCTGCGCTTTTCACATCATTCTGTGTTTATTTCACACGCTGCGCTGCTTCTGGCAGCTGTTCTTTTTCAGGTTTCGGGAATTCTACCCCTTCTACTTTCACATTTACTTCCACAACACGCAGGCCAGTCATGGACTCAACCGCGTCTCGTACGTTCTGCTGAAGTGTGCGACATGCCTCGTCGATCTTACTGCCATACGCTACGATTACGCGCAGATCAATCGCCGCTTCGAATTCTCCCACTTCTACGGAAACACCTTTTTGCACGTTTTTTCCGCTTACACGACGAGCCAATCCTTCGGTAATTCCACCTGACATACCTGCGATTCCTGCGGTTTCTGTTGCGGCAATCCCAGCAATCACTGCCACGACATCATCCGCAATACGTACCACTCCGTTTCCTTTTACATCAGCCATGGGAATTCCTCCTTTATATCTGATTAATTTTTATTGTATTCGTTCATCTGGGCGCTGGCAACTTGTTTCAGGCAATTGCCCCACTTTTTTCTACAGCCCCTCAAGCAAATGTGCCAATTCTCGCAGGCGTTCCCGCTGCACCCGGTAGCAGACGAATGTTCCCTGCTCTTCCGTTGTGACCAATCCGCTGTCTTTTAGAATTTTGAGATGATGAGACACTGTGGACTGCGCCACCCCGACAAGTGAAACCATATCCCCGCAGTATGACTCTCCTTGCTCTGCTAGCAAAGTAAAAATACGCAACCGTACCGGGTGGCCAAGCGCTTTGCAGATGGATATCATCTGTTCGTATTTATGTTCCATAATGAAGAGTTCTCCAATCATTTCCTTTGTTTCTTCTCTTTTATTATACACATGTTTTCGTATGCAGACGTGCAAAATATGGGTACTACCTTTTACAGGAGGGATTCCCATGAAGAAATACACGCGCCACAATCGTACCTGGCCTGTGGTACTAATTCTGGTCGTTGCCATGACGATGCCATGGCTTGCGCCATTGCCTGCGCATGGATTCAGCAAGGAGACAGTATACGTCGGATCAAGCGGCAAAGATGTTACTGAAATGCAGGGACGGCTCAAATTTCTTGGTTTTTATACCGGAGCAGTGGATGGTACCTTCTCGTGGCGCACGTATAACGGGCTACGCAACTTCCAGTATGAATTCGGCATGCCCATCGACGGAATACTCGGGCCGAAAACAAAACTGAAGCTGTGGGAAGCCACAAAAGACTGGCGACCAGGGATGGACTCCACAGGCACGCAACAAACAGCGCCTGCGAAAACCGATACAACCAAGTCCGAAGCAGCTTCCGCACCTACAAAGCTACCAAAAACAAACGTTAGCTTCTCTAAAAACGAACTAAACATTATGGCAAACGCCGTATACGGAGAATCACGTGGCGAGCCGTATATCGGTCAGGTAGCAGTGGCCGCCGTCATTCTCAACCGGGTGAAAAGCCCATCCTTTCCTCATTCACCTAGTGCTGTTATTTTTGAACCCGGAGCTTTTACGGCTGTAGCAGATGGTCAGATCTGGCTAACTCCGAATGAAACAGCGGTTAAAGCAGTGCAAGATGCCCTGAATGGCTGGGACCCAACTGGCGGTGCGCTGTACTATTTCAATCCAGACACCGCGACATCGAAGTGGATTTGGAGTCGACCACAGATTAAGAAGATCGGCAAGCATATTTTCTGCAACTAACTGTACACAGAAAGCGGATGCGTCTAGGCGACAATTCCGCTTTTTCTTCTTGTCCCCCGCCATGTTTTACTTTTAATTTCTAATAAAAAGGAGTATCTTCATGTAAGAAAAAGTACATAAAGAAAGTGAGGTATGAATTTGAAACAAAAACTGTTTTACAGTTTGGTCGTATTTTTCACAGCACTAAGCGCCTGGGCCCACTATTTTACTCATTCATCAGGCCTACAGTTCACAACCGCAGCCGCTGCAATCATCGTACTTGCCGCGTTGCTTGGGAAAGCAACGGAAAGCGTATCGCATTATGCAGGTGAGCGTGTCGGTGGTTTTTTAAATGCCACATTCGGCAATGCCGCTGAATTAATTATTGCAATTTTTCTCATTAAAGAAGGCTTGTTCGATATGGTGAAGGCAAGTATTACCGGCTCCATTATCGGCAACCTGCTGCTTGTACTCGGTTTAAGCGTCATAGCAGGCGGGATCAAGTTCAAACAACAGCGTTTTAACGCCCTGCTTGCCGGGCATAATTCTTCTCTGATGCTACTCGCTGTCATTTCTCTGTTTATCCCGGCCGTCTTTATGAGGCAATTGAACGTCCCGCATATCAATCAGCTTAGCCTCATGATCTCAGGGCTTTTGATTGTGTCGTATATTTTATGGCTCATCTTCTCCATGATTACGCATAAAGATGTTCTCTCTGATGAGAACGCCTCTGATGAAGAGGAGGGTGCGATATGGAGCAAAGGAGTCTCTGTCCTGATTCTGCTCGTTGCCACTGTATTTGTAGCGATCACAAGCGAATGGCTCGTACACAGCATTGAGGCAGTCGCCAAATCGCTTGGCTGGTCTGAAATCTTCGTCGGGGCGTTTGTCATTGCCATTGTCGGGAATGCAGCAGAACATAGCGCTGCGATTTTCCTGGCGATGAAAAATAAAATTGGCGCATCTGTCGAGATCGCCGTCGGAAGTAGCCTGCAGATCGCCCTGTTCGTAGCACCAACTCTTGTGTTTGTCAGCCTGTTCTTCGGCAATCAAATGGATCTCGTGTTCACTTCTTATGAACTGGCTGCTATCGGGGTTGCTACCTTCATCGCTTCTTCGATTGCACGCGATGGAAGTACAAACTGGTATGAAGGGATTTTACTTGTGGTGGTGTATATTATATTAGGAACTGCATTCTATTTCATCTGAAGTACGAGATCTGGAGGACATACGCATGGCAGACATTATACTAATCAACGGCAAAGTCACCTATAACATTACCCTTGACCCGAGCATCTGGGTTTTTGACGACCGAAAGTTTAAAATGGAAGACTTCTTCGCAGGTGCAGGTTCGGAAGAAGAAACAGATGACATGGAAGACGAAATTGCTCGAATGGGCCGCCTGTGGGATAAAGAACTTGAACACGGCTCGACACCAACCAAACAGAGCGAGAAACTGTTTGTAGAGAAGAAAAAAATCATCGGTGATTACGGCATACCGCTCGCTCCATTCCTGCGCAATGCTAAACCAGCAACCGATGCGATTGCGCTTATTTGCCGCACAGAAACCGGAGAAGAACACAGCTTGTCTCTTGCAGAAGCGGAACAGGCCATCCTCTGTTTCGCAATTGATGGCAAGCCAATTCGTGAAGATGGCCCTGTATACTTATATTACGGAGACGGTCGTAATATGGATAGTCCGATCCGTCAGATTATATCCCTGACTGTTGTGTAATAATGCTACATATTTTTGTATCGAAAATCCGCTTTTACGAAATGTAAGAGCGGATTGTTTCGTTTTTTCTGCCTAGTGTATTTTTTTCAGAAATTTTATGGTATTTTGATTAAGTAGGTTTTTCCAATTTTTTTAGGAGGAGAGAATATATGCACGTACCATTTTTGTTGCACGATTTCTTAAAAAGAGCTGTATACCATTATCCAGAGAAAACAGCCGTAATTGATGGCGAACGCCGCTTCACCTACACTGAAATCCAGAAGCGTGTAAACCGACTATCCAATGCAATGCGCGAACGCGGCATCCGCAAAGGGGACCGTATCGCTGTTTTATCACCGAACCGCCTGGAAATGTATGAAACGTTTTATGCTGCATTTCAGATCGGAGCGGTTGTTGTTCCATTTAATACTCGTCTCGTTCCGGCAGATTATGATTATATCGTAAACCATTCCGGTGCGGTGATGTTTATGGTAGATGCAGAACTGGCTCCTCTTATCGAACCGGTTCTTGAAAACCTTTCTAACGTTCAAACGTATGTGACACTTCCGGTTGACGGATTTGAAACCAATGCGGACTGGCTCTCTTATGATGCCATGATTGAGAGCGCTTCCGAAGCGGCCGTATATGAAGAGATGGAAGAAACCGATATGGCGACTATCCTGTATACAAGCGGTACAACAGGCCGTCCGAAAGGCGTTATCCAAACACACCGTAGCTTGTACAACAACGCCCTAAATACAATCATCCATCTACGTGCAGAAGATGATGATGTGCTACTGCACACGCTTCCGATGTTCCACGTAAATGGCTGGGGCACTCCATTCTCGTTTACCGGCATGGGCGCAACACATGTTATGCTGCGCAAGATTGATCCAGCACTTATTACCCGCCTGATCGTAGAGGAAGGCATAACGGTAGCTTGCATGGCTCCAACTGTGCTAAACATGATCTTTAATGATCCTTCGATCAGACAAGCAACGATCAAACAGCCGGTCCGTGTCGTACTTGCTGGCTCCGCTCCGCCTCCATCTTTCGTAAAAGCAGTGGAAAACGAGCTGGGCTGGACATTCGTTCAAGTATATGGCATGACAGAAGTCGCTCCATTCTTGACCGTATCCCACATCAAAAAAGCGATTCGCGATGAAAATGACATGGATCGCATTCACCGTCTCAAAGCAAAAGCGGGCATGAGTATGCTGATGATGGAAGTTCGTGTTGTAAATGAAGATGGAGAAGATATTGAGCCGAATGGCGAAGAAGTAGGGGAAGTTATTTGTCGCTCTAATTCCGTTATGGACGGCTACTGGCTGCAACCAGAAGAAACAGCACGCGCTATCGTCAATGGCTGGTATCATACCGGAGATATGGCAACGCTTGATGAGAACGGCTATATCGACATTGTAGACCGCAAAAAAGACATTATTATTAGCGGTGGCGAAAACATCTCTTCTATTGAAATAGAGGGTACTTTGTACGAGCATCCGGCTGTTCTTGAAGCGGCGATCATCGCCATTCCGCATGAGAAGTGGGGCGAAGTGCCGCATGCAGTATGCGTATTGCGTGGGGGACAAACTGCTACGGAGCAAGACATTATTTCTTTCTGCCGTGAGCGTATGGCTCACTTCAAATGCCCGAAATCCGTTCAGTTCGTTGCGGAACTTCCGAAGACAGCATCCGGAAAAATACAAAAAGTTGTACTGCGCGAACCATTCTGGGAGAACGGTCGCCGCATAAACTAGTAGACCCATCGTATACAAAAAGAGCTGCCCCAGGTCATTGGGCAGCTCTTTCTCTTATTTATAAAGAAACCTTAATAATTCCGGTAATTGCAACAAGTGTTCCGATAAACAAAGCGGCGGATACGCATGCACCTAACACTCGACGTATCTGCTGGTCCATTTCTTTTCCTCCTATTCTTAATGCTATTACTCCTTCTTCCTACCATTTCCTACGAATGGAGCCTTATAAAAGTTTCACATTTTATGTTAGAAGTTTACCCTTTTCTTTACGTTTCCAAACAAATGATGATTAATCTCCGAAAAATAAAAAAAACCCCGCTAAGCGGGGCAAAGAGAAACAACAACTCTCAACCTATTGAATAAGTTGTCATAAAAAGAATAATATAAAACACACCAAAGGACAATAGAAATTTTAGGATAAAGCGCGATTTTCAAACAAAAACCGACAAAAAATGTGGCTAATTACCCAAAATTTTGTATGGAACGTTCCTTTGCGCAAGTAAGCTTACAAAAACATCTTCTTGTTCCGCCGTAAGCAGGCAGGCAAGTGTTTGTGCGAAATAAAGATGTACTTTCTCCACTCCATTTTCACTTAGCTGGATGCGGTATACTTCATCAAGTTCGCGCATATGGCGAAGATACTCCAGACGTTTTGCTTCTGCCGTCACAACAAATGTTCGGCTCAACAGAACGTCTCCCTGCCAATTCTCAACTTTGTCCGCTTCCTGTGCCCCCATGAGCGTCAACATCTGTACCGCTCGTTCTACCCCCATCAGCTTCGCTGTCGCAGTATCGCTGTACTCCATCTCGATCTGGTCAATCTCACCCTCTACTGCCTCGATCATGCAGCGAAACAGATTACGTAGCACCAGATTATTGGGCGACAGAGCGTGTTCATCGAATACATACACATACCGTGCTGTTCCTTGCTCCTGCAACCGGTGCAAATATAAATACTGCATGCCACATCCTCCTACCGCTCTTTGATGCGCGTGAGCGTTGGCCCATCTATTCGCGTAAGCAATGCCAGCAACAACTTTTTCGCAGCTTCATAATCATCGCGGTGAATGATGGCGGCATGACTGTGAATGTAGCGTGCCGGAATCCCTATAACAGCAGACGGCACACCATTTCCGGTCAAATGTACCTTACCTGCATCCGTTCCACCTGGCGACACAAAGAACTGATATGGAATGCCCAGCTCTTCAGCCGTATCGATCATAAAATCACGCAGTCCCGGCAACGTCACCATTGTCCGGTCCATAATCCGCATCAGCAGACCATCCCCTAGCTTACCCATCCCGTCTGTCACGCCTGGAATGTCTCCAGCTGGGCTTGCATCCAACGCCAGGAACAGATCAGGCTTAATCATGTTCGCCGCTGTTCCTGCGCCGCGCAGGCCAACTTCTTCTTGTACGGTTGCCCCGCCATAAATCACATTCGGGTGCGTCTTAGCCTGCATCTCCTGCATCATCTCAATGGCCAGCGCGCACCCGTAGCGGTTATCCCACGCCTTGGCCATAAGCTTCTTCGGATTGCCCATTACGGTGAACGGGCAGATCGGCAGTACCGGCTGTCCCGGACGAATGCCTATCCGTTCGGCATCTTCCTTATCATCAGCTCCGATATCAATAAACATGTTTTTTATATCCATCGGCTTGTTCTTCACACTGTCTGGAAGCACATGCGGCGGAATGGAGCTAATCACCCCATACACCGGGCCATTTGCCGTCATGATCTGCACGCGCTGGGCAAGCAGCACCTGACTCCACCATCCTCCAAGCGGCTGGAACTGCAAAAACCCTTTGTCTGTAATCCGGGTCACCATAAAAGCCACTTCATCCATATGCCCTGCTACCATAATCGTTGGCCCATTCTCATCGCCACGCAACACACCAAAAATACTGCCAAGATTATCATATACGATCTCATCGGTCGTATCGCTTATGTATTCCTTCATAATCGCCCGGATGTCTCCTTCAAATCCCGGAGCGCCACACCCTTCAGTCAGACGTTTAAACAAAGTAAGTTGCTGATCCATTTTTTCTCCTCCTCATGTATTAAGATGCAGTCCTACTCGTTTCCTTTGTCCGGCGTACTGCCAGCCATTCGGGTACAATAATACCTGCAAGAATCACAATGACGCCAATCCATTGCAGCCCACCGACATGCTCACCTAGCACGAAGCGAGACATCAGGACCGCTGTTGGTAGCTCAGCAGCCCCCAGAATAGAAGCAAGACCACTTCCGATGCGCGGAACTCCGATTGCAAAAAACAGGGGCGGAATAATAGCGCCGAACAACGCCAGCAGAATGCCCCAGCGCCACAATCCATCTGCAAGCGCCCCGTTCACAAGAAAATGTGGCGGTGAGATCGCAAATGTAATCGCTACCGAACCAATGAGCATAATAGCAGCTCGCCAATATGGATTTACCTCCGGGGCGGCTTTTCCACTCGCAATAATAAACAGGGCATACATCACAGCAGACAACAGCCCAAGCACCGTACCTGCAAGTGATAACTTCTGAAGTCCTTCCTCTACAATACCACTGGCGAGAACTGTCCCACCAAACAGAAATACAAGGGCAACTAGGCGCGATACGCCAAGTTTACGCTTCTCTATTATCAGTTCGATGAGCACACCCATCCATGTAAACTGAAATAACAAGATAATGGCCAGAGAAGCTGGAATGTATTGAAGCGCCCGGTAGTAAAACAATCCTGTTAGTCCACTTGTTGTTCCGGCAACAACAAGCAGCCCCCACTGCTTTGCACTCAGCTGGAATTTACCGACTGTAAGTGCAATTCCCCACATTATTAGCATTCCCAGAAACATTTGGCTGCCGCTCACATCTCCAGGTCCAAATCCTTCTGCATATGCAAATTTAACAAATGTCGAGAGTACTCCATAACTGCAAGAAGCGGCAAATACAAGCAGTACGGAACGAAAATATGACATATTCTGCTTCCTTCCTCTGCGGTTTCTCCTTCTTATTGTACTATACTTTCCTGACATACTTGCACACCCATTGCGGGTAAACACTCCCAACATAGCACACTCCATCGCCGGGCATGCTGTTAACAGGAGGTGTTTCCCAATGAAAAAAGGCATCGTACCTGTAGCACTCGGCACTGCGGTTACCGCAGCCGGTTTAAGTATGTTAAACCGTCGTCAAAAAGACATACGTTCTGACAATCCATACGCCTGGGGCGTGACAGGCTTTGGCCTGGCACATGTTGTCCTCGGCGCGATTGATCTTATGTCCGATAACTATGATGACGACGACTTCTGCTGAGTGAACGAATAAAGGCGAGCTGCGGGAGAAAAACACAATTGTGTTTCCTCTACCACTCTCGCCTTTTCTTTATCGGTTCAGGTCGTATAAATCGGTGCGTCGGTCTGCAAAAATCGGAATGCGACTGCGTACGTCTGCCACAAGCGCACGATCAATCGTACCTGTAATGATTTCCTCCGCTTCTCCTGCTTCCGCTACAATTTCTCCCCACGGGTCAATAATGAGGGAATGACCGCAGAAGGTATTCTTCGGATCGCTTCCCGCCCGGTTGCACGCCACGACATACATCTGGTTCTCAATCGCACGCGCAATGAGCAGCTGGCGCCAGTGTGTAAGGCGTGGATGCGGCCACTCAGCGCTGACGAACAGCACTTCCGCACCTGCGAGTGCGCCGCTGCGGATGCTCTCGGGGAAGCGAATATCGTAGCAGATCTGCACAAGCGCAGGCATCTCGCCGATCATGCAACCGGCAAGTGATTGACCAGGCGCGAGGAATTTTTCCTCGTCCATCAGGCGGAATAGATGTGCCTTCCGATATTCGTGAATCACTTGGCCATCCGGGGCGAATACGAAAGTTGTATTGTAAATACCTGCTGCTGTTTTCTCTGCGATTGAACCTGCGATGATATGCAAATTATATTTGCAAGCCAGCTCTCCCATCAGCGCTTTTGTGCTCTGTCCTTCCTCGTCCGCAATCTCGTCTAAGCGAGTCAGGTCGTAGCCTGTGTTCCACAGTTCCGGAAACAGTACGATATCCGGCTTTGTCTCCTGCTCGGCAAGTTTTGCAAAACTTCCCCGGATTTTTGCCTCGTTTTGTTCCGGCTGCCCGAATGCAATGTCAATCTGGCAGATGGCAATGTTCAATGTACTCATCATACTCCTCCTTATCCTGCTATTCATATATTTAGAAAAACGCCCCGGCTACTGCCGGAGCGTACACATATTGCTTATTGATTAGCTGAATACTACTTCTGCATGCTGGGACAGCTTCTCAAGAGAAGATTTCTCTACGTCCGCATGAAGACTGTTGCCGTGTGAGTCCATCGTTACGATTGCGGCAAAGCCTTCAACTTGCAGGTGCCACATCGCTTCCGGAAGGCCGAATTCCATGTAGTCGACGCCTTCTACTTTTTTCACGCAATCTGCGTAGTACTGTGCCGCACCACCGATCGCATTCAAGTATACGCCGCCATGCTCTTGCAAGCCTTTGAGCGTTTTTGGTCCCATGCCGCCTTTACCGATTACAACACGGATGCCGAATTTCTTCATGATATCGGCCTGGTACGGTTCCTCGCGAATACTTGTTGTCGGACCTGCTGCTTTTACGTGCCATTCGCCGCTGTCATCTTTGAGCATAACCGGACCACAGTGGTAAATAACGCCACCGTTCAGATCGATTGGACAGTCATGGTCCATCATGTATTTATGGAATGCGTCACGGCCTGTGTGCATGAGGCCGTTGATGATTACGACATCACCCACTTTAAGGCTGCGAATCTGTTCTTCTGAGATTGGATATTGAAGCACAACTTCACGACGTTTTTCCTGCTGCTCTGGCTGTTGTACGCCTGCATGAAGGTCAACCGCTTCTCCATCTTTGTAAAGCCAGCCTTTAATTTCGCCTGTTTGCGCATCAATAAGTGCACCCTGACGACGGAAAGCCCAGCAGTTATACGCTACCGAAACATAGAAGCTTGCTGGCAGACGGTTCATCGAGCCGATTTTACAGCCGAGAAGCGTTGTTTCCCCACCGAAGCCCATCGTTCCAATGCCGAGTTCGTTTGCTTTTTCCATGATGTATGCTTCCATTTTCGCCAGATCCGGATTTGAATTCACATCGTTCACTTTGCGGAACAGTTGTTCTTTTGCAAGTGCATAGCCGCTTGTGCGATCACCGCCGATACCCACGCCGATGAAGCCCGCGCTACAGCCTTGTCCCTGTGCCTGGTATACGCTGTGCAGAATGCACTTGCGAATGCCATCGAGGTCGCGGCCTGCTTTTCCGAGTCCTTCGATTTCTGCCGGTAGACTGTACTGGATGTTCTTGTTCTCACAGCCGCCACCTTTGAGAATCAGCTTCACTTCGATATCATCTTTTTCCCACTGGTCGAAGTGAATTACCGGAGTTCCTGGTCCAAGGTTCGTTCCGCTGTTTTCTCCTGTAAGTGAATCAACAGAGTTCGAACGCAGTTTGCCGTTTTTAGTGGCCAGCTCGATCGCTTCACGAATCGCTTTTTTCATTTCAATCTGGTTCGCGCCAACCGGAGTATGCACTTCAAATGTCGGCATGCCGGTATCCTGACAGATTGGTGATACGTTCGTTTCGGCCATTTCGATGTTTTGTGCGATCGTTGCCAGTGACAGCGCAGAGCGTGTGCCTACACTTTCGTTCTGACGTGCTTTTACAACCGCGCGGCGCACATCTGGTGGCAAGTTTGTCGATGTTTCGACAATTAACTTATACACGCTATCTTTGAATTGTTCCATGACTCCTATCCCCTTTTTGTGAAGAATTACTCCTAGTCACTCTTCATTATATCGGACATGTTCGCTAGGGAAAAGACTTTACCGGAAAAGCGCAGCATCTAGCGGTGCTCCTCCCGATGTCATACCTAGCCACAGAAAGAGTACAAGAACTGTAAGAGCCGCGATTCGGACACCTATCTGGGCACGGCGTCCTGGCATCCCAACTGTCGCCGCTGCCAGAAATCCCCCACACAATCCGCCAAGATGTGCGTAATTGTCAATTAAGCCGGGAGAAAGAAGACCAATCGCTAAATTAATGCCCAACAAAACCAAAACATTACTGCCAAACACCCGCTTATACATCGTTCTATCCTGCATACCAAAATACAAAAGCGCACCAAACAATCCGAAGAGCGCACCGGATGCACCTGCCGACATATGCGTGGAAAATACGAAGCTCGCGACTACTCCGCTAATACCGGCCAGCATAAAAATAACGAAAAAACGTCCGGACCCATACAATCGCTCCGTCATGGCCCCCAGTGAATACAAGGCCACTCCATTAAAGAGTATGTGCATAAATCCAATATGCAGAAAAATCGGCGTCACAAACCGCCACCATTCACCAGCAAGGATGAGCGGATTGTATTTGGCACCAAAAGCCACCAGCACCTGTTCATTCTGACTCCCACCAAGCGCTTCCATCGCCAGAAAGATGACAATAATAACAGCAAGAATCGCATACGTCACACGCGGCTTACCATACGAAAACACCTGCTGTAGCTCCTGTTTGCGCCGCTGCTCCCACTGCTGAATCGTTCGTACCCAGTATTCTGTGCTGTGTGCGTCTGTCTGTACAGGCTCATGGTCAAATGCTGCGAGATCAACCAGCTTCTCCAATACAGGAGCATACTCACCGAGCCATTTGTGCACAGGCGGCACATAGCCTGCCGTTGTAAGTACGATACTAAACTCATCAATCGTACCACCTGCAAATGCCTCCTGTAGCTCATCTGTCACTGGTTGCATGATAAGATAGATAATAACCCCTTCAACTGACTGCGCCCCTGTCTGACGCCGCAAACCATCAAGACGGGCTGCAATCTCTTTTCGATCATAATCCGCCATCCCACTCCATACGAAGTCACATATGCGCAACTGCACATATTGATACGTCCGTCCACGCAGGCGCCCCAAGTGAAATACATCTTTTTCCGTCCCGATCAGCATATAGTCCTGTTCCGCAACTAACCTGTACGCTGTCTTTCCTATATAATCATGCAAGATGGCTATCTTCATATGTCACTTCCTTTCTCAAATACTTTACTCCTATTATAATAGATAGCAGTCTACTTTTCGAAGGAGGTTACACTTTGTCCGTAATTGAGCCTGTACTTGAACTACATAACCTTTCCAAATCGTATGAACTCGATAACCGCTCCATTACTCCGCTGTATAACGTAACCGCTTCTATTCCAGGTGGAGCATTCATTGCGATAACCGGTCCGTCCGGCACCGGCAAGAGTACACTGTTGCGCCTGCTTACCCGGCTAGAAGATCCAGACTCCGGACATGTTGTATATCGAGGGCGGCCCCTTACTGAATGGGAACCAACGGAATTGCGCCGTCGTCTTCATTATGTATTCCAAAATCCAGTTCTGTTCCCAGGCACTGTGGCAGACAATATCACGTATCCTGCACGTCTAACAGACCAAACACTTGCTGATGACACCATTCACGATCTGCTTACCCGGGTTGCCCTTCCTCCCTCTTATGCGAACCGCACAGTAGAAGACCTGTCAGGCGGGGAGAAACAACGAGTGAACCTGGCCCGCTCCCTGTCACTATGCCCGAATGTCCTGCTGCTTGATGAGC